>NZ_BAAAQD010000032.1:0-119414 GCF_039531485.1 Dactylosporangium maewongense | reverse complement strand
GCGTCATCGCCGGATCCGCCACCGAACCGATCGCCCGGATCAACTGATTCCGGGTCAACACCAACTCCCCCACCAGATTCATCAACTTGTCCAGCAGATCCACATCCACCCGGATCGACTGATCCGCAACACTCCGCTTCGACACCGCTTCGTCGGCCGCGACTTCCCCACCCGGGACCGGGCCGGCCTTCCCCACCGGCGGCTTCACCCCGGACGGCGGCGCCGCGGCGGCAGCGGGCGCCGGCGCGGCGGCAGGCGCGGCGGCGGGCACAGCAGCGGGCACGGCCGCGGCGGGCGCGGGAGCAGCGGCAGCCGGTGCGGGGGCGGGAGCAGGGGCGGCGGGGGTCGGGGCAGGGGCGGCCTCGACGACGACCACCGGCTCGACCACCACGACCTCGACGGCCGGCGTCGGGTCGACGACGGTGCCCGACACGGCCGGCGGCACGGCGTCAGGCGCGGGGACGGCGGCAGCGGGGGCGGGAGCGGGAGCGGCGGCAGCGGGAACGGCGGCAGCGGGAGCGGGCGCCGACCCGTCGGTGATACAGGCGTTCACCGCGGCGATCACGCCCGAGTCGTCGCCCTCGAGCTCCTGCCCGTGCTCCTCGATCTCCGACAGCAGCCCGCGGACCGTGTCGACCATCCGCAGCAGCGCGTCGGTCGTCGACGGCGTCATGCCCTGCGCACCGTCCCTGAGGCGGGACAGGAGCGACTCGCCGACGTGGGTCACCTTCTCCAGGCGGTTGAACGCCAGGAAGCCCGAGGTGCCCTTGATCGTGTGGATGGTGCGGAAGATCGACGACAGCAGCTCCCGCGATCCCGGTGCCGCTTCGAGCGCCACCAGGTCCCGGTCCAGCTGGTCCAGGTTCTCGTGTGACTCGACGAGAAACTCCTGAACGATGTCACCCAAGTCGCTCACGGCCAGGCTCCCTTCAGCCCTCACCGGGACAAACCACGCGTCGGGCCACGGCCCGGCGAAGCACCCCGGAACCGGCCGAACTCACAGGGACAATCGGCACGTTCGGGTGCCGGTCAAGGAGATTCGTGGCGCTACGGTAAGCAGACCGTCACGTAGGGTATTGCAGCTCTGCCGGGCGTGGACCGTCCACCGGATCGCGGCGCACCAGGGTGGCCTGCCGGATCAGCCGGCGCGACGTGCTGAGCTTCGGCTCGCAGGTGACGAGGGTGAGCAGCGGCCCAGCGCCGGGCGCGGGCGGCGCGAGCACCTCGCTCTGCTCCGGCCGCACCACGCGCGCCTCGACGACCCGGTAGACGAGCCAGGTGTCGCGGGTCTCGACCACGACCGGCGCGCTGACCTCCAGCTCGCCGAGGTCCCAGAAGACGCCCGGGTAGCGGTGCCCGGCGATGCCCGCGTTGCCGGTCTCGCCGAACGCGGCGGTGCCGGGGATGTGGCCGGGGCCGAGCATGAGGTGCGCGTCGTCGGACCCTTCGACCACGAAGAGCTTCAACCGCAGCGTCGGTACGTGCAGCACCGCCACCGGACCGCCATCGCCGCGCGGCTCGCCCGCGAGCGCCATCGGGGCCGGCGGGCGCCGGCCGGCGGCTCCCGCGGCGGCGGCCACGGCCGCGTCGGACCGCCGGGCCGGTGAGGCCCACTCGGCGGCGAGCCGCTCCTGCGCGGCGTGGACGGCGCGGACCCGGCCCCACCAGCTCCAGGCCGTCACGCCACCGGCGACCACGCCGGAGGCGAGCAGCAGGACGGCCGCAAACAGGAGCAGGCGGGTCGTCCGGTCGCCACGCCTGCCGGTATCCACAAAAAGGACTATAGGCCGCGCAATTAGGGCAGAAAGCGCTTCGCTCGCCATTCGCACCCAAGGGTGCAACCTGCCCGCACCCCGTATCCTGCTGAATGGAAGCGTGAGGATCTGGCTGTGGTTCTTGACGTGCGCCGCCGTGGCGTCCGCCGTGGCCGCCGCCGCGCACCCGGAAGGCTTCGGCGTGTTCTGGGTCGCGGTGCAGGCCGCCTGCTTCGGCGCCGCCGTGGCCGGGCTGCGCCGGCACCGGCCGGACCCCGCCGCCGTGTACTGGCTGCTGGTCGCCGGCGTCGGCACCTCCACCGTCACGACCGCCGTCACGACCGCGGCCCCCGCGCTGTCGCCGGAGGCCGAGGCGGGCTACCTGCTGTGCTACCCGCTGACCGGCGTCGCGCTGTGGCTGCTCGCCCGCCGCCTGCGGCCATGGTCCTCGACGCGGCTGCTCGACGCCGCCATCGCGCTCATCGGCATGGCGCAGCCGGCGTGGGCGTTCGTGCTGTATCCGCTGCTGTCCCGGGCCGGCCTCGACCAGGCGTCCACCGCCGGCATCACCGGCCTCGCCGTCTGCGACCTGCTGGTCGTGTCGATGCTGCTGCGGGTCGCGTTCGCGGTCCGCCCCGGTGTCGCGTCCGGCCTGCTCATCGCCTCGACCGCGGCGATGCTCCTCACCGACGCCTGTTACGTCGTCATGTACGTGTGGGGCCGCGGCGGCGCGGTCGTCAGCTCCGTGACCTCCGTCGGATGGCTCACGTGGAGCTTCCTGCTCGCCGCGGCGTGCCTGCACCCCGGCATCCGCGACGTGGGCGGGAGCGCCCGCACCACCGACGAGAGCGCCACCCCGATCGGCGGCTTCATCGCCCTGGCGGTGCTCGGACCCGCCGTCCTCATCGCCGACATCGCCCTGCACCGCGGCGCCGGCTCGTGGTCGCACGCCCTCGTCCCGGCCGCGCTCACCGCGGTGCTCATGGTGCTGATGGTGCTGCGCCTCGGCCGGGCACTACGGGAGCGCACCTCCCTGCAGCGGGAGCTGGCGTTCCGCGCCCAGCACGACGTGCTGACCGGCCTGGCCAACCGGGAGGAGTTCCGCACCCGGCTCCAGGCCGGCATCGCCGCCGAGGCCGGCATCGGGCTGCTCATCGTCGACCTCGACGGCTTCAAGGACGTCAACGACACCCTCGGCCACCCCGCCGGCGACGAGCTGCTGCTGCAGGCGACCGCCCGGCTGCGCGCCCTCGCCGGCCCCGACGACCTGCTCGCCCGGCTCGGCGGCGACGAGTTCGCGGTCGTCTCCCCCGACCTGGCCGGCCTCGACGACCTCGCCGCCCGGTGCGTCGCCGACCTGGCGTGCCCGTACCTCGTCGACGGCCGCGAGCTGCGTCTCACCGCCAGCGTCGGCGTCTACTCCGGCTCCCCCGCCAGCACCGGCGAGGCGCTGCAGAACGCCGACCTGGCCCTCTACGCCGCGAAGGACGCCGGCCGCAACCGTGCCGAGCGCTACGACCCGAAGCTGCGCGCCGCCCACCTCGCGCATGCCGCCCTCGCCGACCAGCTCCGCGCCGCGGTCGACGGCACAGTCGCCGGCACAGTTGCCGGCACGGGGGGCTTCGCCGTGCACTACCAGCCCGTCGTCGACATCCACACCGGCCGGGTCGCCGCCGTCGAGGCCCTCCTGCGCTTCACCACCCCCGACGGCACGGCCGTCTCGCCGGCCCGGTTCGTGCCCGTCGCCGAGGAGACCGGGCTGATCGGCCGGCTCGGCGCCTGGGTCCTGGAGCGCGCCTGCACCGACGCCCGCGCCTGGCACGCCACGCACGGCATCTCCGTCACCGTCAACGTCTCCGGCCGCCAGCTGCGCGCCCCCTCCTTCGCCGACGACGTCCTCGCCACCCTCAAGCGCACCGGCCTGCCCGGCGCCGCCCTGGTCCTGGAGATCACCGAGACCGTCCTGGTCACCGCCACCGTCGAGGAGACCGAGGCCGTCAGCCGCCGCCTCGCCCGCCTCCGCGCCCACGGCATCCGCATCGCCATCGACGACTTCGGCACCGGCTACTCCTCCCTGGCCTACCTGCGCACCCTCCCCATCGACGTCCTGAAGATCGACCGCGCCTTCGTCTCCCGCGTCGCCGACCGCCAGGAGAAGGCCCTCTTCCGCGCCGTGGTCGAGCTGGCCCGCAGCCTGTACCTCCAGCCCGTCGCCGAGGGCGTCGAGACCGACGAGCAGGCCGCCGCGCTCCGCGAGCTCGACTGCGGCTACGCCCAGGGCTTCCTCTTCGCCCGCCCCATGCCCGCCCCCGCCCTCCAGACGCTGCTGACCACCCAGCTCACCCCGGCCCCCTGAGCCGTGGCGTCTACTGTGGACAGAAACTGGCCACGGCCGTCGTGGCCGGCTTCGTGCTGAAGGCCGCACAGCCTCACCTGAATTCGCCGGCGGAGGCTCGGGCGCGCCGCAGGGCGGTGACACCCTGGAGTCGGGATCACGCCGGCCGGCGTCCGGGCGCCGGGCCTTCGCGGCCCGGTTCGCGTGCCGCGGTGGCGGGGCCTGCTGGCCGCCGGGCCGGTGGCGGCACGGCTCAGCAATGCGAAAGGCCCAGGTCCGGCAGGAGTGCCGTGGCCTGGGCCTTTGGTGCTGTACGCCGCGTAGGACTTGAACCTACAACCCGCAGATTAAGAGTCTGCTGCTCTGCCAGTTGAGCTAGCGGCGCCTGGCTGAACGGAGGAAACTCTAGCACGCCCTTCGCGCGCCCCAAAAACGAGATACCCCCGTCCGGCCTGTGCGCTGCGTTACTCCTCGTCGTCCTCCCAGAAGAAGTCCGTCGGTGTAGGTTGCTCCGGCTCCTGTTCCAACAGGTCGGTGTCGGGGCCGATCAGGTCCTCGAGCTCGTCGTCCGGCTGCTCCCAGGTAACCGGCATCTCGGTCATGTCACTAACCCCCTGAGGTACTCCCGAAGGAAATCCAACGGCCCGCGAGCTACCCGGTCCGTGCAGTCCTAACCGCAACGGGCCAGGTAGAGGCCCGTAGGACGAGGGTGGTGGGCATGAGGAGCTCTTCGGGGGTCCAGTCACTGACGGTCATGGCGCGGCGGAGCATGCCGGCGGCGAGGACGCCCTGCTCGAAGACGCGCTGGCGGACGGTGGTGAGGTCGAGGAGGGCGCTCAGCTCGTGGTCGTCGAAGCCGATGACCGAGACGTGGCGGCCGGTGCGGCGCAGGGCCGAGAGGGCGCCGAAGGCCAGTTCGTCCGACTCGGCGAAGACGGCGGTGGGTGGGTCGGGGAGGGCGAGGAGGCGGCGCATGGCCTGTTCGCCGCCGTCGAGGCCGTGCGGGACGGACATGACGAGCTCTTCGCAGAAGGGCACGCCGGCGGCGGTGAGGGTGTCGAGGTAGGCGCGGCGGCGCTCGTGCGCGACGGGAAGGAACATCGCCTGGTCGGCGTAGGTGGAGATCATGCCGATGCGGCGGTGGCCGAGGCCGAGGAGGTGCTGGACGGCGGAGGAGGCGGCGGCGACGTCGTCGATACGGACGCAGCCGGCGCCGGGCACGTCGTGGCCGACGGCGACGATCGGGACACCGAGGCTGCGCAGGTCGGCGATCTCGGGGTCGCTGAACTGCATGGCGACCACGAGGACGGCGTCGACGCGGCGGCGCAGCGGGAGCTGGCCGAAGAAGCGTTGCCTGGCCGCGGCGTCGCCGAGGTTGTACAGCAGCAGGTCGAGGTCGTGCTCGCGCAGCACGGACTCGGCGCCGGCGACGATCTGCCCGAAGAACCAGCGGGCGGCGTACGGGACGATCACCCCGACGGTGTGGGTGCGGCCGCTGGCGAGGCGGGAGGCGATCGGTGAGACGACGTACGACAGCGACGCCGCGGCGTGCAGCACGCGGTCGCGCGTCTCGTCGGAGACGTTGGGCAGCCCTCGGAGGGTGCGTGACACGGTGGCGGTGGAGACCCCGGCCAGCCGGGCCACGTCCTCCATGCTCACGGGCACGGGAACGTCGGCCACACGGGGAGGCTAGCAACACTGACGGCAAAGGCAATGTGTCCACCGTGTTGCTAACTCGTTATCGATCAATAGTCCCGAAGGGCTCGACAAACCGACCTTGCAAACGCTTACATCCGAGGGACACAGCACACCGGTACGTGGGCGGAGCTGTTCGCCCGGACCGGGTCTAGCCAAAGGAGGCTAACCATGGCTGTCCTTTCGAGGCGGCGTCGGGCGTTCGCGCTCGCCGGTGTGGCCGCGCTGGCACTCATCGCCGCCGCTTGCGGCGACGATGCCGGCGACACCGGCACATCCAACGCCGACAAGCCCGAGTGCGCGCCCTACGCGCAATACAAGGTCGACAAGAAGAAGACCGTCTCGATCTATGCGACGATCCGCGACGCCGAGGCCACCAAGCTGACGGATTCGTGGAAGCAGTTCGAAGAGTGCACCAACATCAAGATCGACTACGAGGGGTCCGGCGAGTTCGAGACCCAGATCAAGGTGCGCGCCGACGGAGGTCAGCCGCCGGACATCGCGGTCTTCCCGCAGCCGGGCCTGCTGGCCTCGTTCGCGACGAAGAACCAGCTCAAGGAGCTGCCCGCGCCGGTGAAGGCCAACCTCGACAAGAACTGGTCGAAGGACTGGGCCAAGTACGCCACCGTCAACGGCAAGGTCTACGGCGTGCCGCTGGGCGCGAACGTGAAGTCGCTGGTGTGGTACTCGCCGCAGCTGTTCAAGGAGAAGGGCTACAAGATCCCCACCACGTGGGATGAGATGATCAAGCTCTCCGACGACATCGCTGCGACCGGCATCAAGGCGTGGTGCGCGGGCATCGAGTCCGGTGACGCGACCGGCTGGCCGGCCACCGACTGGATCGAGGACATCGTCCTGCGCGACCAGGGTCCGGACGTGTACGACCAGTGGGTCAACCACACGATCCCGTTCAACGACCCGCGCATCGTCTCGGCCGCCGAGCGGACCGCGTCGATCCTGAAGAACCCCAAGTACGTGGGCAACCCGAAGACCATCGTGACCACCTCGTTCCAGGAGGGTGGCCTGCCGGTCAAGGACAAGAAGTGCGGTCTGCACCGCCAGGCCAACTTCTACTCCAACCAGTGGGCGAAGGGCACGAACGTGGCCGAGGACGGCGACGTCTTCGCCTTCTACTTCCCGGCCGTGGACCCCTCCAAGGGCAAGCCCGTCCTGGTCGCCGGCGAGTTCGTCTCCGCGTTCTCCGACCGCGAAGAGGTCGTCAAGGTGCAGACCTACCTCGCCTCCGCCGAGTGGGCCAACAGCAAGGCCAAGCTCGGTGACTGGATCTCGGCCAACAAGAACCTGGACGTCAGCCTGGTCAAGGGCACGATCGACCAGCTGTCGGTGAAGATCCTGCAGGACCCGGCCACCGTGGCCCGGTTCGACGGCTCGGACCTGATGCCCGCCGCGGTCGGCTCGAAGTCCTTCTGGACCGGCATGACCGACTGGATCAACGGCACCAAGGACACCAAGGCGACGCTGGACTACATCGAAAGCACCTGGCCCAAGTAGTGAACTGAGGTCCGGCACCGGCGCTCGCAGGCGTAGGCGGAAGCCAGCGCAGCGGCGCCGGTGCCGGCCGGTCGGAGGACACCCCCATGGAATATGACTTCTCCGAAGACATCGCCAAGATCTGGCCGGCTCTGCTGTTCATCGGCGCCTTCATCGCCGTGGTCGGCGGCCTGCTGTTCGTGCTCGACATCCTGCCCAGATGGGGGAAGGGCAAGGAACGGCTGCAGATGCTGGGCTTCCTCGGCCCGGCGCTCGTCCTGCTCGGTGTCGGGCTGCTCTACCCGCTGGTCCGCACGGTCACGCTGTCGTTCTACAACAACTCCCGCGGCTCGTTCGTGGGGCTGGACAACTACAGCTGGATCGTCACCAACGACGACACACTGATCATGCTGCGCAACACCCTGTTCTGGGTGGTGTGCGTGCCGCTGCTCGCGACCGCGTTCGGCCTGATCTACGCCGTGCTGGTCGACAAGGCCCGCGGCGAGGGCATCGCCAAGTCGCTCATCTTCATGCCGATGGCGATCTCGCTCGTCGGCGCCACGATCATCTGGAAGTTCATCTACGCGTTCCGCGAGGCGGACCAGGAGCAGATCGGCCTGCTGAACCAGATCCTCGTGTGGTTCGGCATGGAACCCCAGCAGTTCCTCACCAGCTCGCCGAGCAACACGTTCTACATGATCGTCATGATGATCTGGATCCAGGCGGGCTTCGCGATGGTCATCCTGTCCGCCGCGATCAAGGCGATCCCGGCCGAGATCGTCGAGGCGGCCAAGCTCGACGGCGCCAACCCGTGGCAGATGTTCTGGAAGGTCACGATGCCGAGCATCCGGCCGGCGGTCGTGGTGGTCACCATCACCATCACCATCGCCACGCTGAAGGTCTTCGACATCGTCCGGACGTCGACCAACGGCAACTTCAAGAGCAGCGTGCTCGCCTTCGAGATGTACAACCAGGCCTTCCGGCTCAGTGACGACCCCAGCGGTGAGGGGCGCGGTGCCGCGCTCGCCGTCGTGCTGTTCCTGCTCGTCGTGCCGGTCGTCGCCTACCAGGTCCGGCAGCTGCGGAAGCGAGCGGAGATCCGATGAGCGACGTTTCCCTCGACAAGAACGAGGACAAGAACAAAGCCACGAACCAGGCCGCGAACCTGAGGAAGGCCGAGACCGGCCCCCTGCCCAGGAGCGGGCACGGCGGCGAGGACACGATGGCCGCCCGGGTCCGCCGCAAGCTGACCTCCCGCGTGGCCAGCGCCGTGGCGATCGTGATCGCGATCGTCTGGACGATCCCGACGTTCGGGCTGTTCGTCTCGTCGCTGCGGCCCGAGGAGGACATCAAGACCACGGGCTGGTGGAAGTTCTTCAGCAACCCCAGCCTGACCCTGGAGAACTACAACGAGGTCGTCTTCGGCACCTCGGCGAGCTCCGGCCGGCTGGCCAGCTATTTCATCAACTCGCTGGTCATCACCGTGCCGGCCGTGGTGTTCTCGGTCAGCCTGGCGGCGATGGCCGCCTACGCGCTGTCCTGGCTCAACTTCCGCGGCCGGGACTGGATCTTCGTCGGCGTGTTCACGCTGCAGATCGTGCCGCTGCAGATGGCGCTCATCCCGCTGCTGCAGCTGCTGGGCGACTACACCAAGTGGGGCGGCGGCTTCTTCGCCGTGTGGTTCGCGCACACCTGCTTCGGCCTGCCGCTCGGCGTGTTCCTGCTGCACAACTTCATGTCGGAGCTGCCGAAGGACCTGTTCGAGGCGGCCAGGGTCGACGGTGCCGGCCCGGCGATGACGTTCCGGCGCGTCGTGCTGCCGCTCATCACGCCGGCGCTCGCCTCCCTCACGATCTTCCAGTTCCTGTGGATCTGGAATGATCTACTGGTGGGTCTGGTGTTCACGTCCGGGCCGGACACCCGTCCGCTGACGGTGCGGCTCGCCGAGCTGGCCGGCACCCGGGGCAACGACTGGCAGCGGCTGACCTCCGGGGCGTTCGTCTCGATGGTCATCCCGATCATCGTGTTCCTGTCGCTGCAGAGATATTTCGTACGCGGCCTGCTGGCCGGAGGAGTCAAGGGGTGAGTTCGCTGGTCTGGTGGCGCGATGCCGTGATCTATCAGGTCTACCCACGCTCGTTCGCGGACGCGGACGGCGACGGTATGGGAGACCTCCGCGGCATCACGTCGCGCCTCGACCACCTCGCCGAGCTGGGTGTCGACGCGCTGTGGATGTCGCCGTTCTACCCCTCGCCGCAGCACGACGCGGGGTATGACGTCGCCGACTACCGCGACGTCGACCCCCGGTTCGGCACCCTGGCGGACTTCGACGCGCTGGTCGTCGCGGCGAAGGCCCGCAACCTGCGGGTCGTCGTCGACCTGGTGCCCAACCACACCTCCAGCGAGCACGTGTGGTTCAAGGAGGCCCTCGCCGCGGGCCCGGGAAGCCAGGCGAGGGAGCGGTACCACTTCCGCAAGGGCCTGGGCCCCGACGGCGAGCTGCCGCCCAACGGCTGGCAGAGCGTCTTCGGCGGACCCGCCTGGACCCGCGTCCCCGACGGCGAGTGGTACCTGCACCTGTTCGACACCAGCCAGCCCGACCTCAACTGGGACCTGCCCGAGGTCCGGCAGATGTTCGTCGACGTGCTGCGGTTCTGGCTCGACCGGGGCGTCGACGGCTTCCGCGTCGACGTCGCGCACGGGCTGATCAAGGAGAGCGGCCTGCCCGACTGGACCGAGGCGCAGGTGCCGATCACCAGCCCGGGCGCCGAGCACCGCACCCCGCCGATGTGGGACCAGGACGGCGTCCACGACATCTACCGTGAGTGGCGGCGGGTCCTGGACTCCTACGACGGCGACCGGATCATGGTCGGCGAGGCGTGGGTGTCGCCGGCGGAGCGGATGGCCCGCTACATCCGCCCCGACGAGATGCACCAGGCGTTCAACTTCAACTACCTGATGGCCCCGTGGACCGCCGCCGACCAGCGCGCCGCGATCACCGAGTCGATCGCGGGCGTCGCCCCCGTCGGCGCCGTGTGCACCTGGGTGCTGTCCAACCACGACGTGGTGCGGCACGCGTCCCGCCTCGGCTTCGAGCCGGGGTACAGCACGCAGGGCGGGATCGGCGTCGGCGACCCGCAGCCCGACGAGGCGCTCGGCCTGCGCCGGGCCCGCGCCGCCACGATGCTGATGCTGTCGCTGCCCGGCTCCGCCTACGTGTACCAGGGCGAGGAGCTCGGCCTGCCGGAGCACACGACGCTGCCCGACGACGAGCGGCAGGACCCGACCTGGTTCCGCTCCAGGCACGAGGTCCGGGGCCGCGACGGCTGCCGGGTGCCGGTGCCGTGGGAGGCGGACGCGCCGTCGTTCGGCTTCGGGCCGACCGCCGCGTCGTGGCTGCCGCAGCCCGCCGACTGGGGCCGCTTCGCCGCCGACGCCCAGCGCGGCGTGCCGGGCTCGACCCTGTCGCTCTACACCGAGGCGTTGCGGTTGCGTCGCTCGTACGAGCTGGGCCGCGGCGTCCTCGAGTGGAACACGGCGGACGACCTGGTCGACTTCCGCAACGGCGGGATCCGGGTGATCACGAACTTCGGACAGGTGCCCGCCCCGCTGCCGCCGGGTGAGGTCCTGCTCGCCAGCGGCGATCTGGCCGCGGACGGGAGTCTGCCACCCGACACGACGGCCTGGGTTCGAGCGTGACAGAACCGGTTACCTTGACGGGATGACCGCTCTGTTCGCGTACGTCGTCAGCTACCTCCACCCGTCGGTGCTCGAAGTCACCGGCGAGCTGGCGAAGAAGAAGCCGAAGGTGAAGACCAGCGGCGGCGGCCTCATCGGCGCCTGCTGCTGCGGCGTCGTGGTGATCATCGCCATCGTGGTGATCGTGATCGTGATGCGCCGCCGCCGGTCGAGCTCCTGACGCGAGTTGGTTCACGTGGCGGGGTCCCCTGACCGATGAGGCAACCGATGGGACGGTTGTGATCCGCCGGGAAGGGAACCCTGCTGCCATGGCACGAGTGCTGCTCGTCGACGACGACGTGGACATCCGCGAGACCACCGCGATCCGGTTGCAGATCGGGGGTCACCACGTGATCACCGCCGCCACGCCACAGGAGGCGCTCGACGTCGCGGCGGATCAGCCGCACTTCGACGTCGCCGTGCTCGACCTGCACCTGCCGCGGGTCGACGGCGACGAGCTGCTCGACCTGTTCCGCGGCCACCAGGCGACCGCGGACCTGCCCGTGGTGTTCTACAGCGCCAACGCGCCGCACGCCACGTCGGTGCACGGGCTGTCCCTGGCCGACACGAAGCTCACCCACGGCCGTCCCCTCAACAGCCTCCTGGCCACCATCAACTGCCTCTCGCACTGAGCAACCGCACGGCAACCCGCGGCGAACCGGTGCCGCACCGGCCGCTCCCGAACCTTGGTGAAGCAAGCACGTCACCAGTTCGGGAGGGTCCTGCCAGATGCGAAGCACCCTGCGCGCCACCTTCGTCGCCGTTGCCGCAGTCGCCGGTGTCGTGGCCGCCGGCACGCCGGCGCTGGCCGCCCCGGCCGAGGGGCAGATCCGTGACGCCGGCAAGCCGGGGGCGATCCGCGACCGGTACATCGTCGTCCTCAAGGACACGGTCGCGGCGAGCGACACGGCCAGCAGTGCCAGCCGGCTCGCCGACCGCTTCGGCGGGCAGGTCAAGCGCTCCTTCGGCAGCACGCTGAAGGGGTTCTCGGCGCAGCTGACGGAGCGCGGCGCCAAGCGGCTCGCCGCCAACCCGCTCGTCGAGTACGTGCAGCAGGACCGCACCGTCTCGCTGGAAGGCAGCCAGGCCGGCGCGCCGTGGGGGCTGGACCGCATCGACCAGGCGAACCGCCCGCTCGACGGCACCTACACCTACCAGGGCAGCGCCGCCAACGTCACCGCGTACGTGCTGGACACCGGCGTCCGCCTGACGCACGGCGAGTTCGGTGGCCGCGCCCGCTCCGGCTACGACTTCGTCGACAACGACACCGACGCGAGCGACTGCCACGGCCACGGCACCCACGTCGCGGGCACGGTCGGCGGCAGCACCTACGGCGTCGCGAAGGCCGTGAACATCGTCAGCGTCCGGGTCCTGGACTGCAACGGCTCCGGCAGCTACTCCGGGATCATCGCCGGGATCGACTGGGTGACCGCCAACGCGCAGAAGCCCGCGGTCGTCAACATGAGCCTCGGCGGCTCCACCAGCCCCGCGCTCGACCAGGCGGTGCGCAACTCGATCGCCTCCGGCGTCACGTACGTGCTCGCCGCCGGCAACGAGAACGTCGACGCCTGCGGTGTCTCCCCCGCCCGCACCGGCGAGGCGATCACGGTCGGCGCGACCGACTCGAGCGACAACCGGGCCTCGTTCTCCAACTACGGCGCCTGTGTCGACCTGTTCGCGCCCGGCGTCGCGATCACCTCGGCCAGCAACAGCGGCGACGCCGGCTCCGCGATCATGAGTGGCACCTCGATGGCGTCGCCGCACGTGACCGGCGCCGCGGCGCTGTACCTGTCGGCGTTCCCGTCGGCGACCGCGGCGCAGGTGCAGAGCGCGCTGCTGGCCTCGTCGGTGGCGAACGTCGTCGGCAACCCGGGCACCGGCTCGCCGAACCGGCTGCTGCAGGCGCCGGCCGTGGCCGGTCCGGCCCCCGTCACCCAGCAGCCCGTGACCCAGCCTCCGGTCGCGGTGGTCGCCGCGCCCGCCCCGGTCGCGCCGTGCAACGTGCGGACCAACGCGGCCGACGTGACGATCCGCGACCGCGGGACCGTCACCACCGCCGTCGTGGTCAGCGGCTGCGCCGGCAAGGCGTCGGCGAAGGCCCGCGTCGAGGTGCACGTCGTGCACGCCAAGCGTGGCGACCTGGTGGTCGAGCTGATCGCGCCGAACGGCTCGGTCAAGCGCCTCAAGGCCGCGAACTCGAAGGACAAGGCGAGGAACCTCGACGCCGCCTACACCGTGAACCTGTCGAGCCGCCTGAAGAACGGCACCTGGAAGCTGCGGGTGCGCGACTCGTACAAGGGCAACACCGGCTACCTGAACAGCTGGACCCTCACCGTCTGAACCAGCACGGGCTCGGCCGCACCGGTGTCGCCAAGGATGGCGGGCCGGTGCGGCCGTATGTTCACCCGGTTCAGGCCACCGTCGCGCGGCGCTCGACCGTCTCGACCAGGCGCTGCGCGACCGTGGCGAGCGGCAGCCCGAGCCGGCTCGCGGTGCCGTGCAGCACCTCCAGGGCCGCCTCCGACGAGCAGGCCCGCTGCACCATCATGATCCCGATGGCCCGGTTGACGGTCTCGCCGTCGGCCAGGGCCTCGGTCAGCTCGGCATGCAGGTCGGCCTGCCGGCCCCGGTCGAGGACCGCGGCGAGCAGGAGGCCGGCGTGCTCGGCGATGAGCATCGCCGTCAGCCCCGCGTCGGGGGTGAAGCGGCCGGGCTGGGCCGCGTACACCGTCAAGGCCCCGATGACCTGCTCGTCGATGTCGACAGGGACGGTCAGCACACCGTGCACGCCGGCCGAGAGCGCGTGCTCGCGCCACCCCGGCCAGCGATCGTCCGACGACAGGTCGGCGCTGACGATGAGGTCACGGGTGCGGATCGCCTCCATCGACGGGCCGGTGCCGCTGTGGTACTGGCTGTCGTGGAGCTCGGCAGGCAGCTCCGGCGACGCCGCGGCGGTCGACGGCCCCCCTGCCCGCACCAGCGTGACCGCGCACCACGACGCCCCGTCCACCAGGTCGGCAGCGGTCTCGACGAGGTCCTCCAGGGCCTCGTCGAGGTCGTCGCTGGCGATCAGGCGCGCGGTGAGCTGGCGCAGGACGGCGGCGATCTCCACCGTGTGGAGCTCCGTCACAATTCCCCCTTCAGACACGCCGCCTCCTACCCGGCGCGTCGAGATCTCAACCGTCCAGCAGCGCCCGGCGTAATCCTTCCAGGGTCCGAGACAGCAACCGCGACACGTGCATCTGCGAGATGCCGAGGTCGGCGGCGATCTGCGCCTGGGTACGGTTGCCGTAGAAGCGCAGCGACAGGATCCGCCGCTCCCGCTCCGGTAGGCGGGCGATCAGCGGCTTCACCGCCTGGCGGAACTCGACGCCGTCGATGTCGCGGTCGTCGTCGCCGAGCACGTCGGCGAGCGTGCCCGCGTCGTCGTCCCCGCCGAGCGGCGCGAACAGCGACACCGGCCGGTATGCCGAAGAGGCCACCAGGGCCTCCAGGATCTGGTCCTCGGCGACACCGAGGTGGTCGGCGACGTCCCGCGGCGTGGGCGAGCGCCCCAGCCGCTGCCCGAGCGTGTCCCGCACCCGGTTGATCTCGATCCGCAGCTCCTGGAGCCGCCGGGGCACGTGCACCCCCCAGCCCTTGTCGCGGAAGTACCGCTTCAGCTCCCCGACGATCGTCGGCGTCGCGTAGCCGCCGAAGTCGGTGCCGTAGTCGGGGTCGAAGCCGTCGATCGCCTTCATCAGCCCGAGCGCGGCGACCTGGCTGAGGTCGGCGGGCGACTCACCCATCCCGTGGAACCGGCGGGCCAGCCGGTCGGCGAGCGGCAGGCTGTGCTCGATGGCCCGCTGCCGCAGCGCGCCGCGCCTGGCGTCCTTGACGTCCATCGTGGCCGCCTGGCGCAGCAGCTCGTTGACGGTCGTCCACTGGCTCTGCGGCTCTTCCTCGTCGTGTACTGGTGGTGGGGCGCCGACCGGTGGGTCGTCGTACGCACGCAGGCGTTTCGCCGCCCCGATGATCTCCAGGACGTCCAGCACCAGGTCCGACGCGCCGGGGGTCCGCAGGCCGCCGCCGCGCTCCTGGGCCTCCAGCTGCGCGCGCAGCAGCGTGTCGGCGGCGGCGCAGTCCAGCAGCCGCAGCCGCGAGAGATCGACGGTCAGGTGCACCCGTCCGGCGTCGAGCCGCTGGTTGAGCTGGATTCGCAGGTCGAGGCTCGCCGCGTGGTCGAGCACTCCCGAGGGGCGCAGGATCTCCTCGTCTCCTTCGCGCCAGGATTCCAGTGAAAGTGCCGATTCAAATCGGTCTTCATATATGGGCATTGTCTCCATGGTGGAGACTCCCCCCTATCCCATCGCGTTGCGCAGCAAGCGATTCGCGGTTGAGCGTGCGGTCGTGGAACCGGGCGGAATTGCTTTCCCGGTCACTGTACGCACGGGGGAATTGCCAATGAATATGTGAAAGGGTGAGGTCGTGGGTGACCTTTCCTGCGCGCGCGAGGTCGCCTTTGTCTTTGTGGCCGCGGGATTTACGCCCGCAGCGACGCCCAGACGACCTTGCCGTCGGGGACGGGGGTGCAACCCCAGCGCTGGGTGAGCGCCTCGACCACGAGCAGCCCGCGGCCCCCCTCGGCGAGGGTGTCGTCGGACGAGCCGCGGACGGGCAGGGCGTGGCTGCCGTCGCGCACCGACAGGTGCAGCTGGTGGCGGCGCAGGCTGACGCGGACCTCCAGCTCGGTGCCCGCGTGCCGCACCCCGTTGCTGACCAGCTCGGTGATGATGAGCTCGGCGAGGTCGGCGAGCCGGGCCACCCCCCACAGCCGGCAGGCCCGGTCCACCAGGTGCCGCGCCGCGGCGGTCGCGTCGAGCATCGGCTGGAGCCGGACGCGCATCATGGGCGGCTCGCCGCCGGGCGCCCCGGCGCAGCCGTGCGCGATCGCCGCATCGGTGGTCGCGAAGAGGGGGATCTGCCGCGCGACCGCCATCCGGTCCAGCGCGTGCCGCAGCGGCGCGGGGGCGGCCGCCATGCTGACCGCGCTGCCGGGCCAGGCCGCGGCGTGCTGGGCGAGGGCGGGGAGCACGGTCAGCGCCACGTCCTCATGGGTCCGCAGCTCCGCGACGTCGAGCACGATGAGCGCGGGCTCCGTGGCGAGGCACTCCAGGACGGTGGTGCGCAGCACCGGCGCGGTGTTCACGCCCAGGCTCCCGGCGACGTGCACCACGGTCGCATCGCCGCGGACCTCGACGGTTGCCGCAAGACTCGCCCTCATGGGGTGACGCTCTACCCGCCCCCGGTGGGTTAAACCCCACTGGCGGCGGATAGAGCGTCCTCGCATCGTTCCGGCGAACTGGTTGTATCGGGGCGTTGCCCTTCAGACCGGCGTGGCAACCTTCATGGCGCCCCACGCCATGGCGCAGATGTCGGCGACGTCCGTGTCGGCGACCGGGGTGAAGTCGGTGTAGTACAGGCCGAGAGCGTGGAACTCCCGGGGGGAGTGGATGTCGATGACCGCGTCGACGTCACCGGCGAGCAGGTCGACCGACTCCGCGGCACACACCGGCGCCGCGAACACGATGTGCGCCGGCTTCTGGGTCTGCAGTGCCCGGACCGCCGCACGCGCGGTGACCCCGGTCGCGAGCCCGTCGTCGACGAGGATGACCACGCGTCCGGTCACCTCCGCCGCGGGTCGCGAGCCGCGGTAGCGCTCCTGCCGGCGCCGCAGCTCCACCCGCTCCCGCTGTACCGCGGGCGCGAGGTCGCTGACGGTCAGGCCGGCGCACGCGAGCGCGCCGCGGTCGAACACCGGTGGCCCGTTCTCGGCGATCGCGCCCACCCCGTGGTCCGACTGCCACGGCAGCCCGATCTTCCGGGCGACCATGAGGTCGAAGTCGGCGTGGACGGTCTCCGCCACCGCGTACCCGACGGGGACTCCGCCCCGGGGGAGCGCGAGCACCAGCGGGGCCTGCGTCATGTCGAGCTGCCGCAGATGCGCGGCGACGGCGGTGCCGAGCAAGCGACCCGCGGCCGTCCGGTCCGCGAACCGCTCGGCCTCAGGCGGCCACATGGTCGTAGGCTTCCACTCGGGCGACCCGGAGGCCGGCCAACATGATCCGCATCAAGCGGACACCTCCTTCGATCGGCGCGGTGGGGCCGTCGCCACGCTGGGCCGTGTCCCCTGCTGGCCGCTCTGCCGCGGCCTACCTCGCCCGGTCCGAAGACTACGCCCGTTGAGCTGGGGAAACGTCCGCTTGGCATACTTCCTCAGGGGTGAAACCGGCATTCCAGAAATTCCTGTTGTCTCCCGTTTCTGAAGTGACGCCGTCCCACCCGGCCGGGCATGATGACCCGGTGGACACGCCAGCGCAGCGGGACGCGGCCATCGCCGTGTTCGACATCGACGGAGTGGTCGCCGACGTCCGGCACCGCCTCCGCCACCTCGACAAGCGCCCGAAGGACTGGGCCCGCTTCTTCGCCGCCGCCGACCGCGACCCGGTCCTCCCCGAGGGCGTCGAGCTGGCCCTGCGGCACGCCGCCAACCACGTCCTCGTCTGGCTCACCGGCCGCCCCGAGCACCTGCGCCCGGTGACCGACGCCTGGCTCCGCCAAGCCGGCCTCCCCGCCGACCTGCTCTTCATGCGCCCCGCCCGCGACCGCCGCCCCGCGAAGGACTTCAAGGCCGCCCAGCTGTCCCTCCTGGCCCGCGAGTCCCAGATCGCCGTCGTCGTGGACGACGACCCCGAGGTCATCGCCAGGCTCCGCACCCTCGGCCACCCCGTCCACCTCGCCGACTGGGTCCCCCACTCCTCCACCCTGCAGGCCGCCCAGGAACAGGACGGCAAGACCTGACCTTTCGCTCATGCCAGGCTCTCGGCTCGCGCCAGGCTGAGGACGTTGCCGGAAGCAGCGGCCGGCGTCGGTGTTGGTCGCGGTCCAGGCGCCAAAGCTCCGCGGCGTGGACACCAGGTGGCGGCGCCGCGGGGCGTAGACCGTGGCGGCCGGGGCTGGATCGGAGGCCGTGACCGGGCTCCCGCCGGTCACGGAAAGAGCCGAGGCTAGGCAGCGACTGCGGGAAACACCACGAGCGATCCGTCGCCGCTTCGTTCGATCTCGATCGCGACGTCGGCCTGGTGGGCTCCCACGTTGAGGCCACCGCCCAGGTCGCGAAGGCGATATGCGGCCTTGAGCAGGTCGTCGACCTCGCCCGGCGTGAACATGATGCTCCGGAAACCGCCGTAACGCTTCAACTCGATCGTCGACAGCCGGAGCAGGACCGAGTCGATGCCTGACTCCAACTCGTCGACTCGGCGCTCGTCGTCCTGCAATGTCCCGATGAAACTCTTGAACGGATTGTCCGCGCCCACCAGCTGAGCGTGTTCAACTGCTTGCAGCACGAGCACCCGGCGTTTGAGAGCGATGACGAGCCGGGCAAGCTCCAGGTGCGCGCGGAATTCGCCGCCCTCCTCGTCGACACCGGGGAACGATTTCGTCAACGCACCGATCTCGACCGGGCCACCGGGCAGCGCAGCTAGGGCATCCTGCCATTTCATGAGCCGGCGCCTGGTTCGTTCGATCGCTGTGCTGATCGCGTACGACGCGGAATCCAGTCCCAACGACAGGCCGATCCTGCCCTGGTCGAGCAGAATCGACGTCGCCTTGTCGATCGCGTCACGACAACCGTCCAACTCGCTGCGTTCCCTCTCGAGGTTGTCCTCGTGCAGCTGCTCCAGGAGGTCGGTGATTCGCTCGATCGCCTGCTGGCGTTGGTGATCAGCGTAGGCGCTGACGCCGACCGCGACGGCCATCAGCACGAGCGGCGCGGCCACGGTCAACGCTCCGGCGCCGGCCGCGGCCACACCAGCCGTGGTGGCCGAGCCGGTCGCGGCACCTGCAACAGCGGCCTTGCCGGCAACGGGGACGAACGTGGGTTGGGCCACGATGCCGGTGGAGTCGACCAGCGCGCCGCGAATACCCCCTGCGATCGACTTCGCTGCCATGGGCCTCACAAGGCCTTTACCCATCTGTGCGGCAACCTTGGCCGGCACCACCATCCGGTAGAGCACGTCACCAGTGCCGGCGACGTTCAGCGTCGGCGACGCTGACTTGGCTGTCTGGGTCACGAGCTGCGACAACTGCTGAGCGAGCGGACTGGCCGAGTGCAGCGGAATTCCGCCGCTCCGATCGCGCCTGGTCGAAATCGGATGCGCTTCCAGCGTGGCGATGGGGGAATCCGCGAGTGTCGCCAGGGCCGTTCGCAATTCTGCGAGCCGGGCCGGTGTCATACCCGCGCCGCCGAGCACGTCCGGCACGCTCACGACCTCGGTGGCGAGTGCCCATACCGGCAGGTCGTTGTCATCAGTGGTCACGTCTCGCCCCTCCCCGAGCCGACGTCCACCCTAGGTGGCGGTGACGACCCCGACAACAAACCTGGGGGCGCGGGACCGCCCCGGGGGTTGGGATGGTCCGGGGCGGTCCTGCGGTTAGGGGAAGGTCAGGCCTGTGCCGCAAGCGTGATCGAGCCGAGCAGCGCGGCGTCCTGGGCGAAGTCGGACAGGACCACCTCGGGTGGGTACGGCAGCGCGTGGGAGAGCCTGTCGGTCAGCAGCTCGCGCACCAGGTCGTCGCGGGCGACGCCGCCGACGAGCACGAGGCGCTGCGGGTCGAGCAGCAGGCAGCACGTGACGACGTGGCGGGCCAGCTCGTCGACGCGGGAGACCAGCGCGTCGCGGACCACGCCGGGCCGGGACGCGGCCGCGCAGAGGCCGGCCGCGCCGTCGGGCAGGGCGAGCCGGTCCGCCAGCTCGTCGAGGGCCCGGCCGGAGAAGTCGGTCTCGAGCAGCGGCTCGGGCGACGCGGGCCAGTCCGGGCCGGTGACGGCGTACGCGATCTCGCCGGCCGCGCCACGGTATCCGGACACGACGGCGCCGTTGACCGTGATGGCCGTGGCGACGCCCGTGCCCAGGCCGATGACGAGGCCGGGGTCGGCGTCCCGCAGCGCGCCCCGGTGCAGTTCGGCGAGGGCCGCGGCGTTGAGGTCGTTGGCGACGCTGACGCGGGTGACGCCCAGGTGGTCGCGGACGGCCTCGGCCAGGCGCAGGCGCTCCCAGCCGGGCACGTTCGGCGCGAGGTCGATGCCGTCCTCGCGGATCACGCCGGGCGAGGCGATCCCGACCGCGTGCAGGGTGCCGCCGGTGTCGGTGACGAGCTTCTGCGCCAGGTCGAGAGCGCGGTCGAGGGCCTGCCGCGCGCCGCGGGCGGCCAGCGTCGGCAGGCGCTCCGAGACGAGCAGGCGTCCGTCGGCGTCGCCGATCCCGATCGCCATCTTCGTGCCGCCGAAGTCGATGCCCAACAGCCGCCGGTCGGCGGGGGCTTCGAGGTTCACTGTGCGGCCCTTTCCGCGACCACGGCCGCGAGCTTCGTGTCGGCCTCGCGCAGCCGGTGCCGCAGCGCGTCGACCTCGGCGAGCGTCGCGTCCAGGTGGGATCGGAGCCGGGCGACCTGGGCCCGGACGGCGGCCTCGCCCGGGCCGTCGGACTGGGCGCGGCGCAGCACCAGCTCCGGCAGCAGGGCCGCGGCGCGGAGGTCCTGCACGGCGGCGTCGCCGAGCGGGTCGATCCCGGCGACGTCGCGCGCCGCCTCACGTATGCCGTCGTCGGTCCAGGTCGCGGGAGGTCCGGAGCGGACCAGGCGGCCGATGACCGAGTGGGCGGCGCGGAACGGCAGGCCGTGCCGGGTCAGCGCGTCGGCCGCGGCGGTCGTGGTCGCGCCGGTCGCGACGATCGTCTCGGCGTTCGGCGGCCGCAGCGGCTCCAGCCGCTCGAACAGGCCGCCGAGCAGGGCGAAGAACCGGTACGCGCGGTCGTTGCTCTCCCACAGCCGCACCTGCACGTCGGTGGTGGCGTTGTTGGAGTCCTCCCACCACGCCGCGCCGACGTTGTTGAACACGGACGCGGCGTCGGCGGCCGTCGCGCCGGCCATCGAGACCAGGTGCTCCAGCACGACCGGGTTGCGCTTCTGCGGCATGATGCTGCTGCCCTGCGTGAACTCCTCGGGGGTGCGCACCCATTCCCAGGTCAGCCAGTCCATGAGCGTGCGGGCCACGCGCGCCCCGGTGGCGGTCGCCTGCGCGTTGAGCGCGCCCGTCCGCATGAGGTGGTCGGCGCCGGCGACCGCCTCGTACGAGTTGACCACCACTTCGTCGAAGCCGAGCAGCTCGGCCACGCGGTGGGGGTCGATCGCCAGGTCCGTGCCCGCGAAGGCGCAGGAGCCGAGCGGCGACCGGTTCATCTCGGCGAGCAGGCTCGCGTAGGCGGCGGCCTGACCCGTGAGGGCCTCGGCGTATCCGGCGAGCACGTGCCCGATGGTGGTCGGCTGGGCGGGGCGGCGGTGGGTGTACCCGACCACGACCACGTCGGCGTACCGGTCGGCGCGGTCCAGCAGCACGGCGCCCGCGTCGCCGAGCGCGGCGATCACACCGAGCAGCTGGTCGCGCAGGACCATCCGGAACACGCCCGAGTCCAGGTCGTTGCGGCTGCGGGCGAGCTGGACGCTGAGCTGCCCGGTCGGGATGCCGCAGGCCTCGGCGAGCCGCTTCTCCAGCGTGAAGTACGTGTCCTCGACCGAGCCGTCGTACTCGAACGTCCCGGGCCGGTCGTCGCGGAGCTTGACCAGCCCGCGCAGCATCTGCGCCGCCGCGTCGGCGGGGACGAGGCCCTGCTCGGCGAGCATCACCACGTGCGCCTCGCTGGCCTTCACCATCGGCCCGTAGAGGTAGGCGGCGTGGTGGTCGAAGACGACGCGGAGGTGGTGCTGCTGGTAGGTGGTCAACGGCTGGTGCGTCATGCGTTCCCCTCGTGTCGTTGTGGTGCCGGATCGGCGCCGGGCGGGCCGGGCAGCGGCGCTGCGACCCAGGCCCGCGCGACTTCTCCGAGCCGGGCGGCGGCCGTCTCGCGCACCCGCCGGCCGGCCGCCTCGGTGGCCAGCGAGACGTGGCCGGACCAGCCCTGCCACGGCTCGGGTCGCGACTCGACCAGGACGTACGGAAAGGCGGTCGGCAGCTTCGGCCGGGGCGGCAGGTCGGGCGCGGCGCCCGGGTGCACCGCCTCCGGGTCGAAGCCGAGCACGGCGGACGTCTCGTAGGCGCCGCCGTGTCCGCGCGAGGGCAGCTCGCCGAACAGCTCGGTCGTCTCGCGGGCGTCGACGAGCTGGAACCAGTTGACCAGCAGCAGGCTCGCCCGCTGCCGGCCGGACACCCATTCCATCGCCGCCCGGGCCGTGGACATGTTGGCGTCGTGCCCGTTGACCACAAGCACCCGCGGGAAGCCCGCGGCGACGATGCCGTCGAGCACGTCGCACAGGTATCCGACGGCGATCTCGGGCCGCACGGCGATGGTGCCGGGCCACGGCCGTGTCTGTCCCGGGCACGCCGCGTACGGCACGGCCGGGAACGACACGGCCCGCAGCCCGGCGCCGGCGACCTCGCTCGCGAACCCGTCGGCCAGGATCAGGTCGGTGCCGAGCGGCAGGTGCGGTCCGTGCCACTCGACGGCGCCGACGGGCAGGACCGCGAAGTCGGCCGCCGCGGCGACGCGCGCCAGTTCGTGCCCGGGCAGACGGCTCACCGGGAGGAGCCCGCCGTCCGCCTGCCAGGCCTCGATCAGTTCGTCCATTGTTCCGCCTGTCGTGCCGCGGCCCGGCCGCCGCCGTTCTCCAGCCGGCTGGAGAACCACATCACCACGAAGATCAGCACCACCTGCAGCATGCCGTACGCGGCGGCCGTGCCGATCTCGAAGGAGTACATGCGGTTGTTGATGGCCACCGAGATAGGGACGGTCGAGGAGGTGTAGATGAGCACCGACGCGACGAACTCGCCCACACCGTGCACGAACGCCAGCAGCGCGCCGACGATGACCCCCGGCAGCATGAGCCGCACCGTGATGTTGAGGAAGGCCCGGAACCACGACGCGCCGAGGTTGCGCGCGGCCTCCTCCAGCGACGGGTCGATCAGCGCCAGGGACGCGGAGCTGGCCCGGAACACCAGTGGCAGGAACCGCACGAAGTACGCCAGCGGCAGGATCCAGAAGGTGCCGATCAGCGCCTGCCCGAAGCTGAACGAGTTGCCGGTGCTGAACGCCGAGATCAGGTTGATCGCCACGACTGTGCCGGGCAGCGCCCATGCGATCATGACGCCGATGTCGAGCAGGCTCCTGCCGACGAAGCGCAGCCGGCGCACCGCGTAGGCGATCAGCACGCCGATCACGATGCACCCGGCGGTGGCGAGCAGGCTCATCTGCAGCGAGTTCAGGATCGGCTGGAACGCCTTCGGCTCGGACACGATCGTGACGAAGTTGTCGATGGAATACGCGGACGGGATGATCTCCGTCGTCCACGACCCGTCCTCGGAGAACGCCACCAGCGCGATCGTCGCGACCGGGGCCAGCAGCACGATCGCCGCCAGCACGGAGGCGACCGGCGCGAGCCAGCGCCCGACCGGGTTGGAGATCTCCCGGCGCCGCGCGGAGATGCCCTTCGACTGCGACAGGTAGCTACGCCGCCCCTCGTACCAGCGCATCAGCAGCAGGAAGGCGATCGACACCAGGCCCAGCGCCGACGCGTACGTCGAGGCCATCGGCAGGTCGCCGTTGGTGCGGTTGATGTAGATCTGCATCGTCATGGTCTGGTCGACGCCGAACAGCAGCGGCGCCGTGTAGGACGCCAGCGACGTCATGAAGACCAGCAGCGACGCGGAGACCATCGCGGGGGTCAGCATCGGCAGCAGCACCGTGCGCCAGACCCGGACGCGTCCGGCGCCCAGGTTGTACGCGGCCTCCTCGATTGACGGGTCCAGTCCCGCCAGCGCGGCCGACGCGGCCAGGTAGAAGAAGGGGTACATAGTGAAGGTGTGCACGACGAGCACCCCGGCGATGCCGTCGAACGCGAGCACCGGCGACTCGGTCCCGAACAGGCGCTGCAGGCCGCGGGGCAGGATGCCGATCTCGCTGTACAGCAGCTGGAACGAGATCGCCCCGATCAGCGGCGGCAGTGCGGCCGGCACCAGGATGAACGCCTCGATGAGGCGGCGACCGGGGAACGAGAACCGCTTGAGCAGGAACGCCATCGCGACACCGACGACGCCGCACAGCACCACGCTGGCCACCGAGATGGCCAGCGACGTGATCAGGGAGGTGCGCGCGACGCCGGCCGAGGTGAAGAACTGCGTGTAGTTGCTGACGCCGTCCTCGCTGACGCTCTCCACGAACGTGGCGAGCATCGGCTGCACCACGTAGCCCCAGAGGATCAGGACGAGCGGGGCCACCATCAGGTACGGGAACCAGGCCGCGTTCGCGCCACCGGCCAGCCGCCGGGCCAGCGCGACCCGGCGGGACGGGACGGTGGACGACGCCGCGGTCACGGCCGGACCACCCACAGCCGCTCGGCGGTGAGCCGCAGGCCGATCCGGTCGCCGACGTCGACGCGGCCGGGCACGTCGACCGCCGCGACGGTCACCTCGCCACCCTCGGCGCCGATGTCGACCGTCAGGTGCGTGGCCATGCCGGTGAACTCGAGGGCGGTCACGCGTCCGCGGATCACGCCGGGGTCGTCGGGGCCGGCCAGCGCGATGTGCTCGGGCCGGGCGGAGACCAGCGCGGTGTCGCCGGTGCGCAGCCCGTGCCCTTCCGGCGCGCCGGAAGCGATGGTGCCGGCGCCGGGCAGCGCGACCTCGACCGTGGTGGTGTCGGCGGCGGTGACCGGCAGCGACAGCACGTTGCTGCGGCCGATGAAGCGCGCGACGAACGCGGTGGCCGGCTGGTGGTACACCTCGCGCGGCGAGCCGATCTGCTGCACGCGGCCGGCCTGCATCACGGCGATGCGGTCCGACATGGCCATCGCCTCGGCCTGGTCGTGGGTCACGTAGATGGACGTGGTGCCGGCGTCGCGCTGGATGCGCCGGATCTCGGTGCGGGTCTCCTCGCGCAGCTTCGCGTCCAGGTTGGACAGTGGCTCGTCGAGCAGGAGCATGCGCGGGCGGATCACCAGCGCGCGGGCCAGCGCGACGCGCTGCTGCTGACCGCCGGAGAGCTGCTCGATCCGGCGCGACCCGTATCCGTCGAGGTGGACCTGGGCCAGCGCCTCGTTCACCCGCCGGCTCGACTCGGCCCGCGACACCCTGCGCACCTTGAGCCCGTAGGCGACGTTCTGCGCCACGGTCATGTGCGGGAAGAGCGCGTAGTTCTGGAACACCATGCCGGTGTCGCGCTTGTTGGGGGCGAGCCGGGTGACGTCCTGCCCGCCGAAGCGGATGTGCCCCTGGGTGGGGAAGTAGAACCCGGCCACCATCCGCAGCGTGGTCGTCTTGCCGCACCCGCTCGGTCCCAGGAGCGTGAAGAACTCCCCCGCACCGATGGTGAGGTTCACGTCGTCGACCGCGGCGGCCTCGCCCGACCGGGAGAAGCGTTTGCTCACCGACTCCAACTCGACGTCGATCATCTTTCCCTCTCTGCGCTGCCATCGATGCCTGGACGGTCAGCAGACTTGAAGCGTCCGGGGGCCGGGTCGCCGCCGCGCGGCGACCCGGCCAGGGGGCGGTCAGCCCTTGTTCTTGATCTCGGCGTTCCAGTGGTTGATCCACTGGGTCTCGTTCTTGGCGATGACGTCCCAGTCGACGTCCATCGGCTTGAGGTTGAGGTCCGCCAGCCACTGCGGCTTCTCGGAGATCGGCACGGCGGGGATCTGGAAGAAGTCCTTGGCCAGCTTGGCCCGCAGCTCGCCGTCGAACAGGAACTCGATGAAGGTCTTGGCGCCCTCGGTGTTGCCGCCCTTGATCGCGGCCACGCCGTCGACGAGCACCGGCGCGCCGGACGCCGGCATCACGTAGCCGAACGGCATCTTCGACTGCTCGGACTGCAGCAGGATGTCCTGCAGGTTCCAGGCGCTGAGCACACCCTGCTCGCGGGACATCTTGACGTACAGGTCCGTCGGGTTGGCGGCGTAGTCGCCGGTGTTGGCGTCGAGCTTGCGCAGCCAGTCGTAGCCGGGCTGCGGGTTGCTGCCGTCCTTCGACAGGCGCTGGATCATCGAGGCGTAGATGGACCGCATGGTGCCCGACGCGGCCACGTCGCGGATGATGACCTTCTTCTTCCACTTCGGGTCGAGCAGGTCGTCCCAGTCCTTCGGCGCCTGGTCGGCCGGGATCGCCTTGTTGTTGTACATGATGACCTCGGGCAGCAGGATCTCGCCGAACCAGCGGCCCTGCGCGTCCTTGTACCGGGCGTCCATCTGCCCCGCGAAGGAAGGCTGCCACGCCTCGAGCAGGCCGTCGCCGGCACCGGCCGACAGGCCCTGCTGCGTGCCGCCCCACCAGACCGAGCCCTGCGGGTTGGCCTTCTCGGCGCGGGTCCGCTCGAGCACCTCCTGGGCGCCCATGTTGAGCACCTCGACCTTGCCCTTGTACTCGGGGTGCTTGGCGACGAACTGCTCGACGACGAAGTCGGTGACCTTCTTGTCGCGCGCGCTGTAGACGACGATCTTCTCGGCCGGCTTCCCGGAGGCGCCCGCCGAGGCGGAATCCTTGTTCTCACTCCCGCAGCCGGTCAGACCGGCCACTAACGTGCTGACCGCGAGGGTGAGGGCAACGCGACGTCTCATGACTTCCTCCGCATGCAGAAAGGGGGGTGTTATCGGTGGTGGTTCGTGGTGAGGAAAGGGCCGGGTAGCCGTACCGCGGCCGACAGGGCGTAACTGATCGCGCCGTGCAGCACCGCCTGGTCCCCGAGCACGGCCCGGCGCACCTCGGTGGAGGCCGGAACCCTCGCGGAGACCAGGTCCTGGATGCGTGCCAGCGCCGCGTCGTCGAGCTCGGCCGCCGCGCCGCTGAGCAGCACCCGGCCCGGGTCGACGACGCAGGCGCAGGAGATGACGAGCCGGGCCCACGCCTCCAGCACCTCGTCGAGGTAGGCGCGGGCCGCCGCGGACGTGGCCGCGAGCTCGATCAGCTCGCTGACCGGCGCCTCGGGGCGGCGGCCGGGGTTCAGCGCGACGACCCGCTCCGCGATCGCGTTGGCCGACCAACGCGCCTCGAAGGGGCCGACCCCGCTGTAGGCGCGGTCCGCCTGCGGATCGAGCGGGAGGAAACCTATCTCCCCCGCCGCGCCGCTCGCCCCCCGCCGCACCTGGCCGTCGAGGATGAGACCGGCGCCGATGCCGTCGGCGACGTGCAGCAGCAGCAGGTCGTCGACGTCCTTCCCGGCGCCCGCCATCCGCTCCCCGGCCGCCATCAGGTTGACGTCGTTGTCGACGACCACCGGCACGCCGAGCTCCTGCTGCACCGACTGGCCGATCGGCCGCGCCTCGACGAGGCCGACCGAGGGCGCCAGCCGGACCGCGCCGTCGGACGACACGCCGGGCACGGCGATCGCGACCCCGCACAGCGACGGCCGGTTGTCGGCGACCAGCTCCGCCACGAACTGGCAGACGGTCTCGACGACGTCGCGGCCGAGGCGGGACGTGCGGTGGGCGATCACTGTGCCGTTGCTGTCCGCGATCTCGCACGTGATGCGGGGCGGCTCGAGCGAGACCGCGGCCACCAGCTCGGCGCGCGGGTTGAACTCGAGCATCGCCCGCGGTCGCCCGTGCGTGTTGGCGCCCGGGCCGCGCTCGATCAGGTATCCGTCGGCGATCAGGTCACGCACGAGCGCCGTCAGCGTCGCCGCAGGAAGTCCGGTGAGCTCGGCCAGATCGACCCGGGACAGCACACGCGCTTCCCGGGCAGCCGAGATCACCGACTGGCGCTTGATCTCACGCGACCGTTCCCGGCTGACCGGACTTGTCGGTGCTCTCCCCACGGCGATCACCCTTTCTTACTAGTGCGAAGAAAATCGGGGGTCAAGTCACGGAACGATCTCGAAGGGCCACGATGCCCCCGCGATATCGACGAGCTGGACATGGCAAAAGGCCAGGTGGCTCGCCTAAAAGGACAGTAATGTGGACAGATCATAAACACAAATATGGACATTCATGGTCGGATCGGGACCACGCCCGGGTGCTCTCGTTCGGCGATTCTTTCTAGAGCGAAGAAAATGCCCGTCCGAGGTGTTGACAGCCCTTTCGGGCGGTCCCTAGCGTTACGCCACAACACCCTTCCAGTGCTGACCGGCTTGCCGGCCGCTGTGATGCATGGCGACTGTCCACTGTGGACGGTCGTCCTGCCGTGCCGGGCGCCGTCGCGTCCACGCACTAATTTCGCAGTCTGAATTAACTCGGCAAACCGCCAGCGGTCCAGGAGTACCCCCGTCTCCACCACACGAAGAAGGTTGCCCTATGAGATGGCGCCCCAAAGCCGTGATCGCCACATGCGGTCTGTTGATGGTGGGCCTGGCAAGCCCTGCACAGGCCAAACCGAACGCACCGATCGACCTGGACATCATGTTCATCGGTGCGCACCCGGACGACGAGGCCGGACAGCTCGGCATGTTCGGGTACTGGAACGAGTACCACAACATGAAGGCCGGGGTCATCACGATGACCCGGGGCGAGGGCGGCGGCAACGCAGTCGGCCTCGAGGAAGGGCCCGCGCTCGGCATCCTGCGTGAGGCCGAGGAGCGCCGCGCCGTCGGCCGGGCCGGCGTCATGAACGTCTACAACCTCGACGCGCTCGACTTCTACTACACCGCGAGCGCGCCGCTGTCCGAGCAGATCTGGAACTACGAGAAGTCGCTGTCGCGCATCGTGCGCACGATCCGGACCACCAAGCCGGAGGTCATCGTCACGATGAACCCGTCGGCGACCCAGGGCAACCACGGCAACCACCAGGAAGCCGCGATGCTCGCCGTCGAGGCGTTCTACGCGGCGGCGGACCCCAACGCCTTCCCCGAGCAGATCAAGAAGGAGGGGCTCCAGCCCTTCCGGCCCGCCCGCCTCTTCCAGGGCGGCGGCAGCGGCACCAGCTCCAACGGCCAGGCCTGCGAGACCACCTTCACCCCCTCCCAGGCGACCAACACCATCTTCGGCACCTGGCAGGGCTACGAGTCGGCCCGCAACGGCGGCATGCGGTGGAACCAGGTCGGCGTGCTGGCCCGGCGTGAGTACGCCTCCCAGGGCTGGGCCGACACGGCGGACGCGCAGAGCAACCCGGCGAGCATCGGCTGCAACCGGATCACGATGATCGACAGCCGGACCCCGTACCCGGACCCGAACGTCGGCGGCACCGCCGCGCTGCAGGGCACCAGCATCCGCGCCGCCGGCGGGCTGCCGCTCGGCACGGAGCTGCACGTCCGCTCCGAGCAGTGGGAGGTGCTGGCCGGCCAGCCCTTCGAGGTCAAGACCCACGTGCGGGCCACGCAGGCGATCCCGGGCGCGCAGGTGGCCCTGGAGGCCCCGGCGGGCTGGACCGTCACGGGCAAGGGCGACATCGGCACCGTCACGCCCAACAACAAGGAGTCCGTCGCCACGTTCACCGTCACCCCACCGGCCACCCTGGTCGCGGGTCAGCGGTTCCAGCTCAAGGCGACCATGACCACCAAGAAGGACGGCACCGGCAGCAACACCACGCTGGTGCAGGCCACCGCCCCGGTCCGCGGCACGCTCGAGCCGCTGCCCGAGGTGGGTGACTTCCGCGAGTGGACGCAGCGCAACCAGGTCCAGTCCCTCGACGCGCTGATCGAGTCGATGCTGAGCATCCCCAGCGGCGGCACCCGGCCGATCCGCGTCGACCTCACCAACCACAGCGACCAGGTGCAGTCCGGCTCGGTGAAGCTCAAGGTGCCCGCCGGCTTCGCCGTGGCCGAGGCGCAGCAGAGCTACAGCGGCCTGCAGCCCGGCGCGCGCGGCTCGGTCACGTTCACGGTGACCAACACCGACGCGTCGCTGCCGACCGCCAACCGGGCGCCCAACGACGGGCGCTACGCGGTGCAGATCGAGACCGGCTACGTCGGTGGCAGCGCGGTCGAGCCCGGTGTCCTCAACATCGTGCCGGTCACGTCCATCCCCAAGGCGGCGAAGGCCCCGGTCGTCGACGGCACGGCGAGCCCGGGCGAGTACGGCGGTCAGGCCATCGACATCTCCACCCGCTGGGAGGGCACCGCGGCCACGGCGGCGGACATCTCCGGCAAGGCCTGGCTGACCTACACCGACGACGCGATCTACGCGCTGTTCGAGATCACCGACGACGTGCTCGGCACGGTGCTGCCGCCCGAGGACTGCAAGCGTCCCCGGCGCAACGACAACATCGAGTTCGGCATCGACCCGCGCGGCGGCTCGCCGAACACCTCCACGGTGTTCAACGTGGCGCTCTTCCCGGCGACGAAGGACCCGGCCAACGGCAACCCGCCGTGCTACGCCCGGGAGCGGGACAACCACCAGGGCGCCGGCCCGGTGACCGCGCCCGGCATGCAGGTCGCGTCCGTCGTCTCCAGCAACCCCTACACCGGCTACCGCATCGAGGTGAAGGTGCCGTTCAGCGTCCTGCCCGACAACGTGGACGCGGCGAAGATGGGCATGAACATCCTCGTGAACGACTCCGACACGCAGGACCTGGCGGCGCAGACCCGCGTCGGCTGGTCCACCTGGAGCGGCGTGCGAGCCGACCCGTGGCGCTGGGGCGTCGCCAAGCTGGAGGGCTACCAGACCCAGCCTTCCTCGCCGAAGGCGCCGATCATCCCGGACACCGCGGCGGAGAGCGTGAAGTCGCCGCAGACGATCCTGCAGTCGAGCTCGGACATGGTCGCCCCCGGCGGCTGGACGGCGCTGCCCGAGGGCACGATCCAGATCAAGGGCGCGGTCAAGCAGCAGAACGGCGTCCAGGTCGAGCTCAAGGCCCGCCAGGCCGGCACCGCCCGGGTGTTCGTCTGGGACGGCAACGCGATCCTGGCGCAGTCCACGGTCGAGTTCGACCGCAGCGGCTCGAGTGCCGTGTGGCTGCCGACGACCGGCACCCTGCCGGCCGGTGCCACGCTGCTGGTGTCGTACCAGTCCGGCGAGGCCACCACGGGCATCGCCCAGCAGCTGAGCTGAGCACGCTGAGCTGAACGCACAAAGGAGGGGCCGGCGCACGCCGGCCCCTCCTTTCGCGTCCGCCTGATCCCACGAAGCGCGCGAGGACCCCCACACTCACAGTCACTTCCGCATGGCACGGCGACACCTGGCAGCTGCCACGCCCGCGCCGCCGCCACAGGCGGCACAGGCGCCTCCACAGGCGCCTTCGGCGTCGGGTCCCCACCCCAGATGCGGCTGTTCTCCTTCTGCGCCCACTCTTGAATGATTCGTCCGGGTTTGGCCTCTTCGGGACGTCATTGGCTCCGCGCGCCTGCCATCATGAGGGTGGCACCGGCGCCCGCGCGCCGGTGGCGGTGAACATCAGAAGAACGGCCCCTGACATGCCCCGCGTGGAGGCGTGTAAGGGGTGCAAGCAGTGCCGGGCGTCACTGTGCGCGGTCAGGGCGCGCCGGTCAGGGTGCCTATACTCGGGCCGCAGCTTACGGCGAAACCAGAAGGTGACTCTCACGATGACTCTGGCTCAGCAGGCCGAGCACGACGGTGGTGTCCAGTCCGACGAACAGTCGCCCGGCCCGGTGCGGACGGCTGTCTGGAGGTCCGGATGGTTACCGGCGGTGCTAGTGGCGGTCGCCACGGTCGGAGTGCTGTGGTTCTACGACGTGTCACCGGCGACGACCGGGATCTTCGCGGCGTACATCGCGATCGGGATCACGCTGCCGGGGACGCTGTTGTGGCGGCTGGTGCATCGGGGGGCGCGGGCGCTGCCGGAGGACCTGGCGGCCGGGACGGCCATCGGGTACGCGATCGAGGTGCTCGCCTACATCCCGGCCCGCGCCCTGGGGGTGCCACTGGCGGCGCAGCTGGTGCCGCTGGCGGTCATCGTGGCGTTCGCGGGTGTGCCGAGGCTGCGGCGGTACTGGCGCGGCGCCGGCCCGGCCGCGCGGACGCCGCTGGCCTGGTCGTGGGCGATGGCGGTGCTGGCGCTCGTCATGCTGGCGTGGGCGGCCAACTACTACCGGTTCGTCGGCATGAAGTGGCCCAGCTACGGCATGACCGACATCGACCTGCCGTTCCACCTGGCGCTCACCGGCGAGATCAAGCACCACATGGACCTCGTGACGCCGTGGGTGACCAGTGAGGGCGTCTTCTACCACTGGTTCGTCTACGCGGACTTCGCCTCGACGAGCTGGGCGACCGGGATCGAGCCGTGGGTGCTGCTCAACAGGCTGTCCCTGCTGCCGATGGTCATGGCGTACGTGTTGCTGATCGCCGCGTTCGGGCGCCGGGTGACCGGGTCGTGGCTGGGCGGGGCACTCGCCTCCCTGGCCGCGTTCCTCGTCCTGTCTCCCGACCCGTACGGCTGGCAGCTGAACGGGTTCTACCAGACCTACGCGTTCAACCCCATGGACGACGGGTCCAACCTCAAGCTGTTCCTGTGGACCAGCCCGACCCAGACGTTCGGCAGCCTGCTGTTCGTGCCGCTGATGCTGCTGCTGGTCGACCTGCTGCGGGAGCACGGCGGGGACCGGCGGCGGTGGGTGCTGTTCGCGCTGCTGCCCGGGGCGATCATGGGCGCGAAGGCGACGTTCCTGCCGACGCTGCTGTGCGGGCTGCTGCTGGTCGTCTGCGCACAGCTGGTGTTCCGGCGGCGGCTCAACCGGGTGGCGCTCGCCGCGCTCGTCATCGTCGGAGCCTGGATGGCGTTCGCGAACCTGGTGCTCTTCGGCGGGGAGAGCCAGGGGCTGGACATCGTGCCGCTCGGCGGGATGCGGCACAACCCGGCCGGCGGCACCACCGGCTTCGTGGCCGACCCGAAGATGTACCGCCTGGTGATCCTGCTCGCCCTGACCGTGCTGTGCTGGGTCTGCATGTGGGCCGGCGCCGCCGGGCTGCGCCGCCGGCTGTTCGACGCCGAGGTGCTGCTCATGGCCGGGCTCGGGATCGTCGGCATGGCGGCGCTGATGCTGTTCGCGCACTCCGGCGGGTCGGCCGAGGGCTTCTTCCTGATGGGCGCGCGGCCGTACCTGGCGACCCTGGCCGTCTGGGGGCTGCTGCTGCTCGCGCCGGCGCTGACCTGGCACACCGCCCGCCCGCTGCTGGTGGCCTTCGGCGCCGGCGTGCTCGTGATCTTCGCGATCCGCGCCGTCGACGGCACTCACCTGCCGAAGTTCAGCCCCACGTACCGCACGGTCCAGCTGGCCGCGAAGCTCACGTACCCGTACGCCATCCTGGCGCTGGTCATCGTCGTCGCGGCGGTCCTGGCCTGGCGGTACCGGTCCCGGCTCGGCGGCGTCAGGCCGGCGGCGCTGGTCGTGACCCTCATGCTCGGCTTCACCCTGCCGACCGTGGCCAGCCAGATCGCCAACGTGTACCCCACCGCCCAGAAGGACGGCTGGAAGAACGCCGCGAAGCTCTGGCCGATCGTCACCGAGGGCACCCTCGACGCCGGCCGCTGGCTGCGCGCCAACTCCTCCTCCGACGACCTGGTGGCCACCAACGCGCACTGCGTGTACCTCACCCCTGAAGACGGTTGCGACCGGAGGCACTTCGGCATCGCCGCGTACAGCGAGCGCCGCGTCCTCGTCGAGTCGTGGGCCTACACGGCCGAGGCGCACAGCCAGGAGCGCACGCAAGGCGTGATGCAGCAGTACTCCATGTACTGGCACCCGCAGATCATCATCGACAACGACGCCGCCTTCACCGCGCCGTCCGCGGAGACCGTCGGCAAGCTGCGCGACCAGTACGGCGTGCGGTGGCTGTGGGTCGAGGACGTCTCCAACTGGTACTACGTGGACAAGCCGCCGTACCCCGAGGAGGTCAACGTCTCACCGGACCTCGGCAAGTTCGCCCAGCTGCGGTACCGCGCCGGACACGTGGCCGTCTACGAGATCAAGTAGTCCGGGGAGCGGTCTCAGAACTGGGCGTGGGTCATCGTGTACCAGGTGGGCACGAAGGTCGTCAGGGCCAGCAGGACCAGCACGGCCAGCGACGTCAGCGCGCGCCGGGTCGTGAGGCGGGCGGGCTCGGTGGGGCGCATGGTGGACCGGCCGGCGGCGACGAAGGCGGCCACCCCACCGAGCACGACGGTGGCCGGGACCAGCGCGTACTCGCCGCGGACGAGATGGAAGCCGGCGGCCAGGACCATGGTGAGCGCGAGCCCGGCGGCGGCGAGCGGGACCAGCCGCGGCCTGACCCTGGTGATCGCCGGCAGGATCAGGCCGATGCCGCCGAGCACCTCGGCGACCCCGATGAAGACGATGAGCGGCTGCGGCACCGCGGCGTACCAGGCCACGGCCCGGGGCGCCGCGGCGTAGAGGGTGTCGTCGGCGAGCAGCACCTTGCCGAAGCCGCTGCCGGCGAAGAAGAAGCCCCACAGCACCTGCAGGGTCCACAGCACGCCGTTGAGCGTGAAGCGGATCTTGGCGGCGGGCCGGATCGTGGTGGCGGTCGCGTCCATGGTGTCTCCCTGATGTCGTGGTGCGGGTGTCGCTGACGGGAGACAGCTGACCACCGCGGCGGCCCGCCGCGCGCCGGCCGTGGGACACCGTGGGACACTCGGAACGCGCCCCGCCTGCGGGAACACGGGAGTGTTCCGGCGGCGCCGACCGGGACGCGGCTCAGGACGGGCGGGCGCCGGGCAAGATGTGGGGATGGACGGCGATCATCTGCCCTACCCGGCGCGGCGCGGGCTGCAGGCCGCGCGGGCCCTCGCGGGCGCGGCGGACGGCACGCTCGCCGCGACGCTCGCCGCGCTGCGCGCCGGGGAGCGGCACGAGCGCGAGGTGGCGCTGTTCATGGCGCTCGTCGGGCGGGACCGGCAGGCGGTCCTCGCCGCGCTCACCGACGAGGACCCGCACATCCGCCGCAGCGCCCTGCTCGCCTGGGCCGGGTCGGCCGAGACCGCGCCGGAGCCGGTCGCCCGGGTCGTCACGGACGCGCCCGCCGACACGCGGGTCCGGCTGTACCGGCGGATCCGCGTCCGCGGGCGGACGGACCTCGCCGAGGCGCTCGTCGACCCGGTCCGCGCCCGGTTCGGCGACGCCGAGGCCGCGGCGTTGCTGCCGGCGTGCGGCGAGGCCACGGTCGCCCGGCTGCTGCCGCAGCTGGCCCACGTGCTCGGCGACCGGGCCGCACTGACCCGGCGCCACCCGAGGGCCTGCCTCGACCAGGCGGAGCGGGAGCTGGCGGCGCTGCCGGAGGCCGCCCGCGGACCGTGGTGGGCGCGGCACGGCGCGGGGGTGCTCGCCGCGGCGCCCGCGCTGCCGCACCGGGTGCTGGAGCTGCTGGAGCGCTATGGGCCGCGGGAGTCCCTGCCGTCCCCGTTGCGCGCCTACGGCGTGCTCACCGCCGCCGACCCGCTGCTGGTCCTGGCGCTGCTGACCCGGCCTTCGCGGGCGGCGTGGCTGGCCAGGACGGCGCTGCCGCGGGCGGTGCTGTCGCGGCTGGGCCGGCTGCCGGTGGCGGGGCTGGTGGGGCTGGCGCGCCGCCTGCGGGGGCACGGGCCGGCGTTGGCGCGGCTGCTCGCCGCGGTGCCGCCGCACGACCGGGCGGAGCTCTTCACCCGGGCGATGTCCGATGTGGACCGTTCCCGGTCGCTGCCGGAGGCCGACGTGCACCGGGTGCTGCCGGCCGGGCTGCGGGTGGCGGAGGCGCGCCGGGCGCTCACGCTCGACGCGGTGCGGCAGAGCGAGGCGCTGACCCTGGCCTACACCGCGCACCTGCCGTGGGCGGAGGCGGAGGAGCCGCTGCTCGCCGCGACCCGCCGGGCCCGCGCCGAGGACCGCGTCACCGCCTGGCAGCTGCTGATCCGGTGCGCGGCGCGCGGAAAAGACCCGGCCGCCGTCCTCGCCGCGACGCACCACCTGCTGCGGCTGCGCAACGAACAGGACCCGGTGCGCGCCGCCGCGCTGTGGAGCCTCGCCGACGTGCGGCCGGCGCTGCTGCGGCCCGAGCTGGTCGAGCCCCTCGAGCAGGTCGTCGCGGACGTCGTACAGGCGCGGGACACCTCACCGATGGCGCTCGGCCGGCTCAGCGACCTCGCCGTGCTGGTGCTGCGCGAGCGGTTCGACTCGCCGGTGCTGGTCCGGTGGGCGCTGCACACGTTTCAGCGGCTCCTCGGCGACGACCGGGTGCCGCGCCTCGGCGACCTGCCCCGGCTGCGGCGGGGGCAGGAGACGCAGGCGTTCGAGGCGGTCCGCGGCTGGGTGCGGCTCGGCGCGGAGCGGGCGAAGTTCGAGCCGCTCTTCGCGATCGCCCGCGCCCTCGGCGAACGGGCCTGGCGGCTGCCGGACCTGCAGTCGATGCTGGAGCGCGCCACCCGCCGCGGCAACCTCGCGGGCGTCGCCCGCACCGCCGTCGACCTGTGGCTCGCCGATCCGAGGCACCGCGCCGAGCGGGTCGAGGCGGTGCTGCGCGAGGACCCCTCCGCGATCGCCCTGCCCGCCGCGTGGCGGGCCGTCTGCGCCCGGCGCGGCGACCTGCTCGACGCCGCCCTGACCGGCCCGCCGCCGACCGGCCGGTTCGTGCCCGCCGGGGTCCGCTGGGTGCCGCCGCGCCCGGTGCACCTGCGGCGCTGGCTGCCCCACCAGCACCGGGCATACGTCGAACGCCAGGCCGAGGTGGTGCGGGATGTGGGCGCGACGCCGCAGGCCCGGGCGGCGGCGCTGCGCGACGCGGCCCCGGTCCCCGTGCACGGCGAGGCCCTGGTCCTGGAGTGGGTCGACGCGGGCGACGTGGTCCTGGCGGAGGCGGCCCTGGCGGCGCTCGCCTGGACCGACCGGCCGGCGGCGGCGCTGCCCGTGCTGCTCCGCCACGTCGGTGACGACCGGGCCCGGGTGGTGGTCGCGGCGGCCGGCCGGGTCAGCCGCTTCACGCCGCCGTCGGTGCTGCTGGCGGCGCTCGACCCGGCCCTCGGCAAGGTGACCGCCCGGAAGGAGGCGGTCCGGCTGCTGGCGGCGCGGTCGGTGCCCGGCGCGGCGGACACGCTGTGGCGGCTGTGGCAGGACCCGGGCCTGCACCGCTCCGTCCGGGTCGCGATCGTGGCCGCGGCCCGGCAGCGCGCCGGCGACCCCGCGATGTGGCGGATCCTGCGCGCGGCGGGCGCCGGCCGGGACCGTGACAGCGGCCGCGACGAGCTGGCGGAGCTCCTGGCGGCCAGCCCGTGGGCGGTGCCGGTGCCGCTGCGCGGCGACTACGCGGCGCTGGTGGCCGCGGCGGCCGCCGGACCGGACAAGCACGCGGCGACGTGGGCGTGGGCGATGCTGCCCGATTGGGCGCCGTGGCTGGCTGACGTGACGGGCGCGGCGGTGTCCCGGCTGACCGACCTCGACGACCGGATCGTGTGGCGCCCCGTCGTGCGGGCCCTGGCCGGCCTCGTCGACACCGGCCTCGGCGAGGCGCCGCTCGTCGCCGCCGTGCGGGCCCTGGCGGCGGCCGGCACGGACGCCTCCGACACCGCGCGGCGGCGGGTCGAGGCGATCGTCGACGCGGTCGTCGCGTGGTCCGACCGGGCGGCGCACGACGCGGCGGGGCGGGACGCGACCGGCGCCGCGGGACGGGCACTGTCCACGGTGGACGGGTACGTCCCGGCGGCGGCGGCCCTGCTGGTCGAGGCGGCCGACCTGGCCGACCCGGCGACCGGCTGGCTCGACGGGGTCCGCCGGCTGACCGCGGACCGGCCGGTGCTCGCGGCGCGGCTCGCCGGGCGGGCCGGCAGGCGGCTGGAGCGGCCGGCCGCCGAACCGGGCACGACCCTGGCGATCGCCGCCCGGCTCGCCGCCGGGGACGGGCTCGCCGACGGGCTGTTCGGCCTCGCGTACGCCGCCCGGGGCGGCGACCTGGGCTGGCCGGAGCCGTGGCGCGACGTCGTCGCCACGCTGCGCCGCCACCCGGTCGCGGAGGTGCGGGACGCCGCGCTGGCCCTGTCGACGGACCCGACCGTGGATCAATGAACATCGGCTTTCCAGACGGCGTACACCTCGCGTGAGCCATCCCCGAACCCGGCGGGCGTGCCGCACCATGTCCGGCGTGAGAGTTGCGCACTTCTGCGACAGCCATCCCGGCCGCTCCGACGGCGTGGCCATCTCGGTCGCGACGACCGTGACGCTCCTGCGTGACGCCGGGCACGAGGTCCAGGTGTACCAGCCGGCGCCGCTGCTGCGCGGGCGGGCCGAGCCGTGCGGGGTGCGGTCGGTGCCGGTGCCGCTGCGCAACGTCCGGATCGGGGTGCCGAGGTTCCCGGGGATGCGGCGGGTGCCGGAGGTCGTGCACATCCACACGCAGGGCCCGGTCGGCGTCGGCGGCCTGCGGTACGCGCGGGCCCACGACATCCCGGTCGTCATGACCTGGCACACGGACCTGCTCGCCTACTCGGCGCACTTCATGGAGATCCAGCTCGGCGCCGCCCACGCCGCGCAGCGCCTGCAGGTCGGCTGGACCGTCCGCGACTACCTGAAGCTGACCCGGCCCGGCACCGAGCGGCGGGCCCAGCTGGTGCGGGTCGGCCAGGAGTTCCTGGACCGCACCGCGATCCTCATCGCGCCGTCGGAGAAGACGGCGGCGAGCCTCGCCGAGTTCGAGCGCGTCCCTCCGGTGTGGACGGTACCGACGTCGGTGACGCTGCCGGACTGCCCGCTGAGCCGCGACGACCTGCGGCGGTCGCTGCGGCTGCCGGCGGACGCCCCGGTGGTCCTCGCCGTCGGGCGGGCCACCAAGGAGAAGGACCCGCAGCTGCTGCTCGAGGCGTTCGCGCGGCTGCTGCGGCGGCTGCCGGACGCGCGGCTGGTGATGCTCGGCGTGCTCCAGCGGCGGCAGGCGGTGCTGCGGCAGGCGCGGCAGGCCGGGGTGGCGCACGCGCTGCGGCTGGTCCGGCCGGTGCCGCACGCGAGCATGGCCGCCTACTACCGGATGGCCGACGTCCTGGCGTTCGCGTCCACCACCGACACGCAGGGCCTGGTGCTCATCGAGGCGGAGGCGCAGGGCCTGCCGGTCGTCCTCGCGGACGCGGCGCTCGCCGGCACGCACCGGCTGAGCACCGCGCCCGACGCCGACTCGTTCGCCGCCGCGCTCGTGCGGGTCCTGACGGATCCGTCGCTGCACCGCGAGGTGGCCGAGGCCGGCCGGGCCGCCGCCGGGGCGTACTCGACCCAGAACTACCTCGACCACCTGCTGCGTGCGTACAGCGCGGCTCAGGGTGTCGCGAGAGCCTCCGTCGGGGCGAGCCTGGCGGCGCGCACCGCCGGGTAGAGGCCCGCGATCGCGCCGATCACCAGCGTCGCGACGACCCCGCCGGCGGTCGCCCACGGCGGCACGACCGCCGGCCACGACCTCGTGAGGGCGTAGACGCCGGTGACTGTGACCCCGAGGAACACCCCGCCGACCCCGCCGAGCGCCGACAGCAGCAGCGACTCGGCGAGGAACTGCAGCAGGACCTGCCCGCGGGTGGCGCCGAGCGCCCGCCGAAGGCCGATCTCGGCGCGCCGCTCCAGGACCGAGATGACCATCGTGTTGGCCACCCCGACGCCGCCGACGAGCAGCGCGACCGCGCCGAGGCCGAGCAGCAGCCCGGTGAACGTCTTGTCCGTCGCCTGCCGGGCGGCGAGCGCGTCGGACGGCCGGGACACCTTGACCTCGTTGGGCTTCTGCGGGTTCGCGGTCGCGGCCAGCACCGACCGGACCGCCTCCACCTGCTCGTCGCGGGACCGCGTGTAGACGGTCGTCGGGTGCCCGTCGAAGCCGAGGTAGGTCTGCGCCGCAGCCCAGCCGACGAGCGCGGCCGCGTCGAGCTCCGGCGCCAGCGGCACCGGCCGCAGCACCCCGACCACGGTGAACCACCGCCGGTCCAGGTACACCTGGACGCCCTCGCCGGCCGTGTCGATGCCGAGCCGCCGGGCGGCCGCCGCACCGAGGACGACCGCCGGGTAGCGGGCCGTGGCGTCGTTGAGCCAGACACCGCCGGCGAGCGACGCGCCGACGGTGCGCGGCAGGTCCAGGTGCGCCGCCTGGACGCTGATCGCGCCGGTCTGCGCGGCCGGGATGTGGTCGCTGCGGTACACGTGCGCGCCGGACACCTTGCCGGTCGCGGCGACCTCGGTGACCGGGCCGATCCGCGAGATCATCGGCACCGACTCGTCGGGCAGGGTCGCCTCGCCGCCGAACAGGTCGTTGCCGGGGGCGACGGTCAGCAGGTTGGTGCCGAGCGCGTCGAGCTGCCGGTCGAGCTCCGCCCGGCTGGACGAGGAGATGCCGACGACGGCGGTCATCGCGGCGATGCCGATCGCGATGCCCAGCGCGGACAGGAACACCCGCATCGGCCTGGTCCGCAGCCCGGCGCTGCCGACCCGCAGCACGTCGCTGAGGAACAGCCGGGCGGGGCGCAGCGGCGCGGTCGCGCTCGTCATGCGACCACTCCCCCGGTCGGCGCGACCACCTGACCGTCGCGCATGACGACCTGGCGCGGCAGCGCCGCCGCGATCGCCTGGTCGTGGGTGATGACCAGGACGGTGGTGCCGGCGGCGTGCAGCTCGCGCAGCAGCTCGACCACGCCGGCCCCCGACGTGGAGTCGAGGTTGCCGGTCGGCTCGTCGGCCAGCAGCAGTGCCGGCTCGCCGACGACGGCGCGGGCGATCGCGACCCGCTGCCGCTCGCCGCCGGACAGCTCGTGCGGCAGGTGGTCGAGGCGGTCCGCGAGGCCGACCCTGACGAGGGCCGCCTCCGCCCTGGCCCGCCGCTGGGCCCGCGACGGCCCCGCGTAGAGCAGGCCGTCGGCGACGTTGTCGAGCGCGCTCTGGCCGGGCGCGAGGTGGAACTGCTGGAAGACGAACCCGATCCGGTGGGCCCGCAGCGCCGACAGCTGCCGGTCGGTGAGCGCGGAGACGTCGTGCCCGTCGATGCGCACCGTGCCGGACGACGGGCGGTCCAGCGTGCCGATGAGGTGCAGCATGGTCGACTTGCCGGAGCCCGAAGGCCCGACGATCGCGACCATCTCCCCCGACTCGACGGTCAACGAAACCTCCCGCACCGCGGTGACGCCGCCGGGGTACGACTTGCTGACCCGCTCCAGCGCGACCACCTCGGCCGGTCCGGCCGCGACGGCGTCCCCCGCCGACAGGTCGATCATGGCGGTCATGACGGCACCCCGACCTGCATGCCCTCGGTGAGCCCGCCGCCGCTGACCTCGACCCGCCCCGCGGCGAACATGCCGAGCTCGACGGCGACGACGCGGCCGGCGCCCTGCTCGACGATCTGCAGCCCGTAGCCGCCCTCGGCGAGCGCGAGCAGCGCCGAGACCGGCACCGTGAGCACGTTCTCCTTGCGCGAGGCGGTGAACACGACCTCGACGGTGATCTGGTCGAGCCCGGCGAACGCGGCGCCGTCGTCGGGTGTCACGGTCACCTCCAGGTTCGTCTCCGCCGGGTTGTTGCCCTGCGCGGGCGTGATGACCGTGACGACCTTCACGACCTTGCCGGGCACCGTCTTGCCGGTCGGCAGCTTGACGGTGACGGCGGTCCCCACGGCCGCGAGCCGCTGCTCGGAGACCTCCAGGGAGACGGTGACGACCGGCCCGGTGCCGGTGCAGGTGAGCAGCGCCCCGCCGGCGGGGTCGCCGAGGGCCGCCTTGTGCTCCTCGACGCGGACCGCGCCGACCGCGTAGACGACCCGGCCGAGCTCGACCACGCCGGTCTTCGTCAGCCCGAGCTTGCCCTGCCACGCCTTGACCGCGGTCGCCGTCGACGCGGTGTACTCGTCGTCGACGGTGAACCCCTTGTAGCCGAGCGCGGCGAGGTTCTCCTCGAACTGGCGGACGTCGGCGCCCTCCGTGCCGGGTGCCAGGTTCCGGTAGGCGGGCAGGCCGCCGTACAGGAGCACGACCGGCGTGTCGTCCACCTTGTACAGCGGCTGTCCACGCTGGACGGTCGCGCCGACGGCCGGCAGCTCGGTCAGCGTGCCGCTGAGCCGCCCCGACACGGTCGCCGAGGTGCCGTGGCCGAGCTTGCCGTCCTCGGTCTGGGTGTCGACGAGCGTCTGCCGGGTGACCTTCGTGGTCTTCGGCGGCGCCGCCGCGGCCTGGGTGCTCGCGTCGCTGTCCCGGTCCGGCAGCCCCAGCCCGGCCGCCGCGGCGGCTCCGACGGCCGCCACCGCCACGACCGTCACCGCGACGCGCCCCGCCCTGCTCCTCTTCCTCCGGCGATCGACGCTCATGCGCCGCCGCCGGTCTCGGTCTTCTGGTTGGTGGCGGGGCCGCCGTCGCCGGGGCGCTTCGGGCCGAACTGCTGGCACGCCTGGTCGGCCTTCTTGAAGGCCTCGCTGCCGGGGTCGAGGTTGCTGCCCTGGCCGCCCTCGATGCGGATGCCGCCGTCCTCGCTCGGGTCCGGGAACTCCGGCACGCCGTTCTCCCGCATGCACTGCGAGTACTTGCGCATCCGCTCCTGCATCTCCGGGTCGGCCTTCATCGGCTGGCCGCCGTTGGGCATGTACTGCTTGCACTCGGCGTTCGCGGCGTCGACCTTCGCCTTGTCGGCACCCTGCGGGAGCATCATGCTGACCCCGCCGCCCTCGAACTGCGGGTCCGGCATGTCGATGCCGTGTTCACGCATGCACTGGGCGTACTTGAGCATGTTCTCCTGGTCCTTGGCCGGGTCCCGGGGCTGGTTCCCCGACCCGGCGCTCGCGCTCGCGGTCGGCGTGCCGCCGGCGCTCGCCACCCCGTTGTCGCCGCCGCCGGTCTTGCCGCACCCGGAGACGGCGAGGCCGGCGACGAGCAGCAGGCCGAGCAACAGACCCCGCGCCGGGGCTGTCCTGACGCGCATCATGGTGTTCCTCCTGAGAGGGGCCGGGCCTTCGCCGGCCGCTGCGCCGAAGTCAAGCGGGGAGCGCGTCACCCGGCCGTAACCGCGAACGTTGACGCCGGCGTGACGTCACCACGCGTCACCATGGAGGCATGCGCATTCTGGTGGTCGAGGACGAGCCGCTACTGGCCGAGACGGTCGCGCAGGGGCTGCGGCGCGACGCGCACGCGGTCGACGTGGTCCACGACGGCGGCGCCGCCCTGGAGCGGCTCGACGTCAACGACTACGACGTCGTGGTCCTCGACCGGGACCTGCCGGTCGTCCACGGCGACGACGTGTGCCGGTCCCTGGCGGCCCGCGACGGCGCGGCCCGCGTGCTGATGCTGACCGCCGCCGCCGACATCGACGACCGGGTCGCCGGCCTCGCCATCGGCGCCGACGACTACCTGCCGAAGCCGTTCGCGTTCCGGGAGCTGTCGGCGCGGGTCGCCGCGCTCGGACGGCGGGCGCGGGCGGCGGCCCCGCCGGTCCTGGAGCGCGCCGGGATCCGGCTCGACCCGCACCGCCGGGAGGTGTTCCGCGACGGCCGGTACGTGCCGCTGTCCCGCAAGGAGTTCGCGGTCCTCGCCGAGCTGCTGCGCGCCGACGGCGCCGCGGTCTCCGCCGAGCAGCTGCTGGAGAAGGCGTGGGACGAGCACGCCGACCCGTTCACGCACACGGTGCGGATGACGATCCTCAAGCTGCGGCGCAAGCTCGGCGACCCACCGGTCGTCCACACCGAGCCCGGCGTCGGCTACCGGGTGGCGTGATGACCACCAGACTGATGAACAGGCTGACGATCCGGGCGCGGCTCACGCTGGTGTACGGAGGGCTGTTCCTCCTCGCCGGGCTGCTGCTGCTCGGGGTCACGTACGTCCTGCTGTACCAGCGGCTCAGCGGCAACGCGATCATCAGCGGGACCGTCAGCGGGCTGCCCCCGGGTGTCGCCGCGCCGCCGCCGGACGGGCAGCTGTTCGTCCGGCAGATCAGGGACGACATCACCACCGACACCCGGCAGACGCTGATCGTCCAGGGCGGCATCGCGCTCGCCGTCATCGCGGCCGCGGCGACCGCGTTCGGCTGGCTGATCGCCGGGCGGCTGCTCCAGCCGCTGCACCAGGTGACCGCCACCGCCCGCCGGATCGCCAACGCCCCCGACCGCGGGCTGCACGAGCGGATCGCGCTGCCCGGCCCGCACGACGAGGTCAAGGAGCTCGCCGACACGTTCGACCTGATGCTGGCCCGGCTCGACCACGCGTTCGACGGGCAGCGGCGGTTCATCGCCAACGCGTCCCACGAGCTGCGGACCCCGCTGACGCTCAACCGGACGCTCCTGGAGGTCGCGGTCGACCCCGAGGACGCCTCCCCGGAGCTGCGGCAGCTCGGCAGGACGCTGCTGGCCGTCAACGCCCGGCACGAGCAGCTCATCGACGGGCTGCTGCTGCTCGCCAGGTCGGAGCGGGAGGTGACCGACCGGTCGTTCGTCGACCTCGCCGACATCGTCGAGCACGTCACGGCTCAACTGCCGCCGGGCAAGGCGGCCGTGGACAGCGCGCCGCAGGAGGCCCCGACGACCGGCAACGCCGTGCTGCTCGAACGGCTCGTCCACAACCTGGTCGAGAACGGGGTCCGGCACAACCTGCCCGACGGCGGCTGGGTCCACGTCAGCTGCGGCACCCGCCCCGACGGGACCGTCGCGCTGACCGTCAGCAACACGGGTCCGGTCGTGCCACGGTACGAGATCCCGCGCCTCTTCGAACCGTTCCGGCGGCTCGGGCCCGAGCGGGTCGCGGCCGGCGTGCCCGGCGCCGGGCTCGGCCTGTCGATCGTCGGTGCCGTCGCCCGCGCCCACGGCGGGCGGGTGCGGGCCGAGCCGCGCGACGGCGGCGGGCTGGTCGTCACGGTGATCTTGCCCATCGCACCGCCGGATTCCTGACATAACGGGTTGCCACCGTCCGGCAGACTCGGATCATGCCAGTTCCGACCGACCCACCGGCCAGCACCGCCGAGCTCATCGCGCTGATGTCGACCGACGCGCGGGTCCGTTTCCTGCACTTCTGGGGGCACCGGCCCAACCGCGACGGTTCCGTCGGGCCGGGCTGCCTGAGCCAGTGGTGGCCGGCCGAGTTCCAGGTCGGCGGCGTGCGGTACGCGTCCGCCGAGCACTACATGATGTGGTCGAAGGCCACCCTGTTCGGCGACGCCGCCACCGCGGCGAAGGTGCTGAAGGCCGGTCACCCGAACGACGCGAAGACCCTCGGCCGTGAGGTCCGCGGCTTCGACGAGACCGTCTGGAAGCGGGAGCGCTTCGACATCGTCGTCAACGGCAGCGTAGGGAAGTTCGGCCAGCACGAGGACCTGCGCGCGTTCCTGCTCGGCACCGGCGACCGGATCCTCGTCGAGGCGAGCCCCGTGGACCGGGTCTGGGGCATCGGGCTGAGCGCCCAGGACGCCTCCGCCGACGAGCCGGCCCTGTGGCGCGGCCTCAACCTGCTCGGCTTCGCCCTCATGCGGGCCCGCACGATCCTGGCGGCGGCATGACATCGCTGAAGAAGCAGTCCCGCGAGCCGGAGCCGCTTCCCGACTGGCTGGCGTGGCCGGTGCGGGTGGTCGCGGTCGTCGTGGTCGTGCCGTTCAAGCTGCTGTGGGAGCTGCTCGTCGCGATCCGCAGGTACGTCCTGGAGCCGATCCCCCGGCTCGTCTACCGGTACGTCCTGCGCCCGATCGGCATCGCGATCAACTACGTCGTGCTCCGGCCGCTCGCCTGGGTGTGGCGCACCCTGATCTGGATCCCGCTGGTCTGGGTGCTGCGCAACCTCGTGGCGGCGCCCCTCGCGTGGCTCATCGAGCACGTGGTCGCGCCCGCGCTGCAGGCACTCTGGGACGCGACCGTGTGGCTGGCGAAGCGCACCCGCCTGTTCTGGGTCTACCTCGGCAAGGGCGTCTACTACGTCCTCTGGGCCCTGGTCCAGGGGGTCCGGTGGACCGGGATCGGGCTGTACCGCTACGTCCTGCGCCCCATCGGCATCGCGATCGCGTGGCTGGCCGAGACCGGGTACCGCTACGGCATCCGCCCGCTGGGCATCGCCATCGCCTGGCTCGCGGTCGCGCTGTGGCGCTACGTGCTGAGGCCGGTCGGCCTCGCGGTCGCGTTCGTCGTCGGCGTCATCGGCTACTACGGGATCCGGCCGGCGGGCCTGCTCATCGCCTGGCTCTGGCGCAACCTCGTCGTGCCGGTCGGGCGCGGCATCGCGTGGGCTGTGTCATGGGGGTGGAACCATTCCGTCGTCCTGCTGTGGAAGTACCTCGTCGTGGCCCCGGTCCGGTGGGTCTGGCAGTCGGTGGTAACGCCCACCGGCCGGTGGATCCGCGATGCGGTCCTCCGGCCGGTGGGGCAGACGGTCGGGCGGGTCCTCGCCGCCCTCGGGCTGCGCTGAGGCGCTGCGCTGAGGCGCTGCCCTGGGGCTGACCCCGGGGCAGCGCTGGGGCTTACGCCACGGGCGCGAGCTCCCGCTCCTCGGCCGCCTCGACCTTCACGTGCGGCAGGAGGCGGTCCAGCCACGCGGGCAGCCACCAGTTGGCGCGGCCGAGCAGCGACATCGTCGCCGGGACCAGGACCAGGCGGACCAGGGTCGCGTCGACGAGGACGGCCGCGGCCATGCCGACGCCGATCATCTTGACCGTCACGTCGGGGTCGAGGGCGAACCCGATGAACACCGCCACCATGATGGCCGCCGCGCCGCTGATGACCCGGCCGGTCGCGGACAGGCCGCGGACCACGCTGCCCTGCGCGTCGCCGGTCGCCAGCCAGTCCTCGCGGACCCGGGACAGCAGGAAGACCTCGTAGTCCATCGACAGCCCGAACAGGACGGTGAAGAGCAGGATCGGCACCCAGCTCGACACCGGCACCGAGTGCGGCAGCCCGACCGCCTTCGCGCCGGCGTCGGTCTGGAAGACGGCGGTCATCACGCCGTACGCCGCGGCGACCGACAGCAGGTTCATGATGGCGGCCTTGACGGCCACGACCGGCGCCCGGAACAGGACGGTGAGCAGCAGCAGCGACAGCGCCACCACGAACGCGACCACGATCCACAGCCGGTCGGAGAGCCGGTCGGAGATGTCGGCGAACACCGCGACGAGCCCGGTGACGAGCGCGCCGTCGGGCAGGACGTCGGCGCGGAGACGGTTGAGCAGCTCGGTGGTCCGCTCGTCCTGCGGTCCGGTCGTGGGCTCGACGAGGATGACGGCGGCGTCGGCGGTACGGGCGGCCGGCGCCACCAGCGCCACACCCGGCACGGCGCGCAGGGCGGCGACGAGACCGTCGACGTCCGGCACCTTGGCCGTGTCGACGGCGATGACGAGCGGGCCGTTGGCTCCGGCGCCGAACTCGGCGGAGGTCAGGTCGTAGGCCTGCCGGGTCGTGTTGGAGGTCGGCTGGCTGCCGGCGTCCTGCGGCCAGGTGCGCATGCCGAGGACCGGCGCGGACAGCACACCGAGGACCAGCAGCGACGCCAGGGCCGCGACGACGGGCCGGCGCCCGACGAGCGCCGCCCACCGCGCCGTGAGCCCGGGCCGCGCCACGGTGTCCCGCGCCACGGTGTCCCGCGCCACGGCGGTGCCCTTGCGGACCGCGCGGGGCAGGACCCGGTGGCCCGCCAGGCCGCACAGCGCCGGCACGAGGGTGATCGAGGCGAGCATGACGGCGCCGACGGCGGCGAACGTGGCGTAGCCGAACGACGAGTAGACCGGCAGCGTCGCCAGCCTCAGGCCGAACAGCGACACCAGCACGGTGAGCCCGGCGACGATGACCGACGCGCCCGCGGTCGCGTTCGCCGCGGCGGCCGCCTCACGCGGGCTCAGCCCCGCCCGCAGCCCTTCGACGTGCCGGGCGACGAGCAGCAGCGCGTAGTCGATGCCGACGCCGAGCCCGACCATGGTCGCGATCGTGGGGGCGGTGCCGCTGATGTCGGTGACCTTCGCGAGCAGCGCGATGATGGCGCTGGCGACGCCGAGGCCGCTGATCGCCACGATCAGCGGCAGGCCGGCGGCGATGACCGAGCCGAGCGCGAAGACCAGGATGAACAGCGCGGCGACGATGCCGACGGCCTCGGCGGTGCCGGACGGCGCGGAGATGTTCTCGGCGACCTGGCCGCCGAACTCGACCTGCAGGCCCTCGCGGACGAGCGGCTCGGCGGCGGCCCGCAGCGCGTCCATGCCGGTGGTACCTTCGAAGTCGGTGACCGGGATGGTGTACCGGACGGCGATGAGCGCGGTGTCGCCGTCGGCCGACATGCGCGGCTGCGACACGTCCCCGGCGCTCGGCATCGCGGCGAGCCGGGTGCGGAGCCCCTCCAGGGTCGCGGGGTCCACCTTGCCCTTGCCGTGGACCACGACGCGGGCGTCGGTGCCGGCCAGCTCCGGCAGGTGCTTGCGCAGGAACTCGGTGCCCGCCTGCGACTCGGTGCCGGGCACGTTGTAGTCGTCGTGCGGGGTGCCGCCGAAGCCGGCGGACAGCGCGGTGAACGCGACGAGCACGATCACCCACGCGCCGATGATGCGCCAGGGATGGGCGGCGGCCGCTCCTCCGAGCCGGCCGAGCAAGCGGGACATATGTGGTGCCTCCAAGTCGTCTGAATCAGCAGCGACACCATCCCGGGTGCCACTTACAGCCGACTTGGAGGTGACTAGGACAGCACTAGAGCCGCATGACCGGCGGCGGCTGGAACGTCCCGGACAGGACGGCCTGGCTCGGCTCGTACACCCGCAGCACCGGCCGGAAGCCTCCCTCCGGCGCCGGCAGCCAGTTGGCGACGTCGTCGGGCCGCTCGTGCTGGATGCGGATGGTGAGCGACCCGTCGGCCTCGGGCCGCAGCCCCGGGGTGCCGCCGCCGATCGCGCGGCGGTCCAGGGGGTTCGGCACCGGGAAGGAGCCGGGTGCGTCGTACATGGACAACGACCACCCGGCCTCGGTCGGCGGCGGCTCGGGGAAGCGGAGCTCGTAGCGGTGGGCGCCGCTGAGCCGGACGCCGGCCGCGTCCTTGTGCACGGTCGGCGCGACCGACTCGTAGGCGTGGTTGCCCCACAGGCCGGTCCGCGCCGCGACGGCCCGCATCACGTGCGCCTCGTCGCGGTCCGGCATCGTCCACTCCGGCGTGTCCATCGTGCCGACCTCGAAGAAGTCGAGGTTGAAGTCGAACATGTGCAGGTCGTTGGTCCAGCCGTTGACGAGTTCGGCGTGCCGGGTCGTCGCCTCCTCCTCCAGCTGGTCGCGGGCCGCTTCGAGCCCGTCGCGCAGCGTCTCGCGGAGCTCGCGCGGCGCGCCCGCGTACGGCGACGTGCCCGGCTCCAGCAGCCCGATCGCCGCGAACCTGCGCTGGTAGCGCCGCTCCGCCGGCGACGGCGGGAACGCCGCGAGGGCCCGCCGCAGCGTCTCGAAGAACACCAGGTCCTCCGGGACGCCCGCCTGCGGGTGGGGCAGCCCGTCGAGCGGGACCTGCGGGTACATCGGCTCGATCCGCAGCGCGTCCTGCAGCGCGTGCACGGCGGTCGCGTCGTCGGCGCCGCCGCAGGCGAACCGCCCGATGAGCGTCGTCACCATCGTCGGGATCCTGATGACCTGGGCGCCGGGGGCCTCCCGTCCGGCCCACCCGGGCGGCACGAGCAGGAACTCGCGCTCGCCGCCGCCGGTGGACCGCCGGCCGACGTACGCGAAGTTGTCCGTCCACGCGTCGACGAACTGCAGCACGTGGTACCGGTCGCCGGTGTCGGGGACGCGCAGCCACAGTGGCCCGCCGGACAGGTCGAGCCGCGCCGTCGAGTGCAGCAGGTCCGGGTTGGCGTTGGCCCGGTCGTCGAAGCGCCGCTGATGCCTGAACGTGTTGTCCGCGCCACCCTCCCGCTCCACGGCGGCGAGGCTGGTCAGCAGCGGGTAGCCGTACTGGAACGCCTCGGCGGCCAGTGTGGTCAGGTCCATCGCGCGGAAGTCCATGCGTCCCTCCCGGGGTTGGATCGCCTCCTCTGGACTCCAGCCTGCCCGCCGGCCGTGACGCCGGTGGGTGAGTCGCCGGGTGGCTTCACCCGCACGGGTACACGCGGCCCCGGTTGGCTTCACCCGCGCGGGGTCCCGCGCCCGCCGGTGCTTCCCTTGCGCGGTCTGGTGCGTCTGGTCGGGGTTTCACTTCCGCGGGTTGGTGCGTCTGGTCGGGGTTTCACTTGCGCGGGTTGGTGCGTCTGGTCGGGGTGGCGGTGGCCGGGTCCTCCGGCCATGGGTGGCGCGGGTACCGGCCCCGCAGCTCGGCCCGGACCTGCGGATATCCGGTGCGCCAGAAGGACGCCAGGTCGCGGGTGACGGCGGTGGGGCGCCCCGCGGGCGACAGCAGGTGCAGCAGGACCGCCACCCGGCCGTCGCCGATGCGTGGGGTCTCCAGCCAGCCGAACGCCTCCTGGACCTTCACCGCGAGGACCGGCGCCTCGGGGTCGCTGTAGTCGAGCCTGACGAGCGACCCGCTCGGCACCGGCAGCCGCTCGGGCGCGAGCTCGTCGAGCCGGGCCGCCGCGGGCCACGGCAGCATGGCCCGGAGCGTCGTCCCGGGGTCGACCGCGGAGAGCTTCGTGACGCGGCTCAGGTCGGTGTGCGCGATGACGGCGGCGTCGCTGACGTCGGGCCACGGCGGGCCGAGGACGCGGTGGCAGAAGTCCATCCGCTGCCGCAGCTGGGCCGCCTCCTTCGTCCAGCGCAGCCCCTGCTTGGCGAGCGCCTCGCGGAGCGCCCGCTCGACCAGCTCCCGCGGCGGGTCCTTCAGCTCGCGCCGCCGCAGCGTGATCGCGCCGAGCCGCTCCTGGCGCTCCGCGCCCTCCGCCGTCACCTCGTCCACCGTGGACAGCAGCGCGACGCCGGCCTCGCGGGCGGTGTCCTCGTCGATCGCGGCGGCGAGCCGGACCCTGGCGGAGGCGCTGCCGGGCTGCCGGTCGGCGACGGCGACCGCGAGCCACGGGTGCCCCGTCAGCGCCGACCCCTGCGCCAGGGCCGCCTCGGTCCCGCCCGCCATCAGGTACGCGCCGCCGCGCAGCCGGGCGAGCCGCTCCGGGTAGGCGAGCCCGACGATCAGCCCCGCGACCAGGTCGTCGGGCATCGTCACGGGCGCCCCATCCCCTCCGGCGGCACGCCGCCGCCCGCCGTCCTGGTTGGCGCGCTTCCGGTCGTCGTCGGCGCGCTGCGGGCCTTCAGTGGCGGCGCGCTGCTGATCGACGGCGGCAGGCTGCCGGTCTTCGGTAGCGGTGCGCTGCGGGGCGTCGGGGGCGGCGCTGCGCTGCAGGCGGTCGGCCTCGGCGCGCCAGCGGGGGTCCCGGGCGTCGCGGAGGTGGCGCCAGGCGGCGGCGAGGTCGTCGCCCCTGGCGAGGGTGTCGTCGGCGAGGATCGCGACCACCTCGGCCGCCTTCCGCGCCCCCACCGCCGGCGCGCCGTCCAGCAGCGCCCGCGCCAGCCGCGGATGCGCGCCCACGCGCGACATGCGGTGCCCGCGCGGCGTCGCCCGCCCCGCGTCGTCCACCGCGCCGAGCGCCCGCAGCGTCGCCTGCGCCACCCGCATCGCCGCGTCCGGCGGTGTGTCCGGCAGTGCGAGGCCCACCCCGCCCGGGTGCCCCCAGCAGGCGAGCGCGAGGGCGAACGCGCTCAGCTCCGCCACGGCCACCTCGGGCTCGGGCTGCGCCGGCAGCCGCTCGTCGTCCAGTTGCGACCAGCAGCGGTACACGACGCCGGGCCCCTCCCGTCCGGCCCGCCCGGCGCGCTGGACGGTGGAGGCCTTCGCCGCTCGTACCGTGGCGAGAGACCCCAGACCGCGAGCATGATCCGTCCGTGGGACCCGCGCCAACCCGGCGTCGACCACGACCCGCACTCCCGGCACCGTCAGGCTGCTCTCCGCCACCGCCGTCGCGAGCACGACCCGGCGCCGGTCGCCGGCCCTGATCGCCGCGTCCTGCGCCGCCGCCGGCAGCCGGCCGTGCAGGACGTCCGTGGGCAGGTCGGCGAGCTTGCCGCGCACCGACGCGATCTCCGCCGCGCCGGGCAGGAACACCAGCAGGTCCCCGGCCGTCTCCCGCCACGCCCTGCGCACCACCGCCGCCACGTGGTCCAGGAACGCCGGGTCGACCTTGAGCCCGTGCGGCGGCCTGACCGGCCGCTCCGGCGGGCACCACACCACCGCCACCTCGTGCGGCGACCCGTCCGCCGCGACGACGCCCGCCTCCAGCAGCTCCGCGAGCCGCAGCGTGTCGGCCGTCGCGGACGTCGCCAGCAGCCGCAGCTCCGGCCGCAGCGTCTGCCTGCTCTCCACCAGGAACCCGAGCGCCAGATCCGTGTCCAGGTGCCGCTCATGACACTCGTCGATCATCACGGTCCCCACCCCCGCCAGCTCCGGGTCCGCGAGGAGCCGCTGCACGAGCAGCCCGGTCGTGACGACCTCGACCCGCGTCCCGGGCCCGACCCTGCGGTCGCCGCGGACGCTGTACCCCACGCTCTCCCCGACCCGCTCGCCCCGTAGCTCGGCCATCCTGCGCGCCGCCGCCCGCGCCGCGATCCGCCGCGGCTCCGCCACCACCACCCTGCCCTCGAACGCCCCCGCGAGGACCCCCGGCACCAGCGTCGTCTTCCCACTCCCCGGCGGCGCCACCAGCACCCCGGCCCCACCCCCGAGCACGGAGACCACATCCCCGAGCACCCGCTCCACCGCCAGCTCACCCACGCCCCCACTCCTACCCCATCCCGGCCACGGCCTGTGGTCGGGGGGCGGTGGTGGGCGGAAGGTGACGGTGGGGAGCGACTTTCGGCGGTAGGCGGGGCGGTGGCGGGCCGGTGGACTGGAGGCATGGGAGCGTTCATCCGCAAGATGGCGCCGGTGGCCGGGCTGCTCGTGCTGGCGCCGTTCGTCGGGGAGTACCTGCTGGGCAACATCTCGGTGCGGGAGCTGGCCGCGCTGCCGTTCCTGGTGCCGATGTACGGCGCCGGCGCGCTGCTCATCAGGGAGGTGGTGCGGCGGGCCGGGTTCGGGTGGCCGGCGGTGCTGCTGCTCGGGGCGGCGTACGGGGTGATCGAGGCGGGGCTGGCGGACCAGTCGATGTTCAACCCGGCGTTCGAGGGGCACGACTTCCAGTCGGTGACACCTGTGCCGGCGCTGGGGATCAGCGCGCTGCACTCGATGGCGTTCATCGTCGGGCACGCGGTGTGGAGCACCACCCTGCCGATCGCGCTGGTGGAGCACCTGACGCCCGGCCGGCGCCGCACCCCGTGGCTCGGACCGGTGGGGCTGGTGGTGACGGCGCTGGCGTACCTGGGCGGGCTCTGGATCATCTTCAAGGAGCTGCACGACTCGTCGGGGTTCCTCGCCACGCCGGCGCAGCTGACCGGGGCGGCCGTGGTGGCGGCGCTGCTGGTGGTGGCCGCGTTCCTGACCCGCCGGCCGGGACCGCGCGGCGCGGGCGGGTGGGTGCCGAAGGCGTGGCTGGCCGGGGCCGGTGGGTTCGTGCTGTCGGGGGCGTTCGTGGCGGTGCCGGAGAGCTGGGCCGGGGTCTGGATCGGTGTGGCGCTGCTCGGGCTCGCCGCCGTCGTCGTCTCCCGGCTCGCGCGGAGCCCACGGTGGACGCACGGGCGGCACATCGCGCTCGTCGGCGGGGTGCTGCTGACGTACGCGTGGCTCGGCTTCGTCCTGACCTGGCTGGTGCAGCCCGACGACCAGGTCCGGTGGTGGGGCAACGCCGGGTTCGCGCTGGCCGCGGTAGCGCTCCTGACCTGGTGCGGACGGGTCCAGCGCAAGCCCAGCGCAGACTCAGGGCAGGTTCAGCGCGGGTGAGCGCGGAGCCCCGACAGGGCGGCCTCCGCGTCGGCGACCCAGTGGGCGGCGCCCCACGTTGCGGCGACGTCCCGCGACAGCTGGAAGTGCTCCGCCGCCCGGTCGTGGTCGCCGAGGAGCTCGAACAGCCGGCCGAGGATGTACGCGACCGGGCGCATCGCGATCGAGGTGCTGCTCATCCCGGCGATCTGCGTGCGGACCGGCAGCAGCGCCTCGATGACGGCGGGTGCCAGGTCGGCGCGGCCGAGCGCGACGACGGCCAGCCCCCGCACCGCCATGAACGCGGACTGGAAGTAGTCGGGCCGGTGCCGGTGCTCGCCGACCGCGATGGCCCGCGCCTCGTCCGGCCGGCCCGCCTCGACGAGCGCCAGGGCGAGGGCGTCGTCGGCGATCGGGCCGAGGGCCGCCTGCGTCGCGCGGGTCTGCGCCAGGTACTCCTGGAAGCGGCCCTGGCTGATGAGCAGGCTCGCGGTGGCGAGGAAGTGGAACCCGTCGGCGTGCAGCGACCCCTGCCGGCGCATGTATTCGAGCGCCTCGTCGTAGAGCCGCTGCGCCTCGGCGTAGTCGCCGGCGACGTGCGCGAGCGCGGCCCGGGCGCTGAGGATGATCGCCTGGGGCTCCGGCAGCTGGTACGCCGTGGCGAGCGCCCCCTGCCGCGCGATCCGGTCCCGCACGCCGGCGGCGTCGTTGCCGGCGGCGGCGCAGTTGGCGAGGATCTGCTCGGCGGCCCACTCGTAGGCGACCATGTCGTGCGCCCTGGCGAGCTCCGCCAGCCGCGCGCCGACCTCGGCCCGCTCGCCGGCCTCCAGGTCGAAGCGCATCGTCCTGGCCCTGGCGGCCAGCCCGAGCGCCCGCACGGCCGGGTCGGGCAGGGACGCGGCGAGCTCGAAGGCCTCCAGGCCGGCCGCCGGGCCGCGCGGGTCGTCCTCGCCGTCGAGCTCGGCGGTGAACGCGTCGAGCAGCCGCACCCTGGTCGCCGGGTCCAGGTCGGGCTTGCGCAGCAGGCGGCTCAGCAGGCCGACGACCCGGTGGTCGATCACGCCGTACGGGCGGATCTGCCAAGGCGTCGGCACGTTCCACGCGGTGAACGCCGCGATCAGCAGGTCCTCGCGCCCGCCGGCGACGGCGATGTCCAGCGCGCGGTCGCGGGTCTGCCGGGCCTGCGCCACCGCGCCCGCCCGCGCCTGCGCCCGCAGCAGCCGGCCGAGGAGGTCGATGCGCAGCTGGTCGCGGTCCCCGGCGACGGCCTCCACGGTCAGCACCGCGCCTTCGAGCAGCTCGATCGCGGCGTCGTACGCGTAGCGCCGCTCGGCCAGCTCCGCCGCCCGCACCGCGTAGTCGACGGCGAGCGCCGCGGTGTCCGACGAGGCGGCCCGCGCGTAGTGGTACGCCAGCGCGGGGTAGTCGTCGGGGCGCAGCTGCCTGGTGCACGCGGCGACCTTCGCGTGCATGCGGGTGCGGCGCAGCTGCGACAGGTCCGTGTACATCGTGTCCCGGACCAGCCCGTGCACGAACCTGACCCGTCCCGGCGCCGGCTCCGTCAGCAGGCCCGCGATGAGCCCTGCCTCGAGCGCGTCGAGCACGGCGCCCTCGTCGGTGTCGGCGGCCCCGACGAGGGTCTCCACGTCGGCCTCCCGCCCGACGACCGCGGCGAGGCGCAGCACCGCGACGGCCGGCTGCGGCAGCCGCGACAACCGGCGGCGCAGCACGTCGCGTACCCCTTCCGGCACGTCGGACGTGGCGACGAGCGCGCCTTCCGAGGCGAGCAGCCGCGCGGACTCCCGGACGTAGAACGGGTTGCCGCCGGTGCGTTCGGCGAGGGCCGCGACGGTGCCCGCGTCGGCGTCGGCGAACGCGCCGACGAGCCGCTGCACGTCGGCGGGCCCGAGCCCGTCGAGGTGGACGCGCAGCGGCGACCGCCGGGCGAGCGCCGCGAGGGTCTCGGCGAGCCGCTCCCGGTTGTCGGCGGGCCGCAGCGCGGCGACGATGAGCACCGGCGCGTCGGTGAGGTCGGCGACGCTGGCGAGCAGCAGCAGCGTCTCGGCGTCCGCGGCGTGCAGGTCATCCAGGACGATGGCCACGGGCCTGAGGGCGGCGGCCCGCCGCAGCCACGCACGCACGGACCGGTGCAGGCGGAACCGGCCGCCGGCCACGTCGCTGACCTCGCCGGGGGCCGCCAGGGGGCGGTCGGCGTCCTCGAGCAGCGGCGCGAGCGCCGGCCCGAGGTCGTCGGGCGGCACGTCGCCGGCGAGCCCGCGCAGCGCCTCGACCCAGGCCCACGCCGGTGGCGCACCGTCGACCTCGGGGCACCTGCCGACCGCGACGAGCCAGCCGCCGTCGAGCAGCTCCTGCCGGAACCGGGCGAGCACACTGGTCTTGCCGACCCCGGCCTCGCCGCTGAGCAGCACGATCCGCGGACCGCCGGCGACCGCCTCGGCGGCGACCCCGGAGAGCGTCGCCAGCTCCTGTCCCCGCCCGACGAACACCTCGTCCTGCCCGGCCCCACGCGCCTGCGGTGGCGTCGCCCGCTCATGTACGGGGCTGCCGGCCGCACGTTCATGGTGCTCCTGGCCCGCCACCCGTGGGGCGGGCGACCGGTCCGGCGGCGCCGCGCCCTGCCCACGGTGCTCGTCGCCCGCCGGTCCCGCGCTTTCGGCAGTCCACCCCTCGGCTCCGCCGGAGCCGGGGTTCGGGTGCGGGTGGGGCTCGGCGGTTGCCGGTACATCCGCCCGGACGCTGCCCGCGGAGCTGGGCGCCGGGCGCAGGCCGTCGAGGATCCCGACGCGCTGGCCGAGGATCGCGGACTCCAGCTCCACCAGCGCGGGCCCCGGGTCCAGGCCCAGCTCGTCGGCGAGGACGGCGCGGGCGCGGCGCAGCGCGGCGAGGGCGTCGGCCTGCCGGCCGGTGCTCCAGAGGGCGAGGGCGAGCAGCCGCCACCCTTCCTCCCGCAGCGGCGCCTGCCGGGTCAGCAGCTCCGCCTCCGGGACCGCCTCGGCGGCGCCGCCGGTCCGCAGCGCCACGTCCAGCAGCAGCTCCCGGGCGACCAGGCGGAGCTCTTCGAGGCGCGCCGCCTCCGGCTGCGCCCAGGGCTCCTCGGCGAACTCGGCGTACGCGCCGCCCTGCCACAGCTCCAGCCCGGCCCGCAGCAGCAGCCGCGCCCGGCCGGGCTCGGCGGTGTGCGCGGCGCGCGCCTCGGCGAGGAGGGCCTCGAAGCGCCACGCGTCGACGGCGTCGGGCGGCACCCGGATCGCGTAGCCGGGCGGCGCGCTGATCAGCAGCCGGGCCGGCGCGCGGCGTTCGCGGGCGGGTTCGAGGACGCGGCGGAGGTTGGAGACATACGCCTGCAGGGACGCGATCGCCCGCGGCGGCGCCTCGCCGCGCCACAGGTCGTCGATCATCCGGTCGACCGAGACGACGTCGCCGCCGGCGGACAGCAGGAGCGCGAGCACGGCGCGCTGGCGGGGGCCGCCGAGGTCGGCCGCACCGCCACTGACGTCGACCGCGAACGGCCCGAGCACCCGCATCAGCATGACGCGGGCCATCGTAGCCGTCCCCAAGCGTGTTCCAAGACCGCTACAAGACAGTCCCCGCACCTTGAACGCACCACTGAAACCGCGTTCTAGGAGTTACCGATATGACCACCACCGTTGAGCGTCCCTGGGTCCAGGAGATGGTCGTCGTGCACCGCGTGTTCCGGCGCGAGTCGCGACTTATGCCCCAGCTCGTCCGTAATGTCCGGCCCGGCGACGTGGAGCGCGCCAGGTTCCTGGGGTCGATGTTCCGCGAGTACGACGCCGGCCTGCACGCCCACCACACGGGCGAGGACGCGATGCTGTGGCCGAAGCTGCTCGCCCGCGTCGACCTGGACGCGGACCTCGTGCTGCGGATGGAGCAGCAGCACGAGGTCGTCGCCGCCGGGCTCCGCGAGGCGATGGCCCTGCTCGCCGCGTGGGAGGCCGACGCGTCGGCGCCGGCCCGGGACGCGCTCGCCGACGCCATGGACCGGCACCGCCGGGACCTGCTCGTGCACCTCGACGAGGAGGAGCACTCGGTGCTGCCGCTGGTGTCGGAGCACATCACCGTGGCGGAGTGGGCGGCGCTCGGCGAGGAGGCCCGGTCGCACACGCCGAAGGACAAGCTGCTCTTCATGCTCGGCGCGCTGCTGGAGGATGCCACGCCCGAGGAGACGAGCCGCTTCCTGTCGCACCTGCCCATGCCAGCCCGGGTGCTGTGGCACACGGTGGGCCGCCGCCAGTACGAGAAGCAGATGCGCAAGGTCCGCGCGGGGCTGCGTTAGTTGCCCGGCTAGTTGGACGTGTAGCCGGGGACGTTCTGGGAGCCGTCGGCGCTCTCGACGCGGTCGACCTCGCCGTCGAAGTCGTCGTCGTGGTAGATCAGGTCGATCTTGCCGTCGTGGTCCTGGTCGTAGGCGACCTGGTCGATGAGGCCGTCGTCGTTGGTGTCCCACATGGCGATGTCGGTGACGCCGTCGTGGTTCTCGTCGGCGACCAGCACGTCGGCCACGCCGTCGCCGTCGCTGTCGTAGCTCGCGGTCTCCAGCCCCTCGGTGGACGGCGGCGTCTGCGACCCGGCGGCGGCCGCGGCGGAGTCGGAGTCGGACTCCTCGGTGCCGGGGTCGGCCGTGGTCTCGCTCGCGGGACTGAGACCGGCCTCCACCCCGTGCTCCTCGCCGAAGACCGCGTGCGGGTCGGCGAAGTCGGACACGCCGAGGTCACCCGGGTCGAAGTCGACGCCGAAGTCGGACTGCAGGCCGAAGTCACTCATGCCTGTCACCTTTCCAGCACCGGCGAACCCGGCGCCACCCGGGACACGTGCGGGTCGGTATGAGAAGACCCGCGATCCGGGGGCGCCGGCTCCGCGTCCCGTTCGGCCCGAGCCTTCCTACGACGTCCGGTCGCCCGGCGCTGACCGGTCGTCCGGCCGCCCGCCGCCCGCGGTGAGCCCCTCCCGGGCCTCCGTGGCGAGCGCGAGGTTGGCGCGGCGCATCCCGTACAGGAAGAACAGCACCAGACCGACGGCCATCCAGATCAGGAACCGCACCCAGGTCACCACCGGCAGGTTGAGCATCAGCCACAGGCTGGCCAGCACGCTCAGCGCCGGCAGCCACGGCACCCCCGGCGCCCGGAAGGCCCGGGGCAGGTCGGGCCGCGTGCGCCGCAGGACGATCACGCCGAGCGACACCACGATGAACGCGAACAGCGTCCCGATGCTGGTCAGCTCCGACAGCTCCGACAGGGGCACGAACGCGGCGAGCACGGCGACCACGACGCCGGTGATCGTCGACATGACCCACGGGGTGCCGTAGCGGGGATGCACCTTCGACAGGACCGGCGGCAGCAGGCCGTCGCGGGCCATCGCGAACGACACCCGGGCCTGCCCGAGCAGCAGCACGAGGATGACGGACGTGATGCCGCACACGGCGCCGAGGGAGATCAGGTCGGCGGCCCAGCCCTGCCCGACGAGGTCGAACGCCTTCGCCAGCGGCGCGGCGGTGTCGAGCTGCCCGAAGGGGACCATGCCGGTCACCACGAAGGCGACCGCCATGTACAGCACGCCGCAGATGACCAGGGAGCCGATGATGCCCCACGGGACGTCGCGCTGCGGGTTGCGGGTCTCCTCGGCGGTGGTCGCGACGACGTCGAAGCCGATGTACGCGAAGAACACGATGGACGCGGCCGCGACGATGCCGAACCAGCCGAAGTGCTGCGGCGTGATCCCGGCCAGGACCTGCAGCAGCGGCGCGTCGCCGCCGCTGGCCTTGGTCGACGGCTCGGCGGCGGGGATGAACGGCGTGTAGTTGGCGGCCTTGATGAAGAACACGCCGAGCCCGATGACGAACACGACGACGGCGACCTTGACGACGACGAGGAACCCGGTGACCCGCCCGGACAGCTTCGCGCCCATGACCGCCACGATCGTGAGGGCGGCGACGATGAAGGCGGCCCCGAAGTCGGGCAGGGCCTTGTCCCCGGCGAGCCAGGCGGGCAGGTCGAACAGCTCCTGCAGGTAGGCCGACCAGCCGCGGGACACGACGGCGGCGCCGAGGGCGAGCTCCAGGCACAGGTCCCAGCCGATGATCCAGGCGACGAACTGCCCGAGGGTGGCGTAGGAGAAGGTGTACGCGGAGCCGGCGACCGGCACGCTGGAGGCGAACTCCGCGTAGCAGAGGGCGGCGAGGGCGCACACCACCCCGGCCAGGGCGAACGAGATCACGATGGCCGGGCCGGCGTTACGGGCGGCCTGCTGGCCGGTCAGCACGAAGATGCCCGTACCGATGATCACGCCCACCCCGAAGACCGTCAGGTGGAACGCCGACAGGTTCTTGCGCAGTCCTCTGCCCGGTTCGTCCGTGTCCCGCAGCGACTGCTCGATCGGCTTGGTCCGAAAGATCGACATCGGTGCACCTCCTCGGGGCCCGACAGGCCCTGAACCCGACATGCCCGGACGATCTGGGTTCTACACCCGGGCGGCCGCACCTAGTACAGTTAAAACCTACCGGTTAGATAGAAATTAGGGGCGGGCATGCAAACCACAGTGGTCGTGGGCGGAGGCTGTAGCGGCGCCCTGACGGCGATCCATGTCAGCGGCCCGGCGGACCGGGTCGTGCTGGTCGACCCGGCGCCGGCGGACACGCTCGGTCGCGGCGCGGCGTACCGCACGACCGACCCCACACATCTGCTCAACTCGCGGGCGGCGGCGATGAGCGCGCTCGCCGACACCCCGGACGACTTCGTCGACTGGTGCCGGGAGCAGGGGCTCCCCATCGGCCCGGCGGACTTCGCGCCCCGCGCGGTCTTCGGCGACTACCTGCACGACCGGCTGCGCGGCGCCGACTTCGAGCACGCCCGCGGCGTGGCGATCCGCCTGGACACCGGCCGGGAGCGACTGAGCGTGGTGCTGCGCGGCGGGCAGACCGTGGCCGCGGACCGGGTCGTGCTCGCCCTCGGCCACGGCGCCCCGGCGGGCCCGCTGTCGATCACCTCGGCCGTGCGCACCCACCCCTACTATGTGGGAAACCCGTGGACGCCGGGCGCGCTGGACCGGGTCCCGGGCGACGTGCCGGTGCTGCTGATCGGCACCGGGCTCACCGCGCTGGACGTGGCGATGTCGCTGAGCAACCGGGGGCGCCGGGCGCCGCTGCACGCGGTGTCGCGCCGTGGCCTGCTCCCCCAGCCGCACCTGGAGACCCAGCCGAAGGCCACCGGGACGTTCGCCCACGACGGCGCCGACGCGCGCGGGCTGCTGCGGGCGGTCCGGCGCTACGCGGCGACCGAGGCCGACTGGCGCTGCGCCGTCGACACGCTGCGGCCGCAGATCGACCGGCTGTGGCGGCAGCTGTCGGTGGACGCGCGGCGACGGTTCCTGCAGCACGTCGCGGCGTACTGGGAGGTCCACCGGCACCGGATGGCGCCGACGGTCGCGGCGCGGGTGGCCGCGCTGCGCGACAGCGGCGCCCTCCGCACGCACGCGGCGGCGATCCACTCGATCCGGCGCGGCGAGCGCGGCTTCGTGGTGACGCTGCGGTTCAAGGACAGGGACGTGAGCTGGCCCGTCGGCGCGATCGTCAACTGCACCGGCCCGGGCGGCGCCGCCACCAGCACGCTCGGCCGGGCGCTGCTGGACGACGGGCTGGCCCGCCGCGACCCGACCGGCACCGGCCTCGACGTCGACGGGCACGGCCGGCTCGTCGGCCGCGACGGCGAGCCGTCCGACCGCATCTTCGCGATCGGCCCGACCCGCCGGGGTGCCTGGTGGGAGACGACGGCCGTGCCGGAGATCAGAAGCCAGGCCGCCGCGCTGGCTCGAGTGCCGGTGCCTGCTTGATCGTCATGACGTGCTCGACGAGCGCGATGAGCACACCCTTGATCGAGCGCCGGTCGCGGGCGTCGCAGAGCACCACGGGCACGTCCGGGTCGAGGTCCAGCGCCCGGCGGACCGCCTCCGCGGTGTGCTTCTGCACGCCGTCGAAGCAGTTGACGGCGACCAGGAACGGCGTGTTGCGCTCCTCGAAGTAGTCCACCGACGGGAAGCAGTCGGTGAGCCGCCGGGTGTCGGCGAGCACGACCGCGCCGAGCGCGCCGAGCGCCAGCTCGTCCCACAGGAACCAGAAGCGGTCCTGTCCCGGGGTACCGAAGAGATAGAGCACGATGTCGTCGTTGATGCTGATCCGGCCGAAGTCCATCGCCACCGTCGTGGTGGTCTTGCCCTCCACGCCGTTGACGTCGTCGATGCCGACGCCCGCGTTGGTGAGCACCTCCTCGGTCTGGAGGGGACGGATCTCACTGACCGCGCTGACGAGCGTGGTCTTGCCGACGCCGAACCCCCCGGCGATGAGGATCTTCACCGCCAGCGGGATGTGCCCGTCAGAGCGATCGGAGACCATTGACAACCGCCTTGAGAATGCGATCGTCGGGCCGCTGCGGCCCGACGGATTGGTCGTACACAGGTTCGTGCATTTCGATGAGGCCCTGCTGGAGCAGGTCGCCCAGCAGCACGCGCACCACGCCGAGCGCGAGATCGAGGTGTGAGGCGAGCTCCGCGACCGTGATCGGCACGCGGGTGCGGGCCAGGATCGCATAATGCTCGGGCTGCAGGTGCCGCGGGCCCGTCCCGCCGTCGGCGTTGACGACGAACGCGACCAGGTCGAAGCCGCCGACGGCGGGCTTGGCCCGCCCGCCGGTCACCGCGTACGGGCGCACCACCGGCCCGGCGTCGGAGTCGAGCCAGTCGTGCTCACCCCGCGACATCGGACGGAGCGCCCGTTCGTGACGGTGCGGTGAGGTACTGCCCGACCCGGGTCACCAGCATCGCCATCTCGTAGGCGATCACGCCGATGTCGGAGTCCGCCGTGCTCAGCACCGCCAGGCAGGCGCCCTGCCCGGCGGCCGTGACGAACAGGAACGCGTCGTCCATCTCCACGATCGTCTGCCGGACGGTGCCGCCGTTGAAGTGCCGGCCGGCGCTGCGGGCCAGGCTCTGAAACCCGGACGCGACCGCCGACAGGTGCTCGGCGTCGTCCCGGCCGAGGTGGCTGGACGCGCCCATGAGCAGCCCGTCGGCGGAGAGCACCACGGCATGCTGCGCCGACTCGACCCGATCGACGAGGTCGTCGAGGAGCCAGTCGAGCTTGCCGGTGCGACTCGTCGATTGTGCCACCTATGCGTCCCTTTCCAGTGTGGGTTGATCGTCGGTGAGCGCCGCCTCCCGGCGCCCCCGGGTGAACCCCGCCTGTAGCGACGTCATCATCGCGCGGGTCTGCTCGGGCGACCTGCCACCGGTCCCGGCGGCCGCGAACTGCGACGCCGGCACGCCGTCGACCGTGTGCTCGTCGTCAGGTCGCTCCCGGAGCTGCGGGGCCAGGCTCGCCTGCCGGCGCCGCTTGGGGAGTCCGTCGTCGGTGAGATCGACGGGTTGCTCTGGTGGTGTCTGCCGCGTCGGTACCGCCTGAGCCGGCACGACCGGCGGCGGCATCTCGGCGTCGGCGTCGCGCCCGCGGACGGGCAGGGGCACGTGCGTGGCGGCCGTGCTCACCTGCGACGGGACGAGCTCCAGGACCTCCGCGGTGAGCCGCTCGTCCGGCCCGACCCGGCGCGTCTCGAACTCGGGCTGCGCCGCCACGTCGCCGGCCAGCTCACCGTCCAGGTCACCGGCCAGCTCGCCCGCCAGCTCCGACGCCGCCTCCGACGGGGTCGACGCGGTCAGCTCCGGGGTGGCGCCCGTGATCAGGTGGGGCGGGATCAGCACGACCGCGGTGACGCCCCCGTACGGCGACGACCGCAGCGTGACCCGGACGCCGTGACGGGCCGCGAGCAGCGCCACCACGAACAGGCCGAGCCGGGCGCTGTTGGCCGGGTCGAAGTCCGGCGGGTGCAGCAGCCGCTGGTTGGCCTCCTCGATGGCCTCCGGCGACATGCCCAGCCCGCGGTCCTCGATCTCGACCGCGAACCCGTTCGGCACGAGCTGCCCGCTGATCTGCACCCGGGTGTGCGGCGGCGAGTACGACGTCGCGTTCTCGATCACCTCGGCGAGCAGGTGAATGACGTCGGCGACGGCCCGCCCGACCAGCGACGCCTCGGGCAGCGTGAGGAAGCCGACCCGCGCGTAGTCCTCGACCTCCGACACCGCGCCGCGGACCACGTCGACCATCGGCACCGGGTTGCGCCAGCCGCGGCCGGGGGTCGCGCCGGCCAGGATGACCAGGTCCTCGGCGTGGCGGCGCATGCGGGTGGCGAGGTGGTCGACCCGGAACAGGTCCTCCAGCTCCTCCGGGTCGCCGGTCCGGCGCTCCATCCGGTCCAGCAGCGCGAGCTGGCGGTGCAGCAGCGTCTGGCTGCGGCGGGCGATGTTCAGGAAGACCTCGTTGAGCCCCCGGCGCAGCTGCGCCTCGTGCGCCGCGGACTCGATCGCGGTGCGCTGCACGGCGCTGAACGCGTTGCCCACCTTGCCGATCTCGTCGGTGCCGTACTCCAGCGGCGGCGCCGCCTCGGCCAGGTTGAACTCCTCGCCCCGGCGCAGCCGGCCGACGAGCTCCGGCAGCCGCTGGTCGGCGAGGATCTGGGCGTCCTGGCGCAGGCCGGTGAGCCGGTTGATCAGCGACCGGCCGATCCGGATCGACAGCACGACCGAGATCGCGATCGCGAGCAGACCCAGCACCGCGGCGAGCACCAGCCGGACGATGATCGCGACACCGACGGGCTCGGCCCGCTCCAGGATCGTGTCGCCGTACTGCAGGTCCAGCTGGCGCAGTTGCTCGGCGAGCTTGTCGTAGGCGTCGCGCCACACGGCGATGTCGACCGGGATGGCGACGTTCGGCCTGGCCTCAGCGATGATCTTGTCCTCGAAAGCGGTCAGCTTCTTGTGCGCGTCGCCCGCGACGATGTCCCGGTAGACCCGCTGCACCGTCTCGGGCAGCTCCGCGGACTGCTCCGCGTATTCGGCGCGCTTCGCGCCGATCGCCGCGATCAGGTCGGCGGCCTCGGTGCGGATGAACTTGCCCGCCGCGGCGGCGCCGTTGACCAGCGAGTCCTCCCGCGCGAGCAGCTCCCGGGCGCGGCTCATCGCGATGTTGGTCCGGGCGTCCTTGCTCAGCTGCGCGTCACTGACGCCGGGCAGTGCGTTGTACCAGCGGTAGATCGCGTCGATCGGCTCGTTGTAGACCTCCATCGCGCCGGTCCGGTCGATCTGCCCCAACGAGATCCCCGAGCGCCCCGACACGATCCCATCGAGCGCCACCATGATCTCCGTGAGGCGCCCTCTGGCGGCCTCCGGCATGGCGTCCTTGGTCTCCCCCTTGCCGGCGAGGGACCGGAAATGGCTGATGGCGGTGTCGGTCTTGCGCCGCTGCTCGGCCAGCAGCGCCGCCTCCGGCTTCCCCTCGGCCCGGCCGGACCCCAGGTACACCTGCGAGAGCTTCCGCTCCCGCTGCAGCTCGACGGTCATCGTCTCGGCCGGCTCGGCGGCCAGCTTGTAGTAGGTCTGCGCATCGAACAGCTCGACCACCGCGCTGGACGTCAGGCTGGTCGCGAAGACCCACAGCACGACGAGCGACAGCAGCGGCGGGAGCAGCAGGGTGACGATCTTGGCGCGGATCGACCACGTGCGGATTCTCCACGTGCGGGTCTTCATGTGGTCCTCGTGGGTCGCGTCGACAAGGGGGGTGGCGCGTCTCGGGCATGATACGGACAGACAGGCGAGGAAGTCACCAACAAGGTCGTCGCCGTCCCAAACCCGGCTCGCTCCGGATCTCCCTCCCCCGCCGGTGTGCATTCCCCGCCCCCGGGCAGGGCGCCCCGCATGCGGCGTGGACGGTGGGTTTTCGCGATCAGTGCCTGGGCCGTGTGCACGACGGCGCTCAGCGTCGTCGGCATCGACAAAGTGGAGGCCGTCCGCTCGTCCATGGTGGCCGCCACCAGCGGCGGCCGCCCTTCCGCCACCCCTTCCCCGTCCCCTTCTCCGTCGCCCGGCTCCACGCAGATCCTGCGCACCCCCGGCGGCACCGTCGCCGCCCACTGCAACGCCGGCCTGACCTGGGCCGACTACCTACGCCCGGCGACCGGCTTCCACGTCGAGGACGCCCAGCAGGGCCCGGCCGCCGAATACCGGGTGACCTTCAAGACGAACGGCCAGGAGGTCCGGGTCGTCGTCCGCTGCGACCCCAAGACCCTCCTCCCCACCACCGAGGTCACCCTCGGCTGAACCACCGCACCCCGCGGAACAGAACCCACGAATTGCGACATTGACCAACGTCTGCGCGGGCGGGCGAGGAGGGCGTACACGGAGCGGGGAAGTCGAGCGGCTCGGTGGTGGGTCAGGCTGGGGTGGGGTCCAGGGAGCCGAGCTGGGCGGCGGCGAAGGGGAGGTCGCGGTCGCGGATGGCGGCGCAGCGCTGGGCGGTGGCGGCGGCCTCCGGCAGGGCGGCGCCGGCGAGCTGGGCGAGGACGAAGCCGGCGACGTACGCGGACCGGTTGCGTGGTGTCGGGGCCGCCGAGGTGTGGACCGTGTCGGCGTCGTGGCTGTGCACGACCGCACCGTCGGCGTCGAGGGTGACGGCCACGACGGCGGCGGCGGTCGAGCGCAGGAGCATGCCGCGGGATGCGATGACGGCGGCGGTGGTCGTCCCGTCGACGACCCCACCGACGGTGTCGAGGGTGGGTGTGACGAGGTCAGGGCCGAGGTGGGCCCACGGCGCGAGGTCCAGCGCGTCGACGGCGAGGAGCGGCACGTCGAGGCGCCGGCTGGCCAGGAGCGCGCGGACGGCGGGGCCGAGGGTGCCGGCGCCGAGGTCGCAGACGACGACCGCCGCGGGGCGCTCGGCGAGGGACTCGCCGAGGCGGTGCAGAAGCGTCTCGGCGGCCCCGCCGGTGAGGGGGCTCGTGTCGCCGTCGTCGAACCGTGCCACCACCTGACCTGCGGCGACGACGCGGCGCTTGGTGAGCGTACGCCGGCCGACCGCGACGACCAGGCGGTCGGTGGCGCCGCCGTCCCACACCCTGGAGCGCAGCGTGGCGCCCGCGTCGTCGTCGCCGGTCACGCCGACGACGGTGGTCCTGGCGCCCAGGCCGGTGAACGCGCCCGCGACGGCCGCGGCACCGCCGGCGACCTCGCGGGTCGTCTCCAGCGTGATGACGGGGACGGGAGCCTCCCGGCTCATGCGGGTCGGGGTCCCGGTCAGCCAGCAGTCGAGCACGGCGTCGCCGACGACGAGCACGGGTCGGTCCTGCCAGCGGGCGGCGAGTTCGGCGAATCTCACGCCTCCATGCCTACCCGACTCGAATCGGAACATTCTGCAACATCACAACATCGCCTGCGACAATTGCAGGATCGAACGCGCAGACGTGGCGATGATCGGTGGGGGCATGGCCGGCCTGTCCCTCGCCGCGGAGCTCGCCGAGCTGGACAGCCGGATGGTCGCACGGGTGGAGGCGGCGGGTGGCCACCGCGAGCCGTTGCGGATCATGGTGCTCGAACGGGAGAACCAGTTCGGTTACCACACGACCGGGCGGTCCGTGGCCGCCTTCCTCGAGAGCTACGGCACGCCGGAGGTGCGGGCGCTGACCCGCGCGTCGCGGACGATCCTCGACGCGCTCGGCGCCGAGTCCGGCACGCCGCTGCTGCGGGCCAGGCCGCTGGTCTGGATCGCCGGCGAGGAGCAGCTCCCGGCGATGAACGCGCTGCTGACCGCCAACCCGGCGCTGCGCGGCACGGACGTCGCCGGGGCGCAGACGCTGTGCCCGGCGCTGCGCCCGTCGGCGGTCGCCAGGGCCGCGGTCGAGCGCACCGCGCAGGACATCGACGTCGACGCGCTGCATCAGCTGTACCGCAAGCGCGCCGCCGCCGCGGGAGTGGTGCTGCGCACCGCGATCGGCCTGGAGGCCGGCGAGTGGACCGGGCGCGGCTGGCGGCTCACCACCGACCGCGGCGAGCTGGAGGCCGAGCGGGTCGTCAACGCGGCCGGTGCCTGGGCGGACGCCGTCGCCGGGCGGCTCGGGGTCGCGGCCGCGGGGTTGAAGCCGCTGCGCCGTACCGTGGCGATCGTCTCCATCGAAGGGGTCGCGCCCGGCTGGCCGCTGGTGCACGACGTGGGCGACGAGTTCTACTTCCGCCCCGAGGGCGGCGGGCTGCTGGTGTCGCCGTGCGACGAGACGCCGTCGCCGCCGGTCGACGCGGTCGCCGCGCCGGAGGATGTCGCCCTCGGGGTCGAGCGGGTCGCCGCGGTCACCACCCTGGACCTGCGGCGGGTGCGGACGAGCTGGGCGGGGCTGCGGACGTTCGCGCCGGACCGCAACCCGGTCGTCGGGCCCGACCCGGTGCAGGACGGGTTCTACTGGTTCGCGGGGCAGGGCGGCTCCGGCATCCAGACCGCGCCGGCGCTGGCGCGGCTGGGCGCGGCGGAGCTGCTGGGCGAGCCGTTCGAGATCCCCGGCCTGCGGCGGGGCGCCCTGCACCCCCGTTAGGCGGGTTGTTGCAGCTGGTCCGGGCCCGTCGGCCGGACGCCCTTCAGCGTGGCGACCGTGGCCGGATCGCTCAGCAGCGCCCGCTCCGCGTCGTCGACGAACGCGAGGTCGGCCTCGACGTGCCGGGTCGCCGCCGACAGCAGCAGCCCGACGACCGGGTCGGCCGCCTTGCGCCGCAGGCCGTCGAGGTTGCGCAGCTCGCGCAGCAGGTACGTGCGCTGCTGGCCCAGCACGGTGCGCACCACCTCCCCGTCGCCGGAGCGGGCCGCGGCGGTCACCTTGAGGAAGAAGTCGTCGCGGAAGCCGCCGCTGCGCGGGCTCGCCTCGTCCAGCCAGCGCCGCAGCTCGCCGCGGCCGGCGTCGGTGATCTCGTAGACGACCCGGTCGGGCTTGACCGCCTGGGCGTGCCGCTCGGAGCTGACCATGCCGTCGCGGGAGAGCCGGTCCAGGATCTGGTACAGGTGCCCGATGTTCAGCGGGCCCCACTGCGGGCCGACCGCGGTCTCGAAGGCGCTCTTCAGCTCGTACCCGTAGCTGGGCCCGTGCGACAGCAGCGACAGCACCGCGTGATGGATCGGCATGTCCAGAGCCTACTCGCCCCTTGCATTGTCGCAATGCATTGCGACAGAGTAGGGCGATGACCGCACCGTCCACCGGCGCCACCCTCTCCACGGGCGCCGCGCTGTCCGTCGCCGGGTTGACCAAGCGCTTCCACACCGGGGAGCAGGACATCGTCGCCGCCGACGAGCTGACCCTGAGCGTGGAGCCCGGCAGCTTCACCGCGGTCGCCGGGCCGAGCGGGTCGGGCAAGTCGACGCTGCTGCACCTGGTCGGCGCGATCGAGAGCGCCGACGCCGGCACGATCGTCGTCGACGGCGTCGAGGTGACCGCGCTGCGGCGGCGCAAGCTCAGCGAATACCGGCGCACGGTCGGGTTCGTGTTCCAGCGGTACCACCTGCTGCCCGCGCTCACCGCGCTCGACAACGTCATCGCGCCGGTGCTGCCGTTCCGCGTCGGGTTCGACAAGCAGCAGCGCGCCCGCGAGCTGCTCGACGCGGTCGGCCTCGCCGGCCGGGAGCGGGCCCTGCCGGCGCAGCTGTCCGGCGGCCAGCAGCAGCGGGTGGCGATCGCCCGTGCCCTGATCGGGTCGCCGAAGCTGCTGCTCGCCGACGAGCCGACCGGCAACCTCGACTCCGCCAACGGCACGCAGATCCTGGACCTGCTGCTCGACCTGCGGGAGGAGCGCGGCATGACGGTGCTGCTCGCCACGCACGAGCAGCAGATCGCGGCGCGGTGCGACCGGCTGCTGCGGCTCGCCGACGGGCGGCTCACCGACGACATCGACCTGACCGCCGGCGAGGACCCGTCGTCGACCCTGGCCCGGGCCACGCAGCTCCGGCTTTAGTCTGATTTAGCCCCTTTGCGCGGGTACCATCGACCTAGCTGCTCGCGGGTTGGGGGTGGACATGCCGCAGCTCGACTTCGGCGTGCTCACGCAGCCCGAACGGCTTGCCGCGCTCCGGCGCGCCCAGACACTGCTGGCGTCGTCGTCCGCGCCGGTCGACGGCCTGGTCCGGCTCGCCGCACGCTCGGTCGTCGCCCCCGTCGGTCTGCTGACCCTCGTCGACGACGAGCGGATGCACATCATCGGCCGGCACGGCCTCCCGCCGGACCTCGACCGCGTCCACGCCGAGCCGGCGACCAGCTCGTTCTGCCAGTACGTGGTGACCGGGAACGCGCCGCTCGTCGTCAGCGACGCCCGGGACCACCCGGTGCTGCGCGACCTCGGCGCGGTGCTCGACCGGGGCGTCACGGCGTACCTCGGCCACCCCATCCACGACCTGCACGGCAACACGCTCGGGGCGATCTGCGTCACCGACTCCGTCCCCCGGCACTGGACCGACGACGACATCGCCGCCGTGTCGGAGTGCGCCGCGATGCTGGAGGTCATGCTCGGCGCCGAGACCAGCCGGCAGGACATCTCCATCGCCGCGGCCGAGACCGACGCGGTGCTGGAGACCGCGCTGGAGGCGTTCATCGCCATCGAGCTCACCGGCGAGATCACCCGCTGGAACAAGGCGGCCGAGCGCACCTTCGGCTGGTCCGCCGCGGAGGCGATCGGCAAGCAGGTGGACGAGCTGATCATCCCCGAGCGGTTCCGGGCGGCGCACCGCGCCGGGCTGACCAGGCTGGCGCGGGGCGGCGCACCGAAGCTGATCGGGCAGCGGCTGCAGCTGTACGCCACCAACCGGGCCGGCGACGAGTTCCCGGTCGAGCTGACCCTGAACGTCGTGGAGGGGCCGGCCGGGCGGCACGCGCACGCGTTCGTGTACGACATCAGCGAACGCGTCACCGCCGAGCGGCAGCTCGCCCGCGAGCGGCACTTCCTCAGCGCCCTGCTCGACAACCTCGACGCCGGCGTGGTCGCCTGCGACGAGCGCGGCCGGCTGATCCTGTTCAACCGCGCCATGCGGGAGATCACCGGCGGCGAGGCCGACCAGTCCACCGCCGCCACCTGGGTCGAGCAGTACCGGTCGCACGGCGTGCCCGGCGTCTCCGAGGACCTGCCCCTGGTCCGCGCGTTCCACGGCGAGCACGTCCGCGAGGCCGAGGTCGTCGTCCACATGCCCGGACGCCCCCGGCGCAGCTTCACCGCCAACGCCCAGCCGATCCGCGACACCGACGGCAACCGGCTCGGCGCCGTCGCCGCCCTGCACGAGGTCACCGACCGGCGCCGGGCGCAGCGGCTCATCGAGTGCGAGCTCGCCGTCTCCCGCATCCTGGAGCAGGCGCCCACGATCGAGGACGCCGGCCCGGAGCTGCTCGGCACCGTCGCGCGCACCCTGCAGTGGCCGCACAGCGAGCTGTGGCTGGTCGACAAGGTCGGCAACGTCCTGCGCAACGCCGCCATGTGGACCGAGCCCGGCTACGTCATCCCCGAACCCGGCCCCCTCGCCCCCGGCGTCGGCGTCTCCGGGGTCGCCTGGGAGACCGGCCAGCCCGCCTGGGTCCCCGACATCTCCGTCGTCGGCAGCCGCCTCAACGTGCCGTCGCTGGCCCGGCACGGCCTGCGGGTCGGCCTGGCCGTGCCGATCCGCGACGGCACCGGGGTCACCGGCACGCTCAGCTTCTTCGGCGACGCCGCCGAGGAGCCCGAGCAGTCCCTCATCGCGCTGCTGTCCGGGATCGCCGCGCACGTCGGGCAGTTCCTGGAGCGCCGCCGCGCCGAGGACCTGGCCCGCCAGCTGGCCCGCACGAAGGACGAGTTCATCTCCCTCGTCGGCCACGAGCTGCGCACCCCGCTCACGTCGATCTCCTCGTACACCGAGCTGCTCCTGCACGACAACGACGACGAGACGACCCGCTCGCAGTTCCTGTCGGTCATCGCCCGCAACGCTGAGAACCTCCGGGCGATCATCGACGACCTGCTGGACCTGGCCGGCCTGGAGAGCGGCTACGTCTCCCTCGTCGAGCGTCCCCTGGACTTCGCGGCCGTGGTCGGCGACTCCGCGCTCGCGGGCACCCGCGCGGCGCAGGAGAAGGACATCGACATGCGGGTCACGCTCCCCGACGGCCCGGCGCCCGTCGCCGGCGACCCGCCGCGGCTGCGCAAGGTCGTCGACCACCTCGTCACCAACGCGGTGAAGTTCACACCCGCGGGCGGCCGGGTCGAGATCGAGCTGACCCGCGACCGGGCCGGCGTCGACCTGCGGGTCACCGACACCGGCGTCGGCATCCCCGAGGAGGAGCGGTCCCGGCTCTTCGAGCGCTTCTTCCGCGGCTCCAACATCCGCAGCCTCGGCCTGCCCGGCACAGGCCTCGGCCTGGCCATCAGCCGCACCGTCATCGAACGCCACGGCGGCACGATCACCGTCACCGACCACGGCGACAAGCCCGGCACCACGTTCCTCGTCCGCCTGCCGTCGCTGTAGCCCGTGGCGGCCGCCCGCTCGCCCTCCCGGCCCGCGACCACCGTCGCGTTGCCGTCCCGGCGGGTGCCAGGTTGCCGTCCTTGCGGACCCGGGCACAATGGTTGCTGATGCAACTACGACGACTGACCTCCGTGTTCGTGGTGAGCGCCCTGCTGCTCGCCGGCTGCAGCGACCCCGCCCCGTCCTGGAAGGGCGGCGGCAGCGGCTCCAGCGCCGCGGCCGCCACCGTCAAGGTGACGGCCCCCACCGACGGCGCCAAGGACGTCTCGACCGCGACGTCCCTCGTGTACGAGGCCTCCTCCGACGCCACGGTCACGCTGCAGGACGCCTCGGGCGCCACCGTGTCCGGCGCCGCCCTGCCCGCTGGTGGCCAGGGTGCGCCCGCCACCGGCGCCTCGGGCTCCACCGGCGCCTCGGGCTCCACCGGCGCCTCGGGCTCCACCGGCGCCTCGGGCTCCACCGGCGCCTCGGGCTCCACCGGCGCCTCGGGCTCCACCGGCGCCTCGGGCTCCACCGGCGCCTCGGGCAAGGGGGTCGAGTGGATGCCGGACAAGCAGCTGAAGTACTCCACCGAGTACACGGCCACGATCACCGCCGGCAGCGCCAAGTCCACGGTGAAGTTCACCACCATGGCCAAGCCGTCCAGCCTCGCCCGCACCAGCAGCCAGATCGGCGACGGCCAGGTCGTCGGCGTCGGCATGATGATGATCCTGTCCTTCGGCGTCGAGATCCCGAAGGACAAGCGGGCCGGCATTGAGCGGCGGCTCCTCATGTCCTCCGACCCGCCGCAGGAGGGCAGCTGGAACTGGTACACCAGCAAGGAGATCCACTACCGCCCCAAAGAGTACTGGCAGGCGGGCACGAAGCTCTCCCTGCGCGCCCGCGTCGGCGGCGTCTCCTTCGGCGGCAAGTCCTACGGTGAGAAGGACATCACCGTCGACGCCACCGTGGGCAAGAAGCTCATCATGGAGGTCGACAACGCCACCAAGCAGATGACGATCACCGAGGACGGCGTCCTGCTCAAGACGATGCCCGTCTCCCTGGGCAAGCCGAGCAACCCCTCCGACAGCGGCAACTTCATCGTCATGGTGAAGAACGAGTGGGAGTGGTTCGACTCCTCCACCTACGGCGTCCCCGTCGACTCCCCCGACGGCTACCGCACGAAGGTCGAGTACCCCCAGCGGATCACCTGGAGCGGCCAGTACATCCACGCCGCCCCCTGGTCCGTCAAGGACCAAGGCAAGCGCAATGTCTCCCACGGCTGCGTCAACATCTCCCTCGACCTGGCAAAATGGCTGTACGGCGTGACCCACATCGGCGACCCCGTCATCGTCAAGGGCACCGAGGAGCGCGTGAAGTACGGCGACGGCTGGACCGACTGGGAACTGTCCTGGGACGAGTACAAGAAGGGCAGCGCCCTGTAAGACCCCACCCCACCGTGGCCGCCCGTTTTGGCTGGCAGGGTGGGGACCTGGTAACCTGATTCATCGCGCACGGTGACGCGTCCCTGTTGCTTGCGCCTAAACTTTTCCAACCCGAGCTAACAAGACGAGGTCTGTCGCGTGGCGAACATCAAGTCCCAGATCAAGCGCAACCGGCAGAACGAGAAGCGCCGCCTGCGCAACAAGTCGGTCAAGTCTTCCCTGAAGACCGCGATCCGCAAGTTCCACGAGGCCACCGCAGCCGGCGACACCGAGGCCGCCACCACCCTGCTCCGCGACGCCTCGCGCAAGCTGGACCAGGCTGCCAGCAAGGGTGTCATCCACAAGAACCAGGCGGCCAACCGCAAGTCGGCCATCACCAAGAAGCTGGGCTCGCTGGCCGCCTGACCGGCCCCAGCACTTCTTCTCAGCTCCGCGAAAGGCGCCGCCCCACCGAGGGCGGCGCTTTCGCTGTTCCCACTCCCCGCCGCGGACACCGGGGGCTGCCGCCGGCCCCGCTCCGCAAACATCCGGGTCCTGGTAGCGCTCCCCACCGCCCCGGGCATCGCTGTGCTGGAGGCGACCAGGGCCAGGCAGGCGTCCGCTTCCGGCACGCCGCCCGAACCCCGCTGGCAGTCCGCCAGGCCCGGTCCCGGTCGAAGCCAACCCTTCCGCCATCGCCAGGCCACGCCCCAGACGCCGCCACCAGGCCAATGCAGCACCCTCAGACGCCAAGAGCCGGAAGCGACCAGGGCGAGTGCCCCGAGCCGCCTCCGGCTCATCGTTCATGGCGTCCAGCGCCCGTCAGGCCCCTGTACTGGCCGGCCTGCTGTTCGGCTCAGGCGAAGCGGCCCTGGTTGAAGCCGCCGGTCCGCTGCCGGGTCAGGTCGTCGTCGGTCCGCCAGGGCCGCTCGGCGTGCCGCCCCGACTGGAACTGCCCGGACGGGAAGTGCCCCGTGTCGTCCGCCCTCCGACGCCCTCCCGGCTGGCGCTGCGCGTGGCGCCCACCGGCGGCATCCCGGTTGGCGGCGGTCCGGCCGTTGTCGACGGGTCGCACCGGCTCGTCGGTGTCGGGCTCGTCGGCCGGCTCGTACCCGTTCCACGCCGCCTGACCCGCCCCCCAACCGGTCTGCCCACCCCGGCTCGGCGCGGCACCCCACTGCGACTGGTCCGCCCAGCCGGTCTCGTCGTCCCACTCCGCCCACGGGTCGACCGGCTCACCGGGCACCACGTTTCCGTGCCCGTCGCCGCGCCCGCCCTGCTCGCCGCCGGTGTACCCCGAGCCCGCCTGCCCGGCATACCCCGCCTGCCCGTCGCCCGCGTAGCCCGCCTCACCGCTGCCCGCGTAGCCTGCCTGACCGGCCGCGTAGCCTGCCTCGGCGCTGCCCGCGTAGCCTGCCTGACCGGCCGCGTAGCCTGCCTCGGCGCTGCCCGCGTAGCCTGCCTGACCGGCCGCGTAGCCTGCCTGACCGGCCGCGTAGCCTGCCTGACCGGCCGCGTAGCCTGCCTCGGCGCTCGCCGCGTAGCCCTGCTGACCGGGCACGTAGCCAGGCCCGCCGTCGCCCGCGTGACCCTGCTGGCCGGTTGTGTAGCCGGCATCGCCGCTGGCCGCGTAGCCCTGCTGACCAGGCACGTAGCCCGCGTCGCCGCTGCCCGCCCGGCCGGACGCGTAGCCCGCTTCGCCGTTGCCCGCGTAACCCTGCTGGCCGGCGCCTGCGTAGTCCGCTTGGCCGTGGCCGCCCGCGTAGCTGGCCGATCCGCCGGCGACGGTGTAGCCGGCCCCCTGCTGCGCGTCGGCGTGACCGTCCGCGTACGCCTCCATCGCCGCCCGCGTGCCCGGGGCAGGCTGGTCGGTGCGTGCGGCGGCGGCGCGGCTGATCCACGCGGCGCGGTCGCCCCAGGCGGTCTCGTCGCCCCAGTTGGCCTGGCCGTCGCGGGCGCCTTGCCGGCCGGCCCACGCCGCCTCGTCGCCCCAGCCGGCCTCGGTGTCCTCGCCCCACGCCTGCTGGCCCTCGCCGGCGCCGCCGTGCCCGGCACGCGTCACCCGATCCTGGCCGGCGTCCTGGGCGACCTGCTCCCAGCCCGCGGGGGTGGCCCGGTCCCAGCGCTGACCCTCGTCGTCGTGCCCCCACTCCGGCGCGCCATGGCCGGTGTAGCCCTTCGGGTCGCCCTGCCAGCCCTGGGGACCGTGCTGCACGCCGCGCCAGCCTCGGCCGTCGGAAGCGTCCTGGCCCCCCTGCGAGCCGTGGCCGTCATTGCCGCTACGCCAGCCGTGGCCGTCGGAGGCGTCCCGGTCGCCCTGCGAGCCGTGACCGTCGTGGCCGTCGTGACCGCTACGCCAGCCGCGGCCGTCGGAAGCGTCCCGGCCGTCCTGCCAGTCGCGGCCGTCCTGACCGGCGCGCCAGCCACGGCCGTCCGAAGCGTCGTGGTCCGCCCGACCGTCGTGCTCCCAGGCGCCGCTGTCGTGGGCTCGGTCCTGGGTGGACCGGCCGGACACGTCCCAGGCCTCGGTCGCCTCGTCGTCGCGGCTGCGGCGCTGGCTGATCTGCGTGGCCTGGCCCCGGTCCTGGCCGGCACGGCCCGCGCGGTCCCAGTCCTGGCCGGTCTCGCCGGAGTGGTCCCAGTCCCGGCCGGTGCCGGAGTAGTCCCAGTGCTGCCCCGCGTGTGCGGGCTCGGCCGACTCGTCCCAGCCGCTGCGGGTCGGCCAGGTGGCGTCGCCGGTGGCCTGGTCCCAGCCCTCGTGCTCGCCGGTCCGGCCATGGCGGCCGTCGGACTCATCGGCGTGCACGCGCGACCGGCGGCCGTCCGAGGTCTGGTACGCCGAGTGGCTACCCGTGTCCGCCTCGTGGATGTCCTCGTGACCGCCCTGGCGGAACGCGGACCGGGCGCCGCCGCCCTCCCCCGTCCGGAACGCCGGGTGAACCCCGGTGTCCCCGTCGCGGACCACGACCTGCTGACCCGGGACGCCTTCGCGGAACGCCCGGCCAGAACCCGTGTCACCCTCCCGGAAGGCCCGACCGGAGCCGGTCGTGTCACCGTCCCGGAAAGCCCGGCCCGAGCCCGTCGTGTCACCGTCCCGGAAAGCCCGGCCCGAACCCGTCGTGTCACCGTCCCGGAAAGCCCGGCCCGAACCCGTCGTGTCCCCATCCCGGAAAGCCCGGCCCGAACCCGTCGTGTCCCCATCCCGGAAAGCCCGGCCCGAACCCGTCGTGTCCCCATCCCGGAACGCCCGGCCCGAACCCGTCGTGTCGGCGTCGTCGAACGCCGCGTGGGAGCCGGTGTCGGCGTCGCGGACGGCCTGACCGGAGGCGGCGTGGTGGCCGGCGGTCTCGGCGGTGGGCTGGGTGGGCGGGGCGTCGCTGGCCGGCGAGATGCCGTATTCGTTGCTCGTCTCCGGCTGGCGGGCGCCGCGCGGGCCGCCGTCGCGGGCCGGGACCGAGATCCGGATGACGCCGACCTTCTTGCGCTGCGCCGGCGGCTCGCCGGATGCCGGCCGGGTCGCGGTGCGCGTGGCACCCGCGCCGCCCTGGCGGACTCCGACCCCGCCGGAGCCGTTGCCCGCGGAAGCGGCCGCGGCGGCACCGGCGGACGAGCCGGCACCCCGGGCCCCGCCGGACGGATCCGAACCATCCGCCGGGCCGAAGCCCGCCGAACCCGAACCACCTGACGAGCCAGAGCCGGCCGAACCCGAACGGGAGCCGTAGACGCCGGAGCCGCCGACGCCTGCCGCGGCGAAGCCGGACCTGGCGACGCTGCCCGCGGCCGCGCGGCCCGAGCCGGCGGTCGAGACCCCGATCCCGGACGAGTCGCGCCCGGCGCCCGCGGCGCGGGCCGCCGCGCCGGAGCCGGTGCCGGTGCCCCGGGCCATCTCGGCGCGGTCCAGCGCGGTCGTGGTCCGCCGGGTGGCGGATGTCGGCTCATCGGTCTCGGTGGCCGGATCCACCCGAGTGGATGACGCCCGTTCGGATGAACCCCGGGCCGCGGAACGCGCCTGCGCCCGGACCCGCTTCGAGCCGCCGATGGCCAAGTCGTTGACCTTCACCATGATGGCGACGACAGCGGGGAGGACGGGGACCGCCCACCAGCTGGCCAGCTCGGCGAGTGCGAGCAGCACACCGCCCGCGATCATGCACTCGAACAGCATGAAACTGACGAATCCGCCGATATGCAGGTGGCGAAGCCGCAGCGCACGCACATACAGCGGCGCCTGTGAGGCGAACCCGTTGCTCGTCGTCATCGTCCTATTCCTCCAGCACGCGCCGCGACCACTGCGAACACAGCCCGCTCGAGCGCATAGGCGCGGTCGTCCGAGCCACCCTTTACGGCGGCATTGCACTCTGCCGCCACTCGCATGGCATCAACGAGCGCCTCGGCCGTCCAGCCACGGGCTTGGCGCTGTGCGCGTTCGACCTTCCACGGAGGCATTCCCAAATTTCCGGCGAGTTGATATGCGCTGCCCTTGCCCGCGGCGGCCACCCGGGCGACGGTGCGGACGCCGTCGGCGATGGCGTCGGCGATCGGCACGGGGTCCACGCCGACGTGCATCGCCCACCGCAGGGCCTCCAGCGCCGCGGCCGTGTCGCCGACCATGACGGCGTCGGCGACGGTGAACCCGGAGACCTCGGCGCGGCCGCGGTAATACTGCGCCACGGTGCTCACGTCGATCCGCCCGCCGGTGTCGGCGACCAGCTGCGAGCAGGCGGCGACCAGCTCGCGCAGATCGTTGCCGACGGCGCTGAGCAGGGCCTCTGCCGCGTCCTCGCCGATCTTGCCGCCCTGCCGGCGGATCTCGTTGCGCACGAAGTCGACCCGCTCGCGGTGCTTGCCGATCTTCGCGGCGGGCACGACGTCGGCGCCGGCGGACTTGAACCCGTCGGCGAGGGCCTTGCCCTTGGCGCCGCCGGCGTGGGTGACGACGAGGACGACGTCGTCCTCGGGGTCGGCGGCATAGGCGAGCAGCGCCGCGACGATGTCCTTCTTGGTGTCCTGGCCGCTGTCGACGACGAGGACCCGCCGCCCGCCGAACAGCGACGGGCTCAGCATTTCGGCCAGCTCACCGGCCGTCAGATCGGCCCCTGGACGGCGGTGGACCTCGGTGTCGGGGTCGTCCGCCCGGGCGGCGGCGATGGTGTCGGTGACGGCGCGGGAGACGAGCAGCTCCTCGTCGCCGATCACCAGGCGGAGGCGGGGCAGACCAGATCCAGACACGCGAGCCATCGTGTCACGACCCCCTGACAAAAGCGGACGAGCCGTGGGCCACGACCGCGAGCCGACCGGCGGCGTCCCGGACCACGGCGATGTCGCCTTCCTCGTCGGTACGGACGACCCGCGCACCCCCGCGGACCAGGCGGCTCAGGACGGCGGGGCTCGGGTGGCCGTAGTCGTTGCCGGCGCCGACGCTGACCAGGGCGACCCTCGGGGCGACCGCGTCGAGGAACGCCGGATCTTGATACGCCGAGCCGTGGTGGGCGACCTTCAACACGTCGGCGTGCAGGGGCGCGTCGAGCAGGCTCAGCTGCTCCTCCGTCTCGGCGTCGCCGGTGAGCAGGATCCGGATCCCGCCGACGGTGACCGCGACGACCAGCGAGTTGTTGTTGACGTCGGACCGGGTGCCGGTCACGGGGCGGGCCGGGCCGAGGACGGTGAGCCGCGCCGTGCCGGCGGTGAGGACGGTGCCGGCGGGCGCGTCGAGGGTGGCGACGCCGCGGGCGAGGACGGCCCGGCGGCCGCTCGCGGGCTCGGCGAAGGGCGGCACGAGCACCCGGTCGACGCGGCGGCGGCGCAGGACGCCGTCGAGGCCGCCGATGTGGTCGACGTGGAAGTGGCTGACGATCAGCAGCGGGACGCGGCGGACCCCGAGGTCGCGCAGGCAGCGGTCGACGGGGTCGGCCTGCGGTCCCGCGTCGACGACGACGGCGTCGCCGCCCCCGGCGGCCACGACGAGCGCGTCGCCCTGGCCGACGTCGCAGGCGACGACGACCCAGCCGGGCGGCGGCCAGCCGCCGGTGAGGATTCTGACGGGGACGGCGCCGAGCACGCCGGCGAGGGTGATGACGACGACGATCCGCCGCACCGCCCGGCGCCGGAACGCGAGGGTCAGCGCCGCGAGCAGCCCGCCGAGCAGGATCCCGCCGAACGCGCCGCCCGGCCACGGGAGCACACCGTCCGGGACGGCGGCGCCGTGGTGGGCGATCGCGACGAGCCAGCGGGCCGGCCAGGCGGCCACCCAGGCGGTGAACGCCGCGACGCCCGGCAGCACCGGCGACGTCACGGCGGTGATGATGCCGAGGATCGTGGCGGGGGCGACGGCGGGCGCGGCGAGCAGGTTGGCCGGCACGGTCGTCAGGCTGACGCCGCCGGAGATGCCGGCGATCACCGGCGCGCACGCCGCCTGCGCCGCGGCGGGCACGCAGACCGCCTCGGCCGCGAACGCCGGCCAGCCCTTGGCGCGCAGGGCCTCCGCCCAGCGCGGCGCGAGCAGGACCAGGCCGCCGGTGGCGAGGACGGACAGCGCGAAGCCGGCGTCGACGGCCAGCTCGGGGTCGACGACCACGAGCACGAGGACGCTGGTCGCGAGGGACGGCAGGACCGCCCGCGGGCGGCCGAGCGCGAGCGCGACCAGGGCGAGGCCGCCCATCGCCGCGGCCCGCAGCACGCTCGGCGACGGCCGGACCAGCACGACGAACCCCGCGAGGGCCAGCACGCAGATCAGCGCGGCAACCTTCGGGCCGGCGCGGCACCATCGGGCGAGCAGCAGCACCAGCCCGACCACGATCGCCAGGTTCGCGCCGGACACGGCGGTCAGGTGGGTCAGGCCGGTGGCGCGGAAGTCGTCGGCGAGCTGCTGGTCGAGCCGGCTGGTGTCGCCGACGACGAGCCCCGGCAGCAGGCCGCCCGGTTCCGCGGGCAGGGGCAGGCAGGCCCGCTGGAGGCCGGACCGCAGCGTGCCGGCGGCCCGCTGGATCGCCGGCGCCGGGGTGACGCGGGCCGGGGCGTCGGTGACGGAGATGATCGCGGCGCGCAGGTCGCCGCCGTCGGCCGGGGACAGCCGGCCGGTCGTCTCGACCCGCTGGCCCGGCAGCAGCCCCAGCCAGCCCTTGTCGGCGGCGAGGACCAGCACCCGTGCGCCCAGGTCCACGTTCGTGCCGTCGGCCGTGCGCAGCCAGGTCAGCCGGGCGGGCACGACGACCGTCGGCGACCGGCCCGCCGTGGAACGGCCGAGCCGCGGGTCGTCGGAGATCCGCAGGCCGAGCCGCACCGTCGTGTGCGCGGCCGCGAGGCCGGCGAGGGGCTCGGCGTCGCGCTCGCCGACCCGGGCGGCGGTGGTGACCGCGCCGCAGGCGACGCCGAGCAGCGCCGCGACGACCACCCACCGGGTCGGGCGCAGCGCCCGCACGGGAAGCCGCCCCCACAGCGCGGCGAGGGCCACCGCGCCGAGACCGACCGCCCAGCCGGCCCGCGCGGGGCAGAACAGGCAGCCCAGCGCGGTCAGCCAGCAACCGACCGCGGCGCCGGCCAGGCGCAGGTCGGTGCTCACACCGTCACCCGGTCCTTGAGCTGCGCGAACTTGGCGTCGCCGATGCCTTCGACCTGGCGCAGGTCGGTGACGGCGCGGAAGCCGCCGTGACGGTCGCGGTAGTCGATGATGCGCTGCGCGAGGACCTGGCCGATGCCGGGCAGCGTCTGGAGCTCCGCGACGGTGGCGGTGTTGAGGTTGACGGGGCCACCGCCGCCGGAGCCGCCGCCCGCACCGGGTGGCGCGGCACCGGGCGGCGCAGGGATCCCGACCGCGATCATCTCGCCGTCGACGACCTTGCGGGCGAGGTTGAGGCCGGTCGGCTCGGCGCCGGGCAGCAGGCCGCCGGCGGCGGTGATGGCGTCGGCGACGCGGGCCCCGGGTAGCAGGTCGACGAGGCCGGGGCGCTGCACCTTGCCGACGACCGAGACGACCAGCCGGGGCGGGGCGCTGGAGGCCGCGGCGGGCGGGGCGGCGGAGACGGAGGCGACCGGCGGCGCCGGGGTGACCTGCGGCCGGGAACGCCAGGCCAGGAACGCGGCCACGCAGACGACCAGCACGGCGACCACGACGAGGGCCCGCACTCCGCGCCGACCGGGGTCGACCGCCGACAGCCACGACCGCCCACCGGAGGCGTCCGGACCGGGACCGGGGTCCAGGCCAAGGTCAGGGCGAGGGTCCGGAGACCCGGCGGACCGAAACGACTCATCCCACGGATACGGATCGGGATCCGGCGGGAGGCCGACCACCCTCGCCAGCCGCCCCGCCGTCTCGCTGTCACCGTCTGCAGTACTGCGCCTCATGCCCGGTCACGCTAAGACCGGTCACGACCGCGCCACCCCCGCGAACGCACCGCCCTGTGGACAACCACGCCCTTGTGGACAACCGACACGAAGGGACAACCGACAGCGGCGGCTACACCGTGTGCACCACCACGGCCACCATCCCCGGCCCGACGTGGGCGCCGACTACCGCGCCCACCTCCGTCAGGTACACCCCCCGCAGCCGCTCCCCGAGCCGCTCCTTCAACGTCGTGAGCAGCGCATCGGCGCGCTCCGGCGCGGCCAGGTGGTGCACCGCCACGTCGACGACCGACGACCCCGCCGCCTCGTCGGCCATGTCGACCAGCCGGGCCAGCGCGCGGCTCGCCGTGCGGACCTTCTCCCGCACGACGACGCCTTGGTCGGTGGTGTGCAGGATCGGCTTCACCGACAGCGCGGTGCCGAGCAGCGCCGCCGCCGCCCCGATCCGCCCGCCCCGGCGCAGGAACTCCAGGGTGTCGACGTAGAAGAGCGTCGAGGTGCGGCCGACCGCGTCAAGGGCGGCCTGCCTCGCCTCCGACAGCGCGGCACCCGAAGAGGCCGCGGCCGCCGCGGCGAGGGCGGGAAAGCCCAGCCCCATCCCGGTGGACTGGGTGTCGACCACGGAGACGGCATCGCCGAACTCGGCCGCCGCGAGGCTGGCCGCGTCGTAGGTGCCGGAGAGCTTCGCCGACAGGTGCACGGACAGGACCGCGGTCGCCCCGGCGGCGAGCAGCCCCCGGTAGACGTCGGCGAACGCCTCCGGCGAGGGCCTGGAGGTGGTGACGGCGACCCGCCGGGCGTTGAGCGCCTCGGCGACGGTGGCGGAGTCGACATCGACGGTGTCGAGGCCGGGGACGCCGTTGACGACGACGGCCAGCGGCACGACGGTGAGCCGCCGCGCCGGGTCGGTGGCCAGCTCGGCCGGCAGGCAGGCGGTCGAGTCGGTGACAACGGCGACGGCGGAGGGTGCGCCGGTCATGCCGCCACCTCCGCTGCGCTCCGGCATCGGCCTGGCCGACGGACTGCGCTCATGATGCCGACGCTCCGCTCCGGTCCGGTCATGACGGCACGGTACCCGACCGTCCGCTCCGCTCCGGTCATGACGGCACGGTAGCCGATCAGCCGCCCTGGACCGAGCTCACCTGGAACGGGGTGCCCTGCTGGCACGTGCTCATCAGGTCCGGAGTGGGCCGCCCGGTGACGGTGACCTGCTTGCCGACCTGCAGCACGGCCCGGTCACCACCGATCAGCAGGTACGTCTTGTCGGGCGCGCGAAGCAGCAGGCAGCCCGACTCGACACCCTCGACGACCTGACCGGAGACGGTGATGGCGGCGGGAGCGGAGCCGGGGGCGGCCGACGACGGCGCGACCGACATGGACGACGGAGCGGGAGCGGAGACCGACGGAGGCTCCCCGGGAGAGGAGGTCGGAGACGCGGCACAGCCGCCGAGCGCGAGAGCTACGGCGGCCACCAGAAGCACAGAACGCACTGCCATGATCCCTTCGACGCTACCGGCGCCCGCCCGGTTCCGCGACAATCATGGCAGGTTGTGGCCAGCCAGCTGCCACCCCCGGGTCGCGTCGAACCGCAGGTCGGTCGAGTGGCAGTTGTGCAGCGCGCCCAGCGTCGCCGCCAACGCGTGCGGCCAGCCCAGCAGCGCGCACGTGCCGTGCCTGGCCACGGCGCCGTGCGTCGCGACCACGATCGTCGACCCGTCCGGCGCCGCCGCGACGATCTCCTGCAGCGCCTCGGTCATGCGCTTGCTGAGCGCGTCGACCTCCTCGACGCCGGCGTCGTCGACGGGCTCGCCCCGCCGCCACCGCTCGAACGCCTCCGGCCAGGTCGCGCCGATCTCGGCGTGCGTCAGCCCCTCCCACTCGCCGAAGCTGCGCTCGCGCAGGCGCGGGTCACGGGTGACCGGCACGTCCACGAGCGCGGTCAGGGCGTCCATGGTGGTGCTGGCGCGGCGCAGATCGCTGGAGACGAGCACGGCGGGCTCGAGCGCGGCCAGCCGCGGCGCGGCCGCGGCCGCCTGCGCCAGACCGGTCTCGGACAGCGGCGTGTCGATCTGCCCCTGCACCCGCCCACCGGCATTCCAGGAGGTCTGTCCGTGCCTCCAGAGAATCAGCCTGGTCACGCCGGCGCGGGCAGGTCGCGGTCGACGAACTCGATGACCGGGCAGTCCTTCCACAGCTTGTCGAGCTGGTAGAACTCGCGCTCCTCGCTGTGCTGCACGTGCACGACGATGTCGACATAGTCCAGCAGGACCCAGCGCCCGCCCCGGTTGCCCTCGCGACGCACCGGCTTCGCCTTCTCGGGCAGCTGCACCAGCTGCTCCTCGATGGCATCGACGATCGAGAGGACCTGCCGCTCGTTGGGCGCCGACGCGATCACGAACGCGTCGGTGATGGCCAACTGGTCGGCGACATCCAGGATGACGATGTCTTCAGCCTTCTTGTCGGCGGCCGCCTGTGCAGCGGTGAGCGCCAGCTCGATGGCACGCTCAGTCGCGGGCACCGGGCTCCCTTCGTCGGTCTCCCCCGGCCTGCTGTGCCGGGCTCGTTCTAGCCTCTCACGCCCGTACGACACTCTGCCCCTCAGATGTTGTCGACTTTTCGGTACAAACCGCGCTTAGCGATGTATTGCACCACTCCGTCGGGGACGAGATACCAGACCGGCTTGCCGGACGCGACCCGCCGCCGGCAGTCGGTGGACGAGATCGCCATCGCCGGCACCTGGACCAGGCTCACCGAGTCCGCCGGCAGGTGGGAGGCGTCGAGCTCGAACCCGGGCCGCGTGACGCCGACGAAGTGCGCGAGGTCGAAGAGGTCCCGCGCATCCTTCCACGACAGGATCTTCTTGAGCGCGTCGGCGCCGGTGATGAAGAACAGCTCCGCCGACGCGCCGTACTGCTCGCGCAGGTCACGCAGCGTGTCGACGGTGTACGTCGGCCCGCCGCGGTCCACGTCGACGCGGCTGACGGTGAACCGCGGGTTGGAGGCGGTCGCGATGACCGTCATCAGGTAGCGGTCCTCCGGCGAGCTGACCACCGACCCCGTTTTCTGCCAGGGGTCGCCGGTCGGCACGAACACCACCTGGTCCAGCCCGAACCGATCGGCCACCTCGCTCGCCGCGACCAGGTGGCCGTGGTGGATCGGGTCGAACGTCCCACCCATGATGCCCACGCGCATCCTGGCATCGTAGTGATCACCACGTCGCCCGGACGAGTGCTCCGTTTCCGTCGTCCCATGTTGTACGTGTAGCCTCAAGTTCCATGACGTTGTCGCACCCGAAGGGTGCCTTTGACAGCTCCCGCGCCGTGTGGCGCTCGGCCCCGGGCGAGAGCCACGGCAGCCGCGTGGAGGTCGCGTTCGTGGACGACCTGATCGGCCTGCGCAACGGCGCCGACCCGCACAGCCCGGTGCTCGTCTTCACCCAGGACGAGTGGGACGCCTTCGTGGCCGGCGCCAAAGACGGCGAGTTCGACGTCTGAAAAGCCGCACAGCGGCGACAGACGCAAAGCCGTAACGCCGCAGCCGCCGCAACAGCGACGGCCGCGGCGACGACCGACCGTCACGGATACAGCAGCGACCGGATCGGCGGCATCCGCTCCAGCTGCGGTGCCAGCGCCCGCAGCCGGAGCGCCAGCGTGACCGCCTCCAGCGTCACGTCGGCGTTCCCGGCGGACGGCACCGGCGCGCGGTGCAGGTCGAGCCAGGCGGACACGTCCGGCCAGTGGTAGACCGGCCGCCGCGGGTGCTCCCGGACCGGCGCCGGAAACCCGGCGTGCGTCCACCCCCGCACGACCTCGACCGGCCGCCGCACCCGGGCCGCGATCACCTCCAGGGTCACCAGCGGGTCGTCGGCGACCGCCCGCACGATGCCGACCCCCGCCGCGTCCAGGTCGCGGACCCCGGACACGACCGCGTCGACCAGCGTCGGCGCGACCCGGTCGAACGCCACCCAGGCGACCCCCTCGCCGGGCACCACCTCCACGCTCAGGTCGTCCGCCCTGTCGAACAACAGGTCGGCCCGCTCGTCGTCCAGCGGCCCGCTGGCGGTCAGGCGAAACTGGCGCAGCATGGTCACCGCCCGCACCGCGCGTGCCGCTGCACGAACGCGTCGATGCGCCGCGCCACCAGCTGCGCCGCCATCCCCGGCGGCACCTCACCGGGCACCCCCAGCCACCCCCGGCAGCCGGGACAGCTGAGCCGCAGCCAGTGCCGCTCCCCCGCCACGTCGATGTCCGCCCCTGTCATCTCGTGCATGTCGCGCCTCCCCGATCGAACCTCCGCTCCAGCCAACACCTGGATCCGCCGCTTGGGAGGGGCCAGAGAGGGGGCCACTGTGACCACGGCAAGTGCCATCGCGGGCTGCTATCGTGGTGACGTGCTGCACCGTGATTCGAGCTGGCGCGCCCGCTAGGGGCGGCCGCTGTTTCCTGCACACATCCCCATCGAGGCCGTCCGTTTCCGGGCGGCCTTTTGCGTGTCCCGGTGGCGGCGGGCCTCCAGACCCAGACCGAGGAGCCCCCCATGTCCCGCCGCATCTCAGGCTTCAAGCCCACCGGCCCGCTGCAGCTCGGCAACTACGTCGGCGCCATCAGACCCGTCGTCCGGGGCCAGCACGAGCAGGACACGGTGGCGTTCATCGCCGACCTGCACGCCCTGACCGTCCAGCACGACCCCGTCCTGCTGCAGAGCCGGTCCCGCGAGGTGGCCGGCCTGATGCTCGCCGCGGGCGTCGATCCCGATCGGACGCTGCTCTACCGCCAGTCCGACGTCGCCGCCCACCTGGAGCTGCACTACCTGCTCGAATGCGTCGCCAGCTACGGTGAGGCGCACCGGATGATCCAGTTCAAGGAGAAGGGCGGTGGTGGCGGCTCACGGCTGTCGCTGCTGACGTACCCGGTCCTGATGGCCGCCGACATCCTGGTGCACGACATCGACGAGGTACCGGTGGGCCGCGACCAGCGCCAGCACGTCGAGCTGACCCGCGACCTGGCGGAGCGGTTCAACGAGCGGTACGGCCGCACGTTCACCGTGCCGCGGGCGGTCCACCCGGCATTCGCCGCCCGGATCGCGGACCTCGCCGACCCGGCCCGCAAGATGGGCAAGACCAACGCCTCCACGGCGGGCGTGCTGTTCCTGCTCGACCCGCCGGACGTGCTGCGCCGCAAGGTGATGCGGGCGGTCACCGACGCCGGCACGGAGGTGGTGTACGACCCGGAGGGCAGTCCCGGCGTCGCCAACCTCCTCGACATCCTGGGCGCGCTGACCGACCGCGCGCCGGAGACCATCGACTTCCGGGGCAGCGGGTACGGCCGGCTCAAGACCCAGGTCGCCGACGCGGTGATCGCCACCCTGGAGCCGCTCCAGCGCCGCTACCAGGAGCTGACCGACGAGGAGATCGAGGCCGTCCTCGCCAAGGGCGCCGAGCAGGCCGCCCAGACCGCCGACGCGACCGTGCGCCGCGCCAAGGCGGCGATCGGCCTCACAGGTGGACGGCGCGCTCCCGCAGGTAGCCCAGCGACGCCGGTGACGGCCGGTCGACCGCGGTGAAGCGCGCCGGCCGGAAGTCGATCTCCTCGATCAGCAGGTCGGCCTCGATCATCAGCGCCCACGGCACGTAGAACACCCGCTCCCCCGGCAGCGCCACCCCGACGAAGTCGACGACCGGCAGCAGCGTCGGCGTGCCGACCGCCCAGACGGCGGTGGTGAACGTGGAGCCGTCGGGCCGGGCGGTCAGGGTGCAGTCGGACAGGCGCGGGTCGGCGAGGGTCCGCCGCTGGTGCTCGGCCACGTCGGTGGCCAGGCGGCGGCGGGCCTTCGCCGCGGCGTGGAACGCCGGGTGGCCCGGCGACGGGTCGAAGGGCACGACCCGTCCGTCGTCGTCGGTGGTGTACGCCATGGGCGACAGCGGCACCGGCGTGCGCGCGTACTCGTCGGCGGCCAGGTCGAACAGCTGCTCCACCAGGCGCGGCTCGTCGGCGCAGACCAGCAGCATCAGCGTGCTCGGCAGGAACGCGACGGCCCGCCCGCCGACCTGCTCGTCCAGGTCGGCCAGCCAGCCCTCCAGGAGCACCCAGGAGACCAGGTGGTCGCCGGAGTGGTCGGGCACGTGCAGCACCGACGGGCCGAAGAGCGCGGCGCTGGCCGGCAGTTCGGCGCGGGCGAGGGTGTGCTCGTGCGCGGCCGCGAAGATCTGCTCGGCGCTGACCCCCCAGCGGGCCGGGCTGTCCAGGTCGACCGGGATGTCCTCGACGAGCACGACCTCGTCGAGGTGCGGCAGCGCGGGCCGGCGCAGCGTGCGGGTGCCACGGGCGGCGTGCCGCAGGGCGAGGCGCAGCCGCGGCAGCGCCTCTTCGAACGTCGAAGGCTGGGCCGGCGGCGCGAGGCTGCTGGCCACGAAGTCCCGCACGAAGCGCTTCCGGTCGCCGGGTCTGCGTTGGTACTGGCTGAATGCCTTGGCCAGGAAGAGCCAGCTATACGCGTCCTGACCGCACTCGCACACGATCGCGAACTGGGTCGGGCGGAACTCGGCGTCCCGGACACCGAGCCTGCGCAACTCTGCCAGCACCTGGTCGGCGAAGCGCTCACGTGGCGATCGCGCAGGTCGGGTCAGCCGCTCGAGGATGCCCACCGACCGAACATTAGCCTCACGCGAGCCCCCGCGCGATGGCCTCGGCGGCCATTGCCGGTTTTTCGTAGCAGAGGCTGAGCGGACAGTAGACGGACGTAACCCGCAGATTCGTACAAACGGGTCGGCGGGTCAGAAGTCGTCCTGGTCGTCCTCGTCCGAGGGGGCGAGCTCCAGCGTCTCGTACGGCTGGCGGCGGGCACCCCGCATCGCCTTGCGCTCCGCGGCGCGGACCCGCTTGTTGGGCTCCTCCAGGCGGTAGTCGGTGCCCCGGTTGCCCGGCACGAAGTCGTCGGCGGTGTACGTGTTGGGCTGCCAGTCGAACTCGCGGGCGCCGATGCGGACCGGCGACCCGGGCTCCGCGCCGGCCTTCTTGAGCGCGTCCTCGACGCCGAGGCGGGCGAGCCGGTCGGCGAGGTAGCCGACGGCCTCGTCGTTGTCGAAGTTGGTCTGCCGGACCCAGCGCTCGGGCGCGCCGCCCCGGACCACGAAGACGCCCTCGTCGTCCTGGACGATGGTGAAGCCGCTGTCGTCGACGGCGGCGGGACGGATGACGATGCGGGTGCGCTCCGGCGGCGGGGCCAGCTTGCGCTGCTGCCCGACCAGCTCCGACATCGCGAAGATGAGCTCCTTGAGCCCCTCGTGGGTGACGGCGCTCACCGCATACACGGCGTAGCCGCGCTCCTCCAGGTCGGCGCGCATGATGTCGGCGAGGTCGCGCCCGTCCGGCACGTCGATCTTGTTCAGCGCGACGATCCGCGGCCGGTCCTCCAGGCCGCCATACGCCGCCAGCTCAGCCTCGATCGCGTCGATGTCGGACACCGGGTCGCGCTCGGTCTCCAGGGCGGCGGTGTCGACCACGTGGACCAGCACCGCGGTGCGCTCGATGTGCCGCAGGAACTGCATGCCGAGGCCCTTGCCGGTGGCGGCGCCGGGGATCAGGCCGGGCACGTCGGCGACGGTGAACGTGTTGTCGCCGGCCTGCACGACGCCCAGGTTGGGCACCAGGGTGGTGAACGGGTAGTCGGCGATCTTGGGCCGGGCCGCGGAGATGACCGAGATCAGCGACGACTTTCCGGCCGACGGGAAGCCGACCAGGCCGATGTCGGCGACGCTCTTGAGCTCCAGGACGACGTCGATCTCTTCGCCGGGCTCGCCGAGCTCCGCGAAGCCGGGCGCCTTGCGGCGGGTGTTGGCGAGGGCCGCGTTGCCGCGGCCGCCCCGCCCGCCGCGGGCCAGCTCGAACTCGGTGCCCTCGCCGATCAGGTCGGCGATGACCTCGCCGTCCATGCTGTGCACGACGGTGCCGTCGGGCACCCGCAGCACGAGCGTCTGCCCGTTGGCGCCGTCGCGATCGTTGCCCGCGCCGCCGGCGCCGTTGCCACCCTTCTGGTGCGGGTGGAAGTGGAAGTCGAGCAGCGTGTGCACGGCCGGGTCGACGACGAGCTTGACGCTGCCGCCGTGGCCACCGTCACCGCCGTCGGGGCCGCCGAACGGCTTGAACTTCTCGCGGTGGATGGACACGCAGCCGTGGCCACCGTCGCCCGCCCTCACGTGCAGCACGACGCGGTCAACGAACGTGGTCACGACCCGATCCCCTCAACCTCACAGATCGCCGGCGGCACGGCACTGCCGCACCCCGAGGACCTCACGAACACAAGAACGGCGGGCCGGGAGCGAATATGCCCCCGGCCCGCCGTCCGGAAAGAAACTTCAGCCTGCGGCTGGGGTGATGCTGACCGTCTTGCGGCCCCGCTTGGTGCCGAAGAGCACGTGGCCCGCGGCGAGCGCGAACAGCGTGTCGTCGCCACCGCGGCCCACCAGGTCACCCGGGTGGAACTTGGTGCCGCGCTGCCGGATGATGATCTCGCCGGCGTTGACCAGCTGACCGCCGAAACGCTTCACGCCGAGCCGCTGGGCAGCGGAGTCGCGCCCGTTCCGCGAGCTGGACGCACCTTTTTTATGTGCCATCGCGCTGCCCCTACTTCCCGGTGGAGATGCCGGTGACCTTCACCTGGGTCAGCGGCTGGCGGTGACCCTGGCGCTTGTGGTAGCCGGTCTTGTTCTTGAACTTGTGGATCCGGATCTTCGGACCCTTGGTGTGCGCGACGACCTCAGCGGTCACCGCAGCGCTGGCAAGCTTCGCCGCGTCGGTGATGAGATCTTCGCCGTCGACAAGCAGCACCGCCGCGAGCGACAGGGAGTCGCCAGGCTGGCCCGCGAGCTTCTCGACCTCGATCACATCGCCCTCGGCGACCTTGTACTGCTTGCCGCCGGTCTTGACGATCGCGTACATCGGACGCGGACTCCTGTCGTAGCTACTGGCGGTTGGTCATCCGCGTGACCCATACAAAGCACGCAAAGACCCGACGCACGAAAGTGCGCCTTAAGAAGAGTACGCCATCGGTGGCGTACCCCCCAAATCAGGGGCGGGTCCGCCTGCGCAGACCACCCCGGCGGGTCCGGCGGCGGGCACCGTTGCCGGCCGACTCGTCCTCGTCGTCGTCGATGTTGTCCGGGTCGTCCTCGGAGGCGATCGGCGTGAACTCCGCCTCCTCCTCGACGTCCTCCACCGTGTGCGGCACGTCCACCGAGTCGGTCTCTTCCTCGACGGACTCGGCGACCTCGGCCACCTCCGCGACCGCGGCGCCGCCCCGGCGGCCACGCCGGCGACCGGTGCGGGCCGGCTGGACGTCGGCCTCTTCCACGCCGCTGGTGACGGTCGCCGCGGCCACCTTCGTCGCACCGTGACCGTTGCTGCCGGCGCTGCCGCCGCCACCGCGCTTCTCGGGGATCGGCTCGGTGTGGATGATCAGGCCGCGGCCCTTGCACACCTCGCAGGTCTCGCTGAACGCCTCGAGCAGGCCCTGACCGACCCGCTTGCGGGTCATCTGCACCAGGCCGAGCGAGGTGATCTCGGTGACCTGGTGCTTGGTCCGGTCCCGGCCCAGGCACTCGGTCAGCCGGCGCAGCACCAGGTCGCGGTTGGACTCCAGGACCATGTCGATGAAGTCGATGACGATGATGCCGCCGAGGTCCCGCAGCCGCAGCTGGTGGACGATCTCCTCGGCCGCCTCGAGGTTGTTGCGGGTGACCGTCTCCTCGAGGTTGCCGCCGGCGCCCGTGTACTTGCCGGTGTTGACGTCGATGACGGTCATCGCCTCGGTGCGGTCGATGACGAGGCTGCCGCCGGAGGGCAGGAACACCCGCCGGTCGAGGGCCTTGATCAGCTGCTCGTCGATGCGGAGGTCCGCGAAGACGTCGTTGACGCCGGTGTACCGCTTGACCCGGTCGACCAGGTCCGGCGACACGTGCGACAGGTACGGCTCGACCGACTCGTAGGCGTCGTTGCCCTGGATGACCAGCTCGCCGAAGTCCTCGTTGAACAGGTCGCGGACGACCCGCACGACCAGCTCGGGCTCCTCGTAGAGCAGGGCCGGCGCGCTGCTGCTGCCGGACTTCTCCTGGATGGCCTCCCACTGCGCCTGCAGCCGCTTCACGTCGCGGGCCAGGTCGTCCTCGCTGGCGCCCTCGGCCGCGGTGCGCACGATGACCCCGGCGCCGTCGGGCACCAGGTTCTTCAGCACGTCGCGGAGGCGCTTGCGCTCGATGTCCGACAGCTTGCGGCTGATGCCGGACGCGTTGCCGTGCGGCACGTAGACGAGGTGCCGGCCGGACAGCGCGATGTGGCTGGTCAGCCGGGCGCCCTTGGTGCCGATCGGGTCCTTGGTCACCTGGACCAGCACCGAGTCACCCGACTTGAGGGCCTGCTCGATCGAGCGGGTGCGGCCCTCAAGGCCGGTCGCGTCCCAGTTGACCTCGCCGGCGTACAGCACCGCGTTGCGGCCCCGGCCGATGTCGACGAACGCCGCCTCCATGCTGGGCAGCACGTTCTGCACGCGGCCGAGGTAGACGTTGCCCACCATCGAGCTGGACGAGGCCCGGGTGACGTAGTGCTCGACGAGCACCTTGTCCTCCAGGACCGCGATCTGCGTGCGGTCGTTCTTCTGCCGGATGACCATCGTGCGGTCGACCGCCTCGCGGCGGGCCAGGAACTCCGACTCCGACAGGATCGGCGGGCGGGTCCGGCGCTGCTCGCGGCCGTCGCGGCGACGCTGGCGCTTCGCCTCCAGGCGGGTCGAGCCGGAGATCCCCTGCACCTCGTCGCGCTCGCGCTCGCGGGCGGCCGGGCGGGGCTCGCGGATCTTCACGACCACGTGCGGGTCGTCGGCGGGCTCGGTGTCGGCGGAGCCCTTGCGCCGGCGGCGGCGCCGGCGGCGGGTCATGCCCTCGCCGTCCTCGTCGCCCTCGTCGGACGCCTCGGCGTCCTCGTCGGCGGCCGCCTCCTCCTCGCCCTCGGCGTCGGTCTCGGCCTCGCCCTCGACCTCGTCCACGTCGTCGCCGAGCGTGCCACGGCCACGGCCACGGCCACGGCGGCCACGCCGCCGCCGGCGGCGGGTGCCGGGCTCGAACTCGTCCTCGTCCTCATCCTCGTCGACCTCGGCGTCGACCTCGTCGGTCTCCACCGGAGCCTCGACGGCGGCGGGCGCCTCCTCGGCGCCGCGGCGGCCCCGGCGCCGGCGGCTGCGGCCGACGGGCTCCTCGGGAGCCTCCTCGCCCAGGTCCTCGTAGTCGACGGCGGCGACGGCCGGCGCGGCGAACGGGTCGATGCCGGACGTGGCGCCGGACGCGGCACCGAACGCCGGGGCGGCCGGGCGGACCGGCTCCACCTCCTCGCTCGGCGGCATGAACAGCACCTGGATCGGCGCGGCCCGGCGCCCCCGGCGGGCGGGCGGCTCCTCGACCGGCGCGACGACCTCCTCGGCGGCGGTCTCCTCGACCGCCTCCTCGTCCTCGGTCTCGGCCGGAGCGGTCTCCTCCGGAGCCTCGGCGACCGGTGCCTCGGCGACCTCGGGGGTGACGGCCTCGGGCACCGGCAGCGGCTCGGGCTCCTCCACCGGCGCGGCCTTGACCGCCCGGCGGCGGGTGCGCTTGACCGGCGCGGCGACGGCCGGCTCACCAGCCTCAGGGGCCTGGTCGCCGGCGGCCGCTGGGCTGTCCGCAGCGGCGGCGGCCGGGGTGCCGGCGTCCAGCGGCAGCGCCTGCTGTCCAGACTCGCCCAAATCGTCCGATTCGGCGCTCGCTGTCGCCTTCACCGCTCTGCGGCGCGTCCGGCGGACCGGCGCGGCCTCCTCCGCCGGTGCCGCTTCCGGGGTCACCTCCGGAGTCGCCTCGGCAGCGGCCGCGTCTGGCTCAGCGGCGGGGGTGGCGGCCGCCTTGGTGGTCCGGCGCCGCGTGCGGCGGACGGGAGTGGTCTCTTCGGTGGTAGCGGCGTCTGCAACCGGCGCGTCGCCGGTTGCCTCGCCGCTTGCCGACTCGTTGTCGAACATGCGGACGTTCTCCAGTTCTGGCGCTCCCGGGCGCGTAGCAACGCAGCCACACGGGGGCACCGCATATATGTTGTGCCGGCGGAGGTATCCGCTCACACGGACGATCCGCCGAAAGTCTGCCAACCTCGCCGACTACTCCAGTGACGAAGCCCCGACGACGACCGCCGGCCGATCCGCGGCGAGCGGATCGACAAGCTCTCCCTGCGCGGTCAGCACTCCCTGAGCCAGTCGGGTCGCACGAGGCGGGACCGGAGGCTCCAGGTCGGCTACTACACGCAGACCGGACAGCACATCATCGGGTCGCACGGTCGGGGTTCCCTGCCGCACGACAAGGTCGAGTATCGCACACGGTGCCTCGGCGACCTCGGAAGGTACGTCACCGGGGGTCGAAGGGACGGAAAGTACGGCGAGCCGGACAACCGCGGCACGCGTGTCGAAGACCCGCTTGCCCTGCTTGGTGAGCCGCTCCACGAGCACCTCGGTGGCGCCCAGGAAGGCCTGGACCGCCGCCTCGGCCTCGGCCGGCGTGACGCCGGGCAGCTCGAGGTGCCAGGCCGACGCGTCGATGCGGTCGGCCAGGCTGCCGCCGCCGTTGAGCGGCGACTGGACGGCCTCGATCACGTCGAGGCCGGGCGAGAGGGCCGCGTCGAGGGCGGCCCGCAGGTCGCCCGGGTCCACGACGGCCCGCAGGCCGATCTCCAGGTATTCGGCCTCGCTGGCCACGCCGGTCGGAGCGGCGGAGGCGTAGGAGACCTTCGGGTGCGGGGTGAAGCCCTGCGAGTACGCGATCGGCACGTTGGCGCGCAGCAGCGCCCGCTCGAACGCCCGGGCGAAGTCGCGGTGCGAGGTGAAGCGCATCGGGCCCCGCTTCGAGTACCGCAGCCGGATCCGCTGCACGACGGGGTCCTGGCCGCCCTCAGGCTGTCGCTTAGCCATGACGGTGCACCGCCTCAGGCATCCGCAGTCCCGCGCCGACCGGGGTCAGCGGCAACAGCTTCTTGCCCGTGGGGCCGATCTGGATCTCGGTGTCCTGGCTCGGGCACACGCCGCAGTCGAAGCACGGCGTCCACCGGCAGTCGTCCTGCTCGAACCCGGTGAGCGAGTCCTGCCAGTCCTGCCAGAGCCAGTCCTTGTCCAGGCCGGAGTCGAGGTGGTCCCACGGCAGGACCTCGTGCTGGTCGCGCTCGCGGGTGGTGTACCAGTCCAGGTCCACACCGCGCTCGGGCAGCACCGCCGCGGCGGCGTCGACCCAGCGCTGGTAGGAGAAGTGCTCGGACCAGCCGTCGAAGCGGCCGCCGGACTCCCAGACCCGCCGGATGACCGCGCCGACCCGCCGGTCACCCCGGCTGAGCAGGCCCTCGATCAGGGAGGGCTGACCGTCGTGGTACCGGTAGCCGATCGCCTTGCCGAGGTTGCGGTCGGCGTTGATCGCGGTCTTCAGCGCCCGGAGCCGGTGGTCGATGACCTCCGGCGGCTCCATGCGCGCCCACTGGAACGGCGTGTGCGGCTTGGGGACGAACCCGCCGATCGACACCGTGCAGCGGATGTCCCGGGAGCCGGTGGCCTCCCGGCCGGCCCGGATGACGTCGTGCGCCAGCTTGGCGATCTGCAGCACGTCGTCGTCGGTCTCGGTCGGCAGCCCGCACATGAAGTACAGCTTCACCTGCCGCCAGCCGTTGCTGTACGCCGTGACGACGGTCCGGATCAGGTCCTCCTCGGTGACCATCTTGTTGATCACCTTGCGGATCCGCTCCGAGCCACCCTCGGGCGCGAAGGTCAGGCCGGTGCGCCGGCCGTTGCGGGCCAGCTCCTGGGCGAGCGTCACGTTGAACGCGTCGACCCGGGTCGAGGGCAGCGACAGGGAGACGTTGGTCCCCTCGTACTGCTGGGCGAGGCCGGAGCACATGTCGCCGATCTCGGAGTGGTCGGCGGAGGAGAGCGAGAGCAGGCCGACCTCGTGGAAGCCGGAGAACTCGAGCCCCTCCTTGACCATCTGCCCGACGGTCGTGATCGAGCGCTCGCGCACCGGGCGGGTGATCATCCCGGCCTGGCAGAAGCGGCAGCCCCGCGTGCACCCGCGGAAGATCTCGACGGCGTAGCGCTCGTGCACCGTCTCCGCGAGGGGCACCAGCGGGCGCTTGGGGTAGGGCCACGCGTCCAGGTCCATCGTGGTGCGCTTGTGCACCCGGAAGGGCACGTCGGCGCGGTTGGGCACGACCCGCTGGATGCGCCCGTCGGGCAGGTAGTCGACGTCGTAGAAGCGCGGCACGTAGACCGACTCGGTCCGCGCCAGGCGCAGCAGCAGCTCGTCGCGGCCGCCGGGCGAGCCGTCGGCCTTCCACTGCCGCACGATGGCGGTGATCTCCAGGACCGCCTCCTCGCCGTCGCCGAGCACGGCGGCGTCGATGAAGTCGGCGATCGGCTCGGGGTTGAACGCGGCGTGCCCGCCGGCGACGACCACCGGGTGCCGGTCGTCGCGCTCGCGCGAGTCGAGGGGGATGCCGGCCAGGTCCAGCATGGTGAGCATGTTGGTGTAGCCGAGCTCGGTGGCGAACGAGATGCCGAACACGTCGAACGCGGTCACCGGGCGGTGCGCCTCCACGGTGAACTGCGGCACACCTTCGGCGCGCATGAGCGCCTCCAGGTCGGGCCACACCGCATAGGTGCGCTCGGCGAGCACGTCCGGCTGCTCGTTGAGCACCTCGTAGAGGATCTGGACGCCCTGGTTGGGCAGGCCGACCTCATAGGCGTCCGGGTAGGACAGGGCCCACCGCACGGTGGCGGAGTCCCAGTCCTTGACGACCGCACCGAGCTCACCTCCCACATATTGGATCGGCTTGCTGATCCTGGGCAGGAGACGCTCGAGTTGCGGGAAGACGCTTGCGACGCTCACGAGCTACCAGGGTACCCGCAGCCTCAGAACGCCCCCGGCCGCCGCCTCAGGAGTTCCGGTGCCGCCGCCTCGGCTCCCGCCTGGCGGGCGGCTTGGGCGCCGGCGTGGCCGGCCGCGGCGGCGGGACCCGCAGCGTGACCGGTTTGTCCGCCGTGACGGTGAACTGCTCGCCGTGGTGGCGCAGTGTCATCTCCCCGGAGTCCAGCTGGTACGTCGCCTCCTCGTGGTCGACGGTGACCCGCAGGATGGCGCCGTGGCAGGTGATCGCGAACGACAGCCGGTCCAGGCGGTCCGGCAGCCGCGGCATGAACGACAGCTCCCCGCCGTGGTCCCGCATCCCGCCGAAGCCTGCGACGAGCGCCAGCCACGTCCCGGCGAGCGAGGCCATGTGCAGTCCGTCACCGGAGTTGTGCTGCAGGTTGTACAGGTCGACGAAGGCCGCCTCGCCGAGGTAGTCGTAGGCCAGCTCGGTGTGCCCGACCTCGGCGGCCATCACCGCCTGCGTGCAGGCCGACAGCGAGGAGTCGCGGACCGTGCGCTCGTCGTAGTAGGCGAAGTTGCGGGCCTTCTCCTCCGCGGTGAAGGCGTCGCCCCGCCAGTGCATGGCCAGGACCAGGTCCGCCTGCTTGACGACCTGCCGGCGGTACAGGTCGAAGTATGGGTAGTGCAGCAGCAGCGGGTAGTGGTCGTCAGGCGTGTGCTCGAAGTCCCACTCCTGGTGCCGGGTGAAGCCGGCGGACTGCTCGTGGACCCGCAGCTCGTTGCTGTAGGGCAGGTGGATCCTGGCGGCCGCGTCGCGCCACGACGCGATCTCCTCGTCGTCGACGCCGATCGCCCGCGCCTCGTCCGGGTGGCGTTCGGCGGCGCCGGCCGCGGCGACGAGGTTCTGCTGGGCCATGAGATTGGTGTAGATGTTGTCGTCGGCGATCGCGCTGTACTCGTCGGGGCCGGTCACCCCGTCGATGTGGAAGACGCCGTGCCGGTCGTGGTGGCCCAGGGAGCGCCACAGCCGGGCCGTCTCGACCAGCAGCTCCAGGCCGAAGTCGGCCTCGAAGGCGGTGTCGCCGGTCGCCTGGACGTAGCGGACCGCGGCGGCCGCGATGGCGGCGTTGACGTGGAACCCGGCGGTGCCGGCGGGCCAGTACGCGGAGCACTCCTGCCCGCGGATCGTCCGCCACGGGAAGGCCGCCCCGGACAGGCCCAGCTGCGCGGCGCGGTCGCGGGCCAGCTGCAGCGTGTCGTGCCGCCAGCGCAGCCCGTCGCGGGCCGCCCGCGGGTGCGTGTAGGTCAGCACCGGCAGCACGAAGCCCTCCGTGTCCCAGAACACGTGCCCGTCGTAGCCGCGGCCGGTCAGGCCCTTCGCCGCGATCGGCCTGGCCTCGGCCCGCGCGCCGGCCTGCATCAGGTGGAACAGGGCGAACCGCACGGCCTGCTGGATCTCCGCGTCGCCCTCGACCTCGACGTCGGCCTGCGCCCAGAAGCCGTCGAGGAACCGCCGCTGCGCCGCTACGAGGCCGTCCCAGCCGCCGAGCCGGGCGCCGGCGATCGCGCCGTGCACCTGGTCGCGGATCGCCTGCCGGGACCGCTGGCTGGACCAGCCGTACGCGAGGTACTTGACGATCCGCAGCCGCTGGCCGGGCTGCAGCTCGCACGCGAACGTGGTGCGCGCCCAGTCCTCTCTGGCCTCGGTGTGCGAGCGGACCGGCACCGGCGCGTCGACCTCGTGGTCCATCTCCGCGCCGAGCCGCAGCCAGCTCGCCTTCGTGCGGTGCAGCAGCTGGCCGTTGAGCCCGCTGGCCGTGTGCTCCTCGGGCTCGAGGGCATGACCGAGCGCCGCGGCGACCCGCGGATCCTTGCTCGTCTGCGGGATGTCCTCGTTGGCGACCAGCTCCGACTGCACGATCACCCGCGCCGGGCCGTCGACGGGCTCGACCTCGTACAGGAACGCGGCGATCGACCGCTGCTCCAGCGACACCAGGCGGGTGGTGCTGACCTTGACCCGCTGCTGGGCCGGCGACATCCAGTCGACGTCGCGCCGCAGCGTGCCGGCCCGCAGGTCGAGCACCCGCTCGTGGCTCAGGAGGTTGCCGTACCGCACGTCGAACGGCTCGTCGTCGACCAGCAGGCGGAACACCTTGCCGTTGGTGACGTTCAGGATCGACTGGCCCTCTTCCGGGAAGCCGTAGCCCGCCTCCGCGTAGGGCAGCGGGCGCTCCTCGTAGAAGGAGTTGAGGTACGTGCCGGGCAGCCCGAACGGCTCGCCCTCGTCGAGGTTGCCGCGCAGCCCGACGTGCCCGTTGGACAGCGCGAACAGCGACTCGGTCTGCCCCAGGTCGTCGAGGTCGAGCTCGGTCTCGCGGACCGCCCAAGGCTCGACCGGGAATGTCGCCATCAGCGGTCCCGCCCTTCCGGCTGGTCCTGACTTTCCAGAAGCGCGTCGAGGTCCGGCACGACGATGTCGGCGCCGGCGGCCCGCAGGTCGTCGGCGTGCCCGCCGCCGATCCGGTCGATCCCGACGACGTAGCCGAACCCGCCGGCCTTCCCCGCCGCGACCCCCGAGAGCGCGTCCTCGAACACGGCGGCATGCTCCGGCGCGACGCCGAGGTCCCGCGCCGCCGCCAGGAACGTGTCCGGGGCGGGCTTGCCGCGCAGCCCCTGCTCGCGGACCGTGACGCCGTCGACCCTGGCCTCCAGGTAGGCGTCGAGGCCGGTCGACGTGATCACCTGCAGCGTGTTGGCGCTGGAGCTGACCACCGCCCGGCGCAGCCCTTCCGCGGCGGCCGCCTTCAGGTAGCGCACGCTGCCCGGGTACGGCTCGAGCCCCTCCTTGATGAGGGTGAGCAGCAGCTCGTTCTTGCGGTTGCCGAGCCCGTAGACGGTCTGGGCGTCCGGAGGGTCGTCGGGGGTGCCTTCGGGCAGCGTGATGCCGCGGGAGGCGAGGAAGTCGCGGACGCCGGCCTCGCGCGGCTTGCCGTCGACGTGGTCGTTGTAGTCGGCGACCGGGTCGAACGGCCGCTGGCCGTCGCGTCCGGCGAGGAAGTCGTCGAACGTCCTGGTCCATGCCTTGTTGTGGATGATCGCGGTCGGGGTGAGCACCCCGTCGAGGTCGAACAGGCAGGCGGTCACGCGTTCCGGTAGACCCAGCACACCGCAACCGTATCCGCGCGAGGTGTCCGTCAAACCTGCCGCCGCTGAACGGCGGGCCGTGCATGGGGTCGCTAGCCTTCAGGGTGTGACACATCCGGATGAATCGCCGACCGACCGCCAGCCGGCCACGCCGACGTGGGTGGGCTCGGCGTCGGTGCCTCCGGGCGGGTCACGCCGGCGACGGCAGTGGGAGGACACCCTCGATCTGCCCGCCGCGCCGCGGACGGTCCCCCTGCCCGCTGATCCTTCACCGCCGCCGCCGGAGATCCGGTACGTGCCGGTGCCGCAGTACGGTCCGCCGCCGCCCGGGTACCGTCCCCCGCCCGGTTACCGCCCGCCGCCCGGCTACGGTCCGCCGCCCCCGGCCTACCGGCGGCGCAAGCGGCGCTGGCCGTGGGTGATGCTGCTGCTCTTCGCCCTGTGCGCGGGCTGCTGCGGCGGCTCGTACGCCTGGGCCCGGCCCTACTGGGTGCAGTACCCGGCCTCGGTGCAGGTGGACGCGACGGTGCCGGGGCTCACCCGTTCCAGCGACGCGAACGCCAAGAAGGCGGCCACGGACCTGCAGAAGGCCCTGACCTCCGACCACCTCGACGAGTCCGGCTTCACGGTCACGTACACCGACGCCTCGAACAAGCAGCTGCGGGTCCTCGTCGCGGGCGCCACCCGCTTCATCACCGACCCCACCCGCGACCTGGAGGCCTCGATCCGCAAGCTCCCGGCCGCGATGCAGGTCGGCACGGTGCGCGACATCGACCCCGGCCCCTTCGGCGGCGAGCAGCGCTGCGCCGCGGCCCGGTTCGACGGCCGCTCGGCGACCGTCTGCGGCTGGGCCGACCACGGCGTCATCGCCCTGGCCGTCTTCCCCGGCAAGTCCGTCGAGCAGGCCGGCACCCTGACCCACAACATCCGCGGCTCCATCGTCCGCCGCGGCTGACTCAGTCCTTCTCTACCGAACCGTTCGCGGCGGCGATCTGGTCGGGGCGCTTCGGGGCGTACCGGGTGACGTACTCCTGGCCGGTGAGCTGCTGGATCGCGTTCATGAGCTTGAGGGTCAGCTCGCGCAGGCCACGGCTGTCGATCTCGCCGCCCTGCCACTGGCTCAGGTCGAGCGGCTCGCCGACGCGGACCTCGACCGTCGGGCCGATGCGCGGCACGGAGGCGCCGATCGGCTGGATCTTCTCGGTGTTGAGCAGGCCGATCGGGATGATCGGGGCGGGCGCGTCGAGGGCGAGCTTCGCCACGCCCGGGCGGCCGCGGTACAGGCGGCCGTCGGGTGAGCGGGTGCCCTCGGGGAAGATGCCGAGGACGTGGCCGTCGCGCAGGACGGGCAGCGCGGCGTCGAGGGCCATCAGGCTGGCCCGGCCGCCGGAGCGGTCGACGGGGATCTGGTTCAGCCCGTACATGACGTTGCGCATGACGGTGCCCTTGACCCCGGAGGCGATGAAGTACTCGTCCTTGGCGAGGAAGTAGACGTTGCGCGGCATGAGCGCGCCCATCAGCACCGAGTCGATGACGGACTGGTGGTTGCTGGCGAGGATGGCCGGGCCGGTGGCCGGCACGTTGTCCAGTCCGCTGACCTTGGGCCGCCACAGCAGGCGGGACACTGGAGAGATCGCGAACTTGCCGACCGCATACAGCGCGGACAAATGCCCTCCACCAGGCTCAACAGACGATGCCGCCCACTGTAGACGGCGCGGGTCGTCAGGTCAGCCGCTGAGCTCACACCGTGGGCAACACCACCCGCGGCTCATGCCGCCACCTCCGCTCCGCTCCGGCGTCGGCCTGAGCAAAAACCTGCAATGCCGATTCGCAGCCCTCCGCTCCGCTCCAGCCCGCTCATGCCGCCACCTCCGCTCCGCTCCGGCGTCGGCCTGAGCAAAACCTGCAATGCCGATTCGCAGCCCTCCGCTCCGGCCCGCTCATGAGGCGACGAGCACCAGCGCGGTCGCGGCCAGCCCGAGCCCGGCGAGCTGCACCGGGCGTAGCCGCTCGCGGTCGACGAGCATCGCGAGCAGGACGGTGCTCACCGGGTACAGCGACGCGACCGGCGCGATGATGCTCAGGTCCCCGCGCTGGACGGCCAGGACATAGAGGGCGTTGGCGCTCATGTCGAGCATCCCGGCGGCGAGCAGCCAGCGCAGCGGCGTCCCGGACGGACGTGCCGCGCCCCGGCCGCGCAGCAGCAGCGGCGCGCCGAGCACGACGGCGGTGACCTGCGCGCCGAGGACCGGCCACATCCCGGCGGCACCGCCGGCGGCGTCGCTCGCGGCGGACAGGCAGATGAAGAACAGACCGAACGCGACGCCGGCGCCGAGTGCCATGCCGAGGAGCCGGGCGGAGATCCTGCCGGCACCGTCGCCGTCGCTGTCGCCGCCGGGCGCCAGGCTGACGAGCGCGATGGCGACGATCGCGCAGCCGGCGCCGGTCAGGGCGAGCGCACCGGGGCGCTCGCCGGAGAGCAGGCCGGCGGCGACGGGCAGCAGGGCGGTGGTGACGGCGCTGACGGGAGCGACGATCGTCATGGCGCCACCGGCCATCGCCCGGTAGAACACCATCATCCCGACCATGCCGAGCGCGCCGGCGGCGGCGCCCCAGCCGAGGGCGCCGGCGTGCGGCGCGGCGGGCATGAGCACCAGGAAGAGCAGCAGCAGTGGGATGCTGGCGGCCTTCGACAGCACGACCACGGTCTTCGAGTCGACGCGCTGGCTGGCCTTGCCGCCCGCGAAGTCGCCGACGCCCCACACCAGCCCCGACAGCGCGGCGAGCACGATCCCGATCACGCAAGCCTCCGTACGGTGATCGTGTCTGCGTCGAGCAGGTCGGCGAGCATCTCCGCGGCCGGCGTGAGGTCGGTGTCGAGGCCTTCCAGGAGGAAGACGGCCGAGGTGGTGGCGGCGGTGACGGCGGTGCGGCGGCCCTGGCGCCAGTTCCACCGCCGGCAGGTCACCCCGAGGTCGTCGCGCCAGATCACCTCGCCGGGCTCCGGCGTCTCCACGACCGGCGCGCCCTCCTTCACCGTGTCGAACGGCTCGTCGCCGGCGGCGAGCACGAGCCGCTCGGTGCCGGCGAGCGCGGCGCGGTCCTCGCCGCCGATCGGCACGGCGAAGCGGATGCTGACGGCGTTGTACGCGTCGACGATCCGGTCGATCACGGGCACGTCCCCGCGGGCGGCCCGCTTGCGCAGCGCCTCCGCCGAGCACGGGGTGCGCTGCGGCTTCGCCCCGAAGGCCCGGTAGACGTCGCGCCATGCCTGCAACGGAGCGTCGAGCGGCAGGCCGGGACCACCGGCGTCCTTGATCGCCTGGTGCAGCACGGCGCCGTCGCTGGGACCGTTGCGGAGTCCGTCGGCGAGCACCGCGAGGACGGTAGCCTCATGGCCCACGGACCGGCACAGGTCGAGCACCTCATCGGCGATGGCGAACATGCCGCAGTCGTATCACGATATTGACTGTGAAGGAAAATATTTTGACCGACGATGTGGCGCAGGTCGCCCAGGCGGCGATCGCCAGGCACGTGAAGGCGCTGCGGCAGGGCCGGCGCTGGTCCCTCGACGAGCTGGCCAGCCGGTCCGGCGTCAGCAAGGGCATGCTGGTGCAGATCGAGGGCGCGAAGACCAACCCGAGCATCGGCACGCTGTGCAGGATCGCGGAGTCGTTCGGGGTGAGCATCGGCCGGCTGCTGGAGTCGGAGCCGGAGCCGGTGGTGCGGATCGTCGGCGCGGACGAGCCGCCCGTGCTGTGGCGGGGCGGCGCCGGCGGGACCGGCAGGCTGCTGCGCGGCGTGAACGACCCGGCGTTCGTCGAGGTCTGGGAGTGGCGGATGCCGCCCGGCGAGACGCACGACTCCGGCGACCACTCCTCCGGCACGCGGGAGCTGATCCACCTGCGGGAGGGCTCGCTCGTGGTGACGGTCGACGGCTCGCAGTACACCGTGCGGACCGGCGAGACGATCGACTTCCGGGCCGACCGCCCCCACACCTACCGCAACGCGGCAGACGTGGAGGCGGTCCTCACGATGGTGGTCGTGATGCCCGAGGGCGAGTTCGACCGGCGGGCGCCTAGGCCTTCGTCACCTTGACGACGACGGCCTGACCGTCGCCGACCTCTCCGGCGAAGCCCTGGGGCACCGCCCCCAGCGACACCGTGTCGGCGAGGACCTCGCCGGCCACGAACGCGCCGTGCGCGGCGAGCACCGCGTCCAGCCCGTCGCCCTGCACGAGGACCGTGACGCGGTCCGAGACGTTCAGGTCCGCGTCCCGCCGGGCCTGCTGCACGACCCTGACCAGGTCGCGGGCGAGCCCCTCGGCCGCCAGCTCCGGGGTGACCGTGCTGTCGAGCACGACCACGCCCTCGCCGCCGGGCAGCGGCGCCGACTGGGTCGGGTCCGCCGCGACGAGCTTCAGGTCGTACTCGCCGTCCTGCAGGGTCACGCCGCCGGCCACGACCTCGTCGCCGGCGTGCTGCCAGTCGCCGGCCTTGACCGCCTTGATCACCTGCTGGACGTCCTTGCCGAGGCGTGGGCCGAGCACCCGCGGCACCAGCGTCAGCACCGGCGTGCAGTGCGCGGCGACGTCGCCGGTGAAGACGACCTCCTTCACGTTGACCTCGTCGGCGACGAGCGCGGCGAAGGGTCGCAGCGCCTCCGCCCGCGGCGTGGCCACCGTCAGGGTCTGCAGCGGCAGCCGTACCCGCAGCCCGCGGGCCTTGCGCAGGGAGAGCGCCGCCGAGCAGACGTCCCGCACCGCGTCCATGTCCGCGACCAGCGCGTGGTCGGCGGGGAACTCCGCCGCCGACGGCCAGTCGGTCAGGTGCACCGACCGCTCGCCGGTCAGGCCGCGGAAGATCTCCTCCGCGGTCAGCGGCGCGAGCGGCGCGACGACCTGCGTCAGCGTCGACAGCACGGTGTAGAGCGTGTCGAACGCGTCGTGGTCGCCGGACCAGAACCGGTCGCGGGAGCGGCGCACGTACCAGTTGGTCAGCGCGTCGAGGTAGGACCGGACCGTCCCGCAGGCGCCGGACAGGTCGTAGGCGTCCAGCTGCGCGGTCACGGTCGCGACCAGCTCGCCGGTCTTGGCCAGCACGTACCGGTCGAGCAGGTGCGCGCTGTCGGCGCGCCGCCGGGCGGTGTAGCCGTCCGCGTTGGCGTACAGCGAGAAGAAGTACCAGACGTTCCACAGCGGCAGGAGCACCTGCCGGACCGCGTCGCGGATGCCGACCTCGGTGACCGGCATGTCACCGCCGCGCAGCACCGGCGACGCCACGAGGAACCACCGCATCGCGTCGGAGCCGTACTCGTCGAACACCCGGTAGACGTCGGGGTAGTTGCGCAGGCTCTTGGACATCTTGCGGCCGTCCTCGCCGAGGAGGATGCCGTGGCTGACGCAGTTGTTGAATGCCGGGCGGTCGAAGAGCGCGGTGGCCAGCACGTGCATGGTGTAGAACCAGCCGCGGGTCTGGCCGATGTACTCGACGATGAAGTCGCCCGGGTAGTGGTGCTCGAACCAGTCCCGGTTCTCGAACGGGTAGTGGACCTGCGCGAACGGCATCGAGCCCGACTCGAACCAGCAGTCGAGGACCTCCGGCACGCGGCGCATGACGGACTGCCCGGTCGGGTCGTCCGGGTTGGGCCGGGTCAGGTTGTCGATCTCGGGCCGGTGCAGGTCGCCGGGGCGCACGCCGAAGTCGCGCTCGAGCTCGTCGAGCGAGCCGTACACGTCGACGCGCGGGTACTGCGGGTCGTCGGACTTCCACACCGGGATCGGCGAGCCCCAGAACCGGTTGCGGCTGATCGACCAGTCGCGGGCGTTGGCCAGCCACTTGCCGAACGAGCCCTCCTTGATGTGCTCCGGCGTCCAGGTGATCTGCTGGTTGAGCTCCACCATCCGGTCGCGGAACGTGGACACGGCCACGAACCACGACGAGACCGCCTTGTAGACCAGCGGCGTGTCGCAGCGCCAGCAGTGCGGGTAGGAGTGCGTGTAGGAGTCGTGGCGCACGACGACGCCCGCGGCCTTCAGGTCGCGGATGACCGGCTTGTTGGCCTCGAAGACCTGCAGCCCCTGGTACGCGGGGACGACCGAGGTGAAGCGGGTGTGCTCGTCGACGGTGACGACGGTGGGGATGCCGACGGACGCGCAGGCTGCCTGGTCGTCCTCGCCGAAGGCGGGCGCCATGTGCACGACGCCGGTGCCGTCCTCGGTGGTGACGAAGTCCGCGCCGATCACCTGGAACGCGTTGGGGGTGTCGGCGAGGAAGTCGAACAGCGGCGTGTACCGGCGACCGACCAGGGTGGCACCCTTGACGGTTTCGACCTGGACCGCGCTCGCGAGTTCCTTCTCGTAGGCGGCGACGCGGGACGATGCCAGGATGAACCGCTGCCCGTCCTCCTCGAACACCGCGTAGTCGATGTCCGGGCCGACGGCCAGGGCCAGGTTGGACGGCAGCGTCCACGGGGTCGTCGTCCAGGCGAGGATCTTCTCGCCGCTCTCCAGCTGGAAGGCCACGGTCAGCGCCGGGTCCTGCCGGTCGCGGTAGACGTCGTCGTCCATGCGCAGCTCGGTGTTGGACAGCGGGGTCTCGCAGCGCCAGCAGTACGCGAGGACCCGGAACCCCTCGTAGACGAGACCCTTGTCGTGCAGGGTCTTGAAGGCCCACATGACGCTTTCCATGTAGTCAAGGTCGAGCGTCTTGTAGTCGTTGGTGAAGTCGACCCAGCGCGCCTGGCGCGTCACGTACCGCTCCCACTCGGCGGTGTAACGCAGCACGGACTCCCGGGTGGCGGCGTTGAACTTGTCGACGCCGAGCTGGAGGATCTCCGCCTTCGTGCTGATGCCGAGCTGCTTCTCCGCCTCGACCTCGGCCGGCAGGCCGTGGCAGTCCCACCCGAAGCGGCGCTCGACCCGGAAGCCGCGCATCGACTTGTACCGCGGGACGACGTCCTTCGCGTAGCCGGTCAGCAGGTGGCCGTAGTGCGGCAGGCCGTTGGCGAACGGAGGGCCGTCGTAGAACACGAACTCGTTGGCGCCGTCGACGCCCGCGTCACGCTGCTCGACGGAGGCCTCGAAGGTCTTGTCGGCGGCCCAGTAGTCCAGGACGCCCCGCTCGACCTCGGGCAGGTCGGGGCTGGCCGGCACACCCTGCGCGGCATTGTGCATCGGATAGGCCATCGGCGGTCGCACTCCTCGCGTGACGTCAGCTGTCTCGACTCCACGCGGGGACGAACCTTCACAGGTCCGCGGTACCACCCCGCTTGCCACCTGACGGTGGCCGCTCGTTGGCCGGCTGTAACGGACCGGTGCCCGTCCGGTTCTACTGAGGCCGCCGATGACCGGCGGCCCGTTCTTCCGGAGGCTCGCCGGTGATGGCCGGGTCGACGCCTGTGCATCCAGGGTACCGCGTCGCGCATCCAGGTTTCCCCGGCTGCCATAAAGAATAGTAAAGAAACCTTGACATTAATTCCCCGCTGGAGTTTCGTGACACCAAACGTCGACGCCCATCGACGTCACCCCCACCTGGAGCCACGATGCGTCCACGCACTATCGCCCTGCTCGCGGGCACCGGAGCGGCCGCGCTGACCCTCGCCGGGGTCGTGATCGCGCTGCCCGCCTCGGCCGCCGAGCTGCTCACCAACCCAGGCTTCGAGACCGGCAACGCCAACAGCTGGAGCTGCGAGCCGTCGGCCGCGGTCACCTCCGGCGGCGCCCGGTCCGGCAGCTACAAGCTCACCGGCACGCCCGGCGGCACCACCGCCCGGTGCCAGCAGACGGTGTCCGTGCAGCCGAACACGAAGTACACCTTCTCCGGCTACGTCAACGGCTCCTACGTGTTCATCGGCGTCACCGGCGGCGTCGACGCCAGCACCTGGACGCCCGGCACCGGCGGCGCCTACTCGCAGCTCTCGGTGTCGTTCACCACCGCCGCGACGCAGAAGACGGCGGTCGTCTACGTCAACGGTTGGTACGGGCAGCCCGCCTACACCGCGGACGACTTCTCGCTGAACGGCCCCGGCGGCACCCCGCCGACGACGCTCGAGCCGACCACCCCGTCCGCGTCCCCGTCGCGGTCGACCTCGCCCTCGCCGTCGGTGTCGCCGTCGGTCTCGAAGTCCCCGTCGACCTCGCCGTCACCGTCGACCTCGACGCCGCCCAGCCCGCTGCCGAAGCACTTCCTGACCGGCTACTGGCAGGACTTCGTCAACAGCGCGGCGAAGCTGAAGCTGCGTGACGTCCCCAGCGAGTACGACCTGATCGACGTCGCGTTCGCCGAGACCGGCTCGCAGCCGGGCCAGCTGACCTTCGCGGTCGACCCGCAGCTCGCCTCGGCGCTCGGCGGCTACACCGACGCGGAGTTCAAGTCCGACATCGCCACCCTGCACGCCCGCGGCAAGAAGGTCATCCTCTCCGTCGGCGGCGAGGCCGGACGGGTCAGCGTCGGCGACGCGACCGCCGCGACGAACTTCGCCAACAGCGCGTGGGCGCTGATGCAGCAGTACGGCTTCGACGGCATCGACATCGACCTGGAGAACGGGCTCAACCCGACCTACATGGCGCAGGCGCTGCGCTCGCTGCGGGCCAAGGCCGGCGCGAACCTCATCATCACGATGGCGCCGCAGACGATCGACATGCAGTCCACCGGCGCCGGCTACTTCGCGCTGGCACTGTCCATCAAGGACATCCTCACGGTGGTCTACACCCAGTACTACAACTCCGGCGCGATGCTCGGCTGCGACCAGATGGCCGCGTACTCGCAGGGCACCGTCAACTTCATGACCGCGCTCGCCTGCATCCAGCTGGAGAACGGGCTGCGCCCCGACCAGGTCGCCCTCGGCCTGCCGGCCGGCCCCGGCGCCGCCGGCGGTGGCGTGGTCGCCCCGGCGCTGGTCAACCAGGCGCTGTCGTGCCTGGCGTCCGGCACCAACTGCGGCACGTTCAAGCCGCCGCACACCTACCCCGGCATCCGGGGCGCGATGACCTGGTCGATCAACTGGGACGTCACGAACGGCAACAACTTCGCCAAGACCGTCAAGCCGCACCTGGCGACGCTGCCCTAAGGCTTTCTTCCCCAACACAGTGAGGAGGGCGGGTGTCCCAGCACCCGCCCTCCTCGCCATTCAGGTCTCGCCCATTCAGGGTGATTTTTATTCCGCGAGCTCCGGGAACCACAGGGCGATCTCACGCTTCGCGCTGTCCACCGAGTCGGACGCGTGCACGAGATTCTCCCGGTTGGACAGCGAGAAATCGCCGCGGATGCTGCCCGGCGCGGCCTTCCTGCCGTCGGTCGAACCGATCAGGGTGCGGATGACGGCGATCGCCTCGTCGCCCGAGACGACCAGCGCGACGAGGTCGCCGCTGGTCATGAAGTCACGCAGCGGCGGGTAGAAATCGCGCTCCACGTGCTCGGCGTAGTGCTGGTCGGCGAGGGTCCGATCCATGGTGCGCAGCCGCATCGCGTCGATGGCGAGGCCCTTGTGCTCCAGGCGCCCGATGATCTCGCCGACGAGTCCACGGCGCACGGCATCAGGCTTGATCAAAACGAGCGAACGCTCGGCCACGAGGTGCCTCCAAGATGGGTCCGGTTCGCCCCCGAGCCTACCCAGCGTCACTGAACCCGACCCGCCCGGGTGCCGAAGACTTCCGTTCCGGCGATGATCAGGCATAGCCTGATGTCAGTCGTCTGGGGAGGTCGACTTTGCCGTCCAGCAATCGTGCGCAGGACACCGGCACCAGGAAACTCGTGATCGCACTGCTCGTCGTGGTCGGTAGTTTCCTGGCATTCTGCGGACTGGGGATGACCAACGCGTTGGTGGTCGCGTTGGGCATCATCCTGGCCGCGGCCGGTCCGGTGCTGATCCTTGTCCTCAACTCGCGCAACAAGGTGCGGCAATACGTCTACGGCACAGCGAGGGTCGCCGATATCTCGCCCCGCCCGACGACCGACGGACGCACCGCCCGCGGGCGGCTCAAGCTCGTCGTCAGGGCGACGGGCATCAACGGCGTCACCGTCTCCACCGTCGACCCGGCCATCCCGCTGGACAAGTGGCCCGACGCCGGCGCGACCCTGCCGGTCCAGGTCCTCAAGGGCAACCCGCGCAAGCTCGCCGTCGTCTGGGACAAGGTCCAGTCGCACCAGGACGCCCAGGCGTCGGAGCGGCGCCCCTCCGGCGGCGGCGGCGGCCCGCGCTACTCCGTCGACGGCGACGAGTTCGACGTCGTCGACTCCCCCACCGACGACTACGAGCGCGAGCGCGAACGCGCCAGGGTCGCCGCCGGCGGCGCTGTGGGTGGTCCGGCCGGTGGCCCAGTCGGGAGCTCAGTCAGGGGGCCAGGCGGTGGCTCGGTCACGCCCTTCGAGCGGCCCGCCGAAGACCTCCCGCCGGACAACCGGCCCACGCTCACCGACCTCCCCCCGATCGCGGCGCCGGTCATCGAGCCGGTCCGGCTGTCGGGGCGCGGTGACCGCACCGGCCAGACCCGGCCCGCCCAGCGGCCGACCTCCCCCGCGCCCAGCGGCACCGGCACCGGCGACCCCGCCGGCACGTCGGGATTCGCGGCACCGGCGGCGGTCGCCTTCACCAAGACGGGCTCGCAGGCCACCGGCTCGCCCACGGCGAGCGCTTCGCCCACGGCAACCGGCTCGCCCACGGCGGCCGCCTCACCGGCATCGGCCGGCGGGCAGGCGGCAACCGGCGGGCAGGCGGCGACCGGGGAGCACGCGCTGGCCGGGGAGCACGCCGGGGTCGGGACCGTCACCGCCGCGCCCGTCAGCGGGGCCGGGATCGCGGATCCCGCCGCCGATGCCCAGGCCGCGCACGCGGGTGTCGTGACCGAGGACACCCCGCCGATGGTGGTGCGCCTGCCGTCCAACCCGGTGCGGGGCGGCGCCCGGCGCCGGCCGAGCCCGCGTCCCCGCCCCGACACCCACGACCGCGCACCGGCGAGGACCGTGGAGCCGGCGGTCGCGCCCACCCCTGAGGAGACCCCGGCCGCGGTCACGGAGGCCGCGCCGTCGTACACGATCCCGGAGGCGGGCTCCACCCTCTCGCCACCGCCGGACCTGCCGTTCTCGGACCTGCCCGAGCCCCTCGCCGCCGACCAGCCCTCTGACCAGCCCTCTGAGCAGGCCGCCTCGGAACAGGCCTCAGTGCAGGCCTCTCAGCAAGCCTCGGACCAGGCTCCGGAGCTGACGCCCGCGGTGCAGGACGTCGAAACCGCCGTCGAGGGGGGTGTCGAGCAGCCCGCCGACGAGCCCACGGGCGCCGCCGCCCTTCCGCCGGGGATCACCTGGTGGCCCGACCGCGAGACCGAGCAGCTGCCGACCCGGCTCCCGCACCTGGAGCACATCCAGGTCCACGACGCCGAGCCGCCCGCCGACCCGGCACCCGCAGACACCGCTCCCACCGACCCGAGGCCCACAGACACCACTCCCTCGGACTCGGCCCCGGCGGACAGCGACCCCGCCGATACCGCCGACACCGCGCCCGTGGGCGGCACTGACGAGTCGGCCCCCGTCGTGGGGCCGGCACCGGTCGTCGGGCCGTCGCCGGTCCTCGGGCCGTCGCCGGCCGGGCCGCCGACGCCGCTGCGGTCGGCGAACGAGGCCGCCGCCGGCGACCCGGCGAGCAACGGCAACGCCACCGTCCGCCCGTGGGGTACAGGCGACGCCGGCGGGCGCACGACGTCGGCGTGGTCGAGCAACGGCCACTCGCGCGACGCCACCCCGCCCGGCACCGGCGTGTTCGGCGCCGCGCCCGCGTGGCCGACGCCCGGCACGGCGCTGCCCGGCGGGAGCGGCGACGACGATGACGAGGAGCCGGTCGCCCCGAACCCTTACGCCACGGAGCACTACGTCGGCGACTCGCCCGAGGACCAGCTGGAGGAGCAGCCGCCGTCCGAGGGCGCGGTCGGGCAGTTCCTGGCGACCGAGCAGCGGCAGCAGCCCAACCCCCTCGACGGCGTCAACGGGGTGAGCATCACGCTGATCGTGTCGGACCTGGAGCGGTCCCGGCGGTTCTACCGCGACACCCTCGGCCTCACCGAGCTCGACAGCGGCGACACCGCCGCGGTCCTCGCCACCGGCGACGCCAGGGTCGTGCTGCGCCGGGTCGCGGACATGCCGCCGGTCGACCGCCGGGTCGTGCACCTCAACCTCGAGGTCCCCGACGTGTACGAGGCGTACGAGCGGCTCCGCGAGCAGGGCGTCGACTTCGTCCACCGGCCGCGGGTCGTGCCGCAGGGCGAGCAGCTGGAGCTGTGCTCGGCGACGTTCCGCGACCCCGACGGCCACGCGATCGCGCTGACCAGGTGGGAGCTGCGGCGCTAGCCGGAGTAGCGGCGGAGGGTCTCCTCGGCGGTGCGGCGCATCAGCTCGCGCAGCTCCGCCGGGGCGAGCACCTCGACGTCGGGGCCGAAGCGGCCCAGGTCGACCCGCACGTGCTCGAAGGTCTCGATCGGCAGGACGATCTCCACCCAGCCGTCGGCGTCGGGCGGGCCGGCGGTCTCGCGCAGGGCCCGTTCGGCGACCGGGCCCAGCATCCACCACATGCTCACCGCGCGGGGCCCGACGCGGACGGTGGCGTCGCCCCCGCGGTACAGGGTGCGCTGCAGCCGATCCGACCAGCCGGTCCAGTAGTCGCGCAGGTCGAAGCCCTCGGGCCGCTCGAACCGCTCCGGCAGCACGTCGACGGCGTCGACGCGGGAGATCCGGTAGGCGTTGACGCGCTCCCGTCCGCGGGCGACGACGTACCAGGCCGTGCCCTTCAGCACCAGGCCGAGCGGCTCCAGGCTCCGTTCGACCTGGGTGCCGTCCCACTTGCGGTACGACACCCGCAGCCGCCGCTGGTCCCACACCGCGCCGGCGACGGCGTCGAGATGCGGCGGCGCCTCCGGGTCGCGGAACCAACCGGGCGCGTCGACGTGGACGCGCTCCTGGATGCGCGCCGCCATGGTGCGCTGCTCCAGGGGCATCGCCGCGAGGAGCTTCAGCTGCGCCGCGTCGAGCGTCGGCCCGAGGCCCAGGTGCCCGGCGGTGGCGCCGCTGCCGGCGAGGAAGAGCGCGGCCGCCTCGTCGGTGGTCAGCCCCGTCAGCGTCGTGCGGTAGCCGTCGACGAGCTGGTAGCCGCCGGCGGGCCCGCGGTCCGCGTACACGGGAACCCCTGACGCGGAGAGCGCCTCGATGTCGCGGTAGACGGTGCGGATCGAGACCTCGAGCTCGTCGGCGATCTGCTGCGCGGTGAGCCGGCCCCTGGTCTGCAACAGCAGCAGCGTCGAGAGCAGCCGGCTCGCCCGCATGCGTCAGGGTTTGTTCGCGTAGACGGCTCGCCGCACATACAACACGTAAGCCCACGTCAGGCCGAAGACGATGCCGAGGGCGAGCAGGGACCAGTGCAGGACGCCGCCGGCGAGCAGCGCGACCGGCACGACCAGCGCCGCGTGCCACGCCCATCCGTGCCGCAGCAGCCCGCAGAGGGCGAAGCTGAGCACGGCGAGCCCGCCGCAGAGCCACAGCGCGCCGGCCGACTGGCCGAGCTTCGCCAGGGGCAGCAGCGCGAGCAGCAGGACCAGGCCGAACACGACGAGCGCGGACGCGCCGACGCCGCGGACGGCGCCGCCGGGGTTCTTCAGGCCGGTGGTGCTCATCGCTTCAACAGCCCGCGGGCGTCGGCGACGGTGACGACCGAGCCGGTGACGAGGATGCCGATCGAGCCGGGGATCGCGTTGTCGGACTCGGCGAGCGTGACGGCCGTGTCGATCGCGTCGGCGAAGTCGGGCACGACGTGGACCCGTTCGGGCCCGTACAGCTCCTCGGCGATCGCGCCGAGCTGCGCGGCCGACATGGCCCGGGGCGAGCTGTTGCGGGTGCAGACGATGCTCTCGGTGATCGGCTCGAGCAGCTCCAGCATGCCTTCGACGTCCTTGTCGGCGAGGGCCGCGACGACGGCGACGAGGCCGCTGAACGCGAACTCCTCGTTGAGCGCGCGGACGGTGGCCTGCATGCCGACCGGGTTGTGCGCGGCGTCGACGAGGATCGGCGGTGACTTGCGGACCCGTTCGAGCCGGCCCGGCGAGGTGGCGCCGCCGAACCCCTCACGGACGGCGTCGGCGCTCAGCGCCCGCTCGTTGCCGGCGCCGAGGAACGACTCGACGGCCGCCAAGGCGATCGCCGCGTTCTGCGCCTGGTGCTCGCCGTGCAGCGGCAGGAAGACGCCCTCGTAGGTGCCGGACAGGCCCTGCAGGGTGAGGACCTGCCCGCCGACGGCGAGGTCGCGCCGGACGACGCCGAACTCGCGGCCCTCCCGGGCGATGGTCGCGCCGACCTCGGCGCAGCGCTCCAGGATCGGGCGCATCGCCTCGTCCGGCTGCGCCGCGCAGATCAGGGTCGACCCCTTGTGCACGATGCCGGCCTTGGCGAGCGCGATGTCCTCGATGGTGTCGCCGAGCCACTCGGTGTGGTCGAGGCCGATCGGGGTGATCACGGTCGTCTGCGCCTGCAGCACGTTGGTGGAGTCGTCGGCGCCGCCGAGGCCGACCTCGACGACGGCGACGTCGACGGGCGCGTCGGCGAACGCGGCGAACGCCATCGCCGTGGTCATGTCGAAGTACGTCAGCGGCGCGTCGCTGCGCGCGTCCAGGTACTCGGCGAGGGGCTGGACCTCGTCGTACACCTCGACGAACCGCTCCTCGGTGATCGGCTCGCCCTCGATGCTGATGCGCTCACGGATCGTCTGCAGGTGGGGGCTGGTGTAACGCCCCGTCCGCAGGCCGTGCGCGCGCAGCAGCGAGTCGATCATCCGGGCCGTCGAGGTCTTGCCGTTGGTGCCCGTCAGGTGGATCGCCGGGTACGCCCGCTGCGGGCTGCCCAGCGAGTCGAGCAGGGCCTCGATCCGGCCGAGGTCGAACACCATCCTGGTGAAGCCCCGGCCGTTGAGCTCCTGCTCGACCTCGTTGAAGCGACCCGGCCCGCTCACGCCGCCCCCTCCGCTGCGCTCCGGCGACGGCGCGAGCCCCACCCTGTAATCCTGGCTCGCAGCCCTCCGCTACGCTCCGGCCCGCTCACAGCGCGTCCAGCTGCCCGTTGATCCGGGCCAGGTCGGTCTCGGCGGCGGCGAGCCGCTGGCGGATCTTCTCCACGACCGCGTCGGGTGCCTTGTCGGTGAACGCCGGGTTCTCCAGCTTGGCCCGGCACTGCGCGGCCTCCTTCTCCGCGGCGGCCTTGTCCTTGCCGAGCCGGGCCCGCTCCGCGGCGACGTCGATCGTGCCGCGGGTGTCGAGCTCGACGGTGACCCCGACGCCGACGCTGAGCTTCGCGGTGGCCGCGAACTCCGCGCCGGGCGCCTCGAGCCGCGCCAGGGACCGGATGAGGCCCTCGTGCGCGGACAGGCCGGCGGCGTCGAGGCCTTCGAGCCGGGCGACGACCCGCTGGGCCGGCTTGACGCCCTGGTCGGCGCGGAACCGGCGGACCTCGGTGACGACCCGCTGCAGGTCGGCGACCTCCCGCTCGGCGGCGTCGTCCACCAGCGCCTGGTCGGCGACCGGCCAGGCGGCCCGCACGAGCGTCGGCGCGCCGGTCAGCGTCGTCCACAGCTCCTCGGTCACGAACGGCGTGATCGGGTGCAGCAGCCGCAGCAGCTGGTCGAGCACGTGGCCCAGCACCCGCTGCCGCTGCGGCGTCATGGCGCCCTTCGACAGCTCCAGGTACCAGTCGCAGACGTCGTCCCACGCGAAGTGGTAGAGCGTGTCGCACACCTTCGCCAGCTCGAACGCCTCGAACTGCTCGTCGACCTCGGCGATGACGTGCTGGAGCCGGGACAGGATCCACCGGTCGACGGTCGACAGGTCCTCGGTGGGCAGGTCACCCTCGACGGTCGCGCCGTTGGACAGGCCGAACCGGGTGGCATTCCACAGCTTGTTGCAGAAGTTGCGGGCGCCCTGCACCCACTCCTCGCTGACCGGCACGTCGGCGCCGGGGTTGGCGCCGCGGGCGAGGGTGAAGCGGGTCGCGTCGGCGCCGAACCGGTCGATCCAGTCGAGCGGGTCAACGACGTTGCCGAACGACTTCGACATCTTCTTGCCGTGCTGGTCGCGGACCATGCCGTGCAGCATGACGACGTCGAACGGCTGGCGGCCGTCCATCGCGTACAGGCCGAACATCATCATCCGGGCGACCCAGAAGAACAGGATGTCGTAGCCGGTCACCAGGACGCTGGTCGGGTAGAACTTCGCCAGGTCGGGGGTCTCGTCGGGCCAGCCGAGCGTGGAGAACGGCCACAGCGCCGAGGAGAACCACGTGTCGAGGACGTCCTGGTCCTGCGTCCAGCCCTCGCCCGTGGGCACCTGCTCGTCGGGGCCGACGCACACGACCTCGCCCTGTGGCCCGTACCACACCGGGATGCGGTGACCCCACCACAGCTGCCGGGAGATGCACCAGTCGTGCATGTTGTCGACCCAGCCGAAGTAGCGCTTGGTGAGCTCCGGCGGCTCCACCCGGACCCGGCCGTCGCGGACGGCGTCGCCGGCGGCCCGCGCCAGGGGCTCGGTGCGCACGAACCACTGCAGCGACAGACGCGGCTCCACGGTGGTGCCGCACCGCTGGCAGTGGCCGACGGCGTGGACATACGGCCGCTTCTCCGCGACGATGCGCCCCTCGGCGCGCAGCGCGGCGACGACGGCGGGCCGCGCCTCGAAGCGGTCCAGGCCGAGGAACGGGCCGTGGACGGTGATGACGCCGTGCTCGTCCATGATGGTGAGGCTCGGCAGGTCGTGCCGCTGGCCGATCTCGAAGTCGTTGGGGTCGTGCGCGGGGGTCACCTTGACCGCGCCGGTGCCGAACGCCGGGTCGACGTGCGCGTCGGCGACGATCGGGATCCGGCGGCCGGTGAGCGGCAGCTCGACCTCGGTGCCGACGAGGTGCTTGTAGCGCTCGTCGTCGGGGTGCACGGCCACCGCGGTGTCACCGAGCATCGTCTCGGCCCGCGTGGTGGCCACGACGATCGCGTCGGCACCCTCGCCGTAACGGATCGAGACCAGCTCACCGTCGTCGTCGGAGTGCTCGACCTCGATGTCGGACAGCGCGGTCAGGCACCGGGGGCACCAGTTGATGATGCGCTCGGCCCGGTAGATGAGGCCGTCGTCGAAGAGCCGCTTGAAGATGGTGAGGACGGCGCGGGACAGCCCCTCGTCCATGGTGAACCGCTCGCGGCTCCAGTCCACGGAGTCGCCGAGGCGGGTCATCTGGCCGAGGATCTTGCCGCCGGACTCGGCCTTCCACTGCCAGACCTTCTCCACGAACGCCTCGCGGCCCAGGTCGTGCCGGGACTGCCCGGACGTGGCGAGCTGCCGCTCCACGACGTTCTGCGTGGCGATGCCGGCGTGGTCCATGCCGGGCAGCCACAGCGCCTCGAAGCCCTGCATCCGCTTCCGGCGGATGATCGCGTCCTGGACCGTGTGGTCGAGGGCGTGACCGATGTGCAGCGAGCCCGTCACGTTGGGTGGGGGCAGCACGATCGTGAACGGTGGCTTGTCGCTGGCCGTGTCGGCCTTGAACAGACCGTCGGCCACCCATCGCTCATACCGCCGCTGCTCCACCTCGCCGGGCGCATACTGGGCCGAGAGCACCGAGGCAGTGGGGGCGGTCGGCTCGGCGCTGCCGGGCGTCCGTTGAGTCTCCGTCACAACAGCGAGTCTAGAACTTCGCGCGTGGGGTCTACGCTCGCCATTGCCCCCTCACTCAGGAGACTGATCGACGGTGACTTACCCGCCCCGCCCGTCCGACGACGAGCCCCACTCGCAGCCGTTCCAGCCCCAGTCGTACGACCTGGCGCCGGAGTTCGGCACGCAACAGGCTCCGAGCGGCGGGTCCTACCCCCAGCAGCCCGGCCCGTACGGCCCGCCGCAGTCGTATGCGCAGCCTCAGCAGCCGTACCAGCAGCCGGCGTACCAGGACCCGTACCAGGCGTCGGCACCGCCGTTCCAGCCGTCTGCACCGCCGTTCCAGCCCGCGGCGCCGTTCCCGGGGCAGGGCCCGGCCTTCCCGCCGCCCCCGCCGCCGCGCCGGGGCAAGGGGCTGAAGATCACACTCGGGATCCTGGGCGCGCTGTTCCTGATCTGCGCGGTCGGCTGCGGCGTGTTCCTGTACCCGATCATCGACGCGTCCGGCACCACGGTGACGGCGCCGGAGACGCTGCCGGGCGGGCTGAAGAAGGAAACCTCCGACGAGATGCAGACGATCGTCGACCAGATGGAGCGTGATCTGCGCAACGACGTCGGCGACGTGGACGAGGTCGCGGCGGGCATCTACAGCACCGGCGACCCGCAGAAGCTGGTCGTGATCGTCGCGGCGACGTCCACGGTCGTCTTCCCCGACGACGAGATCGAGGACGCGTTCAAGGGCTTCAACTCCACCGGCGGCAGCCTCGGCGGGCAGACCAGCTACCCGGCCGGCGACCTGGGCGGCACGGTGAAGTGCGCGAGCGGCACCGAGGACGAGCTGCCGATGACCCTGTGCGCCTGGGCCGACCACGGCAGTGTCGGCATCGGGGTGTTCATCGGCCGGGACCTCGGGGAGGCCTCGGACCTGTTCCTGCAGATCCGCCCGGCGGTGGAGTCCCGCTGATCGCGTTTTCCGCTGATGTACCGGTGGGGTCGGGCCGCTGCGGTCCGGCCCCACTGTGCGTGCGGGGCCTTGCTAGGCTGCGCCGATGGTCGATCTTCCGGGCATCTCCGACGCGGATGAGCCTGATGACGAGCCGCGTTCTTCCGTCAATGTGAAGAAGGTGGCCATCGTCTGCGGGGCCCTCGCCGGCGTGGCCCTGCTGGGCTCCGCGGTCGTCTACGGCCCGACGGTCTGGCGGGTGACCCAGCAGAGCGACACCAAGGTGTCCACACCGACGCAGATCGGCTCCTACACGCTGTTCTCCACCGACGAGGCCGCTCAGGCCTCCGAGTACGTCCGGGACGCGATCGTGACCGAGGTCAGTCTCGACGACAGCCTCGGCGCCATCTACCGGGAGCCGAACGGCTCCGAGACCCGCACCGTCATCCTCGTGGCCGGGACCGGCCGCATCTGGAAGCCGGAGCGGTCCCTGGACGGCGCCTTCAAGGCCGTCGCCGGCGCGGACACCGCGATCCGCGGGGTTCATGACGTCGACGCCGGCGACCTGGGCGGGGTGGCCCGGTGCGGCGAGATCGACGACAAGGACGGCGTGATCGCCGTGTGCGGCTGGGCGGACAACGGTTCGCTCGGCGTCGTGGTGCTTCCCGGCAGCAAGACGGCGGACGCGGAGAAGGCCCTGTCGACGATCCGGCCGGCCGTCGAGAAGCGCTGATCCGCGGCTTTCGCTTTCAGCGCCTTCTGGCGCTATTTCCTGGTCTGGAAATGCGAGTAGCCCCAGCCGGATGGCTGGGGCTACTGCGAAATTTTGTCCGGCGGCGTCCTACTCTCCCACACTCTCTCGGGTGCAGTACCATCGGCGCTGGAGGGCTTAGCTTCCGGGTTCGGAATGGGACCGGGCGTTTCCCCTCCGCTATGGCCGCCGTAACTCTAT
>NZ_BAAAQD010000031.1:0-119785 GCF_039531485.1 Dactylosporangium maewongense | reverse complement strand
GGCAACAAACAATCGTTTGTCACCAAAGGAATCCTCGGACACGACAACAAAGCCATGTCACGGGGTCAATCAATTGGCACTGGCTTAACAAGCACCCTGTTGAGTTCTCAAACAACCAACACACACCTTGAAACCGCCTCTTTGTTGAGGCGCTCTCTCGGGGCCTTCGTAACTGTAGAGCGTCTCGGTCGATTTCGCCAAATCGCGATTCCCAGGGGATTCGCTAGCATCGCCCGATCACACCCGCGCTGACGCACACCGAAAGGTGAGTGAAATTGCGGATGGCCTCGCACACCGGCCGATGATCGCGTTGCGACACATCCGCCCGGCTCGTGCTGGCTGTGCAAACTTACTCTCCCCCGCCAGCCCTGTCAACATCCACCCAGGACCCTGCGCATCGCAGGCACGATTTCCGCAGGTGAGAACCGGGTTGCGGCGAGCGCCTCGGCCCTCGCGACGGTCTCACCGAGCGCGGCGGCGGGCGCCGAACGGACCACCGCGAGCAGCCACGCCTCCAGCAGCGTCCCGTCCGAGGGAAGTTCCAGCTCAGGTGGCGGGACCGGAGCAACCGGGGAGGTCAGGGGCTCGCCCGCGGACGCGTACAGGCCGGGCATGACGCCGACCCGGAACGGATGCACGCACGTCGGCACCCCTGTGTCGGCCGTCACCCGATAGCCGAGGGAAGCCGAGAACGGGACGGTGGGCGACGGCCGCGCGGCGACGTCGAAGGCACCCAGCGGCAGGCGCTGCCCCGGACATGCGACGCACGTCTCGTCCCGGAGCTCCTCAGGGGTGAGCATCGGAGAAGCGCCGGGGGTCGAAGAGGCCGAGTGGATGCCGGGTCGCGCCGGTGAGCGCCAGGTCCGCCAGGATCTCGCCCACCACGGGGACGAACTTGAACCCGTGGCCTGAGAAGCCGCACGCGACGGTCACGTTCGCGTGCCCGGGATGCCGCCCGATGACGAAGTGCGTGTCCAGGGTGTTGGTGTACATGCAGGTCTTGCCGCGCAGGTAGGTGCCGGCGACACCGGGCACCCGGTCGGCGAGGTGCGCGGCGACGGCTGCGATCTCGTCGGGGCGGATCGACCGGTCGATCGTCTCGGGCGTGGTCACCTCGCCGCCGCGGAAGAACGCGACCTTCACCCCGCCGGAGGGGCCGTCCAGCGCCGGGAAGCCGTAGACCTGCGTTTCCGGCGGCCCCTCCCAGATGAAGATCGGCTGGCGGTCCGGCAGGTACGCCGAGACCCCGCCGACGGGCTGGAAGAAGAACTGCACCTGCCGCTCCACGGAGAACGGGATGCCCAGATCCGCGAGCAGCGAGGGCGCCCACGGCCCCGGACAGATCACCAGGGCTCCGGCCGAGTAGGTGCCGCGAGCCGTCCGCACCTGCACCGCGGAGGACGATGACGTCCACTCGGTGACCGGCTCCTCGAAGCGCAGCGATGCGCCCAGCGCCGAGGCCCGGTCGAGGTTGGCGCGGACCGTCTCCTCGGGGCGGACGAGTCCCGCCTTCCGCTCGTACAGGCCGACCTCGTGCGGCTGAGGTCGCAGGTTGGGGAACCGCCGGCGGATCTCGGCCGCGTCGAGCATCTCGTGCGGCAGCCCCCACTGCTCCGAGCTGCGCCGGCTGCCGGCGACCGTGAGGCTGTCGGGCGAGCCGATCATGATGCCGCCGCACAGGTCCATCAGGTCCCGCCCGGAGTCCCGCTCGAGCGCTGCCCACAGCTCGTACGAGCGCAGCAGCAGCGGCACGTAGGCCGGGTCCTCGAAGTAGGTCTGCCGGGTGATCCGGGACCCGCCGTGGCTGGCGCCCTGGTCGTGGGCGGGCCCGAAGCGCTCCAGGCCGAGGACGCGCCGGCCGCGGGCGGCGAGATGGTGCGCCGCGGCGCTGCCCATCCCGCCGAGCCCGATCACGATGACGTCATAGGTCTCCACTGGTCGTCGAGACTACCGGCTGTAGAACTCCACGATGAGCTGCTCGTCACACAGGACGGGCACCTCCCGGCGCAGCGGCAGGCGGATCAGCGTCGCGGTCAGCCCGGAGATGTCGACACTGAGGTACGGCGCCGTCCGCTCGCCCACGTGCGCGCCCGCGGCGGCCACCACGAACGGCGTCTTCTGCCGGCTCCGCTCGGCCACCTGGATGACGTCACCGGGGCGCAGCCGCGCGGACGGGCGGTCGACCCGGCGGCCGTTCACGGTGAGGTGCTGGTGGGTGACGACCTGACGGGCCTGGTAGATCGTGCGGGCGAAGCCGGCCCGCAGGACCAGCGCGTCGAGGCGGGTCTCCAGGTCGACGATCAGCTCCTCGCCGGTCTTGCCGGGCCGGCCGGCCGCCCGTTCGAAGGCGTGCCGCAGCTGGCTCTCCCGCAGGTTGTACTGCGCCTTCAGCCGCTGCTTCTCCAGCAGCCGGACCTTGTAGTCGCTGTGCTTCGGGCGGCTGCGCCCGTGCTGGCCGGGCGGGAACGGGCGACGCTCGAAGTACTTGACGCACTTGGGGGTCAGCGGCATACCGAGCGCCCGGGACAGACGGACCTTCGGCCGAGACTGGTTCATTTGCAACCTCTCTACTAAGGTAAGCCTAACCTTAGGAGGTCTCCTTGCCCGGGATCAAGCTCCCCACCGCCGCGGAACGGCTCCGCACGCTGCTGGCCGCCGCGTCATCCCTGACGCTGCACGTCCCCGGTCACCGCTGCGACCTCATCGGCCGCCATCACGTCGACGAGACCGGCCGGGTGATCGTGGAGCTGCCCGCCAGCAGCCACGTCGCCCTGCTCGTCGAGGCCGAGCGTGACGTCGCCGCGGTGATCGAGATCACCGACGTGGCACCGACGCCCGTCAAGGGAAGGGTGCGGTCCAGGGCCGTCTATCAAGGGTGGCTCCAGCACGACGGAGACCTGCGGGCCGTGCTGGAGCTCGCCGAGGCGACCCTCGCCGATCCGCTCCTCGGCGAGGTCCGGGTCGACGCCGGCGAGTTCGCCGCCGCACGCCCCGACCCCCTCGCGACGGATGAGGCGGACCTGCTGTGCCACCTGACCGGCGCGCACCCGGAGGCGATCGAGCACCTGTCGCGGCTGATCCCGCCGCACCACCTGCACGGCGTGCGCCGCATCGTGCCCATCCGGATGGACCGCTTCGGCGTGGTGCTCCGGCTGGAGTTCGCCGCCCGCCACCGCGACGTGCAGCTGCCGTTCAGCGCGCCGCTGCGCACCGCCGAGGAGGCCGCGCCGCGCATGCACGAGCTGCTCGCCCGGGCCCGCTGCTGCCAGCGCAACCACTCCGGACACTGAGGCACTACCATCTAGAGATTTACATCTCTGGATGGAGGCCCAAACCCATGCGCCGAATCCTGCTCAGCACCCTGGCGGCCGCGGCGATCCTGCTTCCGTCCCCGGAAGCATCGGCCGCGCCCGTCACCAGCTGGACCAGCACCCCGGGCACGGCGTGGTGGACCGACGCGACGCTCACGGTCAGCATCGACGACTCGGTCCGCCCGTCCGTCGCGGCCGCGCTGACCAGGGCCGTCACGCTCAAGGGCGGCACGGTCCTGCGTGAGCCGGGCACGCTGCGGCCGCACATCGCCGGCGGCGACTGGTTCAACACGACGAGCGGTCGTTGCCTGCTCGGCTTCAACGCCAAGGCCGGCGCGACGTACTACTTCCTGGCGTCGGCGCACTGCGTCCCGGCGGTCGGCGCGACCGTCTACGCCGGCACCGGGACCGGCACGGTCCTCGGCGTCGTCGCGGCCCGGGACCCGAGCTACGACTACGCGCTCGTGCGGTACACCAACACCACCATCGCCAAGCCCAGCGCGGTGAACCTGTTCGCGGGCGGCCTGCAGCCGATCACCTCGTTCGGCTCCGGCACGGTGGGCCAGGCCGTGCGCCGCACCGGACCGAACGGGGTCCGCACCGGCACGATCACCTCGCTGAACGTGACCATCAACTACGCCGGCGGCACGCTGTACAACATGATCCGCACCACGGTGTGCAGCGAACCCGGCGAGAGCGGTGGCCCCCTCTTCGCCGGATCCGTGGGCATCGGCATGAACTGGGGCGGCAGCGGCAACTGCGCGACGGGCGGCACGAGCTACTACTCCTCGGCCCGGCGCGCGGCGACGACATACGGCGTTGCCCCTTACTAAAGTCCCGACCCCGTGCCACGTTTGAGCGGAAGGATTTCGATCTACGAATAGGGGAAGCGGATGCGGCTCGGCGTCCAGTTACCAACCTCCGGCGCCCTCGCGGGGCCCGCGAACATCGCGCGGGTCGCGAAGGAGGCCGAACGCCTCGGGTACGACTCGGTGTGGACCTACGAGCGGCTGCTGCGGCCGATGGCGGAGATCTCGATGTTCGGCGCACCGCCGGCGCGCATCCCCGAGACCTACCGGCTGACCTACGAGCCCCTGGAGACGCTGAGCTACGTCGCCGGGATGACCGAGACCGTCAAGCTCGGCACCAGCGTGATCGACGCGCTGCTGCACCCGCCGATCGTCCTCGCCCGCCGCTTCGCCACGCTCGACCAGCTCAGCGGCGGGCGGGTGATCGCCGGCCTCGGTCAGGGCTGGATGCCTCAGGAGTTCGAGGCGGCCAATGTACCGATGAAGCGCATGGGCGCCGGGATGGACGAGGTCGTCGCGGCGATGCGGGCCTGCTGGGGGCCCGACCCGGCGGAGTACCAGGGCCGCTTCTACAAGATCGAGGCCTCGGAGGTGAACCCGAAGCCGGTGCAGCAGCCGATCCCGGTCCTGTTCGGCTCCACCACCCCGGCCGGGATCGCGCGGGCCGCCCGGATCGCCGACGGCTTCAACCCGATCGCGTTCTCGCCGGAGCAGCTGACCGAGACGGTCGCCACGTTCCGCCGGCTCGCCACCGAGGCCGGCCGGGACGCCGCCGCGCTCACCGTCGTCGCCCGCGCCAACGTGCCGCTGACCGACGACCCGATCGGTGAAGGCAGGCCGTTCCTCGGCGGCTCACCCGAGCAGGTCGCCGAGGACGTCGCCCGCCTCGAGGGCAGCGGCGTCGACGAGATCCTCGTCGCCAGCATCCGGCAGACGGACATCGACCTTGAGCTCCGCCTCCTCGACCGGCTCCGGAAGGCGGTCGACAGCTCCGCCTGATGCCAGTCCTTGCTGTCGCGTGTAAGAATTCTCTTACAGGTGTCGAGCAAGGATGAGAGGTGGCGTCGTGAAGGCGTTGGTCCAGGACGCGTACGGGCTCCCGCGGGACGTCCTGCGGCTGCGGGAGGCCGACCCGCCGGAGCCGGGCCCGCGGCAGGTGCTCGTGCGGGTCGCGGCCGCGTCGGTCAACCCGGCCGACGTGTTCCTCAGCACCGGCAGGCCGTGGCTGGTGCGGCTCGGCGCCGGGCTGCGCCGGCCGCGGCGCACCATCCCCGGCGGTGACGTCGCGGGGGTGGTCGAGGCGGCCGGGGCGGAGGTGACCCGCTTCCGCCCCGGCGACGCCGTCTTCGGCCGGTGCGTGGGCGCCTTCGCCGAGCTGGCCGTCGCTGCCGAGGACGACGTGGCCGCGAAGCCGGCGGCGATGTCGTTCGAGGCGGCGGCCGCGGTACCCCTCGCGGGCACGACGGCACTGCAGGCGCTCCGCGACGTCGCCCGGGTGCGGCCCGGGCAGCGGGTCCTGGTCGTCGGCGCGGGCGGTGGGATCGGCGGGTTCGCCGTCCAGCTCGCCAGGCACTTCGGCGCCGAGGTCACCGGGGTCTGCGGCACCGCGAGCGTGGACCGCGTCCGGTCGCTGGGGGCCGGCCGCGTCATCGACCACACGCGCGAGGACTTCACGGCCGGCGACGACCGCTACGACGTCATCCTCGACAACGTCGCGGCCCGGCCGCTGTCGCGGGTCCGGCGGGTCCTCGCACCGGCGGGCGTGCTGATCCCCAACAGCGGCCGCGGGCGGCTCGCCGGCCTGGACCGGATCGTCGCCGCCCGGCTCACCGGCCTCGTCGTCCGGCAGCGCATGGCGACGTTCATCGCCCGGGACAGCCGCGACGACCTGGTCACGCTCGCCGGGCTCGTCGAGGCGGGCGCGCTCGTGCCACCCGTCGGCGCCACTTACCCCCTGGCGGCCGCGGCCGACGCCCTCGCCGAGGTCGCCGCCGGCCACGCCCGCGGGAAGCTGATCGTCGTGCCCTGAGGGGCAGCGTTCCGTGAAGGTCAGCGCTCCAGGACGGGGACGAGGCGCCCCGGCGGCGTCGCGCGGCGGCTCCACTCCCTCGGGTAGCCGACCGAGACCTCCTGGTGCCGCACCCCGTCCTGCCAGGTGGTGCGGGGGATGTGGAGATGGCCGTACACGACCTCCCGCGCCCTGAACCGGGTCGGCCACTCCGCGGTGAGGTCGGTGCCGCACCACAGCGCGAACTCCGGGTAGCGCAGCACGTCCGTGGGGTGCCGCACGAGCGGGAAGTGGTTGACCAGCACGGTCGGCAGCTCGGCGGCGGCGGCCTCCAGGCGCGGCTCGGTCTGCTCGACCCTGGCGCGGCACCAGGCGTCGCGGCCGCTGTACGGGTCGAAGTGCAGCAGCACCTCGTCGGTGCCGACGATGCCCGCGGCCTGCGCGGTCGCCATGGCCTCCTCGGTGCTCGACGTGCCCGCGGGCCACCACGAGTAGTCGTAGAGCACGAACAGCGGCGCCACGATCACCGGCCCGCCCTCGCCGTCCCACACCGGATACGGGTCCTCGGGCGTGACGACCCCGAGGTTGCGGGCCATCGCCACCAGCCGCTGGAAGCGCTCCTCGCCGCGCGACTGGTCCGGGTCGTCGCGGGTCGTCCACAGCTCGTGGTTGCCCGGCACCCAGATCACGTTGGCGAAGCGCTCCCGCAGCGTCCGGAGCACCCACCGGACATCGGCGACCTTCTCCCCCACGTCGCCGGCCACGATCAGCCAGTCGCCGTCGTCCGTCGGCTTCAGCTGCTCGACGATCTCCCTGTTCTCCTGATACGACACATGCAGATCACTGATCGCCAGCAGTCGTCCGGTCACGATTGGACCTTAGCCGCTGGCATCGCCCGGTGACGATCTCGTGCGTGCGGGACACGACGCGGGGCCCGCACCGGTGCGGGCCCCGCGGGTGGTCGACGACCGGTCAGCCCACGGTCGGGATCGGCACCACGGTGTCCGTCGGGACGGGCACCACATCGGTCGGCACAGGCACCACGGTGTCGGTCGGGACGGGCACCACGGTGTCGGTCGGCACGGGCACCACGGTGTCGGTCGGCACGGGCACCACGGTGTCCGTCGGGATGGGCACCGGGACGCTGGCGCACGACGGCGTCGAGCCGGGCACCGGGGTCGCGCCGGTGGTGTCCCCCGGCGACGGCGTCGCGCTGGTGTCACCGGGCAGCGGGGTCGAGTTGATCCCCGGCAGCCCCGTCGAGGTGTCGCCGGGCAGCGGCCACGGGTTGGTGCCGGGCTGCACCGACGTGGTGTCGGCGGGCAGCGGCACCGTGCCGGCGGCACCACCGGTCGGCACCGTGCCGTCGCCGGGCGTCGGCATCCCGGTGTCGCCGGGCAGCGGCACCGTGGTGTCGCCCGGCGTCGCGATCGGCGTCGACCCGTCCATCCCGGGCGGGATGATGATCGGCGCGCCGGTGTCGGACGGCGCCGTGCTGGGTCCGCCGGGCAGGTTCGGGTCGGGCGTCGCGCCCAGGCCGCCGGGCGTCGTCCCCGGGTAGACCGGTGGCAGGCCCGGGTCGACGGTGCCGCCGGGCGTCGGGGTGCCGAACGTGCCGGCGCCCGGGCTCGTGGCACACGGATCCGGGACCGTGAACGGGCCCCCGTTCGGGTCGGTGGTCATGGATGGGTCCGGCGGCTGCGCGATGCTTGGGTCGGTCCACGGCGGCATGGTCTCCGCGACCCTTGCCATGCCGTCGCCCGTCGCTTCGTGCGCGCCCGCCGTCTGTACGATCCCGCCGGTCAGCGCGACGAGGAACCCCGCCGCTCCGACCACGACCGGAATCCGGAGCCGGCCGCCTTTCGGGCGCTGTCGTGTCTGAGACATCTCGTAGAAACCCCCGTTGGTCTCGCTCGATTGCCCTTCACCCTACGTAGTTGGCCAACTACGGATCGCTGAAACGCGGGATCTTTGTCGTATCTCGCGACGCGCCGTAGCGCCACGCCGGCGAAGAGCAGCAGGAGGCCGGTGACCAGGAGCGAGCCGACCGGTGGTCCGGTGGTGGCGAGCCCGCCGGTCCGGGCCCGGCGCACCGGGGGCGCGGCCGCCGGGCCGGTGCCGGGGCCGCCGGTCACGGGGGCGGTCACCGGTTCGGGCTCCGGACCCGGCAGCGGCCCGATGTCCGGCGCCGAGCCCGGCAGGTCCGCCCACAGCAGGAGGCTCCGCACCGTCCCGTCGGGAGCGACCCCGCGGGCCAGGAACGCCAGCCGCATCCCCGCGGTCACTGTCGCCGGCACCCCCACCGCCACGACCGCCGTCCCGTCCGTCGTGGCGGTGGGGGTGCCGAGCAGGTCCACCCGCACGTCGTCGGCGGCGCCGCCCGAGGTGTAGGCGGCGAACCGCACCGACGAGTTGGGCGCGAACCCGCCGCCGTCCAGCGTGATCGGGTCGCCCGGCTCCATCACGTCGCGGGCGCCGCCGCGGCTGGTGTTCAGCGAGCCCGACGCGATCAGGTCCGTCGCCCGCGCCGGGATCTCCGGAAACGTCGGCGTGGTCCGGACGGCGGCCGGCACGGGCGGGGACTCGCCGCCGTACTCGCCGTGGGCGACGACGGAGACCTGGTAGTCGGCGCCGCTCGGCACGAACATGGTGCACCGGTCGGCGGTGCCGTCGAGGGTGGCGCAGCGGCCGTTGCTCGTGGAGGTCGCGGAGTAGTGGCTGATGCCGGAGCCGGCGTCGGCGGGCGGCCGCCACGACACCATGAGCCCGCTGTCGCGGGCCACGGCCGTCACCGCGAGCGGCGCGCCCGGCGCCACACCCGGGTAGACGGCCGTGCTGGGCATGCTCGGCGGCGAGTCGGCCGGTCCGCTGCCCGGGGCGGCGTACGCGACGACGGTGAAGACGTGGGCGCGGCCGTTGGCGAGCCCGGTGATCACGCACGCGGTGCCGGTCGTGGTGCAGGTGAGCCCCCCGGGCACGGCGGTGACGGTGAACCACGCGGCTGCCGCGCCGGTCGTGGCCGGCACCCAGCTCACGGTCGCCCGCCGGTCCACGGGCCCGCCGGACAGGATCGGGCCGAGCCAGCTGACCTGCGCGGAGTTGGGCAGCGCCACGACACCCACGCCGGTCGGCGGGCCGGGCGGGCCGAGCACTGTCAGCGCCGACAGGACGCTCGCCGGCGAGGTGCCGGCGCCGTTGATCGCGGTCGCGACGACGTTGAACGTGTAGCCGCCGCCCGCGGTCAGGCCGGTGACGGTGCAGCTGAGGCCGGTGGTGGTACAGGTCGCGCCGCCGGGGTAGGCGGTCACGGTGTAGCCGGCGATCCCGGCGCCCGGGTTGGCGGGCGCGGTCCACGACACGGTCGCCTGCCGCGCGCCGGCGGTCACGTTGATGCCGACCGGCTGGCTGGGCGGGTTCAGCGGATCGGTGACGTTGGCGGCGACCGGGCTCGACGCGACGGAGGTGCCGCCGAGCCCGGTGGCGGTGACGGTCACCGACCACGTGCCGGCGGGGACGGTCGGCACGGTGCAGCCGAGCAGCGCGGAGGTGCAGGTCCTGGTGAGGGCGCCGCTGGTCGCGGTCGCGGTGTAGCCGGTCGCGCCGCCCGATCCGAGCCAGCTGACGACGATGGTGTTCACGCCGCCGACCGCACCCACGCCGGTCGGGGCCGAGGGGGCCGCCTGGATGCCGGCGATGCCGTCGCCGGCGGACGGTTTGGCGGACGCCTTCACTGAGTCCTTCGCAGAGACGGACGCCGTGGGGGCGGGTGGCGCGCGCGAGCCGCTCGGCCTGACGGGGATCGACGAGGGTGGCACGCCTGCCGGCGTCGGCGGGGTCGTGGTCGCGACCGGGTGGGAGGCGGCCGCCCTGGCGGGGGCGGTCCGCGCCGCGGGCACGGCGCTGGTGGCGGGCGCGGACCGGCCCGACGGCGAGGGCCGCTGGGCCTCCTGCGCCCGGACGGGGGTCTTGCGCGGGATCCTCTTCGCGGGCGCCGGCGACGACCCGGCGGGCCCCGCGGGAGCACCGCCGGGAGCACCGCCGGCGGCGGCCGCCGGTCGCTGAGGTAAGGCTTCTCCGGTGGGCTGGGGCGCCTCGGCGGCGCCGGCCCGATACGCGAACGCGAGAACGGCCAGGCCGACGCCCGCGGCGACGCTCACGCCCAACATCACCAGTCGCGACACCTCGCGACCCTCACAAGCAGGCAATGTGCACCTCCTCGAAGATCCATTTCGAGAATCGCCCACAAATCGTTGGTGTGCCTTGCGAATTCGTGACGTCTGATCTTTCGCCACCCGGGTCGCGCCGCCCGCTTTCGGGGTGAAGACGGTGCCCTCGTGAAAAGAATGTGCCAACGATGACAGCGCCGTTGACCAGCACCTACTGATGCTCATAGGTTTCACATCCTTGGATGGATGGAGGCACTATGAGGTTGAACAGAGGCGGGCGGGTGCTCGCCGCGGTCGCGACGCTGGTGGGGGCCGCGGCGGCTCCCCTGGTGGCGACCCCGCCGGCACTCGCGGTCACCAACCCGGCGAGTTATGTCAACACGCTCGTCGGCACCAACGGCGGCGAGACGTTCCCGGGCGCCGACACGCCCTACGGGATGGTGCAGTGGAGCCCGGAGAACACCGCCGGCAACCAGACCCGGACCGTGCGGCCCGGCGGCTACGGGTACAACGCCACCCGCGTCCGCGGGTTCAGCCTGACCCACATGTCCGGCACCGGCTGCGCGGGCGGGTCCGGTGACATCCCCTTCATGCCCTACGTCGGCGCCGTGAACTCGTCGCCGACGGCGGACACGACCGACGCCAAGTACGCGAGCAACTTCTCCCACGCCGACGAGACCGCCACCGCCGGCTACTACCGGGTGGGGCTCAGCTCCGGCGTCAACACCGAGCTGACCGCGACCACCCGCACCGGGTCGGGGCGCTTCACGTACCCCACCGGCAGCACCGCCTCGATGCTCATCCGCACGTCGAACTCCGAGGTCGGCAGCAGCGCCGCGACGGTGAACATCGACGCCGCCAACCGCACCATCAGCGGCTCGGTGACCAGCGGCAACTTCTGCGGCTACATCAACGCCGTCGGCCGGCGCAGCTACTACACGCTGCACTTCACGGCGGTCTTCGACAAGCCGTTCGCGAGCGTCGGCACCTGGCAGGACGGCACGCTGCGGGCCGGCACGACCAGCGCCTCCGGCGGCACGACCTACGGCACCGACGGCTGGCCGGTCGCCGGCCGGGGCTCCGGTGGCTACGTCACGTTCGACCTCAGCCAGGGCACGGCCGTCGGCGTGCGGGTCGGCATCTCGTACGTGAGCCAGGCCAACGCGCAGGCGAACCTCGCCGCCGAGAACCCGGCCGGCACCACCTTCGACACGGTGCGCCAGCGGGCCACCGACGCGTGGAACACCGAGCTCGGCCGCATCGACGTCACCGGTGGCACCACCGCCCAGCTGCAGACGTTCTACACCGCGCTCTACCACGCGCTGCTGCACCCGAACGTCTTCAGCGACACCAACGGCCAGTACGTCGGCATGGACCAGCAGGTGCACTCGGCGGCGAGCGGCCACGCGCAGTACGCGAACTTCTCCGGCTGGGACGTCTACCGCGGGCAGGTGCAGCTGATCACGCTGCTGCGTCCCGACGTCGGCGCCGACATCGCCCAGTCGCTGCTCAACCAGGCCACCCAGAACGGCGGCGTCTGGGACCGGTGGACACACAACCAGGGCGGCACCCACGTGATGACCGGCGACCCGGCGCACGCGGCCGTGCCGAGCATCTACGCGTTCGGCGGCACCGGCTTCGACGCGACCGGCGCGCTCAACTCGATGGTGCACGCGGCGACCACCGTCACCGCGGCGGACCTCAGCCGGGACGGCTGGAACGTCATGGTCGTCGGCGAGCGCCCCTCGCTGGACAAGTGGCTGTCCATCAACTACATCCCCGCCAACGGCAACGCCTGGGGCGGCGCCGGCGAGACCCTTGAGGACTCGGTCGCCGACTTCGGCGTGTCGCAGCTCGCCCAGCGGCTCGGCAGCACCACCACCGCCTCGCAGTTCCTGGCCCGCTCGCAGTACTGGAAGAACGTCTACAACCCCGGCAACGGCGGCTACATCCAGGACCGTAACGAGAACGGCACCTGGCCGTCCTTCAGTCCAGGCAGCTCCAACGGCTTCGCCGAGGGCAGCGCCGCGCAGTACACCTGGATGATCCCGCACAACGTCCGCGGCCTCTTCGACAAGATGGGCGGCAACGCCACCGCCGTCAGCCGGCTGGACAGCTTCTTCCACAACAGCGACGGCAGCTGGGCCCTGACCGGCGCCGGCGGCACCAAGTCCGAGATGGACAACGAGCCGTCGATCGGGGTGCCGTGGCTCTACAACTTCGCCGGCCGCGCGGACAAGGCGCAGCAGACGATCCGCCAGGTGCTCAACGCCCTGTGGGCGCCGACCCCGTCCGGCATCCCCGGCCAGGACGACCTCGGCGCGATGTCCGCCTGGTACGTGTGGTCCGCCATGGGCATGCACCCGCTGACCCCCGGCCGCGCCGAGCTGCTCCTGTCCGCGCCGCTCTTCCCGGGCATCACCGTCAAGCGCGGCAACGGCAAGACGATCACCATCACCGCGCCCGGCGCCGCCACGTACGTGCAGAGCCTCACCGTCAACGGCACCGCCTCCACCCGGGCGTGGCTGCCGGAGTCCTTCGTCGCCAACGGCGGGACACTGGCGTTCACGGTCGGCACCACCGCCAACCCGTCATGGGGCAGCGCTCTTGCCGATGCCCCACCGTCGTTCGACACCACGGTCACGCCGCCGGCCACGAACCTGGCGCTGAACCGGCCCGCCACCGGCTCCGCCGCCTGCAACACCAACGAGGGCCCCGCCAAGGCCGTCAACGGCAGCGTCTCGGGCGGCACCAGCGACAAGTTCTGCTCGACCGCGGCGACGAAGTACCTCCAGGTCGACCTCGGCAGCGCCAAGGCGCTCACCTCGGTGACGGTCCGCCACGCCGGCGCCGGCGGCGAGAGCGCCACCTGGAACACCCGCGACTTCGACGTGCAGGTGTCCTCGGACGGGACCACGTGGACCACGGTCTCCCAGGTCCGCGGCAACACGGCGAGCGTCTCGTCGCACACGTTCACCGCGACCGCCCGCTACGTGAAGCTCAACATCATCGCCGCCGAGCAGGGCTCCGGCGGCGCGACCCGCATCTACGAGTTCGAGGTGTACTGACAGCTCACCGGCCGGCCTCGCGCAACCGCGCGGGGCCGGCCGCCCGTCGCCGCTGCGGGACGAAGAGCCACGCACTCGCCTCGCCCGCTCCACGTTTGTCCCAATGCCGGACAGGAAAGTCCCGTTCAGCTACGTAGGCGTCCTGCGTTGGTGCGCCTCGAGCGTGGCTCGCTTGATGAAGATACGGTAACTGTCACTCCGGCGATCCGCATTCTGCATGGGGTCGACCCTGAATTCATCGTCCGCAATGTCCGAAATTTGAACTCCGAAATCATTGAGCAGGCGCAGTGCAGCCTCATTCTTGACGTCGGTGAGTACGTCACCACGGGCGAGCAGGAACCATTCGCCACCATTGTCCATGCGCGGACGCCACCCTTCTCCGATTTTAGGCACACCGCACTAGCGACGCCGCCGCATGGAATGTCTCATGATATCCAGCGCCCACTGCTCGGCCCCTGCATGGTCGGCCGGGGCCTCAAAAACGGCATGGGCCAGCTCGTGACCGATGGTCAATGCGGCTGTACGCGGCGAGCGCAGCGCCATATCCGTGAGGTCAGTGGTCGACCTCCCACCCGGTGTCCGAATCACCCTGTCTGCAAAATTGAAATGGGTCCAGGCGTACCTGTTTGGCTCCCAATACGGGTCATCCCTGGGAATGTATCGCAAGTCCATGCTCTGCGTGCCGATTCCATAAGATTCGGCAGCTGCCCTTGCCTCGTCGACCGTCAGCGGCGGCCCGTCATAGGTGTCCTGCTCGGCAGTGCAGGAGCAGGAAATTCCGTTTGGTGCCTGACCCGAACCACAGTTGTGAACGAGTACCGACGCTTCACCAGCAACCACATAGTACGTGTGGACATCGGCGACGGTGAGGTCGTGCATGATCCGCGTGGCGTTAAGAAGCGTGATGCCGAGGACGACCGCCACCTTGCCGTCAAGCGTGTGGACGCGCTCGCCCGGCAACAGATCCGCTGCGTCCACCCACGTTCCGCGCGTCTCGGACCAGAACGGATGCCGCTGCGTGGTGCTCATGGTCTCGATGCCGTCGTCGACGGCGATGATGACGTCGACCAAGTCGCTGTCCAGGTTGACATGCTTGCGCGTCACCACCCGCGCAGTCGTGTCACCGGTCTCCGGGTCGGTGGCGAGTACCTCGTCACCTGCTTGAACGTCGCCGATGGGTTCAGTGGAACCATCGGCCATGCGGACCGGTGTGTCCGCATCAAAGCTGTGCTTCCGGCATCTGCGGCCGCCCGAATTGCCGGCATTCGCCGCACCGCCGGCCGCATTACTCGCCTCGTCGGCCACGCCACCCGCGGCGTTGTCGGCCTTCTTGGCGCCGGCGCCGATGTTGGCGGCGAGTTCGTCGGCCTTCTTCCTCGCCGCGGCGATGAGGTCGTCGGTGCGTTTGATGACGTCGTTGGCGATCTTCATCGCCTTTTGCCACGACTGGTAGGCGGAGAACGCCCGTTCCACGCCCTTGACGATCGACTTGAGTGACTTCAGGACGCGGCCGGACGGGAAGAGGCCGATCAGCGCGTTCACGCACGAGCTGACCTTGCCGGATCTGATGCAGTCGACGATGTCGGTGATGCCGAGGAAGTCGAGGAGGAACGCCAGCCCCTGTTCGAGGATGATGTCCATCAGTGACTTCTTCTTGGTGGCCTCGGCCTCGGCGCGCTCGGCCAGTTCCTTCGGCGTGAGACCGGTGCCTTCGGCCGGGGGGTACAGCTTCATCTCGTCGGCGGTCTGGTGGGTCGGGTCGCCCGGGAACGCCTCGCCGGTCGGGTCGGCGTTCACGATCGGGGCGTTGTTGCCGTAGGCGTAGCCGTTGAGCCGCTGCGGGTCCTGCGGGATCGTGAGCGGGTCGACGGAGATGAAGCGGCCCAGGGTCGGGTCGTACTCGCGGGCGCCGAGGTGGGTCAGGCCGGTCGACTGGTCCTTCGTGCCACCGATGAAGCCCTTGTCGCCGGGCCAGCCGACGACGGCCGCGCCGCGGTCCTCGCCGAACGGGGTGGCGCGCCGCTTCTGGAAGGTGCCGGTCGACGCGTCCATCGCCAGGGTGGCGGTGCCGTGCGGGTCCGATGCCAGGTAGGTGAGCTTGTTGTCGTCGGTGCGCACGGCGACGGTCATGCCGCCGTGGCTGTAGTAGCGGGTCGCGGTGTTGACGCCGCTGGTGCTCTTGTGGATCTCCTGGCCGGGCAGGTAGAGCGTGGTGCCCGTGTCGTCGCGGCGGATGAGGCGACTGCCCGCGGCGTCGTTGAGGTACTCGGTGATCTTCGTGCCCTCGGTGACCGTGGCGAGCTTGCCCTCGGAGTTCCACTTGAGGGTCTGCGTGCTGCCGCCGACCACCCGCTGGGTGGTGTTGCCGGAGGCGTCGTACTGGTACGAGGTGAGGGTGCTGCCGCCGACGGTGGTGCTGCCGAGCTTGTGCCCGGTGCCGTAGACGTAGTGCTTCGTCGGCTCGCCGGGCAGCTCGTGCTTCTGCTCGGTCGTGCGGTTGCCGGTCTTGTCGAAGGTGTAGCTGCTCCAGTACGGCGCCGGACCGCCCAGGTTGGCGGTGGTGCGATTCGCGGTGGTGCAGTCCAGCGTGGCGGGTGTCCACGCCTCGGTCATCCGCCGCAGGTAGTCGTACTGGAAGCACTGGTGGTCCTGCGGCTGGCCGGTGAGGGCCGGCTGGTCCGACACCGACGTGACGTTGCCGACCGCGTCGTAGGTGTACTTCGCGTTGTAGGCGGACGCCCCACCGTTCGGCCGGGCCGACGACGTGAGCAGCCGGCGGGTCGCCTCCTCGTAGGTGAACTGCAACAGCATCGAGCGGTTGCCGGCGCCGGTGGCGCCGACGGTCACGCTGAGCGGTTCGGCGAAGGAGTTGTAGGCGCTCGCCTGGACGTAGGAGGAGGCGCCGGCCAGGGAGATCGGCAGACCCCAGGTGTTGTACCCGTAGGTCAGCGTCTCCGCGGCGAGGCTGCCGGCCGCCGGGAGCTTCGTCGTCTTCGGCGAGCCGTCGAAGTTGAAGGTGTGCTCGTACGTATAGGTGCCGGCGAGACCGCCCTCGATCATGGGGATGCCGACCGACGTCTTGACCGGCCGCATCGCGTGGTCGTACTCGACGACGGAGTTCCGGTACTCGTCGGCGCCGACCCAGCGCGACGACGACGTCAGCAGGCCCTTCTTGAGGGTGTCGTACGTCCAGGTGGCGAGGCGCTTCTCCGGCGTGCTCGTCACGTCCTTGAGCTCGAGCGGGCGGCCGACCGTGTCATAGGTGATGCCGAGGGCGTAGTTCCGTGCGTCGATGGTCTTGACGACCTCGCCGTACTGGTTGTACTCGATCTTCGACGTGCCGCGGTCCGGCTCCCGGGTCTCCTTCGTGCGGTGCAGGTCGTCGTAGAAGTACTCCCACGTGTTGCCGGCGGAGTCCTGGACGACGCTCTGCTGGCCGTCCTTGGCGTAGCTGTACTTGGTCTCGTCGTAGCTGGTCGGGTCCGACGGGGTCGGCACGCCGGTCTTGTACTGCCAGAGCTTCGACACCCGGCCCTGCGGGTCGTAGGTGACCGTGGCGGCGCCCGCGCCGGCCGGCGGCGTCGTGCTGATCTGGTCGCCGTTGTACGTGGTCGTCGTGCGCCACTTCTCGAACAGGCCAGACGAGTTGTGCCCGAACAGGATCTCGGCGGTGACGCGGCTGGCGCCGTCGTAGGTGGTCTGGATCTGGTTCGGCAGCGACGCGTCTGCCAGCGGCAGGTAGCTGAAGCCGGAGGGCGCGTCGTTGTTGATCGGCCCGGAGCGCTTCACGATGCGGTTCTGGCTGTCGTAGTCGATCGTGTTGACCGAGCGCCCGCCGTTGGCGCTGGCGATCTGGGTCTGCCGCAGCCGCAACAGGCCGTCGTAGATCTCGTACTTCGAGGTGTACTGCGGGGCCAGGGTCCCGGCCGGGGAGCCGGTGACCTGTGACGGTGACTGCAGCGTCGTGGACATGACGACCGGCGGGGCGTTCCGCTGGATGAGGTACTGGTAGGTGGTGTTCGGGGTGTCCACGCCGCGGATGCGGGTCGGCCCCCAGACCTTGAGCACCCGGCCGAGCGCGTCGAGCTCGACCTCGGTCTTGACGTCACCCTGCGCGGTGGCGTTGCTCGAGTCGCCGTTGACGACCGGGGCGCCCCACGCGGGGTCCGAGTCGAGGTAGGTGACGTGGCCGATCGGGTCCGTCGTCGTGATACGGGTGATCGGGCCGTTGCCGGAACGGGTGTAGTCCGTGTGCGTCCAGTTCTGTTTGACGTCGTACGAGTCGGTCATGTTGCCGCCGGCGTCGTAGACCGTCTTCGACTTCGTCTGGTAGGTCACGCTGCTCGCGTTGGCGCCGGTGAAGCCGTTGAACTCGTCGACGCGGGTCACGAGACCGCGGGCGCCGACGTAGCCGAGCGTGTCGGACCCGTCGTAGTAGGTGCGACTGTCGGACAGCACATCCGCCTTCGGCGGGTCGGCCACCGAGCATGCGGCGCTGAGCTTCTGGGCGCGGACCGGCCGGTTCGGCAGGTACGCGACGCTGCTCGACGCGAACGTGTACTTCGTGCACTCGTCGTCGTTGACGTCGCCGACGACGCCCATGTTGTGCACGGCGGTGATCGTGCCGTCCGCGGCGAGGGTGTTGACGACCCGCGTCTCGCGGACGTTCGTCGGGCTGAGATAGGTGAACGAACTGGTGGCCGTGGTGGCGACCTTGGTGGCGTTGATGACGCCCCACGGCCGGGTCTGCGACGCGGTCGCCGCGGAGACCCAGAAGTCGGCGATGGAGGTGCTGAGCCTGGTCGTGGCGTCGAGGAACTGGGTCGTCTCCCGGGTCATGCCGGTGAAGCGGTCCTCGTCGGGGACCGACCCGCCTCTGGAGTCGGTCACGTTGACCGTCTTGAAGACGCCGGCCGTGGCGGTGCGGTCGCCGTGCATGCCGCGGTAGAACCGGGACTCGGTCTTGCCGCGGGTGCCGTCGACGCCGTCGCCGGTGTAGGTGACGACGGTGCCGTAGCCGCGCCACTGCGACCAGGTCTTGTCCTCCTCGGGGGTGATGCCGTCGAGCTCGTCGAAGCGCCAGGCGGCGTCGCCGACGTAGTCGTAGTCGGTGACGACCTGGGTCACCGCGGGCACCGTGTAGCCGGAGACCGACTGCGTGACCCTGTCAACGATGTACTTGTGGAAGTAGTCGATCCGGTTGGGGTACGCGTCGTCGCTGCCCTTCACCGGCATGCAGCGCTGGGTGTTGGTGGCCGGTGACGCCGGGAGGTTGGTGCGGGAGCAGTTCGTCGGCGCGTAGCGGACCGCGAGGGTGCCGCCGTTCTCGTTGGTGATGCCGATGATGCGGCGCCAGTTGAGTGGTGCGATGTTGTTGGCGAGGTCGTCGACCCGGTTCGGCATGAACGTGCCGTCGAAGGTGACCTCGGGCATGACGATCTCGGGTGCGGCGCCGCGGCCGGTCTGGGTGATCCCGTCGAGCCACAACGCGTAGCCGGTCGCGGCGTCGCCGCTGACGTAGGAATGGCGCAGCGTCCAGCGGTCGACCGGCCGATAGCCGACGCCGTTGTTGTTCAGGACCTCGGTGTCGACCTGCTTGAGCCGGCGCTTGGTGAAGAAGGCCGGGGAGAACGTCTGGGTGCACGGCGCCGCCGAGCAGTTGAGGTCCATCGGCGTGTCCGGCCAGTTCCACGCGTCGTTGCAGTTCGTGTTCGGCAGGCACCGGTCACCGGTCTCGAACAGCACCCGGGCCAGGGCCGGCGTGCTGGTGACGGCGTTGCTGCGCTGGCCGTACTCGATGCGCTTGAGGTTGCCGCCGCGGGTGTACCAGTCCGGGCTGTTCGCCTCGCCGTAGCGGGCGTACTTGTTGGTCTCCGGGTCGTAGAAGTACGACATGGTGTTGCCGTTGACGTCCACGACGTAGTCGACGTTCCACTTGTACCCCTGCCGACAGGCGGAGTTCTGGAACGACGACTGGTAGCAGGCCTCACCGGGGTGGTTGCCGTACACCGGCAGCGTGAACGTCGACTGCGTCGTCTCGCCGCCGCTCCAGCCGGGCAGCCGGTTGTAGCCGAGGTAGTACTGCGTGCCGTCCGGCGACGTGAACTTCCAGTACTCGCCGTTGTCGTCGTCGTTGCCGCGCCCGGCGTCGAACAGCTGCTCGACGATCGAGCCGTCGTCGTCCTTCAGTTTCCAGAAGTTCGTGGTGCCGACCCGGACGAGCTCGGAGGAGTGGCCGTTGAGCGAGATCGTCGCGTTGTCGGAGAACCAGCACATGTCGCCGGTCGGGCGGGTCTTGTTGTTCGCCGCGCCCTCCATGTCGCTGGCGCACGGCTTGTAGCGGCGCTCGATCTGCCCGGGCGAGAACTCGAAGCCCATGCCGATCCACGACGTCTGGTTGTTGGCGGCGTTCGTACGACCGTCGACGCCGCTGGAGGCGTAGGACAGGCTGATGCTCGGGCTCGGCCCGCCGTTGGCCGGCGGCACCCGCAGCGGGTAGGACCAGGTGAACTCGCCGGTGGCGCCGCCCGCACCCCACGACGACGAGGTCGTCAGCGACGTGGCACCGAAGTTGCCGGCGCTGCCCTGGACGCCTGCCTGGACGGCGAGCAGCTTGGTCGCGCCGCCGGCGAGGGTCACGTCACCGCCGATGCGCGCCGCCCCGGTGTCGTTGGTGGCGGCCAGCTTCCGGCCGGTCCGGCAGGCGCTCAACTCGGGGGTGGTCGCAGCGCAGTCCGGGAGCTCGACGAGGCGCAGCCGGGAGTTCCAGGCGCCGCCGTACGCAGCACGGAAGCCGCTGTAGTCGATCTCGACCGCGATCTTGTCGGTGCTCATCGCCCGGTCCGGCCGGGACACCCGCAGCAGCAGACCGTCCACACCGGACTTCGCGGTGCGGGCCCGGTCGTACACCTCCACCTGCACTGCCTGCGGGCCCGCCAGCGGCACCTTGCGCAGGTCCTCCCGCACGTCGCCGCGGGCGTCGCCGACGAAGACCGGGCTGCCGCCCGCCCGCGTCGGCCCCGCCTTGGCCGGGCTAACGACGTCGGCGTTGGTCCGCGCCGGCTCCGCCGCGAGACGCCGCGCGGCCAGGTCGACCGTCGAGGTCTCGGCCTTCGGCCACACCACCGGCGGGCTCGCCTTGAGGGCGATGTCCTGCTCGGCGTCGGCGATCGGCTTGACGACGTTCCTGCGGCTCTTGTCCTCCGGGACGATCCGCTCGACCTGGTTCGGCTGGGCCGCGAAGGGGTCGACCGGCGCGGCGTGCGCCGGCAGGACCGACACGGCACCGCCGGCGAGTGTGACGCTGAGCACCCCGATGAGCGTCGAGACAGCCCAGCGACGTCGGCGACCGCGCTGACGAGCCGGCGGAACTTCGGGCCGCACAACAGAAACCACAGACCAGGCCACGGCATCCTCCCCGTTACGAGCCGTAGAGCGATACCTCACGGAGAGGGGTCGCCGCTCGATCATGCATGTGCATGTGGAGATCCGCAAGACATTGAAATTTTTATGCATATCGTTCTAGGCTCCGGCACGACGACACCGCGGAGCAGTGCAGCCGGCCCTCCAGCCAGCGCATATGCACCCGGCCGGTGTCGACGTCATGAACAGCGGATGTCGTGTGGGTCGCCCAACGGGCGACCCACACGGCGTTGCGGGCGCGGCGACAGGCACCCACGGGGAGGGCACTCATATGGCGACACAGGGGACGCGGCACAGCCGTGGCCGGCGATGGCCGGTCTTGTCCATCGCGGCGGTTCTGGCCGCCGCGGCAGTGATCAACTGGCCGCAGTTCGACCGGCCGGAGCCGTCGGCGTCGCAGCCGCCGGTCGCCGGGCGGCAGGCCCAGCAGCAGCCGGGGGCGACGGCGGCCGACGTGCCGACCGCGCAACGGTTCACCGAGGCCAAGCGCACCAGCCGGCCCGTCGAGATCCTCGAGCGGCGCACCGAGACGACCGAGTACTTCGCGAACCCGTCCGGCACGTACACGATGCGGCAGTACACCGTGCCGGTGCGGGTCAAGCAGGGCACGACGTGGGTGCCGGTCGACCTGACCCTGCAGCGCGCCCCCGGCGGCGGCGTGCACTCGAAGGCCGGCCCGGTCGACGTGACGTTCTCCGGCGGCGGCAACGGCGACGTCGTCCGCGTGCGGGACCACGGCCGCGAGTTCACCCTGACCTGGCCAAAGGCGCTGCCCGCGCCCCGGCTCGACGGCGACTCGGCCGTCTACCCCGACGTGCTGCCCGGCGTCGACCTGCGGGTCACCGCGCAGCGGACCGGCTTCAGCAAGCTCTTCGTCGTGAAGGACCGCGCAGCCGCCGACAGCGCGGCGTTGCGCAGCCTCACGTTCGGCGTGAAGACGAAGGAGCTGAAGCTCACCGGTCGTGCGGACGGCGGGTTCGTCCTGAAGGACCGCGAGGGCAACCAGGTCTTCGCCGGCGACGCACCGTCCATGTGGGACACCCCGCTGCTGCCCGCCGACGCAACCGAGGAGCAGCGGCTGCAGGCGCAGCCGGCCCACACGGCGACGGCGGGCTCACGCGTCACCGGCCACGACATCACGATCGTCCCCGACCGCGCGATGCTCGCCCGGTCGGACCTCAACTTCCCGGTGTTCGTCGACCCGTCCGCGATCGTGGTCACCAACGGCAACTGGACCCACATCAACCAGGCCAACGGCAGCAAGTCCTACTGGTCGGAGGACCGCGACCGGGCGAAGGTCGGCTACTCGTACTGGGCCTCGACGAAGACGCCGTGGCGGTCGTTCTTCCTCTTCGGCACCCCGACGCTGAGCGGCAAGCAGATCACCCGATCGACGTTCTCCATCACGCTGGACCACTCCGGCAGCTGCAATGACACGCTCGTCTACCTGTACTCCACCGCGAACGTGTACAGCTCCAACGCCGTCACGTGGAACAACTCCTCCGGCAGCGGCACCTGGAACTGGCACCTCGGCGCCCAGTCCGGCCACGCCAACCAGGGCAACGGCTGCGCCGGCGGCAACCAGCCGGACATGAACATGTACTGGTCGAGCGACCAGTACCCGGCGATCAACTCCGTCGTGCAGAACGCCGCCAACGGCGCCTACGGCGCGCAGATGACCTTCGGCCTGCGCGCCGCCGACGAGGGCGACCGGTACCAGTGGAAGCAGTTCATGCCGTTCAGCGCGGCGCTGACGGTCGAGTACAACAGCACCCCGAACGTGCCGTCGGAGCTCGACACCGTCCCGCCGTCGGGCTGCGGCTCCGAGCAGCGGCCCACCCGGATGCCCGCCGGGATGCTGACCCCGACGTTCACCGCGCTGCTCAACGACACCGACGCCAACACGCTGCACGGCGAGCTCAACGTGCTGCAGGGCGCCACCGAGACCGTCGTCTTCGCCGCCAAGACGTCCGGCGTCGCCAACGGGTCGTCGGCCGCCTGGCCGCAGGTGCCGGCCGGCACGCTCGCGGCGAACACGCTGTACTCCTACCGGGCCCGGACCAACGACGGCACCGGCGTCAGCGCGTGGAGCAACCGGTGCTTCTTCATCGTCGACAACCAGGGCCCCGATGTCCCGGTCATCGACCCGGCCGTGCGACCGGTGACCGACCCGGCCGGACCCGAGGACTTCCCGAACGGGGTCCCGGTCCGCAACACCGGCGAGTCCGGCAGCATCGCCTTCCGCCACGCCGCCGGTGACACCGACATCGCCGGGTACCGCTACGGCTTCGCCGCGGACAAGCTGACCGGCTGGGTGCCGGCGCAGGAGGACGGCAACGCGACGGTGCCCATCACGCTCTGGACGAACCCGGAGACCGGCTTCCCCGAGTCCGAGCTTTACGTGCAGGCCGAGGACCGGGCCGGCAACGTCAGCCAGACCACCGCCGGGCCGTACTACCTGGTCGCCAACGACACCGGTGCGGTGCCGGCCGCCAAGCGCGGCGACGTCAACGGCGACGGCAAGGGCGACATCTCCGCGATCATCGACGCGGGCGGCGACCGGCTCCGCGCGTGGACGCTCACCTCCGACGGCGCGGCCCCGGACGGCAACATCCAGCTGTCCACCCAGACCGTCGGGTGGGACACCGGCCGCGACGGCTCGTCGTTCGTCACCATGCGGTTCGTCAGCGGGGACTTCACCGGTGACGGCCTGAGCGACCATGCGCTGTTCCGGCAGGACCCGGACGGCCGGCTGCGGCTGTACCTGCTGCAGTCCAAGGGCAACCGGTTCGACGTGGTCGACGGCGTGCTGTGGACGAGCCCTGCCGGCGATCCGCTGTGGAACCTGGCCGGCATCAAGGCCCAGTCCGGCGACTTCGACGGCGACGGGGACACCGACATCGCCGTCCTGCGCGACAACGGCTCCGGCGGCTGGACCGCCTTCCGCTTCAACAGGGACCCGGCGACCGGCCAGTACGTCCCGACCCAGTGGTACACCCAGGCGAGCGGTTGGGTGTGGGGCCAGTACGACATGCTCACCGGCGACTTCGACGCCGATGGTTACACCGACCTCGCGCTGGTGAAGGAGGCAGGCAGCGGCATCACGAGCCTGCAGAAGTATCTGTCGAGCTCCACCGGCCCGCAGACCCCGCCTTCGCAGCTCATTTCGGTCGCCTACAACCGCAGCCGCTTCGTGGCGGGGAACTTCGACGGCGACACGACCAACGGCCGCGGACGCACCGACATCCTCGTGCTGACGGAGACGTCCTCGAACACGAGCAACCTCACCGTCGTCACCTCGACCGCCACCGGATCCACCGTCGGCGCCGCATGGCCGGTCGACACCGCGTTCGACTCGCGGAAGGTCAACCAGCTGCAGTCGGCCGACTTCAACGCCGACGGTCGCGACGACCTGGCGGCGTTCGCCGGCGGCCAGGTCGCCGGGGTGACGCAGCTTTGGACGGCGCTGTCCACGACCACCGGGTTCGCGGCGCCGACCATGCAGCGCACGTGGACCGTGTCGGAGAAGCCGGAACGCCGGGCCGCCTGGCGCTTCGACGAGACCGGCACCGGCGTCTCCGACGACTACGGCGACAACCCGGCCACCGTGTCCGGCGGCGCCGCCCGCGGAACGGGCCGCACCGTGCGCGCCGGCGACCGCAGCCTGGTGCTCAACGGCACGAACCAGTACGCGTCGACGACCCAGCCGGTCGTGCGCACCGACCGCGGGTTCAGCGTCGCGGCCTGGGTGAAGCTCGCCAGCACCGGCGGCTACTACACCGCGGTCGCGCAGGAGGGTGTGAACCAGCCCGGGTTCATCCTCGGCTACGCCCCCGGCCAGTGGCGGTTCCTGTTCACGGCGGCCGACAACACCACCCCGACCTACCTGGGCGCCATCGCGGCGGTCAACCCCGTGGCGGGGGTGTGGACACACATCGCCGGCGTCTACGACGAGAGCGGGCTCATGCGGCTCTACGTCAACGGCGTGCTGGCCGCCACCTCGTCCCCCCGGTCCACCGTCTGGAACGCCTACGGTCCCCTGCAGATCGGCCGGACGAAGCTCGGCACCTCCACCGGCGGCCAGGACTACTTCCCCGGCAGCATCGACGACGTCGACATCTTCGACCACGCCGCGACGGCGCACGAGATCGCCACCCTGGCGACGACCGGCACCGTCACCGGCAGCCCGACCGCGTCCAGCACCGTCACCGCCGGGCGCAGCCTCAACATCGCCAACGGATACAGCGACTTCCAGCGCGACGACTACGGCCACATCATCCGGTTCACGACCTCGGTGACCGTCGGCGTCACGATCGAGGACTGGGGTGGCAGCGCCGCGAGCCAGCCGGTGGTCTACCAGGTCGGCCCCGACCTGGACGTGTTCTTCCGCGGCACCGACAACCACCTGTGGAACTTCCGGTGGTCACCGGCGAACGGCCTGACCAAGACCGACTGGGGCGCCGGCGCGACGGGCGGCGTGAGCGGGTTCGCCTACAACGGCGAACGGCATGTCTTCACACCGGCCTCCGACGGCACCCTCCGGCACTGGTACCAGAAGCCCGGTCAGGCGCCGGCGTCCGAGACCTGGAACGGCACCCCGGCGGCGGAGGCGACCCCGTCAGCGTTCCTGACCACCGACAACCGCTTCGAGGTCTTCGTCCGCAACACCGCCAACCACCTCCTGTGGTGGGAGCAGCCCCGGACGATGACCACCGCACCGGCACCCGTCGCGTTCGCCGGCGCCCAGACGGTCGCCGGGGACCCCTCCGCCGTCGTCGTCGCCAACCAGATCAACGTCTTCGCCCGTGTCGGCACCGGCACCGGCGGCAAGCCGATCCACCGCTGGTACTTCACCAGCAGCGGTCCCTCGACCCCGATCAGCGACGTGACCTGGGGCGGCGGCGCGCTCGGACAACCGACCGCGGTGTGGTGGTGGACCAACGAGATCTGGGTCTACGCCCGGGGCACCGACGGCCACCTGTGGCGCTGGAACGGCCGCTCCGGTGCGCCGAGCACCATCACGTACACGTCCTTCGGCGGTGGCTTGCTCTCGTCGGGCTTCAGCGCGCCGAGCGTCCACACCGACGTCGGCGCCCAGCATTACATCTTCGACCACGGCCAGGGCGGCACCCTGCAGTACTGGTACTGGTACTACACCGGCGAGATCGGCTGGGGTGACTGGAGCGGCAACCTGGGCGTCCTCAGCCAGGGTTCGTAGTACACGCCGGTGGTGCCGGGATCCCCGATCGGATCCCGGCACCACCGGCGGGCACCGCCACGGCCCCGTGGGGCCGGTGGATGATTGCCGCACCGTGCGCGGCGCCTACCGGGTGCAGCCATCGACGGATAGGCTTGGCCGACCGTGAAACTGCGGCCGGCACCGAAAGGCAACTCTGTGACCGACGTCGATATGGATAACCGCGAGGTAATCACTGCGGACGGTCGCAAACTGTTCGTGGCGGCGTCCGGAGCGCCCGGCGGGACGCCGGTCGTGCTGCTGCACGGGACGCCCGGCAGCCGCTTCGGGCCGCGCCCCAGATCGAGTGTGCTCTACCGGCTCGGCGTCCGGCTGATCTCCTACGACCGCCCCGGCTACGGCGACTCCACCCGGCACCGCGGGCGGCGCGTGGCCGACGCCGCCGCCGACGTCGAGACCATCGCCGACGCGCTCGGCCTGGACCGCTTCACCGTCGTCGGGCGCTCCGGCGGTGGCCCGCACGCCCTCGCCTGCGCGGCCCTGCTGCCCGAGCGGGTGACCCGCACGGCGGTGCTGGTCGGCCTGGCCCCGCGCGACGCCGAGGGCCTCGACTGGTACGACGGGATGACCGAGGCCAACGTCGACGAGCACACCGCCGCCGACGCGGACCAGGCGGCGCTCACCGAGCGCCTGGACGAGCTGGCCCGCCGCACGGCCGACGACCCCGAGTCGTTCATGGACCTGCTCTGGGAGCAGATGACGGAGGCGGACCGGCGGGTGGTCAACGGCCTGCCCATCCGGCGGCAGTTCCTGGACACCTATCGCGAGGCGCTGCGCCGCGGCCCGTACGGGTGGATCGACGACGATCTCGCATTTCAGAACAACTGGGGATTCGCGTTCGAGGACATCACGGGACCGGTCCTGCTGTGGCACGGCGCCGACGACAATTTCTCGCCCGTGAATCACAGCCGCTGGCTGGCCGGCCGGATCCCGCACGCCGAAGTGCGGGTCCAGCTGGAGACCGCGCACTTCGGCGCCGTCGAGGCGCTGCCGGAGGTCCTGGTCTGGCTCGCCGCCGACCCCGTCCCGACCGGCGACGCGCTGTAGCCCGCCGCCGGGCGGCGGTCTTAGTACGGGTGCGGGTCGATGATCCGGTGGACCAGCTCCCGCCGGCGCAGCGCGTTGACGGTCGGATGCTGCTGACCCACCCGCTCCTCCAGCGCCGCGACCCGGTCGACGAAGTCTCCGCCGCCCACCTCGGCCAGCTGCCGCACCAGGCTCAGGTTCGCCTGGCAGCGCAGCGCGTTCGGGTGGTCGGGCAGCAGCACCACCTGCATCTGCTCGGCGACCCGCTCCAGGGTCTCCATGGCGTTGTCCAGCCCGCCTGGCGTCTCCGCGACGCAGACCGCCCAGTTCATCCGCGTCGACAGCGTGTACGGGTGCTCGTCGCCGAGCTTGCGGTGCAGCCCCTCGACGGCCTCCTCGGCGAGCCGCACCGCCAGCTCGTGGTCGCCCTGCGCCCGGGCCAGCAGCGCGAGGTTGCCGATGCAGACCAGCGTGTGCGGGTGCTCGTCGCCGAGGTTGTCGCGGTACGACTCGTACACGTCGGTCAGCAGCTCCCGGGACTCGGCGAACTTCCCGAGCGACAGCAGGGTGACCGCGAGGCTCAGCCGGCTGCTCAGCGCGTCCGGGTTGGTGCGGCCGAACGTGACGGACAGCTGGCTGCTGGCCGACTGCAGCAGCTCCGCGGCCTCCGCCGCACGGCCGGCGCTGTGCAGGGACACGGCCAGGTTGGTCTGGCACACGAGCATGCCCCGGGAGTCCTCGGCGCGGGTGACCTTGTACTGCTCGTACACCGACGCGAGCCAGTCGACGGACTGGTCGTAGTCGCCCGCGTCGCGGATGTCCCGGCCCAGGTTCGTCGCGGAGTACAGCGTGTACGGGTTGGACTCGCCGAGGATCGACTTGCGGGAGTTGTACGCCGCCTCGTCGCGGGCCCGGGCCTCGTGGAAGTCGCCCATGAGCCGGTAGGAGATGGCGAGGTTGCTCAGCGCCGCGAGGGTGCGCGGGTAGTCCTCGCCGAAGTCGTCCAGCCACGCCGCGTAGGTCGAGATGTCGGTGTCGAGGGCTTCCCGGTACCGGCCGAGACCACGCAGGTCGCGGGCGAGACCGCCGGCGGTCATCAGGGTGTGCGGGTGGCGCGCCCCGAGCAGCTCCTGCTGGGTGGCGAGGACCGCCTCGTCCAGGCGCAGCGAGTCGGTGAAGTTGCCCTGCGAGCCCAGGATGTTGGCGTGGTTGAACCGCAGGTGCAGCAGCTGCCGGTGCAGCGTGCGGCGCTGGTCCGGGTCCTCGGTCTCCTCCAGCATCTGCGACCAGATGGCGTCGAACTGCTCGGCGCTCTGCCGGGCGCCGACGAGGTCGCCGCGCAGCCACTGGTACCGGACCCGGTCGATCATCAGTGCGCGGACCGACTCGTCGTCGCTCAACGCGGCCTTCGTGACCTCAACGTGCGGCCACAGCATCCTGTACTGCGGCCACGCGTCCGGGTCGTCGACCTCCTGGTTCTTCGGCCGGGCGGCGGCCAGCACCCGGTGGACCTGCCGGCGGGTCTGGGTCAGCTCGTCCTCGCTCATGCGGATGCGCACGGCGTGCTGCAGGAGCCGGTGGACGAACACGGTGCCCGTGCGCTCCCGGCTGCCCGGCTCGCCGCGCAGGTCGAGCCGCAGCAGCGCGAGCCGGTGCACCTGCTGCACCAGCGACGCGCGGAACATGTAGTCGGACACGTTCGGGTCCAGCGGGCGCAGCGCCGCCGCGAACTCGTCGCTGTACACCAGGTCGAGCGCGATCTCCGGGGCGAACACCGAGCACATCTGCAGCAGCCGGTACGCGGCGGGCGAGCGCTGGTTGAGCCGCCGCAGCGACAGGTCCCAGGTCGCCTCGATCGGGGTGTCGGACTGCGGCTCGCGCAGCCCCCGCGGCCCGGACCGGGCGATGTGCACGAGGTACTCGTCGACCGCGTTGCCGGTGTCAGCGAGCCACGCGGCGGCGGCCGCCACCGCGATCGGCAGGTCGCCGAGCAGCTCGGCGATGCGCCCCGCGTCCACGTCCTGCATGGTCGGCACCCGCTGGCGCAGGTGCTGCTTGCTCTCGTCGCGGGTGAACACGTTGACCGGCAGCAGCTTGACCCGCTCGCCCCAGGTCGACATGCGCGACGTGATGATCACGTGGCCGGTGCCGGTCGGCAGGTACTGCTCGATGCCCGGGGCGTCCTCGGCGTTGTCGAAGACGATCAGCCAGCGCTTGTCGGTGTGCTGCAGGCTCTGCAGCACCGCGCGGGCGTACTCGGGCGTGGACTGCCGCGCCGGCACGCCCAGCAGCGTGCCCAGGTCGGCGAGCTCGGTCTCGATGACGTTCGACTGCTCGACGTTCATCCAGAAGATCACGTCGTAGGCGGCCCGGAACCGGTACGCGTACTCGATGGCGAGCTGGGTCTTGCCGATGCCGCCCATGCCCTGCAGCGCCACCGGCTCGTTGCCGGCGAGCACCACCGCGGTGCCGGCGCGCAGCTGGTCGCGCAGCTGGCGCAGGTCCTGCTCGCGGCCGGTGAACCGGATGTTGCGGCTGGGCATGCTGAAGACCAGGTTGTCCCGGCCCGGGAAGCGCGGCCCGCCGGCCACCTCCGCCTCGACGTGCTCCACGTCGGCGCCGATGAGCCGCAGGATCCTGTCCACGGCCACCTCGGCGGTGGCGCCGAAGACGGTCGCGGTGTTGGCCTGCGGGATGCCGGCGAGGCGCCGGACGTCGGCGACGTAGACGGCGAACGGCGCCCGGTCCGCGGCCCGGTCCGGGACCACGTGGGTCGCCTCGCGCTCGACGTTTGCCTGCGAGACCAGCACCAGGGTGCGGGTGAACCCGTCGACGGTGGTGTCCTTGGGGTCGCCGTCCCACGGGTCGATGACCTGGACGCCGGCCTGCTGGAGCACGTGCGTCACCCACTCCGCCCAGACGCGGTCCTGCCGCGCGTACCGCAGCAGCACCTCCCGCTCGGCGACCACGGCCTGCCGGATGAACCGGGCCCTGGTCCGCTGCCGGGTCACCTCGTCCATCGGCGGGAGGCTCGTCACGTCCCCGCTCGTGATCTGCGCGGTCAGCGCCTCGTAGGCGGCCAGCAGCGACGTGCGCACGCCCGGCTCGTCGCCGAAGACGGCGAGGACCTCCTCGTAGGCGTAGAAGGCGCGGTACGGGATCTCCACCTTCTTCCAGTACTCGCCGCGCTGGTCCGGGTCGAGGCCGACCGGCAGGCCGGCGAAGCGCTGGATGGCGACCCGGCGGCCGATGTCGGCCTTCTCCTGCTCCGACGGGTCGACGCGCATCGGCACCGGCAGGACCCTGATCTTGCGGTGCCGGCGGTCGACCAGCCGCGCCACGTCGGCGGCGCCGTCGATGCCCTGGTCGTTGAGGGTGAAGCAGGTGACGAGGGTGTCCGGCAGGTGGATCGTGCAGATGTCGGCGACGTCGCTGAAGCCGGTGCGGCTGTCGATGAGCGTGTAGTCGTAGTGCCGCTTCATGTCCGCGCGCAGCGCGTCGAGGAACAGCCCGCCGCGCTGCCGCTCGTAGAACGCGTCCCAGTCCATCGCGGCGAGGTTGCTGGAGTAGTCGTTGTTCTGCTGGCCGGCGGACAGGAAGTCCAGCGTGCCCTCGTCGGGGAAGCCCGGCCAGCGCAGCGAGAACGAGTACTTCTGGACCCGCGCGTACTCCTCGTACCAGCGCTCGTCGTCGCCGCGGTGCCGGGTGGTCGCCCACTCGTACTCGCGGATCATCTCGATGACGCCCTCGGTGCTGTCGAGCGCGGCGCGGTCCAGGAACGGGCTGAAGTACCGGGCGAGGCCGGGCGACTCCAGGTCCCAGTCCACCACGAGCACCCGCTTGCCGTTCGCGGCGAGGATCCAGGCGACGTTGGCCAGCGCCATCGTCCTGCCGGTGCCCCCCTTGTACGAGTAGAAGGTGATGACCTTGCCGTCACGGTGGTCACTCATGCTTCCTCACCCTCGCTGGAGGACGGTGTGCCACGCCCGGCCTCCGGCCGGCCGAGGCGGGGCCTGGTGCCGGGCGGGCTGGCCGGCGCGTAACTGGGTCCGTTGTTCATGTACTCGCGGCGCATGCGGCTGACGATCTCGGGCATCTCGCTGCGCCAGCTCGCCACCGTGGTGAACCGGATGAACCGGTCGGTCCGGCGCAGCAGCGACTCGAGCTGGCTGAGGTACCGGGTGCCGTGCGGCTCGAACCGCGGGTGGTGCTCGTCGACGACCGCCGCGATCGTCACCCACGAGTACGGGCAGCGCAGCGTCGAGCGCACCAGGTCGCGTCCGCCCGGGGTGGCGAGGATCCACGGATCGATGAGGATCATGCCAGGGTAGTCGCGGTACATCGAGTCGTCAGCGGTGTAACCGACCACGTCCACCGGTAACCGCAGCCGGTCGGCCTCGGCGGCGACCTCGTCCGCGACGGCGTGCCCGCCCGCGAACGGCTTCCAGTGCTCGGCGCGCAGGCCGTAGCCGTGCGCGGTGCCGCGGCCGTCGGGCAGCGGCAGGTCGCCGCTGGTCGGTGCGAGGACCGCGATGGTGAACGGCGCGGTCGGCCACACCCGCACCCGGTAGGCCTCGACCATGTCCACGGTCTGCGTCGCGACGAGCGGGGACCGGTCGGCGATGCGCACGACCTCCTCCGCCATCCGCCGCAGCACGCGCTCGTACTGCTTGCGGAACGTGCCGATCCGGCACAGGACGCTCAGCCCGTTCATCACGTACTCCGGCACGTCCTCGGCGAACCGGCGCGCGTCGGCGACCTCGGCCCGGTAGACGTTGCCCGGCAGCGGCGCCCACAGCACCGGCAGGATGTGCTCCTCGGCGGGCGTGCCGTTCGCGGCCGACGCGAGCCGGCCCATGAACGTCGCCCGGTCGCTGCGCGCCTCGCGGCTGACGAGGTACTTCTGCGAGTACAGCGCGACGAAGACGTCCGCGGACGCGAGCGCGGCCTGGATCTCCGCCTGCCGGTCACGGTCGGCGGGCACGGCCACGTCCGCGAAGCCGATCGGGGTCTTGCCCGGGCCGACGATCGCACGGATGTGCTGCACGAGATCCTCGTAGAACTGCTTCACCCAGTGGTCCGGGGTGACCATGGCCGCCGTCGCGCGAGGGCGGGCATAGCTGAGGTAGAAGTACCGGCGGACAGGCTCGTCGACGCCGTCGTCCGGCTGGCTCACGGGGCGCGCTCTGACATCACTCGAGGCACTCCCGTCGTCACCCGGCGCAAGGTACGACCAGAGTAAATGCGTGACTCAACCTCACGCCACCCTCACGAAGCGGCGTGGGCTACGCGAAACTACGGCTGGTTCGTTTGCAACTCTCCCACCAGGAGCCGCGTGCCTCTTGGCGTATCCCAGCGTGTGCGCCCGCTGGACCCACCAGGGGATCAGGTCCCGTTCGAGAGTGAAGCCGTGCAGGCCTCCCGCGGCTCCGCTCACACACAGCGCTCATCCGTCGGCGCTGGCGAGCCAGCTGCCGTCGGGCGCGACTGCGGGCTGGCTCATGTGTCGTCCTCCGGTGGCGGTTGTGTCGATGGTTGGTGCTGAGGCGGGGGCAGGCGGTCCATCCTGAAACGGATGGCGCGTACCTGGGGGTGGTCGGGGCCGTGGGCTGCCTCGCTGATGCGCAGCGCCTGCTCGTACTGGTCGCGGGCACCGGCCAGATCCCCCAGAGCCTACAACGAGCCGGGCGTGGATCACCGCCTGCACCAACCGGTGCAGCCGCAGCTCACCGCCGCTCGCCGTGGCGAGGGAGTAGCGACCCACGGCAGCCACGAGCCGGTTGTACGCCAGCCGGTCGCGGACCGCCGTCCTGAGGGGCTCGGGCAGCACCTGCGGCTGCTCAGCCGGCAGCATCCGGGGCACCTCCGGGGCGAGGAACGCCAGCAAGTTCAGTAGCGCCCCCGCTGCCGGGGCCTCGACGCTGACCCGGTCCAGCGACACCGACCACACCGTGGCCACCCGACGACGATCACGCTCGTCCACCTCACCGCCGCCGTCTCCGGGATGGTCGAGCCCGAACAATTCCCGCGCCCGGCTCCGCAACAGCTCCAGATAGTCCGCCAGGCTCTCCCCGGTCTCCTCCAGGTATGCGACGACCTCCTCCAACGCCAGCGGTAGGTCCCCCACCAACTCCGCCAACTCCGACCAGGCCACCTCACCGTCGGCCGTGTCCCGGCGCACCGCAACGGCTGACCCAGCGCGTCGGCGCAGGAACTCGACGGACTCCTGGCGGGCCAAGACGTCCAGCGGCAGCGGCGACGCCAGCGCCGCCCACGCCGCCCACCGCGACGTCACCAGCACCTGCCCACCCCCACCAGAAGGCAGCAACCCCGCCAGTTCAGCCGGAGACTCCGCGTTGTCATACACCAACAGCCACCGATCCCGGCCCCGCAACAACTCCAACACACCCATAGCCAGGTCCGTCTGGTCCGCCACGTCCGGCACGCCCAACCGGCGCGCCAACCCCGCCAACGCCGCAACCACCGCACTCGGCTGCTCCGCCGGAATCCACCACACCACGTCAAAGTCGCTGCGGTACCGATGCGCGAACTCCACCGCCAACTGGGTCTTGCCGACCCCACCCAACCCATGCACCGCCCCGACCGGCAACACCGCTGCCACCGAAACCGTTCGAAGCACCCCATACAGCTGCTCCAGCGCGGTGTCCCGGCCGCAGAAGTTGCCGTTGCGCGCCGGAAGGTTCGACACCCGCGGCCCCAACCCCGGGAACCGTCCCCGCCCATCCACCGCATCACCCTGGCCCGGCCACGGCGCCGTGACCGGGCGAGGCCGCCCCCGATCGACCGCCGCGAGCAGCTTCCGCCGCGCACCGACCTCGTCCACACCGACCAGATCCACGTGCACCCGGGTCGCCAGCAACCCCGGCGGCTTACACGGCTGCACCCGTACCGGCAGCAACAGACCGGACTCACCCGTCGGATCCTTCGCGAACGCCACCCGCCACTCCGCCTCACCAAACCGTGAACCGAAGTACGCCGGCGACAACACCGCGATCGTGCGAACCGCCGAGCTCACCGCACGCTGCATCTCATGCACAAAGTCCGCACCCGGCCGGAAGTCGAACCCGCGTCCGGGCGCCGCGGTCGATTGGTCCACGGGCGCGATGGCGTATCCGACGCGCCAGTGCAGAAGACAGAGCCTCCACGTGATCCCGAGAGCCAGCCGAGCGAACTCAGCGACACCGTCGAAAGGTTGTGGTCCATCTAGCCGACAGGTCAGCCGGCCTGACGCAGGGCGCGTGGCGGGAGCGAAAGTGGGAGCGGAGAGCCTCGCTCAGGTGCGGTCCGAGGCTCGGCGGGTGGGGGTCGTGGGCCGTTGGAGGCAGTGCCGGCCGGATTCGAACCGGCGTCCTTCCGATCCGGAGTCGGGCGCGTCAACCTCTGCGCTACGGCGCTGCCGTCGCTGAGTGTATCGAGGGGGCGGCTACTCGGCGGGGGCGAAGCGGTCCAGGGCGGGCATGTAGCGGCGGTAGGGGCCGACGTCGTCGCGGTGGCGGCCGGCGAGGACCTCGGCGATCTGGGCGGTGTGGGTCAGGTCGTGGGCGACCCAGGCGGAGAGGACCTGGGAGAGGGTCACCGTGCCGAACTCGGGGTGGGTGCCGGAGCGGGGCAGGTCGGAAGGGGTCAGGCCGAGCGCGTCGAGGTCCTCCAGCGAGCGGGACCGGACGGAGCGGAAGCGGTCCAGCAGGTCGGCGACCGGCTCGCGGTCCCAGGAGAGCATGGCGACGCGGTTGAAGGGTTCGAAGGGGCGGTCGGTGCCGTGCTCCATGATGAGGCGGATGCGGGGCAGCCAGTTCGTCTCGTCGCCGTGCAGGAGGTGGCCGGCGATGGCGTAGGCGCTCCAGGTGTCGGGGCCGTCGTCGCGGTGCAGCCACTCGTCGGGCAGGTCGAGCAGCAGCGCGGAGACCGTGGTCGGGGTGCGGGCCAGCAGGGTTGTCGCGTCGGAGATTCGCATGTGGCCCATGCTCGGCGCGCCGTGGCCGCGGGGACAGGGCCACCTCGCGATGACTGGCCTGGCGTCCTCAAGGCGATGGATGCCCGGGTTCCAGGTGCTGCTCGAGCCGGTCGAGGAAGGTGGCCTGGGCCTTGACCAGCTTGGTCCTGGCGGGCTCCAGGCCGAGCCATGCGACGCGGTCCAGCTCGGGGAACGACTGCATGACGCCCGAGCCCTTCGGCCACTCCATCTCGAAGGTGTTGCTGACCGCGGTCTGCTCGTCGAAGTCGCCTTCCAGGGCGAACACGGTGACGACCTTGCCGCCGCTCTGGCGGACCTCGCCCAGGCTGATGGGCGTGCCCGCGGGGGCGGGGGCGCCGAGCTCCTCCTCGAACTCGCGGAAGGCGGCGGCCTGGGCTTCCTCGTGCTCGTCGTACTCACCCTTGGGGATGGACCAGGCGCCGGCGTCCTTCCGGGCCCAGAACGGGCCGCCCATGTGCCCGACGAGCACCTCGATTCCCTGGTCTGAGCGGCGGTACAGCAGCATCCCCGCGCTCAGCCGAGCGGGCTTCGCCATGTCTGGCCTCCCTGTGCGCCGGCCGGTCCGATGTCTTGATGCAAACACAGCCGGGCGGCCCTGGCACCCTTGGGGCCATGGATGAGATCGACGACGACGCGCTGCGGGGGCTGGTGGCGCGGATCGCGGCCGCGCGCGGGAAGGTCGTCGCGGTGGAGCTGCCGCCGGACCAGTTCCAGGGCCTCGTCGACGAGCTGCGGGTGGCGGCGTACGAGCACGAGGCCGACGTGCGGATCGTGCTCGGCGCGGCGTGCACCACGGCCGCTCGCACCGTCGAGCACCTCGCCGGCGTGCTGCAGCTGCCGTATGCGGCGAGCCGCGGATGGCTGGACATGCTGGAGGCGGTCGGCGACCGGGCGGCCTCGCTGCGGCAGTGCCTCGTGGTCGCCGACGCGGCGGATCTGGTACGGCACGAGGACGAGGACCGGTGGCACGAGCTGGTCGGCGCCCTGTTCGGCGGGCCGTACTGCCTCGGCGGCGGCTGGAACACGATCGTCCTGGCCGATCATCCGTGGCGGTGGGAGGGCACGCCGTTCCGGTCGGCGGCTCAGGCACAAGAGCGGGCCGAGACGGGCCGACGGTCCATGCACGGGGAGCATTCGTCCATGTTCGAATAGTGACCGTCGTTGCTATGATCCAGAGCCGGACACCGATGCGTGGCGCGAGCGGGAGGTGGGCATCATCCTGACCAGGGTCACCATGGTGTGGCACCGCGCGGCGCTGGAGACGACCGGCACCGATGACGGGCACTGACGGCGTCGCCGTCGTCCGGATCAGCGGGTCCGGGCGACCGGTGGGCATGGGCGTGCTGGTCGGCCCGCGGCAGGTGATCACCTGCGCGCACGTGGTCAACGCGGCGCTCGGTCGGGACCACCGCAGCCAGCCGAGGCCGGACCAGACCGTGACCGTGCAGGTCGAGTTCCCCCGGGTCGGGGGCAGGCCGATCCGGACGGCGCGGGTCGTGGCGTGGAACCCGCCGCCGGAGTGGGGCACCGGTGGCGACGTGGCCTGCCTGGAGCTCAACGAGGCCGCGCCCGCGGACGCCCCGCCGGCCCGGTTCGCGGAGACGCCGACGGGGCCCGACGACCGGCTCGTCGTGTTCGGCGACCCGGAGGCGGTGTCGCGGCCGAACGGGGTCTGGGTCGAGGTCGGCCTGGTCGGCGCCGTGGAGGGCGGGCTGATCCAGGTCGAGAGCCTGGAGCGGCAGAGCATCCGCGCGCAGCCGGGCTACAGCGGCTCGCCGGTGTGGCGCGCCGACGGCCGGGTGATCGGGCTGCTGCACGCGACCGCCCCGCCCGACGAGCCGCACCGCGACGCCTACCTGCTGCCGCCGGAGTTGCTCGCCGCCACCTGCCCCGACCAGCTGGACTACCTGCTGATCCCGGCCAACCCATACCGCGGCCTGGAGAGCTTCACCGAGGCACACGCGGACGTGTTCTTCGGCCGTGAGGACGTCGTGACGGCCCTGGCGCAGCAGGTGCGGCACCAGCCGGTGACGATGCTGGTGGGCCCGTCCGGGGTCGGCAAGTCGTCGCTGGTCCAGGCGGGTCTCATCCCGAGGCTGCTGGCGGAGCACGCGTGGTCGGTCGCGGTCATCCGTCCGGGACGGGACCCGTGGCACCGGCTGGCGATCGGTCTGCTCAGGGCGCTCGACGACCGGCAGCCGCAGGCGGCCCAGATCGAGGCGACCGTCGCCCGGCTGCGCGCGGACGGCCTGGACTGGATGGCCCGCCTGCTGAGCAGCCAGGACCGCCCGCTGCTGCTCGTCGTCGACCAGTTCGAGGAGCTGCTGCTCGGCGACGCCCCACCGGAGCAGGAGCTGCTCGACCTGCTGCTGCCACCGGGCGAAGGCCCTCACGAACGCCCGCCGGGCAAAGACCGGGATCCCGGGTTCCGCACCGTCCACACGCTGCGCGCCGACTTCGTCCCGGCCCTGCTCGGCATCCCGGGCGTTGGCCCGCGGCTGGTCGAGCGGCTCTTCCCCCTGTCGAAGATGACACCCGCCGAGATGCACGCCGCCGTCCTGCACCCCGCCGAGGCGCGCGGCGTCACCTTCCAGCCGGGACTGGTCGACAAGATCGTCGAGGACGCGGCCCGGGGGTCGCTGCCGCTGCTGGAGTTCATGCTGACGCGGCTGTGGCAGACGCAGCGCAAGCGGCTGATCGACTACACCGGCTACCGGCACCTGGGCGAGATCGGCGAGGTCCTCGACCAGTTCGCGGACAGCCAGATCGCCAAGGTCGCCGACACCCCGCGGGCGCTGCTGGACCAGGTACTGCTGAGCCTGGTGCAGCTCGTCGGCGACGACGTCGACCGGGCGATCCGGCGCCGGGTGCACCTCGCCGGGCTGCCGCCCACCCACGAGCGGGTGCTCCAGCACCTGGCCCGGGAGCGGCTCGTCGTGTTCGACAACGAGCCACAGTCCGGCAGGTTCGCCGAGTTCGCGCACGAGGCCCTGATCCGGTCGTGGACCTACCTGCGCGACCTGGTGCGCGGCAACGCCGAGTTCCTGATCTGGCTCGACATCACCCAGCGGAGGATCCGCGAGGACGACCCGCTGCCCGAGTCGCGGATCGCCGAGGCGACCGCCTGGATCGAACAGCGGCCGGAGGAGATCCCGTTCGACGTCCACGACTTCGTCGCCAGGAGCCGGGCGGCCGCGGAGGCGCGCAACCGGGAGACGGAGGACGCGCGGCAACGCGCGGAGGCGGCCACGGACCAGGCCGAGGCGCTGCGGTTGGCGGCGGACTGTGAGCTGGTCGCGCGGCTGCCCAGGGTGCCGACCCATGTGGCGCTCGCGCTGGCGGTGGAGTCCGTACTGACGAAGCCGACGCTACAGGGCAACCTGGCGCTCCAGCACGTGCTGCGGCAGCACCCCCGGACGCTGCGGCAGATCGACTCGGGGGTCCCGCCGACGGCGGTGGTGTTCGACCGTGAGGGGACCCGCATGGCGATGTGCGGCTCCGGCGGCGAGACCCTCGTGTACGACACGGACACCGGCGAGGTGGTGGCCGCGCTCACCCACCCGTCGGCGGTGGTGGCGGCCGCCTTCGACGCCGACGGTGACCGTCTCGCCACGTCGGGGCAGGACCAGGTCGTGCGCGTCTACAACCTGGCGGACGCGGAGCCGGAGCCGCTGGAGATCCCGCAGCTCGGCGAGGTGACGTGGATCGAGTTCGACCCGGGCGGCGCGCTGCTGGCCACCGCCGACCGCAACGGCACTGCGCGCGTCCACGACGCGGCGACCGGGGCGCAGGTGGCCGAGTTCGGGCACGAGGGGCCGGTCTCGAGGGTGACGTTCGCGCCGTACGGGCAGCGCCTGGCCATCGCGTCGCACGACGGCACGGCACGCGTCGTGGACGCGAGGACCGGCCGGCGGCTGCTGGCGGTGCGGCACACAAGGGAGGTGCTCGACGTCGCGTTCGCCGAGGACGGCGCGCGGCTGGTGACGGCGAGCGGCGCCACGGCCCAGGTGTTCGACCTGCTGACCGGTGCCTCGGTGGCCCAGTGCCAGCTGGAGCGCCCGGTGACCTCGGTGGTGTTCAGCCCGGACGGCGCCCTGGTCGCGGCCGCCGGACTGGACTGGACCGCGCGGATCTTCCGGGCCGGCGGCAACGGCTCGCTCGTGGTGCTGCCGCACGACGGCGCGGTCCTGGCGGTCGCGTTCTCGCCCGACAGCACCCAGGTCGCGACGGCCAGTTTCCGGTCGGTACGGGTTTTCGACGCCGCGACGGGCACCGAGCGGGCCCGCCTCGACCACGACAGCGAGGTGTTCGCGGTGGCGTTCACCGCGGGTGGCCATCGGGTCGTCGCGGCGGCGAACAACGGCTCGGCGCTGGTCGTCGACGTGACCTCCGGCGCGGAGCGCACCCGGTTCCGGCATTCGGGTGAGGTACGGGCGGTCGCCTTCGACCCGGGCGGCGCCTGGCTGGCCACCGCCTCCAACGACATGACCGCCAGGGTGTTCGACGTAGGCACCGGGCGGGAACGGGCGCGGATGCACCACCACGCCGAGGTCCTGGCGTTGGCGTATGGGCCGGACGGGCGGCGCGTGGTGACCGGCGACCGGGAGGGGTTCGCCCGCTCGTTCGACGCCCGCACCGGCGCGGAGCTCATCCTCGGCCGGCACGGCGCCGAGGTCCCAGCGGTCGCCTTCGCCGAAGCCGGCGAGGGCGACAGCGACCGGGTGGCGACGATCGGCAAGGACGGGTTCGCGCGGATCTACGACGCGCGGACCGGCGTCGAGCTGCTCGAGCTGCCACACGACGGGCCCGTCACGGCGGTCGCGTTCGACGGCGCCCGCGACCGGGTCGTCACCGGCGGGCACAACGGGGTGACCCGGGTCTTCGACGCCACCACGGGACTGGAAACCGTCGAGTTCGTCCAGGACCGGGCGGTGGTGGCCGTCGCCGTCTCGCCCGGCGGCGCGTACGTGGCGACCGCCAGCTACGACGCGACCGCGCGGATCTTCGAGGTGGCGACGGGGCGCGAGCTGGTCCGCCTGCCGCACCACGACGACGTGGTCGCCGTGGCCTTCTCACCCGACGGCAGGCTCCTCGCCACCGGCAGCTTCGACAAGTCCGCCCGCGTCTTCGACGTGGAGACGGGGATCGAACGCGGCCGGATCGACCACTTCGAGGCGGTGGTGGCCGTGGCGTTCTCGCCCGACGGGGCCCGGGTCGCGACCGCCAGCCACGACAAGACCGCCCGCCTGATCGACGCGGCCAGCGGCGCCGAGCTGGCCCGGTTCGACCATCCGGACTGGGTGACCGCGGTGGCGTTCTCGCCCGACGGCACGCTCGTCGCGACCGCCTGCCGGGACGGCTCCGCCCGCACGTTCGAGGCCGACCAGGCGCTGTTGCTGGAGCGGGCGGTGCGGCACATGGTGCGGCCGATGCGCAACGGGGAGCTGCGCCAGTACGGCCTGCGCCCCAACTGCCGGCACGTCGAGCACTGGGCCCGGCACAGGGCGGAGGCGGGCGACGTCGAGGAGATGCGCCGGCTGCTCACCATTGTGCTTTCCCGCCGCGACGAGGTTTCTCTGGCCGAGGCTGAGGCACTGCTCGAACGACTCGAAAACCAGCCCGAAATCGACCTGAGTCTTGAGCGTGGCGGGTTGGCGGTCCGGCGGCACGCGTTTGACGAGGCCATTGCCATCTGGCGGCGGGCGGCACACGCCGGAAATGTCCAAGCGGTCGCGCGACTCGCGCCGATTGCCGCCGCGGACGGCAATCTTGAAGAAGCGAAGCGGCTGCTACTCAGAGCGGTGGAAGACCTTGATCAAGCCACCACGTACCTTGCGGTGGTGAGCCGCAAGCTCACGCAACGGCAGCGTAACCATCTGCGAGCGCTCGGTGGCCCTGCGGATACCGACGCGATCAACTTCCTGGGCCTCGCGGAGTACCTGGACGGCCACCCGGTCGAGGCCGGCAAGCTGTGGGCGAGCAGCGCTGAGCTGGGCAACTGGAGCGCCCCGATCCTGCTGTCGCGGCTGTAGTCCTCCCTTGTATCGCCCCGGTCCGCGATGAGCCGGACGAAAAGCGGGAATGACTACGCATGGTCACGAAACGGTGAGATGATCCAGGTGGAATACCCGATCCAGCTCCACTGGGCCACTGCGGGGTGACTGCCCGCGAGCCCGCTATGGCGCAGGCATGCATTCGGCTAGAGTGGCGGAGTTCCAGGCGCGCGTGATGATCAATACCACGGCGTTTGGTGCCTACCTGCATTATAGCAATCGCCTGACCAAGGCACCTACAGCTTCCCTAGAAGGATCAACTTGATGAAGACAAGTGTCGAAGACCGGCCGCGTCCGGCGGGTAATGCAACCGCTGTTGCCGCCCGAGTCCCGCTGACCCGTCTTTCCGACGACGACAGCCGCCGTATTGTCGAGCGCATCCTCGAAGACGTCGACGGCATTACGAGCCTCGACGTGGCCGCCTTCAATTCGTCGATCTAGCCACCACAGTGGACAGTGGCGGGCGGGTTGCGAGCGGCCTGAGCCAGTTCGTGCTCAAGGTCCACTCGCGATGTGATCTTGCCTGCGACCACTGTTACGTCTACGAGCACGCCGATCAGTCGTGGCGCCGCCAGCCGCGGACGATGGACCGCGACGTCGTCCGGGCGACCGGCGCCCGCATCGCCGAGCACGCGAAGGCGCACGGCCTCGCGAGCGTGCGGATCGTCCTGCACGGCGGGGAGCCGCTGCTGCTCGGTCCGCAGAGGATGCGCGAGCTGGTGGGGGAGCTGGTCGCCGCCCTCGATCCGTTCGTCCACGTCGACCTGCGGATGCAGACCAACGCCGTGCGGATGTCCACGGAGTTCTGCGACCTGTTCCGCGAGTTCGACATCAAGGTAGGTGTCTCCCTCGACGGCGACCGGGCCGCCAACGACCTGCACCGCCGGTTCCGCAACGGCGGCAGCAGCTACCGCGAGGTCGTCGCCGGGGTCGCGCTGCTGCGCCGGCCCGAGTACCGGCGCAGCTACGCCGGCCTGCTCTGCACGGTCGACCTCGCCAACGACCCGGTCGCGGCCTACGAGGAGCTGCTGCGGCACGAGCCGCCGCGGGTCGACTTCCTGCTGCCGCACGGCACGTGGGACCACCCGCCGGCCCGCCCGGGCGGGGAGGCCGCCCCGTACGCCCGGTGGCTCGCGACGATCTACGACCGGTGGCTGGCCGACGGCCGGCCCACCGGCATCAGACTCTTCGAGTCGCTGCTGTCCACCGCCGGCGGCGGACCCAGCTACAGCGAATGGGTCGGCCTCGACCCAGCGGACCTCGTCGTGGTCGAGACCAACGGCGAGTGGGAGCTGGCCGACAGCATCAAGATCACCTACGACGGCGCCCCGGCGACGGGGATGGACGTCTTCACCCACAGCGTCGACGACGTCGCCGGCGCGCCCGGCGTCGCCCGCCGCCAGCTCGGCCTCGCCGACCTGTCCGCGACGTGCCGGGCCTGCCCCGTCGTCGCGCAGTGCGGCGGCGGCCTGTTCGCCCACCGGTACAGCACTGGGCGCGGCTTCGACAACCCGTCGGTCTACTGCCCCGACCTCATGGAGCTGATCCAGCACATGCGGCACCACCCACCGGCGCCTTCCGGGCCCGCCGCCCCCGTCCCGGACGCGATCGCCCTCCCGCTGGAGCACCTCGACGCGATCGCCCTCGCCGGCGACGACGTCACCGCGGTCGAGGCGCTGGCGTCGGCCCAGCTGGCCATCACCCGCTCGCTGCTCCGGGAGGTCACCAGGCGGTGGCCGGACGACCCGCACGTGCGCGGCGGATGGGACCTCCTGACCGCCGTCGACCAGCAGGCGCCGGAGCCCACCGATGAGGTGCTGCGGCATCCGTACGTGCGAGCCTGGGCCGTCGGATGCCTGTCCGGCACCGGCTCCGCCACCCCCGGCTACCTCGCGGTCGTCGCGGCGGCGGCGGCGATCAGGGCCGCGGCGCCGGTCACGGTCACGGTGCCGGCGCAGGCCGGGCAGCTGTACCTGCCGACCCTCGGCACGGCGGTCCTCGCCGGGCGCGCGCACTCGTCCGCGGTCGTGGCCGTCACCGCCGGCGGGTTCACCCTGAAGGCCGGCGACGACGCGGTGACGGTGCCCGACGCCGGCCGGGAGACCGCCGGATGGCGCCCGATCCGCCAGGTCATGCCGGGCCTCGCCCTGGAGGACGCCGACCCGCACCGCGACTGCCACAAGTGGAAGCCCACCGACCGGCTCGACGACGACACCGCGCAGCGCTGGCGCCAGGCCCTCACCACGGCCTCCCGGCTCATCGCGGTCGAGGCGCCGGCCCGCGTCGGCGGCCTGCGGGTGGGCCTGCGCACGGTGGTCCCGCTGCACGCCGCCCCCGGCGGCGACAGCCGGGCGTCGACGACGAAGCAGGCCTTCGGCACGATCGCCGCGACCCTCGCCTCCCCGGCCGAGCTCGCCGTCGTGCTGGTCCACGAGTTCCAGCACAACAAGCTCAACGCCGTCCTCGACGCCTGCAACCTGGTCGACCGCACCGACCCTCGCCGGCTCAAGGTCGGCTGGCGCACCGACGCCCGCCCTGTCGTCGGCGCCCTGCACGGCACCTTCGCCCACCAGGCCGTCGCCGACATCTGGCGCGCCAGAGCGGTCCGCACCGACGCCGCTGATGCCGCCGACGCCTGGCGCAACTACCGGATGTACCGCGACTGGACCGCCGACGCGGTCGACACCCTCCAGGCTTCCGGCGCCCTGACGACCCTCGGCACCCGCTTCGTCACCAACATCGCCCGCTCGATGACCGCCTGGCCCGACTGACCCGACGAACCCCTACCGGCGATCCGCTCCACCTACCTTGAACGACTGTCTGCTGAACGAGCGGACTGTTCCACCAACAGCGGCATCCACGCCCAAATGTTGACGTCCGTCGCAATCGACGAGTACGCCATCACCGATGACGACGCCGAAGCTCAGTCGTCGCGCCGAACCTGGCGCCGGCCACCGCTGTGAACTACGACATGTTCGTCCGGCTCTGCATCGCTCTCGGCCTCGGCGGCATGCGCCTGGAGTAGCCACTGACATCCCGAAGCAGCAGGTCAGCCGACTCCGTCGAACCAACGTGTCCCCTTGGCCCACCCGAGAAGCAATCTGCGCTCGGAGTCCGGCCATGCCCGAAGGCTCTCGGCAAGCCTGGCGCGGCCCCTCTGGTCCTTCACTGAGTAGCCGAGACAACACGCGGCTATCCAAGCCAGCGTTACCGAACCAAACCACCTGCTCGCCGCGAGGTCCGCATCGCCGACCCAGCCGAACAGTCTCTCCTGCAGCTCAGGCTGCCCCTCTGCCCGACGGCCGACCTCGAGTGACGCCCGACCCCGTAGGACCGCGGACGCCGAACCATTGCCGATCATGAGAACAAGTTCGTCGACACCAAGGTCGCGGAACTCGGGTCCTCCTTATCAATTATGGTGCCTGACTCAGCCACCGAGAATCCCTTCTCCACGTCATGGCGACCCAAAGACTCGGGCCCCGCGCCATCACGAAGCCCATCGCTCGGCACAAGGTCCGCAAGCCCGAACCGCCGCGCCGATCGGTCCCACATTCACCTCGCCGGGCTTTCACCTGAGGCGTTGCGTGCGGCTCACAAACCGACGTGCCAAAGCGATCGGTCAGCTCGCGTCGGGCCTGAGACCGAGAACAAGGGCCGAGGGTCCTCTTGTCGGGTCACGACTGGAGGTTACGGCGCCGGGGCGGTCAACGTCGTTCAGCAATCTGTAGCGTCTCGGCGACGTCGCTCACCGCGGCAAGGTTGTTCCCTCTGAGCGCAGCGTGAATAGGCTCCCGGCTGCGCTTGAGCACCGACGTGATGGGCCGCTCGGCTCTGAGTACCCCGGACCCAGGCCTGAAGGTCGCTGGAGTCGACGACATAGCCGAGCTGGAACGCCTCACGGTTGTACGCCTGCTGTCGCTGGCGAAGGTCGCCAAGCCCCGAACCCGCAAACCCACCGCGTGGACCGCCGAGGAGGCCAAGACCTTCCTGGAGGCCGCCCAGGAGGCCTCGGACCCGTTCTACGCCGCGTACGTGCTGATCCTGGTACAGCGCGGGCCCCCGAGGCGGCGCAGCCGACGAGCCCACCGATCAGAGCGCCACGCGACGGTCTTGAGGGGGCGTGGGTGGAGCGAAGCTCCCCCAATGGGGAGCGCGGGCGAAGCCCGTGCGGGGGGAACCAACTCCACCACCAACGCGAAACGGCGCAGTCCGTTGAGCAGACTGCGCCGATTGGTGGAGTTGAGGGGACTCGAACCCCTGACCCCCTCGATGCGAACGAGGTGCGCTACCAGACTGCGCCACAACCCCAACCGGCCCGCCGGAGTGGGCCGGGGCCAAGAGTAGCAAACGGGTTGGACGGGGCGCGAATCAGATCACTGACCTGACGCCCGCGTGTCGTAGGGGCGGCCTCGGACGGCGCCCAGGGCGCCCAGGCGGGCCGCTTCGCGGCGGGCCCGGTCGCGTTCGGCGAGCTGGGCGGCGACGGCCTCGCGGCGTTGGGCGGCGCGGCGGAGTTGTTCGCGGCGGACCTGGGCCTGGCGGCGGGCGATCCACGCGGCGTACTGGGCTTCGCGGCGCCGGCGGCGCTGCTCGGCGAGGGCGCGGGTGCGCAGGTGGGCGACGTAGGCGACGAGCAGCGCGCCGGTGACGGCGAAGCCGACCCAGAAGCCGGTGCTGACGAGGGCGACGCCGCCGAGCTCGACGAGGTTGAGCAGGACGAGGGCGAGCAAGACCCGGCGGCGGCGGTACATGGCGCGGGGCGCCCGGTGTGGACGGCGCCGGCGGGCGGTGGGCGGCACGACCCGCAACGGCGGCGGGGCGGCGCCGCCGGGAGAAGAACCGGGAGAGGAAACTGTGCGGTGCACCACTGTGCGGGGCGGGTTGACCGGGCGGCGGCCGGGGATCGTGCGCCGGCGGCGGTCAGCGCGCATTCCGGCACGGGTCAGCACCCGTGCCGTGGACAACGCCCGCTCCGCCACCAGCCGCTCTGTGGCGTCGTACCGGCGCACCAACGCGGGCGCCAAGGCCAGGAGCCCAGCAGCGGCAAGGACGGCGAGGAGCACCGAGGTCGGCACCCTCACGCCTCCGTTCACCGACTTCGTGCGCCGGTCCCCCCAGGCGCGCGAAGTCATCCAAGTCTGTGGAAGTTACAGCGTGGTAACTCCGACTCAGAACAGTACGGGTTGCGCAGCGTTACACCACGTCAACACGCAGGAGGAAACACCCGAAAAGGAGGAGCCGAGCGGGAGGGGCCGGAATGAAGGGGCCGGAAGTCAGCCCGCGAGGACCTTGTGCCAGCGGGCGAGGAGGCCGCCCTCGGTGGAGACGTCCTCGGTGGTCATGGCGTAGCCGAGGTGGTCCCGCCAGTCGCCGTCGATGTGCAGGTAGCGGTGGTGGTACGCCTCCTGGCGGAAGCCGAGCTTCTCCACGACGCGCCGGCTGGCGAGGTTGTCGGGCCGGATGTTGACCTCGATGCGGTGCAGGCCGCCGACGCTGAAGGCGTGGTCGACGGCGAGCGCGAGCGCGGTCGGGGTGATGCCCTTGCCCGCGTGGCGGGAGTCGACCCAGTAGCCCGCGTAGCCGGAGCAGAAGGCGCGCCGGACGATGTTGCCGAGGGTGAGCTGGCCGACGAGCTGGTCCTCGTAGCAGACGGCGAACGGCATGGCGCTGCCGGTGCGGGCGGCGCGGCGCAGGTCGGCGTGCACGGCACGGAACGCGGCCGGCGAGTTGAGGTCGTGCCACGTCCCGTACGGGGTGGGCTCCCACTTCGACAGCCACTGCTCGTTGGCGCGGCGGACCTCGGCCCACAGGCGGGCGTCGGCGCGCCGGTAGGGCCGGAGGGTGACGGGACCGTCGGTCAGGACCGCCGGCCATCCAGGCTGACTCATCGCCGTCTATCCAACATGATGACGTCCACTGTAGAGCCCGCGGCGGCGCTGATCACCTTCTCGCCCAGGACCATGAGTCCGTTGGCGTCGGCGAGGCCTGACAGCGTGTACGGGCCACCGGCGAGCGGCATGACGGTGTAGCCGCCACCGCGGCGCTCGGTGATGTACGCGGGGCGGAACTCCCGCATGCCGGAGGGCGAGCTGACGGTCTCCAGCAGGTGTGCGCGCACGCTGGGCCGGAAGACGGGGTCCGCGCCGGCGAGCAGCTGGATGACGGGCCGGGCGAGCACCTCGAAGCCGATGAGCGCGGCGCCGGGGTCGCCGGGCAGGCAGACGATCGGCACGCCGTTGACGCCGGCGGCGCCGCCGATGGTCCCGTAGCCGAGCGACGAGCACGGGTACACGGAGAGGTCGGAGAAAACCACGGACCGTGACAGGATGCGCCGGACCATGTCGCCGGGGCCGGTGCCGGTGCCGCCGGTCGTGATGATGAGGTCCGCACGCAGCATCTGGTCGTCGAGCAGGCCGCGGAGCCCCTCGGGGTCGTCGTCGCAGATGCCGACGCGGTACGCGTGAGCCCCGGCCTCGGCCGCCGCGGCGGTGAGGGCGTGGGAGTTGGCGTCGACGACCTGGCCGGGCTGGCTGGCGCGGCCGACGTCGACGAGCTCGTCGCCGGTGGCGATCACGACGACGCGGGGGCTGGGGCGCACGACGACGTGCCCGATGCCGCTGGCGGCGAGGACGGACACCAGCGGCGGGGTCACGTACGCACCGGCGCGGGCGAGGACCGCCCCGGCGGGCAGCTCGTCGCCGGCGCGGCGCACCCCGTGGCCGCGCTTCGTCGGGTGGTACACCTCGACCGCCGCCATGCCCTGGTCGGTCATGCCGGGCGGGACCACCACGTCCGCCGAGACCGGCATCAGGGCGCCCGCGGCGACGGAGAAGCAGGTGCCGGGGGTCAGCCGGACCGGCCGCCAGCTGGAGGCGACGAGGTCACCGACGACGCTGAGCCGGACCGGGCGGCCCGGCTGAGCGTCGCTGATGTCGTCGAACCGGGCGGCGTAGCCGTCGATCGCGGAGTGGTCGAACGCGGGCACGGGGCCCGGTCCGACCACGTCCTCGGCGAGCACGTTGCCGTGCGCGGCGGTGATCTCAAGGTCCAGCGGGGGCAACGGGCGCAGGCCCCGGAGCACGCCGGCGAGATAGTCGGCGAGTGGGACGCGCGCGTTCGACCCGACGCCCGCATCGCGTGCGGCGTCGTGGTGGGAGCCCGTCGCTGGAACCGCTGTCACCCGCGCAGATCCTTCTCCACGAACTGGGTCAGCCACTCGCTGAACGCCGGGCCGAGGTCGTCGCGCTTGCACGCGAGCTGGACGACGGCCTGCAGGTACCCGAGGGGCATGCCGGTGTCGTACCGGGTGCCGCGGTAGACGATGCCGTGCACCGGGGTGCCCTCGGCGAGCAGCAGGGCCATCGCGTCGGTCAGCTGGATCTCGCCGCCGGCGCCGGGGCCGATGCGGCGGATCGCGTCGAAGAGGGTGGGGGGCAGCACATACCGGCCGATGACCGCGAGGTTGCTCGGCGACTCCGCGGGCTTCGGCTTCTCCACGAGGCCGGTCACCTTCAGTACCTCGCCCGCGTCCGCCGACAGGTCGGACGGCTCGACGGACGCGATCCCGTAGCGGCTGGTCTCGTCGGGCTCGACCTCGATGAGCGCGAGGACGATGCCGCCGGTCTGCGCCTGGAGGTCGAGCATCGCGGGCAGCAGCGGCTCGGTCTCCTCGACGAACTCGTCGCCGAGCAGGCACGCGAACGCTTCGCTGCCGACGTGCGACTCACCGTACGAGATGGCGTGACCGAGGCCGAGGGGCTCGCCCTGCCGGCAGGTGTAGATCTCGGCGAGCTCGCTGGGGCGCTTGACCGCGGCGAGCCGCTCGTCATCGCCCTTCTCCTGCAGGCGCGCCTCAAGGTCGGGACGGCGGTCGAAATGATCGACCATCGATGTCTTGCCCCTGCCGGTGACCAGCAGGATGTCTCGGATGCCGGCTGCCGCGGCCTCTTCCACGATGTACTGGAGGACGGGCCGGTCAACGACCGGCAGCAGCTCTTTCGGCACGGCTTTGGTCGCCGGGAGGAAGCGGGTGGCCAGGCCCGCCGCCGGGATCACGGCTTTGACAGCCCGCTGGCGCTGCGCCGCGGGCTGGTGAGGAGTCGTGTCAGGCATGTGGCAAGGCTAGCCGCCGCGGCTCTGTCGTGGCGGTTGTGCCGCCTTTGGCGCGCCGGGCGTCACCTCCGTACTAGCCTTCGCGGGCCCCTGCGCACCCGTGAACGACTCCTGTGCACCCGGAAGCGCACCCGGAAGCGCACCCGGAAGCGGCACTGCCACGACCACGTCGGGGGCGATCTTGTACGTGTCGCGGCCGGCGGCCTTGGCCGCGTAGAGCGCGTCGTCCGCGGCCTCCAGCACGGCCGCTCCCGTCGCGCCGTGGATCGGGAAGACCGCGATGCCGATCGAGACCGTCACCGGGATGCGCCGCGGCGGCTGGCCGGGCGTGGAGGAGACCACGAGGACCGGGCTGCGCCGTACCGCGGCACCGAGGCGCTCGGCGAGGACCGCGGCGCCGGCCGCGTCGGTCTCCGGCAGCAGCACGACGAACTCCTCGCCGCCCTGCCGGAACGCGAAGTCGACCTCGCGGATCTCCGCCCGGAGCCGGCGGGCGAACTCGGCCAGCACCGCGTCCCCGGCCGCGTGGCCGTAGGTGTCGTTGACCTCCTTGAACCGGTCGAGGTCCAGGGCGAGCGCGGCGAGGCTGCGGCCGAACCGGCTGGCCCGCTCGACCTCGCGGCGCAGCGACTCGCGCAGGTACCGGTAGTTGGACAGGCCGGTCAGCGGGTCGGTGAGGGACAGCCGCTGCGCCTCCTCGTGCACCCGGACGTTGTCGACGGCGACGGCCGCCTGCCCCGCGAACGTCCGCAGCGTGATCAGGTCGGCGTCGTCGAACTCGTCGAAGCCGTGCCGGTCGTACAGGGCCAGGACCCCGCGCGCGGCGGGCGGCAGGTCGGACTGGGGCTCCAGGCCAGTGGTGGGCCCCACGCCGGGCGCCGCGATCGGGACCGCGACGTACGTGATGCAGCGCGGCTCGACGGGTGCCAGGACCGGCCCGTCCCGGTCGACCCGGCCGCGCCGCGGCTCACCGGAGGCGGCGACCGTGCCGAGCAGCCCGTCGCCGAGCTGGAGCCGCAGGTCGGCGACGTCGAACCCGGCGAGCCCCTCGGCCACCTGCCCGCGCAGCTCGCCGCTGGCCGGGTCGACCATCAGCACCACCCCGGACTGCGCGCCGGTCGCGGCCGCCGCCGTCTGCAGGATGACCTGCAGGATCCGGTCGAGGTCGTGGGTGCCGGCAAGGGTGTCGCCGAGGACGCCGAGCTGCCCGCGCAGCTGGTCGCGGCTGGCGGTCAGCGCCTGCACGTACCCCTGCATCTCGCGGGTCATCCGGTTGAACGTCTGGCCGAGCCGGCCGACCTCGTCCTGGCTGCGGACGGGCACTCGGGCGCTGAGGTCGCCGTCGGCGACGCGCTCGACCGCCTGCGCCAGCTCGGTCAGCGGGTGGGTGGTGGAGCGGGCCAGCCACCAGGCGACGCTGACCGCGACCACCCCGGCGCAGGCGACGACGGCGACGAGCACCGCGTAGAGGCCGCCGGTGTCGGGCTCGGGCACCGACAGGGCCAGGGTCAGCGGCTGGTCGGGCCGCGGCTCGAGCCGCCGGACCAGCAGGCCGCCGGGCGTGGTGCCGGTCGCGTCGCGGTCGAGCTTGGCGGCGACGCGCACCGACTCCGACTCCGTCTGGTCCGTCGCGAGCGAGTCGACCCGCACGCCGCTGGCGTCGGTGAGCCAGGCGAGGAGGGTGGCGTCGACGGGCTCGACCGCGTACGCCCGCCCGATGCGCCGCGAGCTCGGGTCGAGCACGTCGACGGACGCGGCGATCGCGGCGAACGGCGCGTGGGCCGGCGCGGCGCAGTCGGCCCACGGCTTCGGCGGCAGCACGCCCGCGGTGGTGAGCACGGTGCCGTCGGCGCCGCTCACCTCGACCGCGCGGGCGAGCCCGCGCTGGACGGTCCGCTGGGCCGCGTCGGGCTGGTCGCCGTCGGCGGTGACGAGGGCCGTGGTCTCGGCGGCGAGCCGCAGCCGCTGGCAGGTGACGGCGAGGGCGGCCTCGACGTTCTGCGCGCCGGACTCGAGCCGCTCCTTGGCCCGCTGCTGGCTGACGGCGGAGACGGCGATGCCGACGAAGATCGCGCCGAGCAGCACCGGTCCGAGCACGACCGCCAGGAAGGCGGCGGTGAGCCGCGCCCGCAGCGTCACGTCCGTCCTCCCGAAGCTGTGTTTCTGCGATGCTGTCACAGATGAGGAGGATTTGAGCGGTGCCGCCTGCGGTGTCCCCGAAATCCGAGCTCCGGTCGCACATCCGGTCCGCTCGGCGCTCCTCCGCGCACCCATTTTCCGACAAGTCGCTCATTGAGGCTGTTTCCGCCATGGTACGGGCAGCCGACGCACGCACGGTCGCCGCTTACGCGCCGCTGCCGTTCGAGGCGGGCGGCCCGGGACTCCTGCCCGCACTGTTCGCCGTGGCGCCGCAGGTCCTGCTGCCCGTGCTGCTGCCCTCGCGCGACCTGGACTGGGCCCGCTACGACGGGACGCTGGCGGGCGGGCCGCTCGGCCTGTCCGAGCCGACCGGCCCGCGGCTCGGCGTCGACGCGGTCCGGTCGGTCGACCTGATGCTGGTCCCGGCGCTCGCCGTCGGGCTGGACGGGACGCGGCTCGGCCAGGGCGGCGGCTCCTACGACCGGGTCCTCGCCCGGGTCACGGCCCCGACGATCGCCCTGCTGCACCCGGGTGAGCTCCTGCCGTCCGTGCCCGCCGAGCCGCACGACCAGCGGGTCTCGGGAGCCCTGGTGGGGGCTACCGCCAGGTATGAGACCGCCCACCTCCACTGGACGAAAGGATGTGCGATACCGCACTATTGGCACTCGATAGGGTTGAGTGCCAATGATGGAGGCTGAACGGTGCCTACCTACCAATACGCCTGCACGGCCTGCGGCCACCAGCTCGAGGCGGTGCAGTCGTTCACGGACGACGCGCTGACCGAGTGCCCGGAGTGCCAGGGCCGCCTGCGCAAGCAGTTCTCCGCGGTGGGTGTGGTCTTCAAGGGCTCGGGCTTCTACCGCACCGACTCCCGCTCCTCGACGAAGTCGAGCAACTCCTCGTCGACGTCGTCGTCCTCCGAGTCGAAGTCGTCGTCGGACTCGAGCTCGTCCGCCTCGTCGTCGTCCTCCGACTCGAAGCCGGCCGCGGCCGCGTCGTCGGGCACCTCCTCGGCGGGCGCGTCGACGAAGTCGGCCTCCTCGACCGCCTGAGGTCGCCCGCACCACCCGGCGCTACGCCCCACCGGTCACCGGTCCGGGGCGTAGCGCTGTCTGTGCCGGTCCGTCAGTCCCAGTGCGGGGGGCGGTCGGCGAGCAGGCGGTCGTCGTTGGACGCGCTGCGCTCGCCCCAGCCGGCGTCGGTGTCGTCGGTCGTGGTGTCCGGCAACACGACCAGCTCGTCGGCGAAGTCTTCGAAGCTCACTTCGCGCTGCTCATCGGTGGATGCCCACTCGTTCGTCGTCGCCACGCCGCGAGCGTACTCCGGCGAGTTTGCGGGAAGTTGGCCGAATGACGACAGTCGCCCTTCCGTCGACAGGTCACACTCGGCGGCATGACAGACGACAGTGCCCCCCAGCACCAGACCGACCCGCAGCAGGCGGAGCAGGCGGCGGACGAGCAGCCGACCGTGCGCCTGGACCAGGGCGACCCGGACGCCACCCGTCCGATGTCGCTCGCCGATCTGCTGAACAGCGACTGAGGTTCCCCCACCGGGCCGGGTCTGGCGGCCGGGCCCGGTGGGTACGCTCGTGGCGTGAGTGACGACGCCTTCTGGCGGCGGCCGCCGGAGGGGGCCGCACCGCCACCGCCGGCAGCGCCGGCCGAGCCCGCGGCGGTTCCCTACACCGGCGCGCCGCGCAGCGCGCCGCCCCCACGCGGGTGGCGGCCGCCGACCGTCGAGCGACCGGCGGCGCCGCGGAAGCTCCCGGCCCAGGATCCCGAGCGGATCGACCGGGAGGAGCAGGCCGCGACGATCCTGACCAAGGGGATGGGGATCTTCGCCGGCGCGGTCATCCTCGTGCTGCTGCTGATCTTCTGCGGCCGCCTGCTGTTCTGAGGGCTAGAAGCCGTCCCAGACCATCTTGGCGCCGGTGTCGCCGGCCTTGAAGACGTAGTAGAGGGCGGCCACCGCCAGCACCACGGTCAGCCCGCTGAGCGCCCAGTGGGCGACGGCGGGGCCGATCGGCTCGCCCGGGGCGGGGCGGACGACGTACGCCATGACGAGCGCGACCAGGACAAGACCCACCACGATCAGAAACAGCGTGCTGCCGAAGTCCTCGTGCTCGCTGATCTTCGCCTGCAGCTGGTCGGACTGGAAGTTGGGGCTCTCCTCGAACGCCTCGCCGGACTCCTTGGCGGCGAACACGGCGCCGGGGGTGGCGACGGCCAGGACGATCATCGTCCAGCGGACGTGGCGGCGCGCGGCCGGCCAGACGGCGTACAGGATGCCCGCCACCGCCAGCAGCGGCACGAGCACGACTGCCGCATGGATGAAGAACGGGTGAGCCGGTAGACCGAGCACACGTTCGAACACGGGGCCTCCTCTTCGTCGGTGCGATCCTCCCCCACCGGACGTGTACACAACCCGAGTACCGGCAGTTCAATCAAGAGCCCGGAAACATTTGAACGGTTCCAGGGTGCGTGGTGTTATTAAAAGCGTGTCGGGTGAGGACTTGCTGCGCGCCCGGGGTCTGCGGGTGACGCGGCCCCGGCTGGCCGTGCTGGAGGTCCTGGAGGCGTCGCGGGGGCAGGCGCAGGGTCACCTGGACGTCGACCAGATCGCCGCGCGGGTCCGGGCCCGGCTCGACACCGTCTCCACCCAGGCCGTGTATGACGTGCTCAGCGCGCTGTCCAGGGCCGGCCTGGCGCGGCGGATCGAGCCCGCCGGCAGCCCCGCGCGATACGAGTCGCGCGTCGGCGACAACCACCATCACATCGTCTGCCGCGGGTGCGGGGAGATCGCCGACGTGGACTGCGCGGTCGGCGACGCGCCGTGCCTGACGCCGTCGCAGGCGCACGGGTTCGTCCTCGATGAGGCCGAGGTCACGTTCTGGGGGCTGTGCCCCGCCTGCCAGCAGCGGCTCGCCGACGACACGGTCGAGGACCTGCCGAGTTGAGCGACCCGGGGCTCTTCGGACCGGACTCGGTCACCTGGCGGGTGCACCGGGAGCCCATCGTCACCGTCGGCGGCCTGCGCAGCCTGTACCTGCAGGCGCTGCTCCCCCGGGCGGTCGCGGGCGTGGAGCAGAACAGCCGGTACCGCAAGGACCCGTGGGGCAGGTTCCAGCACACCGCCATGTACGTGGGGACGGTCGTCTACGGCACGACCGAGCAGGCCGAGCGCGCCGGCCGCCGGGTGCGGGCGATCCACGCGAAGATGACCGCGACCGACCCACGCACCGGCGAGCGCTTCCGCGTCGACGACCCCGACCTGCTGCGCTGGGTGCACGTCACGGAGGTCGAGTCGTTCATGGAGGCCGCCCTGCGGGGCGGGCTGCGGCTGAGCGGGCCGGAGATCGACCGCTACTACGCGGAGCAGACCAGGGCGGCCGAACTCGTCGGGCTCGACCCCGCCACGGTGCCGGACTCGGCGGCGGCGGTCGCGGACTACTACGAGCGGATGCGTCCCGAGCTGGAGCTGACCGTCGACTCCGCGGCCACGGGGCTGTTCCTGACGCTGCCCCCGCTGCCGTACGGGCTGGGCCTCACCCCCGTCCGGGGCGCCGCGTTCGGGGTGTCGGCGCTGGCGATCGGCCTGCTGCCGGCGTGGGCGCGCCGCCTGTACGGGCTGCCCGGCCTCCCCGGGACGGATCTCATCGCGTCGGCGAACGCGCTGGTCCTCGGCCGGATGCTGAGCGTCATCCCGATCGACTGGATCTCCCCGCTGCGCCGCGACGCGATGCGCCGCCTCGCCTCCTGAGGACCCTCACACCACCGTCACACCGTCACACCTTCGCGCTTCGCCGCGTTGAGCGGTTGGCATGAAACTTCCATGGCTCGCGCTCGCCCTGGCCACCGCCGCGCTTCCGCTGGCGCTCGGCACCGCCCCGCTCGACGTTGTCCAATATGCCGGATATTTCGTTTATGCCGTCATCGTGTCGGGGACGCTGCTGTACCGCGCGATCCGGCCCACACCGCGGTCGCTGCTCGAAGATCTCACATACGGCACGGTCGTCGGGCTGCTCGCCGAGACCGCCTTCCTGACCGTCGCGAGCCTGCTCGACCTGCGCGGCTGGCTGTGGGTGTGGCCACTGCTGGTGATCGTCCCGCTGGCCCGCTTCCGGAAGCACCCCGACTATCCCGAGCGGCCGACGGCGGCCTGGTCGTGGGCGGTCGCCGGGATCGCGGCCGGGTTCCTCGCGTACCTGACGGCGGCGTTCCTGGCGGTCAACCCGGCGCTGCCGACCGGCGGCGCGCACGACTACATGATCGACCAGCTGAACCTGCTCGCCGTCAGCGCCGACCTGAAGCACCACTTCCCGCTCACCGTCCCCGAGCAGGGCGACCGGACGCTGGGCTACCACTGGTTCGCGTACGGCCACGTCGCCGCGAGCAGCCTGATCAGCGGCGTCGACCTGCCGGTCGTGTGGTTCCGGCTGGACCTGCCGGTGCTCGCCGTGCTGGCCGTGTGCCTGCTCGCGGTCACCGGCCGGCGGGTCGCCGGGCATCCGTGGGCGGGCCCCGTCGCGGCGGCGCTGATGTTCACCGTCGGCGAGCTCGTCCCGCAGCGGCAGGCGCCGGCGTTCTTCGGCTCGATCACCGCGTACTACAGCTGGTCGAGCCGCTCGCTGCTGTTCGGCGCGGCGCTGAGCATGCCGCTGATCGCGGCGACCGTGTCCGTGCTGCGCGGCGGCGGGCGGCGGGACTGGCTGCTCGTGCTGCTGTTCGCGGCCGGGACGACCGGCGCGAAGTCGACGATCGTCCCGCTCTTCGGGGCGGGGGTCGCGGCCGTCTGCGCGGTACACCTCCTGCGGCGACGGCCACAGTGGACCCCTTGGCTGCTCGGTGGGCTGCTTGCCGCGGTCACGGTGGGTGCGGTCGCCATCCTCTACGGGTTCGAGGGGCAGGGCCTGCGATGGGGTCCCTTCGCGATCATGCTGGACTTCGTCGGGAGCCAGCGGCACGGCACCACGGTGCGCGACGTCCCGCTCATCCTGTGGGGCCTCGGCGCGTACGGCATCGCGATGGGCGCCCGCCTCGCCGGCGTGCTGTTCGTTCGCCGCTGGGATGACGCCTGCGTCTTCCTGGCCGGCACGACCGCCGCTGGCGTCGCCGGCGCGCTGTGCGTCTGGCACGTGTCGTGGAGCGAGCACTTCTTCGTCGTCGCCGCCTGGCCGTGCGCGGCGATCCTCTCGGCGACCGGCCTGGTCCGCCTGCCCGGCGCACCGCGCGCGCTGTGGACGGCGCTCGCGGCGGCGGCGGTGCTCGCGGCGGTGTCGGTCGCGCTCACCCTGCCGGTGCCGCGGCATCGCTGGTGGGTGCCGCTGCCGGTGTACGCCCTGGGCGCCCTCGTCCTGGTGTCGGCCCTGCTTCTGCACCGGCGCGCCGGGGTCTTCGGGGCCCTGGTCGTGGTGCTCTTCGCCGGTGCGGCCCGGCTGCCGTTCGACGCGGCGACGAACGCGAACCTCGGCGTCGCGTACCACATCCGGATCACACCCGACCAGGTCGCCGGCGCCCGCTGGCTGCGCGCCCACAGCACCCCCGCCGAGTACGTGGCCACGAACGTGCACCGTGTCGGCGGCAGCGGCCTGATGCAGGGGCAGAGCCTCGCCTACTGGATCTCCGCGTACAGCGAGCGCCGCGTCCTCCTGGGCAGCTGGGGCTACTCGCCCGAGTCGACGGAGTCGCAGTCCCGCGCGCACCGCATCGGCCCGGCGCTCACCTACTGGGATCCGGAGCGGCTGGCGCTCAACGACGCGGCCGTGCTCGACCCGACCCCGTCACGACTGTCGTGGCTGTGGCGGCAGCGCGTCCGCTGGATTCTCGTCGACCGCGCCCACGGTACGCCGACCGCGGCGCTGCCCGCCCTCACCGACCTGTCCTGGCAGCGCGGCGACATCGCGGTCTACCGGCTCCGCGCGCCCTCGAACTGCACGCCCGTCAGCTGCTCCGACAGCGTCCAGAGCCGCTGAGCGTCGGCCGGGTCCTTCGCCCGCGCGACCGGCTCGACGACGCTCGGCCAGCCCCGGTTCTCCCCCATGCCGTCGGGCCCGATGAACTGCCCGCCTTCCGCCCGCGGGTCGACCGCCGCGTACAGCTGGTTGAGCGCCCCACGGGCGGCGGGCTGCGCGAGGACGGCGTTGCCAACGCGCATGAACGCCTTCATGACGCCGGTCGGCCCGGACGTCTGCAGGTTCGTCGCCGAATACCCCGGATGCGCGAGGATGCTGCGCACCGGCGAGCCGGCCCTCCGCAGCCGCCGGTCGAGCTCCAGCGCGAACAGGACGTTGGCGAACTTCGACTGGCTGTAGTACCTCGTCGGCGAGTAGCTCCCGGCCCCGTCGAGGTCGTCGTAGTGGATCCTGCCGGGCCGGTGCAGCGTCGAGCTGACCGTGACGACCCGGTCCCTGATCAGGCTGTCGTTGCCGCCGTGGCCGTCGTGGCCGTCGTGGCCGTCGTTGCCGTCGTTGCCGGCGCCGAGGAGGAGGCAGGTGAGCGCGAAGTGCCCGAGGTGGTTCGCGGCGAACTGCAGCTCGTGCCCCTGCGCGCTCAACGTCCTCGGCGGCATCATCACCCCGGCGTTGTTGACGAGCCTGCATCTTCACTCGACGTGGCACTGAGTGTCAACCGTGCGCTTGAGTGCCATAGCTGCCGTACGGCGAATAGAATGCCCTGCGTGAGCCTCGCCGAACGCAAACGCCAGCTGGTCCGCGACGAGCTGACCGATGCCGCGCTGCGGCTCCTGGCGTTTCAGGGGTTCGAGGAGACCACCATCGACCAGATGGCCGCCGCCGCGGGCGTGTCCCGCAGGACGTTCTTCCGCTACTTCCAGTCCAAGGAAGACGTCATCATCGAGCACCTCAGCGACCTCGGCCGCCAGCTCACCACCACCCTGTCCACCCGCCCCGCCGCCGAACCCCCCGCCGTCGCCCTCCAGCACACCCTGCGCACCTTCACCGACACCTTCTGGGAGCACCCCGAGAAGTCCCGCCGCCTGGCAAAGATCATGGTCACCACCCCACCGCTGCTGGCCCGCTACCTGGAGCGCCAGGTCAGCTGGCGTGCCACCCTCTCCACCGAGCTCGCCACCCGCCTGGGCACCGACCCCACCACCGACCCCCGCCCCGCCGTCCTGGTCGCGGTCGCGTTCGCCGCCTTCGACACCGCCCTGATGCGCTGGGTCACTGCGGACCCCTCCCCCGACCTGAACACCCTCCTCACCACCTGCTTCACCGCCGCCTTCCCCAATTGATCAAACGGCGAATCCGACTGGGGAGATGGCCGGATCGGGAGTTGACCCCTGATCCTGGACACCTGAGGCCCGGACGGCCACCAGCCCGACCACCGCCAAGGTCGAGCACTGCGCACCGTAGGCCGATCCCGCGCCGCAAGCCGGGCACCGCGCTCGGCATGCCGGCTATCCCGCCACCGGCCACCGCGAACAGGCGGCGCCGGCACCAAAGGCGCCAGCACAGACCACTCGTCACCACGCGCCACACCGGTTCAACGCACGAACCCCATGAGCCGCGAGACAGAACCTGGCCCCTCTACCGGCAACCACTCCGCCTGCGCCACCACTCAGTCCTGCCTCGCCCACACGACCGCTCCTCCATCACCGCAACGCCCAACCCCGCACCCTGCCGCCCACCGCCCCAGCACTCATCACGACCCCTGATCGCGCCCCGCCCACACGATCGCTCGCCCACCACAGCACCCAGCAGCCGCCGGCACCGCCACCCGGTCGCGCCTCGCCCACACGGCCGCTTGAGCACCGCCGGATCGACCGGCAGCCCCCCTCCCCTCCTCTCCCACCCACCCGCCCTCAACCCACAGACATTGATCAATGTCCACGTTTGCACCCTTTGCTCCATCGAGGTTGCGCGATCCACCCACAAAATGATCTCCGATTTGCAGGTGGATCGCGCAACGTCAATGCCGAATTGGGGCATCTTGGGGCATTGACCAACGTCATGGCGTGAGTCAGCAGCCAGACCGGACAACCAAACCAGGCGACCCAGACCGGGCAACCAGACCAGGCGGCCGTCGGGATCGGTGTCGGCCAATTGCTGATCCAAGTCCGCATGGAGGGCGAGCCTGTCCTGGTCGATACGGCTGTGCCTCCTGCGTCGAGGGCGCGTTGAGGGCCAGACCAGGCGGCTGGGTCTCGTCTCGCGGATCATGGTTGTCGGGAACCGCCCGTCTCGACCAGGTCGAGGGTGGCTTGGAATTCCCAATGTGTCGTTGCGGGTGGCCCGCCCGCGCCGGTGTTTCGCCGGTTGAAGCCGCGTTCAACCTAGTTGCGCCGGCAGTAGGCGGCGCGGTCGAAGTCCGGTGAGCCTGCCGCCGGCCCGCTGGACCGATACCCGGTCCAGCAGCGACTCCAGCTGACGGGTGCCCGCCGCCTGGCCAGGGGTGATCCGGGTAGCAAATGGAACGAACCAACCGCACGATCCGGGAGACGAAACCTGAGGGGAACGGGAAGCGGGCGGGCTACGTGGTGGGGCGGTCCACGGCGGTCCAGGGGTCCTTCGGGGTGGCGTCGAGGCCGGCGGGGCAGGAGCGGCGGAAGTCGCACCAGGAGCACTGCGGGCCGGGGGCGACCGGGAAGGCCTCGTCGGCGGGGGTGCCGGCGGCCAGGGCGGCGTCGGCGGTGGTGATGTCGGCGGCGGTGGCTTCGGCGCGGCGGAGGTGGCGGGCGAGGGAGTCGTCGGTGTGGTCGTGGGCGGCGACGGTGCCGGTCGGGAGGTGGTGGAGCTCGACGCGGTGGCAGGGCTTGCGGAAGACGCGGGAGGCGGCGATCGCGTAGAGGGCGAGCGCGCGCGAGCCGCGGGCGTCGTCGGGGGTGACGCCGGAGCGGCCGGTCTTGTAGTCGACGATGACGAGGTGGCCGTCGCGCTGGTCGATGCGGTCGACGCGGCCGGAGAGGGCGAGGGTGTCGGTGCGGGCGGCGACGGTGCGCTCGACGCCGAGTGGCTCGTCGTGGGGGTCGAGGCCGTCCACATAGGACTCGAGCCAGCCCAGGGCCCGGCGGAAGACGTCGCGCTCCTGGGCCTCGTCGCGGTAGCCCTCGCCGACCCAGGTGGCCTTCAGCAAGGTGGGCAGGGCGGAGCGGTCGCGGCGGTCGGGGTCCAACGCATACCAGCTGCGCAGTGCCGTGTGGACGGATGCGCCGAGCGAGTTGTGCGCCCAGGGCGGACCCTTGGGCGGGGTGGGGCGGTCGACATAGGTGAACCGGTAGCGGCGCGGGCAGTCCTCATAGCTGCCGAGCTTGCTGGGCGTGCAGGTGAACAGGCGCCGGGGCGGGGCGAATAGGCCGAGCTGCTCGTTCTCCACACCCCGATCCTGCCACCGCGGTACGACAAAACCTCAATGGGGCGATTGCAGGTACTCGGTGACGAACGCCCCGATGGCGTCGGCCAGCAGCTGGACGGCGATGGCGGCGACGAGCAGGCCCGCGATGCGGGTGACGACCTCGATGCCGCTGGGCCGCAGGATGCGCACCAGGATGCCGGAGAAGCGCAGCGCCAGGTACACGATGGCCATGACGGCGATGATGCCGACGGCGATCGCCACGAAGTCCAGAGGGCCCGAGGACCGCTGGACGAAGAGCATCGTGGCCACGATCGCACCGGGGCCCGCCAGCAGCGGGGTGCCGAGGGGGACGAGCGCGACGTTGGAGGTGGCCTCCTGGCGGGGGTCGTCGGTCTTGCCGGTGAGCAGCTCGAGCGCGACGAGGAGCAGGAGCAGGCCGCCCGCGCCCTGCAGGGCGGGAAGGTCGATGTGCAGGTACGCGAGGATCTGCCGCCCCACGAGCGCGAACGCCACGATGACGCCGAGCGCGAGCAGCACGGCCTGTAGAGCGGCACGGTTACGGTGCTTCGCCGCCATCGATCCGGTGAGGGCGAGGAAGATCGGCACGGCGCCCGGCGGGTCGAGGATGACCAGCAGGGTCACGAATACTTCGCCGAAGAGCTTGAGATCCACTCCCGGATTGTCGTGGTGTGCCTACATAGACCGGAAACCAGGGTCTTGACGGCACCGGGCGGCGCCCCTACGTTGCCCATCAACAGCAAGGTTTCCTTACAGTCATGGAGGGTTCATGGGCAGACGCTCCGTCCTGGCCGGGTTGGCGGTGTCGCTCACGCTCGCGTCACTGGCGATCGTGCCCGGCACCGCCTCGGCGCACAGCGCGTCGCATCAGGACCAGTACAAGCGCGTCGGGTACTTCATCCAGTGGGGCATCTACGGCCGCCAGTACTACGTCAAGAACCTCGAGACGAGCGGGCAGGCCAAGAACCTGACCCACATCAACTACGCCTTCGGCAACGTCGACGCGACCGGCAAGTGCGTCTCCGCCGACCCGTGGGCCGACTACCAGCGCCCGGTCTCCGCCGAGGAGAGCGTCGACGGTGTCGCGGACGCGCCGGGCCAGACGCTGAACGGCAACTTCAACCAGCTGCGCAAGCTGAAGCTCAAGCACCCCGGGCTGAAGGTCATGCTGTCGCTCGGCGGCTGGACACTGTCGGCCAACTTCTCCGACGCCGTGCTGACCGACGCGTCGCGCAAGGCGCTCGTGCAGTCGTGCATCGACACGTTCTGGTCGACCGGGGTCTTCGACGGCTTCGACTTCGACTGGGAGTGGCCGGGCTCCGAGGGCAACCCGGGCAACGTGATCCGCCCCGAGGACAAGCAGAACTTCACGCTCATGGTCGCCGAGTTCCGCAAGCAGCTCGGCAAGAAGGCCACCCTGACCGCGTTCCTGCCGGCGAACCCGGCGAAGATCGACGCCGGCTTCGAGGTCAACAAGATCTTCAAGTACCTCGACTTCGGCACCATCCAGGGTTATGACTTCCACGGTACGTGGGAGCCCACCACCAACCAGCAGTCCGCGCTGTTCGTCCCGCGCGGCGCGCCGACCACGCCGGACTTCAGCGGTGCCACCACGCTGAAGGCCTGGACCGACCGCGGTGCCCCGAAGAAGGCCCTCGTCCTGGGCATCCCGTACTACGGCCAGGGCTGGACCGGCATCACCAGCACCGCCAACCACGGCCTCTTCCAGCCCGCGACCGGCCCCGCGCCGGCCACCTGGGCCGCCGGCAACGAGGACTACAAGGTCCTCGCCACGCTGCCGCAGCAGGGGTACAAGGTGTACCGCGACCTCCGCTCGGGCCACGCGTGGCTGTTCAACGGCACCACGTTCTGGACCTTCGACGACCAGCTCACGGTCGCCCAGAAGTCGCTGTACGTCCGGGTCAACGGCTACGGCGGCGCGATGGTCTGGTCGCTGGACGGCGACGACGCCAGCGGCACGCTGACCAAGACGATCGGCACCGTCCTCAGGTAACACCCGAAAAGCAGCACCACGAACAGCAGCACTACGAGAAGCAACACCACGAACAACCTGGGCCGCCTTCAAGGACGAAGGCGGCCCAGGTGCGTCTCGATGCCGTCCAGCACCCGTTCGAGCCCGAAGGAGTACGCGCGCACCGGGTCACCCGCGCCGTACTCCTCGCCCGCCGCCTGCCCCACCCGCGCCGCCGTCGGGAAGCGCGCCGGGTCGAGGACCTCGCCGAGCAGCGGCGCGTAGGCCGCCCACCACTGCTCCTCGCTCATCCCCGTGCCCTGTTCGGCCTGGTCCGCCTGTACCGCCGCACGCACGGCACCCGCGACGTAGTTGAGCACGAGACCGAGGAGCAGGTCGGCGTCGACGTCCGGCACGGCGCAGGACTCGAAGGCCCGCAGCTCGAAGTCGTACTTCGCGATCACGTTCGGGCCCAGGACGGGCCGGCTCGTGGCCACCTGCAGGAGCCACGGGTGCCGCCGGTACAACTGCCAGTTCGACGAGGCGATCTCGACGAGCCGCTCGCGCCACCCCGCGGCCGTGAACGCCGGACGGACGGCCTCGGCGCTGACCGTGTCGACCATGACGTCGAGCAGCTCCGCCTTGCTGGGGACATAGGTGTACAGCGACATCGCCGTCACCCCGAGCTGCTCGGCGACGCGCCGCATGGACACCGCGGTGAGACCTTCGGCGTCGGCGAGCGCGATCGCGGCCGCGGTGACGTCCCCGACGGTGAACTTCGCCTTCGGGCCCCGCCGCGACGGCGCCGCGGTGCCCCACAGCAGCTCGATGCTGCGTCTGGGATCGCCGGCGCCGGCGTACTCCGTCGTCACGCCGCCACCTCCGCTGCGCTCCGGCGTCGGCCTGACCCAAACCTGCCACATGATGACCGGGCCGAGCCGCTTCGCTGCCCGGTCATGCCGCCACCTCCGCTGCGCTCCGGCGTCGGCCTGACCCAAACCTGCCACATGATGACCGGGCCGAGCCGCTTCGCTGCCCGGTCATGCGACCACACCGGACCCGGTCGCGGCCGCCACGATCTGCTCGAACACCTCGGGTGCCGTGGTGCGGGCGCCGAGGCGGACGGTCTTGTTGGTGCCGTGGTAGTCGCTGGAGCCGGTGACGACCAGCCCGAGCCGGTCGGCGATCGCCCGCATGTGCGCCCGCTCGGCCGGAGTGTGGTCGGTGTGGTCGGCCTCCACGCCGAAGAGCCCCTCGCCGACCATCTCCTCGATCGCCACGTCGGGGACGACCGGGCCGCGGATGCTGGCCCGCGGGTGGGCGAAGACCGGCACGCCGCCGGCCCCGAGCACCAGCCGGATGGCGTCGAAGACGTCGAGGTCCTCCTTGCCCACCCGGTACCGGTGACCGAGCCACTCGGGCAGGAACGCCTCCGACACCGTGTCGACGAGTCCCCGGCGCATCAACGCCTGCGCGAGGTGCGGGCGGCCGACGGTGCCGCCGCCGGCGTGCTCGAGGACCTCGGCCCACGTGACGTCGATGCCGTCGGCGCGCATCAGGTGCACCATGCGCTCCGCGCGGGTCTCGCGGGACGCCCGGATGCGGGCCATCTCTCCCGCCAGGGCCGGCTCGGCCGGGTCGAACAGGTACGCCAGCAGGTGCAGCGAGATCGGCCACGGCCCGCCGTGCCACCGGCACGACAGCTCGGCGCCCGGCACGAGCGTGAGCCCTGGCGGACGGGCGGCGATCGCGGCGGCCCACCCGGAGGTCGTGTCGTGGTCGGTCAGCGCGACGACGTCGAGCCCGGCGGCGGCCGCCTCGGCGACCAGCCCGGCCGGGCTCGACGTGCCGTCACTGGCGGTCGAGTGACAGTGAAGATCGATCCGCACCCAACAAGGTTAGAGCAGTTCGATCAGGACGACGCCGTCGCTTTCGACGTTGAGCGGCTCGGAGAAGCCGGCCGCCCCGGTCGGGGTGATCACGCGGAACTTGCCCCCGCTGTCGACCACGAACGTCGTGGCGTTCATCCACACCGTCTTCGTGGTGACGGTCAGGGGCCAGGTCTTCACCGCTGCCGCCACCGTCGCCGCGTCGAAGACCTTCGTCAGGTCCAGCATCGCGACCTGCTTGAGGCCGTCGACCGGGTACGCGAGCCAGTGCCCGTCCGGGGAGACCCGGCCGCCGGCCTTCGCCGCCACCGGCAGCCCGCACCGCCGCTGCGCGACCGTGAACGGCTGGTCCAGGGTCAGCATCGCCAGGCACATGCGCTCGTCCTTGTCGCCGGTCTTCACTTCGGCGTAGACGCTCTTCGTCCCGGGGTCGACGCCGAAGATCCGCACGACGTTGTCGTCCCACGACTGGGTGTAGGCGCGGCCCGAGAACCAGACGTCGTAGCCGGCGCCCTCCTCGCGGCCGAGGAGCAGGTCGGAGCCGACGAACCCGACCGCGACCGCGGTCTCCGGCACGTCCGCCGTCACCTGCTCGGTCAGCTGCTGCTTCTTGGTCTTGTCGTCGGTGGTGGTACGCGTGGCGACGGTGACCTTGCCCTCCTGCGCCCACGCGACCTTGTCGCCGCCCTTCGCGACGGCGATGTTCGACGCCTTCTTCACCAGGACCTGCTGCTTGTCGTGGTCGTCCTGGAGCACCAACTGCTTGTCGCCGTCGGCCTCGGTGTTGACGACCAGGTAGCCGTCCTTCGCCTTGTACGCGGCGGCGACGGTGCCGTTGTCGGGCAGCTTGAGCCGCACCGTGGTGGACGGCTGCGCGTCCCCGTCGATCGCGGGGACCTCCTTGCCCACGGCCGGCGGCGCCGTCTGCGTGGTGAGGGTGGCCTGCGGCTGCGAGCTCTGCGGGTCGTGGTCGCCCTGCGCGACCGGCGCCGAGGGCGAGCCCTGGCCGACGATGTGGAACGTGGCGATGGCGGCGACCGCCATGACGACGAACGCGGCGAACCCGGACGCGGCGACGCGCCGGCGCCGGCGGACCCGCCCGGCGTTGCGGATGGCGACGTCGGCGATGCCGTTCAGCGGCGTCGGCGGCGCGGTGCCCGCCTTCGCCTTGAACGCCTCGCGGAGCGCATCTTCGATCATGGTCACGTCACCAGTCCCACTTCCACCGGCCCGGAGGTCTCCACCAGGACGGCCTCGCGTCCGGACATGTCGCACTCGTCTTCGGGTGCGGGCTGCTCCTTCGGCACGTCTTTCTCTGCCTGTGCGGTTTTCGCCACGTTCGCCGTCAGGGCGGACATCTTGGCGTTCGCCGTGGATCTTGCCGTCGCGGACACCGCCGCGTTCGCCGTGGCGGGCGTCGCCGGCCTGAGCCGCACCGTCGGCGGTCTCGCCGGCCTTGCGGCGGGCTCGATGCCCTCCGCGCTGAGCCGCTGGCGCAGCGTGGCGAGCGCCCGGGACGCCTGGCTCTTCACCGTGCCGACCGACACGCCGAGCAGACGGGCCGTCTCGGCCTCCGACTGGTCCTCGTAGAAGCGCAGGACCAGCACGGCGCGCTGCCGGTTCGGCAGCTCCCGGACGTGCCGCCACAGGGCGTCACGCTCGAGGCTCTCCTCGACCCGGTCCGCGGCGACGGACTCCGGCAGGATCTCGGTGGGGCGTTCGCCGTGCCACCGGCGCCGCCACCAGCTCGTGGAGGTGTTGACCAGGACCCGGCGGGCGTAGGGCTCGACGGCCTCGATGTGGCCGAGCCGCTTCCACGCCAGGTAGGTCTTGGTCAATGCGATCTGCAGCAGGTCCTCGGCGGTCGCCCAGTCCCCGGCGAGCAGGTACGCGGTGCGCAGCAGCGCACTGGACCTGGTCTCGACGAAATCACGGAAGTCTTCCTCACGGAACCCCGCCTCGTCCGGCACCGCCGCTCCCTCCCCCGCTCCGCCCACCAGGCAAGACGCGATGGAGGGGCGGCACGGTTGCAAACCCCGGAGAAAAAGTTTCTAGGTTCCGTCGTCCTCGACGCCGGCGGCACGGCCCAGGCGGGCCTCGACGGCCTCCGGCTCGTACATCTCCTCGACGATGCGCAGGTAGAGCTCATTCGGGTTGGGCAGGTTGCGGATGTTTCGCAGCGCCTGGTCCTGACCGGCGGACTCCAGCTCGAAGTGCCCGTAGCCGAACATGCGGCCGGTCAGCGACTGCACGTATTTCATGTCGGTGACCCGCAGCAACGGCATCATGGCGACATTGCGGGTGAAGATCCCGGAGACCACCATCACCCGCTTGTTGGTGAGGATGAATCGGTCATACCACCAGTCGGCGACCCGCCAAGCGCAGTAGAGGATCACGACGGCCCAGATGACCAGGACGACGGTGCGCAGCTGCGTCTGGTTGTGCTTGGTCAGCCAGCCCGCGATGTAGCCCATCGCGATAGTGGCGGCCACGGCGATCCCGCCCTCTTTGGCGAGCTGGATCCAGTGCCGCTTCCACTCGCCGCGGAACTTCTCGGTCGGGAAGAGATAGCGGGCCGCGTGCCGGCTGGCCTCCTCGTCGAGGGGCGCCATGCGGCTGCCGGGCGGCACGGAAGGGCCGGCGTCGCCACCGCCGCCGCGCAGACCGGAGAACTCGTCCTCGGTGAAGGTCGGCGGGCCTTCCTCGACGTAGTAGTCGCCGCGGTCGTAACCGCCGAGGGTGGCCGACTGGGCGCCGTCGCTGTAGGGGTCGTGGTCGGCATAGTCGGCGGGGCCGGGATTCGCGGGACGGGCCCGCGGGATCGGCTCGGTGTCGCGATCTTCCCAGCGACGTGCACCCGGTTCTTCGGCGGAAGGCTCAGGCCCGGTGGACATCGCAGTCAGGCAACCAAACTGGAGAAGAAGTCCCCGAAACCGGTGGCGATGTCCATGATGCCGCCGCCGATGGACTTGAAGACCTCGGCCGCGGACTGCGGCCGATATGCCACAAAGAAGATGAGGAAAGCAATGCTTCCCCAGGTGAGGACCTTTTTGACCATTGCCGTCAATCCCCTCCCCACGGCGTCGTGCACGTGCACCGCGGCGAACTCAGCGTATCAGTTGCGCGGCACACGGTGAATGTATGGCGCGCCGACATCGACCCCATCGACTAAGGGTCGATCCTAGTCGTGAACTTCTACGCCTTGCCGTGAAGATACGGCGACGGCGCGCCGTAGACGAGATGGGTTGGCACATCGTCGGCGAGATCGTGCAGGTCGAGCTCCTCCTCCAGGAGGTAGCCCGCGGCGGCCGGCCACGTGACGACGTAGAGCCACACGCCCATCGCCTCACCGACGTAGGCGCAACGGTCCTCGGGTGACTTCGCCATCCACAGCGGCGTCGGCCAGCCGGCGGCGCGGACCTTGGCGTGCGCGGTGGTGGTGGCGATGTCGCCGTCGAAGAAGGTGCCGGGGTCGGTGCCGGGGATGCCGGCGAAGCGGGTGCCCAGGCCGATGCCGGGCTCCTCCGCGATGATCACGCAGTCGGCGGGCCCGTGCTCGACCGGGCCGGGGCCGCTGCACGCGACGGCGGTGGCGCGCACGCCGGAGCGCTCGTCGCCGACCCAGCCGACGCCGGTCACGGTCCAGCCGGTCGGCAGCGGCCACGGGCACCACATCGGGGTGGGCCGCCGCTCACCGGCGCGCTGCGCCGCGGCGATCAGCCTGGCCTTCGCCGCCTCGACGATCTCCGGTCCGATGTGCTGCGCGACGTGCAGCGGGAGCACTTCGCCGTCCTCATCGCACCTCCACTCGGAGTGCATGAGGTCCGGTGACCGCACCGGGCCGCCACAACGGGGACAGCTGACTGCGACGCCCATGTACCCACGGTAATGGGTCCTATGGGCTGTTGTCGCCGTACGCCCGGATCCAGGTGTGCATCGCGATCCCGCTGGCGACTCCGGCGTTGATCGACCGGGTCGAGCCGTACTGCGCGATGGAGTACACGGCGGCACATGCCTTCCGGGCAGGTTCCGAGAGGCCAGGGCCCTCCTGGCCGAACAGCAGCACGCACCGGCGGGGCAGCTCGGCCCGCTCCAGCGGCAGCGCGCCCGGCAGGTTGTCGATCCCGATCACCGGCAGGTCCTGCGCGACCGCCCAGTCGAGGAACTCCTCGACCGTCGGATGGTGCCGGACATGTTGATAGCGGTCAGTGACCATCGCGCCGCGCTTGTTCCACCGGCGGCGGCCCACGATGTGCACCTCGGCGGCGAGGAACGCGTTGGCGTTGCGCACGACCGTGCCGATGTTGAGGTCGTGCTGCCAGTTCTCGATGGCGACGTGGAATGTGTGCCGGCGGCGGTCGAGGTCGGCGACGATCGCGTCGAGCCGCCAGTACCGGTAACGGTCCACGACATTGCGCCGGTCACCGGCCGCGAGCAGCTCAGGGTCGTAGTGGGGACCGGCCGGCCAGTCGCCGTCCCACGGCCCCACGCCGATGTCGTCGTCGTTGTGCATCTACCGTGAATCCCCGGGCCGACACTCATTCACCCTGTGGCGCTCACCCGATACGCTACGTTCCTTGCAATCGCAGACCCGGAGGGGATTGCCGAAAATGGTCAAGAAGGTCCTCACCTGGGGAGGCATTGCCTTCCTCATCTTCTTCGTCGCGTATCGGCCGCAGTCAGCGGCCGAGGTGGTCAAGTCCATCGGCGGCGCCCTGATGGACATCGCCGGCGGCTTCGGTGACTTCTTCGCGAGCCTGTTCGGCTGAGCCGTCCGGCTTCGGCCGCCGCAGCAGCCGGCGGGTCCAGCGCACCGGCGTGACCTTCTCCAGGGGCAGGAAGCACGCCATCGCCACCTGGTGCGGGACGAACGAGATCGTGATCAGGCAGAAGGTCACGAGGTGGAAGGCGTAGAAGCCGGCGACGACCGCGGCGCGCACCTTCGGCTTCACCACGAACACCAGTGGGCTGAGCAGCTCGAAGCCCACGATGCCGATCTGGCTGACCGTGGTGAAGCCGGGGATGCCGAGCAGCCAGTGCGCGAGCACGGTGCCGCGGCGGATGAACGCCCTGGTCAGGGTGGCGCCGGTCAACCATTCCAGCCCGCCGAAGCGCAGCTTGGCGAGCGAGGACAGGAAGTACGTGCACACGACGCCGATCTGGGTGAGCCGCAGCGCCCAGCCGCCGGCCTCGGTGAGCTCCTTGTCGCCGTGCCTGGCGCGGCCCGCGGCCGGCAGCACGGCGAGCGCGACCAGCAGGCCGAACCTGTCGTGGTCGATCTTGCCGTAGCTCATCGCGACGATCATGTACTCGAGGTACAGGACGAACACGCTCCAGCCGAGGAGCCGGTGCGCGCGGCCGGTCGCGGCGGCGAGGCTCAACGGGATCAGCGCCCAGTAGATCGTGCCGACCACCAACGGGGTGGGCGTGGGCAGCGGCAGCACCTCGCCGACGACGAGCGGCTGGTACAGGTTGCCGGGCAGGTCGCCGTGGCTCTTGATCCAGGCGCTGAAGAAGACCACGTCGAGGGCGACGAAGACGTAGACCAGGGTGCGGAAGGCGGCGATGCGCCCCTTCGGCACCGGCTCGAAGAGCCAGTCGCGCAGCTTGGTCACGGCCTTGTGGCTCATGATTTCCACCTGGCGAGCACGACCTCGGTGATCACGCCGGTCGGCTGCGCGTTGCGCAGGTGGTGCTGGACCTCGACGATGTCGACCTCCACGAGGGGCGGCTTGCCCGGGTTGCGGGCGGCGTAGGCGTCCTGGACCGAGCGCAGCAGGCTGGGGTCCGCCTTGAACCGGTCGATCTGCGCCTCGATCTCGGCCCGGCGCACCCCGGCGTTGCGCTCGTCGAGCACGATCCGCTTGCCGGTGGTGTCGACCCCGTCGGTGCGCAGCACCAGGACCGGCTCATTGGGCTTGTCGGCGATCGCGAACATCTGGAACGGCGCGAACGGGAACCAGAAGTCGTTGCCGACGAGCGTGCCGGCGAAGGTCAGCACGACGACCACCAGCGTGACCGCCACCCGCGTCACGCGCCCCCGCGTGCTCAACCGTTCCATCGGCGCCAGACTTTACCGTCCGCCGTCTCGTACCCCAGACGCCCACTACGCTGTGTAGTGAGACCATCGGCACACTCCGTAGTGCTTGCGCTCAATTTTCGTCTCATTTCTATAACTGTGATCTGCGTCTCTATACGGAGCGTGGCCTTCGCGACCAAGATACTGATCACACAGCGTGGGCGGCGGGCGCCAGGGAGGGCCCCGCCGCTCACTGCGTTTTTGTCACACTCGGCTGAATTTCCCGTCCGTACCCGGCATGCTTGCAGACCCCACAACGACGAGGGAGTCGCTGATGCAGTTCGGCCGGTATTTCGAGGAGTTCGAGGTCGGCGCCGTCTACCGGCACTGGCCCGGCAAGACGGTCACCGAGTCGGACGACCACCTGTTCTGCCTGCTGACGATGAACCATCATCCGCTGCACCTCGACGTCCACTACGCGGAGACGTCGACGCATTTCCAGCGCAACGTGGTCGTCGGCAACTACGTCTATTCGATTCTGCTCGGCATGTCGGTGCCCGACGTGTCCGGTAAGGCGATCGCCAATCTCGAGGTCGAGTCCCTGCGGCATACCGCGCCGACCTTCCACGGTGACACCATCTACGGCGAGACCACGGTGCTCGACAAGCGCGAGTCGGAGTCCAAGGACGACCGCGGCGTGGTCACGGTGCAGACCAAGGGCTACAAGCAGGACGGCACGCTGATCTGCGTCTTCCGGCGCAAGGTCATGGTGCCGAAGAAGTCCCACGCGGGGCCGGAGATGCCGAGCTTCCCGGAGCCGCGCGAATGACGCTCGTTTAGGAGGACGGCAGTGGGGTTGCTGCGCAGGCTGCTGGGGCGCGAGCCGGCATGGGTCGAGCGCTGGGCCGTGTATCCCGGCGAGATCGGCGCCGGGCTGGCGATGTACAACATCGACCTCGGCGCCGTCGAGGCGGCTCCCGTGGCGCGGCTGCCGCAGCGCTTCGACGTCGAGTTCACCTACACCGGTGACGGCGCCAGCGGCATGCCCGCCGATTCCGAGCTGGGCGCCATCCACGCGCTCGACGAGGCCGTGCGGCAGGCGCTGCGCGGCGTCCGCGGGGCGATGGTCGGCCGGGTGGTGACCGCCAACACCGGGCGCATCACCGGCTACCTGCCCGAGGGCGCGGCCGCACCGGCGCTGCCGGACATCCCCGAGCTGTCCGCCACCGGCAGGCTCGAGCCGGACCCGGGCTGGAGCAGGGTCCGCGAGGAGCTCACCCCCAACGGCTGGCAGCGCAACATCATGGAGGACAACCAGGTCGTCCAGGAGCTGGAGGGCCACGGCGACCGGCTCAGCCAGCCGCGGCCGGTCGAGTTCCTCGCGTACTTCCCCGACACCGACCGCGCCGAGGCGGCCGCGCAGGAGCTGCGCGACCTCGGGTTCGCGGTGACCGTCGAGCGCGGCGACGAGGCCGATTTCGTGCTGCAGGCGATCCGGCGGGACGCGGTCGAGCCGCCGGCGCTGCACGAGGTCACCTGGGAGGTGCGCGGCGTCGTCGAGCGCCACGACGGCGCCTATGACGGCTGGGGCTGCATGGTGCAGGCCTGACCTGCCGGCGTTTGCGGCTCTTGTACTGATTTGCAGCTCTTCGCGCATTCGCGGCTTTGTACGGCGGCCGGGTGTGTTGGAGGCCAGCCGGATGAGAAGGTTTGCCCAGCCCACCCGACCGGCGACCGCCGGCGCGTCCTCTACTGGCGGTGCAGAGCCAGCGCCAATTCCCTGCCGATCTCGTTGACGAACTCCCGCTCGGCGAGCAGGATCTCCACCCCGCCGAGCCGGATCACGCCGGGCCGCCACGCGGTGCGGCCGACGCTGGCCGCGACGTCCATCAGCCACTCGCCGTAGGCGAGCGCGACGTCCGCGCCCAGCCGGGCGGCCAGCATCCGCACGGCCGCGCCACACTCCGCGAGGACACCCTCGCGGTCCAGCGGCTCGGTGCCCGTGACCTGCTCGTGCTCGGCGAAGATCGCCGCGACGACGCCCCGGACGAGCAGCGCCCGGGAGCGCTGGCCCGCCGCGATGGCCTCGACCCCGGCGACGGCGTCGACATTGGCGTCCCCGGCGCTGGCGACGACGAGGACGTGGCGGGGCAGCCGGACGAGCCGGTCCCACTCGTGCCTGTGCAGCGGCAGATCGACCCCGGCGCTGGGCTGGCTCGGTGTGGGCTGGCTCGACATGGCGTACCTCCCACTCGCGAGCGTATGCCGAAAAGCCCGGCTCAGCCGCAAATCTCCGGGTTTGCCCCCTTACTTGCCGCGCTCCCGGCTCAGCCGTCAGGCGGGCTTCTGGGTCAGCGTCCCGCTCGGGCGGGGTGGTTCGGCGGCAGCGCGCAGGCGGCGGTCCCGCCGGGCATGCGGTGCCGGTTGCGGGCGACCCACCGGTACACCGGCCACGCCGACGCCGAAACGAGTCGCAACCCCAACAGTGCGCCCAGCGGGCGCCACAGGAACCGCCCGGCCGCTCCGGGCACCGAGCGCAGCATGTCGGCGATCGCGACCGGGCCCGCGGTGGGCGCGCGGCCGGCGGTCACCCACTGCACGGCGGCGCCCGCCTCGTCCTCGGTGACGCCGAGCTCGTCGAGGTCGGCGAACTGCCACGCCACGACATGCGCGGCCGGCCTGATGCGCCGCTCGATGAACCGGGCGCATGATGAGCAGAACGCGCAGTCACCGTCGAAGACGAACGTCGGCCGATCCATGTCCTCCATCATGGATCACGCGCCGGCCCACGCCATCGTGAGCCCTGCCACCGGTTGGGAATGCCCGTAAGGGGTACGTGGTTATGACGGTGCGTACCCGACCGCCCGAAAGGATCGGACAGACATGGCAACCGTTGAACTGACCGCCGAAAACTTCGCCGAGAAGGTCGGCGGCGAGGGCATCACCCTCGTCGACTTCTGGGCCGAGTGGTGCGGGCCGTGTCGTGCCTTCGCCCCCACGTTCGAGAAGGTCTCGGAGAACAACCCGGACCTGATCTTCGGCAAGGTGGACACGGAGGCACAGCAGGAGCTCGCGATGGAGTTCCAGATCCGCTCCATCCCCACGCTGATGATCGTGCGTGACGGCGTCGCGGTGTTCTCCCAGCCGGGCATGCTGCGCGAGCAGCAGCTCGAGTCGCTGATCCAGCAGGTCCGCGACCTCGACATGGACGAGGTGCGGGCGCAGATCGCCGAGCACGCCACCAAGCACGACGCACCCGCCAAGGCGGCGCCGGCGGCCAAGGCCGAGAGCAGCAAGGCCGAGGCGGCCAAGGCGGAGACCAGCGAGCCCGAGACGAGCAAGACCGAGGCGGCGAAGGCCGACACGAGCAAGACCGAGACCGCCGAGGCGGAGACCGCGAAGGACCCTGAGGCCAAGCCTGCGGGCGTCACGGAGCGCGAGAACGCTGTGGGCGAAACCGTCGAGGCGTAGCTTGCGATTCGTTCGTACACGTGTTCGAATTGGCGTGTGCGATGGGACAACCTGAAGGCGACTGGCGGTCCCGGCACCGGTGACGCCGGGCCAGTGCGAGCGCTTCCGCTCGCACTGGCCGGGGCCGTCGCCCGCACCTTCGACACCCCCGAGTTCCGCGGTGTCACGTTCTATGAGGTGCAGGCAAAGTCCCTGATCAACCAGGTGCCGGGCCAGTCACGTGTGCCGTTCGAGTGGACGATCAACCCCTACCGCGGGTGCTCGCACGCGTGTGTCTACTGCCTCGCCGGCGACACCGCGATCCTCATGGCCGACGGCACCACCCGGCCCCTCGCCGACCTGCGCCCCGGCGACGACATCATCGGCACGGTCCGTGACGGACGGTTGCGACGCTATGTCACGACGAAGGTCCTCGCGCACTGGTCGACCGTCAAGCCCGCGCACCGCGTCACCCTCCACGACGGCACCACCCTCGTCGCGTCCGGCGACCACCGGTTCCTATCCGACCGCGGCTGGAAGCACGTCACCGGCGCCCGGCACGGCCGCGCCCGCCGGCCGCACCTGACCACCGCCAACCGGCTCACCGGCTTCGGCGCCCTCCCCGAGCGTCCCCGGGTGACCCCGGGTTACCGGCGGGGGTATCTGTGCGGGTTCGTCCACGGCGACGGGCACGTCGGCCCGGTCGCGCCCGCCGCGCTGCGCCGGGCCAGGGCCTATGCCACCGCTTGCGGCGGGCTGCACGCGATGGCCGCCGACGACCGGGAGTTCGCCGGCGCCAGCGTCCGCGACACGAGCGCCGTCATCGACTGGCCCGAGGTCCCCACCCGCGCGTGGCGGCAGGGGTTCGTCGCCGGGCTGTTCGACGCCGCCGGCGACATGTCCGGCGAGCTGCCCGCCTTCGACCTGGTCGACAAGGTGGTCGTCGACTGGCTCGTCGAGTGCCTGACCGTCCTCGGCTTCGCCACCGTCACCGACGGCACGCTGACCAGGGTCCTCGGCGGGGTGCGGGAGCGGCTGCGCTTCGGGCTGATGTTCGCCCCGGCCACCCCCACCGGCACCGTCGCCGGCGAGCTCGTCCGCGGCGACGAGAGCCTGCGGGTGACCGCGATCGAGCCGCTCGGCGTCGACGTGCCCATGTTCGACATCACGACCGGCACGGGCGACTTCATCGCGGGCGGCGTGGTCAGCCACAACTGCTTCGCCCGCAACACCCACACCTATCTCGACCTCGACGCCGGCCACGACTTCGACTCGCAGATCGTGGTCAAGGTCAACGCCGGCGAGGTGCTGCGCCGCGAGCTCTCCGCCCCCTCGTGGACCCCCAGGCACCTGGCGATGGGCTCCAACGTCGACTGTTACCAGCGCGCCGAGGGCCGCTACCAGCTGATGCGCGACATCCTCGCCGCGCTCCGCGACCACGCCAACCCGTTCTCCATCCTCACCAAGGGCACGCTCATCGCCCGCGACCTCGACCTGCTGACCCAGGCCGCGCAGGTGACGACCGTCGGCGTCTCGATGTCGATCGGCTTCGTCGACGAGCCGCTGTGGCGCTCCGTCGAGCCCGGCACCCCCAGCCCCCGCCGCCGCCTCGACGTGGTGCGCCGCCTCGCCGACGCGGGCTTCGCCGTCGGCGTCCTCATGGCCCCGATCCTGCCCGGCCTCACCGACACCGCCGAGTCGATCGACACCACCGTCGCCGCCCTCGCGGCCGCGGGCGCCGCCAGCGTCGTCCCCCTGGCCCTGCACCTGCGCCCGGGCGCCCGCGAGTGGTACCAGGCCTGGCTCGCCCGCGAGCACCCCCACCTCGCCCCCCGCTACCGCCAGCTCTACGGCGACGGCGCCTACGCCGGCCAGGCCTACCAGCGCGAGGTCGCCGCCCGCGTCCGCCTCGCCTGCCGCCGCCACGGCCTGCCCACCGGCGACACCAGCACCACCCGCCAACTCTCCGCCGCCCCACCCCCACCCGCCGCCGACACCTTGCCGCTGCCCTTCCCCCCGACCACCACCGGCGCCCCGCCCATCGCCGGTGGCTCGGCACCCGGATCCACCAGCGCCCCGCCCGACAACTCCACCAGCGGCCCGGCGACCAGCCCCACCACCGCCCCACCGAACAGTCCCACCGGCAGCCCGGCGACCACCGACACGCCGCCGCGGCCCACCACTCGCACCCCGCCCAACAGGTCCGCCAGCGGGCCGGCGACCGCCACCACGCCCTTACCGCTGCCCATCAGTCCAACCGCTGCCGGGACGCAGGCGAAGAGCACCACGCCACAGTCAGCAGCTTCGGTCGACCCGGCCCCGGCGGACAGAGCCCCCGGCACGCCGGGGACCACCGCCGAGCCCTTGCCGCTGTCCATCAGCCCCGCTTCGGTCGAAACGCCGGAGAAGAGTCTCACGGGACAGCCAACGGCACCGGGGGCGCTCAGCAGAGGCTCTGCCGGGGCGTCGGCGGCACCGGTCGTGGAAGGGGGCCGGGCGGGGGTGGTGGAGGTGGGTGAGCAGCTGTCGTTGCTGTGATCGGCGGTCAGGAAACGGTCAGCTAGCGTGCATAAGCTCGGTTGCATGCGTGCTCGTGCCGGTGACTTCCTGGTGCTCCTCGCGCCGACCCTCGTGGTCGGCGTGTTGGTGCCGGTGGTGACCAGAGACGACCCGGCCGCGTACGTGCCGGTGCTCCTGGTGTTGCTGATCGTCGCGACGATCGGGATCGCGTTCGGGTTGATTCTTCTGGCGCACACGACGCGGGGGCCGTCGACGTTCGCGATCGTGGTGTGGCAGGAGCAGGCGGCGTTCAGGGTGCAGCCGAACTTCCGGCGGCAGTGCGTGTTCTACGGGGTGCTGGGCGCGGCGCTGGTGCTGATGGCGTTCAACGGGTTCCGGGTCGGGCACCTGTCGGTGCTGCGCGCCATGTCGTACGGGATCGTCGTCCTGACCACGCTGTTCCTGCTGGTGTTGTCGGTCAGGATGCTGCGCAGCGGCCCGCTCGTGCTGACCTCGGAGGGGCTGGCGATCGACGGGGGGCGCTCGTTCGTGCCGTGGGACGCCCTGGGCGTCAGGTCGGAGTCCGGCGCGTGGGCGGTCGGCAGCCCCGAGCTGGTGCGCGGGCGGCGGGTGCGGGAGTTCCGGCCCGGCGAGGACGTGCCGCTCGAGGTGTCGCTGTACTTCCTGACCAGGGTCATCGACCTGTACGCCCGGCAGCCTGAGCGGCGCGCGGCGATCGGCACGCCCGAGGAGCTGGAGCGGCTCCGGGGCGCGCTCACCCGGCAGGTCACCTGACCGCAGGGCCGCCGTGGGGCACGGTGGAGCTGTGCGGAGACCGGTCCGGCGCGTCGCGTGCACGCTCGCGGCCGCCGGGTTCCTGTATTACCTGGTCCCGCTGCGCCTGATGCGCACCGCGGGCGACTGGGCGCAGGCCGGCGGTGCCGTGGTCCTGCTCGCGGTGCTGGTCGTGGTGTTCAGGCGGCAGCTGCTCCGGCAGGTCCGCACCGGCGGGCGGACCGCCGCGCACCTGGAGGCGCTGGTCAATCTGCTGGTCGTCACCGTGTTGTCGTTCTCGCTGGTGTACGTGCTGCTCGCCGGCCACGAGGGGCAGTTCACCGGGCTGGCCACGAGGACCGACGCGCTGTACTTCACGCTGTCGACGCTCGCGACGGTCGGCTACGGCGACGTGCACGCGGTGGGGCAGACGGCCCGGATCGTGGTCATCGCGCAGATCCTGTTCAACCTCGTCTACGTCGGCGCCGCCGTCACCGTCCTCGGCGGTGCGGTCCGCCGCAGGGTCGGCGACGCAGGCGCGGGCACCGGCGGCGAGGCCGATCGGGTGACGCCGGGCGGGGACGGGAGTGGCTAGCGTTCTGGCCATGAGCGCGCCACGTCGCAATCCGTCGAACTGGTTGTGGGTCGCGGTCCCGCCCGGGGTGACGCTGCTCGCGGGCGCGTTGCTGCTGGCGCTCGCGGCGCCGGAGGGCAGCCCGGTGCTGGCGCCGTTCGTGCTGGCCAACGCGGTCGTGCACGGCACCAACTTCGCCGTCAACGAGCTGCGCCGGCGGGACGAGGCGCCGGCGCGGCCGGGGTGGGAGCTCCACCGGCCGTTCCGCGAGGCGTGCGCGCGGGTCGGGCGGGTGTTCGCGGTCGGGTCGGTGGTGCTCGTCTGGGCGCTGCTCGCGGACGCCGGGCCGGTCGTCGCCGTGCTCGCGCTCGGCGGTGCCGCGGCCATGTACGTGTCCGGCGCAAGGGGCCTCCTGCGGCTGGTGCGCGGCACGCCCTCGGTGCGGCTCACGGGCGACGGCGTGTGGGTCGGCGGCCGCTCGTACACCTGGAGCAGCATCGAACGGGTCGAGCTCAACGGCGACCGGGCGCATCCCAGGGTCGACCTGCTCGTCGCGGGGCGGTCGCGACCGGTGACGGTGCGGCCGGAGGACGTGGACGGCAGCCTGCTGTTCCTGATGGACCTGATCGGCTACTACGTGGCGCATCCGGAGCGCCGGGCGGCCGTCGGCGAGCCGGGTGAGGCGGTGCGGGTGCACGCGCTGCTGCTCGGCGCGCGACTGTCGGCAGGACTGACCGGCGGACCGACGCCCATCGCCGCGGCGTGAGCCGCCCGGCAGGGGCCGGTGGCCGACGCCCGTCGCCGCGGCGGGAGCTGCCAGCGGGGGCAGGGCGGCCGACGCCCATCGCCGCGCGTGCATCTCCGCGCGCTACGGTCGAGGCATGCGCAGCGCTGAGCAGATCCTGCGGGAGTCGGCCACGATCGCCGTCGTCGGGGCGTCGCGGGACCCGCGGAAGACCGCCCACTCGGTGCCGCTGGCGATCCAGCGGCGCGGCTGGCGGATCATCCCCGTGAACCCGTTCGCGGACCAGATCTTCGGGGTCCGCGTGTACCGCAGCCTCGCCGACATCCCTGAGCCGGTCGACTTCGTGAACGTCTTCCGGCCGTCCGCCGACGCGACGCAGGTCGTGAAGGACGCGATCGCGATCGGCGCGCCGGCGGTCTGGCTGCAGCAGGACATCGTCTCGCCCGAGGGGCGTGCCCTGGCCGAGGCCGCCGGCGTCGACTACGTCGAGGACACGTGCATCGCCGTGGTGCGCGCCGTGCACGCGATCAGCGGACCCCGTACTCCTTGAGCAGCCCCCGGCTGATGATCGTCTTCTGGATCTCGCTGGTGCCCTCGCCGATGAGCAGGAAGGGCGCCTCGCGCATGAGGCGCTCGATCTCGTACTCCTTGGAGTAGCCGTAGCCGCCGTGGATGCGGAAGGACTCCTGCACGACCTCGGCGCAGTACTCGCTGGCCAGGAGCTTCGCCATGCCGGCCTCGACGTCGTTGCGCTGGCCGGCGTCCTTGAGCCGGGCAGCGTTGACCATCAGCGCGTGCGCCGCCTCGATCTTCGTGGCCATCTCGGCGAGCTTGAACGCGATCGCCTGGTGCTTGACCAGCTGCGCGCCGAACGTCTGGCGCTGCTGCGCGTAGGCGATGGCCAGCTCGAACGCGCGGATCGAGATACCGCACGCGCGGGCCGCGACGTTGACCCGGCCGACCTCGATGCCGTCCATCATCTGGTAGAAGCCGCGGCCTGCCTTGTCGGCGCCGCCGAGCACCGCGCTGCCGGGCACCCGGACGTTGTCGAGGACCATCTCGGTCGTCTCGACGCCCTTGTACCCCATCTTCTCGATCTTGCCGGGGATGGTGAGGCCGGGCAGCGCCTCGTTCTCGCCGAAGCCGGGCGTCTTCTCCAGCAGGAACGTGGTCATGTTCCCGTAGACCGAGTCGGCGCCCAGGTCGGTCTTGACCAGGGTGGCGACGACGGAGGAGTACGCGCCGTTGGTCAGCCACATCTTCTGGCCGTTGATGACGTAGTCGTCGCCGTCCGGGACGGCCTTGGTGCGGATGGCGGCGACGTCGGACCCGCAGCCGGGCTCAGACATCGAGAACGCGCCGCGGACCTCGCCGGCGGCCATCCGTGGCAGGAGGCTCGCCTTCTGCTCCGCCGAGCCGTGCTGCGCCACCAGGTAGGCGACGATGAAGTGCGTGTTGACGATGCCCGACACCGACATCCAGCCGCGCGAGAGCTGCTCCACGACCAGGGCGTACGTCAGCAGCGACTCGCCGAGACCGCCGTGCTCCTCGGGGATGGTGAGGCCGAACAGGCCCATCTCGCGCATGCCGTCGACGATGTCCGCCGGGTAGACGTCGTCGTGCTCCAGGTGCTGGGCGTGCGGGATGATCTCCTTGTCGACGAACTCCCGCACCGTCTCCAGAATCGACTGCTGCACATCGGTCAGACCGGGCGTCTGGGCGAGGCGGGCCATTGATCGACCTCCATTGGTCAGCGTCCTGCTTGTTACCGGCAGGTATGGAGGAAGTATTCCGGCTCGGCCTGGCCCAGGCCAACGTGAGCAGCCCACACACCCCTGTGAAATGGTTCTCAGGTGGCCTACAACAAGATGGCGATCGCTGCCCTGGTCTGCGCGGTCCTGGTGCCGCCCTTCGGGATCCTGATGGGGCACATCGCGTGGGCGCAGACGGGCCGCACCGGCCAGCGCGGGCACGGGCTCGCGCTGGCGGCGCTGGTGATCGGCTATGTGGAGCTGCTGGTGCTCTGCGGCATCCCGATCGTGGCGCTCGGCTTCTGACGCCGGCGTGACGCCTCCGGCGCCCGGGTCACCGGTACTGGGCCTCGCGGACGCTGTTGCCGCCGTCGATCACGAGCATCTGTCCGGTGATGTACGAGGCGCCGGGCGAGCACAGGAAGGCGATCGTCGCGGCCACCTCCTCGGGGGTCCCGGGGCGGCCCATCGGCGTGCCGAAGCCCTGCTTGAGCTCGACCAGCGTCGACGCGCCGGTGTGGATGATGCCGGGGGCGACCGCGTTGACGGTGATGCCGTCGGCGACGAGCTCCATGGCGAGGGCGCGGGTGAGACCGACGACGCCGGCCTTCGCGGCCGCGTAGCCCGCCTCGGCGGGCAGGGCGTTGACCGGGCCGGCGGTGGCGGCGAGGTTCACGATGCGGCCCCAGCCGTGCTCGGCCATGCCGCCGACGAATGCCCGGCTGACCAGGAACGCGGTGGTGAGATTGCGGTCGATCTCGGCGCGCCACTCCTCGTAGGTGAGCTGCGCGACGGGGCGCAGCACCTCGGGGCTGGCCTTGCTGGCCAGGCCGGCGTTGTTGACGAGGATGTCGACGGTGCCGACCTGGTCGACGATCGCGTCGGCCAGCGCGCCGACCTCGGCCTCGACGGTGAGGTCGGCGACGAAGCCGGTGACGCCGAGCTCGGTGGCCCGGTCGTGGATGCGCCGGGTGGTGGAGACGATGGCGACGGCCGCGCCCATCGCCTTCAGCCGGCGGGCGGTGGCGTAGCCGATGCCGTCCGGGCTGCCGGCGCCGGTGACCAGCGCGACACGGCCGTCGAGGCGGTCGATCGCCGTGCCCTCGTCATCCGCAACCGGCTCCTCGGCGAGCTCAGGCCCGGACGACGGGACGGCCCGCAGGGTGCGGCGGGCCGAGGAAGGGCGGCTCGCGTCGCGCCGGTTGCCTTTGCCCGCGGGGCCGGTGGAACGTAGGTCGGGTGCCATAGGGCAAATCCTGCCTGCCCGAGCCGCTCCCGGGCAATGCGACACGGATTTCTCAGGCCGCCGGGTTGTCCGGGGCACGCCCGACCACCCGGGCGCGCGGGTCGCTCAGGCGGGCGGCGTGAACGACGTCGTGCGGGACATGCCGGCGGCGCGGCCCTTCGCGGAGATGACCAGGGCCATCTTGCGGGACGCCTCGTCGATCATCTCGTCGCCGAGCATGACGGCGCCGAGCTTGCCGCCGGCCTCCGAGGTGTAGTGCTCGTAGGCGTCGAGGATGAGCTCGGCGTGGTCGTAGTCGTCCTGGGCGGGCGAGTAGACCTCGTTGGCCGCGTCGATCTGCCCGGGGTGCAGCACCCACTTGCCGTCGAAGCCGAGCGCCGCGCTGCGGGTCGCCACCTCGCGGAACGCGTCGACGTCCCTGATCTGGAGGAACGGGCCGTCGATCGCCTGGAGGTCGTGCATCCGCGCGGCCATCAGGATGCGCATGAGGATGTAGTGGTACGGGTCGCCCGGGTACCCGGGGATGAGGCCGCCGACGACGAGCGACTTCATGTTGATCGACGCCATGAAGTCGGCCGGGCCGAAGATGATCGTCTCGATCCGCGGGGAGGCGGCCGCGATCGCGTCGACGTTGACGAGGCCGGCCGCGTTCTCGATCTGCGCCTCGATGCCGATCCTGCCGACCTCGAGCCCCATCGTCTTCTCGATCTGGGTGAGCGTCAGGTCCAGCCACTCGACCTGCCCCGCCGACTGGACCTTCGGCAGCATGATGCAGTCCAGGTTTTCGCCGGCGCCCTCGACGACCTCGATGACGTCGCGGTACGTCCACGGCGTGGTCAGGTCGTTGACCCGCACGACCCTGGTCTTGCCACCCCAGTCGCCGTCGTTGAGCGCGGCCACGATGTTCTTGCGCGCGTCGGGCTTCGCCAGCGGCGCGACAGCGTCCTCGAGATCGAGGAACACCTGGTCGGCGGGGAGCCCCTGGGCCTTGTCGAGCATCTTGACGCTCGAGCCGGGGACGGCGAGGCAGGACCGGCGTGGGCGCATGGCGGTGCTCCTTAGGCTTCATTAAGGGGACCTTCGCCACGGTAGCCTCGTCGCGTGATGGCACAGAATGCACCTGTGGGAGATCTCACCGGCCGCACGGTGGTGATCACCGGTGCCAGCTCCGGGATCGGCCTGGCGGCCGCGGTCGACATGGCCCGGCGCGGCGCGCACGTCGTCCTCGTCGGCCGCGACCCGGACCGGCTGAACGCGGCGGTCGCCCAGGTGGCCGCCGCCGGTGGGCGCACTCCCCCGGCGTACCGGGCCGACTTCAGCCGCCTCGACGACGTGCACGTGCTGGTGGATCAGCTGCGCCAGCGGTACCAGCGGATCGACGCCCTCGCGAACAACGCCGGCGGTGTGGTGGCCGGGCACGCCCGCACCGTCGACGGCTTCGAGCCGACCATCCAGTCCAACCACCTGGCCGGGTTCCTGCTGAGCCACCTCCTGCGCGAGCAGCTGCGCAGCGGCCGGATCGTCAACACCGCCTCCGCCGCCCACTCGATGGGCGCGATCGACCCCGCCGACCTGCGGGGGGACCGCAAGGCGGGGATGTGGAAGCGGTACGGCGCGGCGAAGCAGGCCAACATCCTCTTCGCCGCGGAGGCGGCCCGGCGGTGGCCCGACATCATGTCGGCGAGCTACCACCCCGGCTTCGTGCGCAGCCGCTTCGGCGCCGGCGTCGGGGTGAACCTGATGTCGAAGGTGACACCGTTCGCGAAGACGCCCGAGCAGGGCGCGGACACGCTCGTCTGGCTGGTGGCGACGCCCCGGCCGCAGCTCGTGTCGGGCGGCTACTACGAGAAGCGCAAGCTGATCAGGCCCAACGCGGCCACCGAGGACCCCCGGCTGGCGGCGCAGCTGTGGGACGCGAGCCTGGCCGCGGTCGGCTTCTGACGCCGCTCTTTTCGTTACTTGGCGCCGCGGACCCTGTGCAGGCGGAAGGGGCGCTTCGGCAGGCGGGTCGCCGGGGAGGGCTTCGGCGGTGCGGCCTGCGAGTCGTCGGGCATCGGGACGAGCGGGGCGTCCTCGACCGGGGTGAGGCGGCTGACCACGCAGTCCGTGGCCCACCTGGTCGCGAGGTCGGCGCCGCCGTTGAGCCGCTTCCCGGCCAGCTGCGGCACGAGCTCAGCCCAGGCTTCCCCGGCCGGGTCCATGCGCTCCACCGCCGCGGTCCAGGTGACGATCCGGCCGCCGTGGTCGCCGCGGAGGGAGACCTCGACGGTGCCGGCCCCGGCCAGGCCGGGGGCGGACTGCTCGCCGGGGCCGCTCACGACCAGCAGCGACCCACCGAGCCACGCGCACCAGACCAGGTAGGCCGGGCCGGCGCCGGGCACGGCGAGCCAGGCGACGGCGGCCTTCTTGGCGGCCTCTTCGACCAGCGGTTCCACGCCTGCCATCCAATCACAACGGTGGCCCGTCAGGTCGCCGTCGCCGCCCCGTTCAGCGGCGGGCGCGGGGAGCGGTCCTCGAACTCGGCCGAGGTGTAGGCCAGGGCCCGCAGGCCCGGCGGCCAGGAGGCCCAGCCACCCTTGCGGAGCAGGGCGTCGAGGAACTGGGCGGCGGTCGGCAGATTGGCCCAGACCGCCGGCAGGAAGGTGGCGCGGCGGGCGCCGTCGGTCAGGATCAGGCCGTGCACCCCGGGCTCCAGGACCGCCAGCAGGGCCTCCCGGCTGCCGGCGGCGGGCAGGTCGGCGGGCTCGGTGAGGACGGAGACCTTGATGTCGAGCTCGGGCCAGTCGGCGGCGGTGACCGGCGGCACCCGCGGGTCGCGCATGGACCGCACCGCGTTGTCCACGACGTCGTGGTGCAGCGGGCGGGCCGGCTCGAGGCTGCCGACGCAGCCGCGGAGGGCGCCGGCCCGCTCGAGCGTCACGAAGGAGGCGCCGGGGTCGTGCAGGGCGCCCGTCGACGGGATGCGGAACATGAGGCGCTCGCCGGTGAGGCGGGCGCGGACGGCGGCCGCCGCGAGTCCGGCCAGCAGCCGTCCGTCCTTCGGCGACAGAGGCCCAGACGGCGCCGTCACCAGTCCAGCATAGGCGCGCCGATCGTCGCGGGCAGCGGCATACGGCCGGCGACCAGGTCGGGGATCTGGTCGAGGCTGGTGATGCGGGCGCCGTCCCAGTCGAGGTCGGCGTGGAAGGTGAGGTGCCCGCCGAGGTCGGGCGCGTCGAGCTGGACGGCGGTGAGGCCGAAGCGACGGGCGCCGGTGAGCTCGTGGCCGCCGCCGTCGCCCACGTACAGGCAGGCCTCGGGGTGGACGCCGAGGCGTTCGCAGGCCGTGCGGTACATCGCCGGATGTGGCTTGGCGTGGCCGACCTGCGACGAGTAGACGCCGGCGTCGAAGAGGCGGCCGATGGGGGTGCCGGGCAGGACGGTCGGGAGCTCGAACCAGCAGTCGCTGACGACGGCGGTGCGGATGCCCTGGTCGCGCAGCCAGCGCAGGACGGGCTCGGTCTCGGGGCGGGGTGACGCGTCCTGCTGGAGCGAGGCGATGCGCAGCTCGGCGGCCTCGCGCAGCTGGGCCGGCGTGGGCTCGACGCCGAGCTCGACGCACAGCGCGCGGAGACCCGCTAAGACGCTGCCGTAGGCGCCCTTGGCCCGCGCGTCGAAGGTGCGGTCGAGGAGGCTGAGCCACGCTCCGGGGTCGACGCCGAGCACCTCGGCGGTCCTGCGGTGGCCGTCACCGCGGACGACTGCGGTGGTGCACGTATTGAAGTAGTCGAAAAGGACAGCGTTAAACACCGTTCGGCCCTCCTGGCATCGTCCGAAAGTACGAGTGCAGACCGCTCCGGTCTACTGCCTAAGAGCGCTACCAAGTGTCGGATCGCTGACAATTTTCACCTAGTGACAACATCGGCGCATGCGCCAGATCGGGATAGCCGCAATTGTCGCCCTCACGGTCGCGATCATCGCGGTCTCGGCGTCGGCGCCGTTGATCGCCTACGCGGCCGCGCCTGCACTCGCGATCGCTTTCTGGCGCAACGCGCTCGGGGTCGCCGCGATCGCCCCGGTGGCCCTCACGGCGCGCCGCGAGGAGTTCCGGTCGCGGGCGATGCGCGTCAGCGCCGCGTCCGGCGTGCTGCTCGCGGTGCACTTCGCCACGTGGGTGCCCAGCGCCAAGCTGACGAGTGTCGCCATGTCGGTGGCGCTGGTGAGTACGACACCCATCTGGACATCGCTGATCTCCGTCGTGCGGGGAGTGCGGGTCCCGGCCAGCACGTGGGCCGGGGTGGGCGTCGCCGTCGTGGGCGTGGCCCTGGCGACGGGCGCCGACCCGGACCTGTCGGACCGCGCGCTGCTCGGTGACGCGCTCGCGCTGGCCGGCGGGATCGCGGCGGCCGGGTACACGATGCTCGGCGCCCACGCGCGGGGGACGATCTCGACCAGCACCTATGCGACCGTCTGCTACTCGGTCTGCGCGGCGCTGCTCGGGCTGGCGTGCCTGCTCGGCGGGCAGGAGCTGGGCGGCTACACCACGCGGACGTGGCTGGCGATCGTGGCGATGACCGCCGGCCCCCAGCTGCTCGGCCACACCCTGATCAACTACGCGCTGCGCCGGGTGCCGCCGACGACGGTCGCCGTGCTGCTCCTGCTGGAGGTGCCGGGCGCGCTGCTGCTGGCGTGGCTGATGCTCGACCAGCTGCCGGCGGCGCAGACGCTGCCCGGCATCGCGCTGCTGCTCGCCGGCGTGACGATCGTGGTGGTCGGCGGCCGGCGCGCCTCGACGCCGGCTGAGGCGCCGGCTGAGGCGCCGGCCGCTTCACCCGGATCGGGTCAGCCCACGAACGGCGGCACGATCATCTCGCCGGAGGCGATCTGCACGACGTGGCCGGAGACGGTCGCGGACACCGCCTCGCCGCCGGTGGCGGTGATCGAGCAGCTCAGCAGCGAGGGCCGGCGCATCTCCGAGCCCTGACGGATCTGGTACCGGCTGAGCCCGTCACCCGGCAGCAGCCCCGACGCGACCAGCCACACCCCGAGCCCCATCGCCGCCGAGCCGGTCGCGGGATCCTCGGCGACGCCGGCGTCGGGGACGAGGACCCGTACATGAGCCTCGTGCCGCCCGGCGTCCCAGTGCAGGACGCTCAGGTTGTCGACGAGCCCGGCGGGCCGCAGCCGCCCCACCGCCTCGTCGGTCACGGACAGGAACGTGAACGGAAGCCCGCACCCGGCCTTGCGGGGCGCCGGCCCGACGAAGTCGGCCTCCGTCAGGCCGACGGCGGCGAGCAGCGGCGCCGGGTCGAGGGCCGGCTCGACGGTCGGGGTGCCGCCGGTGACGGTGGCGGTGCCGTGCACGTCGTCGATGGTGATCGGCAGCAGGCCCGCGCCGCACTCCATGATCACGTCGGTGGTCTTGACCAGGCCGTCGCGGTGCAGGGTGACGGCGCAACCGACGCTGGGGTGCCCGGCGAACGGCAGCTCGGTGCCGGGGGTGAAGATCCGCACCCGGTAGGTCGCCTCGGGCGTCGTCGGGCGCAGCACGAAGATCGTCTCGGACAGGTTGAACTCGAGGGCGATCGCCTGCATCTGCTCGCCGGCGAGGTGATCCGCGTCGAACACGATGGCGAGTGGGTTGCCGGTGAACGGCCGGTCGGTGAAGACGTCGACCACCTTGTACCGCAGCATGCTCATGCACAGAAGCCTAGGCGAGCGGGCAGGTGCGGGAGGCGGTCCAACGGCGAGCCGGTGGTCTTCTTCAGTAGTCTTGAACCTCGTGAGCACCGCGCCCAGGGTCTATGTCGCGCGCCTCGCCGGCCTGAGTGTGTTCGACCCGAACGGCGACCAGGTCGGGCGGGTGCGTGACGCGGTCGCGCGGGCCCGCACCGACGACCAGCCGCCGAGGGTCGTGGGGCTCGTCGCGGAGATGCCGATGCGGCGGCGGATCTTCCTGCCGATCGGCCGGATCACGGCGATGGAGCCCGACGCGGTGGTGCTCAACACCGGCACGCTCAACCTGCGCCGGTTCGAGAAGCGGCAGGGTGAGCTGCTGGTCCTGGAGGACTTCATCGACCGGCACGTGAGCATCCCGGCGACCGGCCGCACCGGCACGGTCGTGGACGTCGCGATGGAGGCCGACCGGACGGGGACCTGGGCGTTGAGCCGGGTCGCGGTCCGGGAGTTCAGCGGCCGGCTGACCCGCCGCGGTCACCTGAACCAGCTCGAGTGGGGTGAGGTCGTCGGGCTCGCCGGCACCCCGCACGCGCAGGGCACGGCCGGCATCCTCGCGGTGCTGGACAACATGCGCCCCGCCGACCTCGCGAACGTGCTGCAGGACCTGTCCGAGACCCGCCGCGTCGAGGTCGCGACCGCCCTGGACGACGAGCGGCTCGCCGACGTGCTGGAGGAGCTCCCCGAGCACGACCAGCTGGAGATCATGGCGGCGCTGGAGCCGGAGCGGGCCGCGGACGTGCTGGAGGAGATGGACCCCGACGACGCCGCCGACCTGCTCGCGGAGATGCCGAAGGGCGAGCAGGAGGTCCTGCTGGACCTCATGCAGCCCGACGAGGCGTCGCCGGTGCGGGCGCTGCTGGACTACCTGCCCGGCACCGCCGGGTCGGTGATGACGTCGGAGCCGATCGTCATGGCGCCGCACGAGACCGTCGCGGAGGCTCTCGCCCGCATCCGGGAGCCGCAGCTGTCACCCGCGGTGGCGGCCGGCGTCTTCGTGACCAGGCCGCCGATGGCGACGCCGACCGGGCGGTACCTCGGCGTCGTGCACTTCCAGCGGCTGCTGCGCGAACCGCCGTCGGCGCTGCTCGGCGGCGTCGTGGACAACGACATCAAACCGCTCGCGCCGCAGGCCACGCTCGGCGAGATCACCCGGCGGATGGCGACGTACAACCTGGTGGTCATGCCGGTCATCGACGACAATGACCGGCTCCTCGGCGCCGTCACCGTCGACGACGTGCTGGACCATCTGCTGCCCGAGGACTGGCGCGACCGGGAGCACGCCGCCTCCATGTCGTCGGGCTCCTCCGGCCCCGCCGGACGGGCGCTCGATCATGGCTGACCGGCGGCGGCTCGACCAGCCGCGGGAGCCGGGGCGCCTGAAGCTGCCCCGCTTCGACCCGGAGGCGTTCGGGCAGTGGTCCGAGGGGATCGCGCGGTTCATGGGGACCGCGAAGTTCCTCGTGTACATGACGGTCTTCATCCTCGTGTGGGTCGTGTGGAACACGCTCGCGCCGAGGACGTGGCAGTTCGACCCGTACACATTCACGTTCCTGACCCTGATCCTGTCGCTGCAGGCGTCCTACGCGGCGCCGCTGATCCTGCTCGCGCAGAACCGGCAGGCGGACCGGGACCGGCTCGCCTCCGAGGAGGACCGCCGGCGGGCCGCGGCGCAGAAGGCGGACACCGAGTACCTGGCGCGGGAGATCGCGTCGCTGCGGATCGCCGTCGGTGAGATCGCCACCCGGGACTTCCTGCGCTCGGAGCTGGCGCGGATGAGCGAGGAGCTGGACGAGGCCGCGGTGCGCCGGGCGAAGCTGGAGCGGAAGAAGGCGAAGAAGACGTTGGACGAGCCGGTGGAGGAGGACACCTTCGACCCCGGCGACGACCCGCCCCGCCGGCGCGCCCGCTCCACCCGCTGACCCTATGTGCCGCTTTTGCCGTTTTTGTCGCTTGTACTGCGTGTCAGTGCGCTCTCGCCGCCACGAGAAGACCCTCTCCGAGGGGCAGGATCGCCGGCACCCACGCGTCGCTGTCCCTGATGGCCTTGACGGCCTCCCTGAGCAGGACGGTCTCCGCGTCGCGGATCGTGGGGTCGCTGACCCGGCCGCCGCCGAGCGCGCCGGCGAGCACCAGGGTCCCTCCAGGGCGCAGGAGCCGCTCCGCCGCCGCGGTCACGGCCGCGTACTCGCTCGGGTCGTGGTCGACGAACACCAGGTCATAGGCGCGGTCGGCGAGCCGGGGCAGGACGTCCAGGGCGCGGCCGCTGATGATCCGGGTCCGCGACGGCGGGTTGCCGGCGGCGGCGAACACCCGCCTCGCGACCCGCTGGTGCTCCGGCTCGAGGTCGATCGTGGTGAGGACCCCGTCGCGGCGCATGCCGCGCAGCAGCCACCCGCCGCTCACCCCCGTGCCGGTGCCCACGTCGACGACGGCCTTCGCGTTGCTGACCGCGGCGACGACCCGCAGCGCCGCGCCCTCACCCCGGCTGACGCTGGAGATGCCCAGCTCGGCGGCCTGCTCGCGGGCCGCGGTGAGCACGGGGTCCTCCAGCACGTAGCCGTCGACGAAGTCGGCGAACTGCTGCGCTGCTCTGACGGACGGGGGGATGTCGCACCTCCATGAGACGTCGATCCCCGCAAGCCTAGGAGACCTCGCCCTCACGTGTGGGACGCCGGCCCGTGTAATGCTGGATGCGAAACGGACGGAGGAGCCGATCGTGACAGACGGTTCGGCCTGGCGTCAGCCTGGCCACGGCGCATCGACCAGCCCCGCTGGCTGGCCGATGCCGCCCGCGCAGCCACGACCGCAGCCCGCCCCGGGCAGCTGGTGGTCCGACGCCCTCGCCGACCCGTGGCGGGACCCTGACGCGCAGGTCGTCGTGGTCAAGACGCCGGCGGACGAGCCGCCGGCGCTGGAGAAGGTCCCGCCGCCCGGCCCCGCACCGCGGGCCGGCCTCGGGCTGGTCCTGATGGTGTCGATCATCACCGCCCTGCTCGCCGGCGCGCTCGGCGGCACCCTCGGCTACGTGTTCGCCGGCGGTGGCGGTGGCGTCCTGGGTGGATCCACGCTCGGCGGCAACCCGCCGCTGAACGGCCGCCCGCCGGACACCGTCGCCGCCCTCGCGAAGAAGGTCCTCCCCAGCGTCGTCACGATCAGCATGCGGGTGGGCGCCGGCACGTCCCTGGGCTCCGGCTTCGTGGTGTCCAACGACGGCTACGTCATCACCAACAACCACGTGGTGCAGGGTGGCAACGGCTCCGCCACGGTCCGCTTCACCGACGCCTCGGTCGCCCCGGCCTCCGTCGTCGGCAGCGACGACGAGTCCGACATCGCCGTGCTGAAGATCGACACCGCCGGCCTGCCCGACGACCAGCTGAAACCCGTCGAGTTCGGCGACTCCGACCGGCTGCAGGTCGGCGACCCGGTCGTCGCGGTCGGCGCCCCGCTCGGCCTGACCAGCACGGTCACGTATGGCGTGGTCAGCTACCTCGACCGTCCCATCCGCACCAGCGAGGGCGGCACCGCCCGCTACTACTCGGCGATCCAGACCGACGCGGCCGTCAACCAGGGCAACTCCGGCGGCCCGCTCTTCGACGGCGCCGGCCGTGTCGTCGGCATCAACTCCGTGATCGGCACCCTCTCCGAGGACCAGGCGACGGCCGGCAACGTGGGCCTCGCGTTCGCCATCCCGATCAACCACGCCCGCCGCGTGGCCCAGGACGTCATCAACACCGGCAAGGCCCGGCGCACTGTGATGGGTGTCTCACCCGACCCGAGCTACCGCAACCCCGCGGGCGGCGCCCGCCTCGCCTCCGTCGAAGCCAACGGCCCGGCCGCCGGCGGCGGTCTGCACGCCGGCGACGTCATCCTCGCCGTCAACGGCAAGCCCGTGGAGGAGTTCTGGGACCTGACGGCCCTCATCCGCAAGTACGCTCCCGGCGCGGTCGTCGAGATCCAGTACCTGCGCGGCACCACCAAGGAGAAGACCTCGGTGACCCTGGTCGCCGACGCGAAGTGACCGGTGGGCCCTCCCCGCGGGGGCCACGGGTGCGTAGGCTGGCGGGCGAGAGCAAGGAGGCCGGCAATGGGCTTGGAAAACCTCGGTGGCTGGGAGTTCATCGTCATCATCCTGGTGGGGCTGTTCATCTTCGGCCCCGACCGGCTGCCGAAGGCGATCAGCGACGGCATGCGCATGCTCCGCAACGTCCGCCAGATGGCCCGCAACGCCACCGGTGACCTGAGCCGCGAGCTCGGCACCGACATCCAGCTCGAGGACCTCCACCCGAAGGCCTTCCTGCGCAAGCACCTGCTGAGCGAGGCCGACGAGGCCGCCCTGCGCCGTCCTCTCCAGGACATCGTCGGCGAGGTCCGCGGCGTCGCCGACTCGGTCAAGCGCGACGCGGAGGCGGCCGCCAAGGGCATCAACGCCACGGCGACCCCTGCGGCGACCCCCACGGCGGCGCCCACGTCGCTCACCAAGTCGGCCGCGACCCCCGCCCCGGCCCGCCCCTCCTGGGACGACGTCACCTGACGCCTGCCGGCCGTTCTTCGCGAGGCTTCGGCCTTACCTGCGGACAGACCGCCTGCGACCAGTTATCGGCGCAGGCGGTCTCTCGTACAGTGGCCGCGGTTGTCGCTCTTGAGATCAGCGACCGGCGGGCTTGAGACCGAGCGGTTTGCCGGCGAGGCTCTCCCGCCGCACGGCGAGGCGGTCGGCGACGGTGATCAGCGCGGCCGCGGCGGGTGCCGACGGGTCGGACAGCACGAGCGGGAGACCGGCGTCGCCGCCCTCGCGCAGGCGCGTGTCGAGCGGGATCTGGCCCAGCACCGGGACCTTCGCGCCGACGGCCCGGCTCAGCGACTCCGCGACCTGCGCGCCGCCGCCGCTGCCGAACACCTCCATGCGCTGGCCGTCGGGCAGCTCCAGCCAGGACATGTTCTCCACGACGCCGACGATGCGCTGGTGCGTCTGCAGGGCGATGGAGCCCGCACGCTCCGCGACCTCGGCCGCGGCGGCCTGCGGGGTCGTCACGACCAGGATCTCCGCCGACGGCAGTAGCTGCGCCAGGGAGATCGCCACGTCACCGGTGCCCGGCGGGAGGTCCAGCAGGAGGACGTCCAGGTCGCCCCAGTAGACGTCGGCGAGGAACTGCTGCAGCGCCCGGTGCAGCATCGGCCCGCGCCACACCACCGCCGCGTTGCCGGGCGTGAACATCCCGATCGAGATGACCTTCACCCCGTGCGCCGACGGCGGCATGATCATCGACTCGACCTGCGTGGGCCGGCCGTCCGCGCCGAGCATCCGCGGCACCGAGTGGCCGTAGATGTCCGCGTCGACGACGCCGACCTTGAGCCCCTTCGCGGCGAGCGCCGCCGCCAGGTTGACCGTCACGCTCGACTTGCCGACGCCGCCCTTGCCGCTGGCGACCGCGTAGACCCTGGTCCGCGAGCCCGGCTGGGCGAACGGGATGACCGGCTCCTGCACGTCACCGCGCAGGCTGCTCTGCAGCTCCTTGCGCTGCTCGGGCGTCATGACCCCGAAGTCGACCTCGACCCCGGTGACCCCTTCGACCGCGCCGACCGCGGCGGTGATGTCGGTCCGCAGCTTGTCCTTCAGCGGGCAGCCGGCCACCGTGAGCAGCAGCCCGATCACCGCGACGCCGCCAGGGCGCAGCACGACCTCACGCACCATACCGAGCTCGGTGATCGGTCGGCGGATCTCGGGGTCGTCGACGGTCGACAGGGCGGCGGCGATCGCGGCTTCGACGGTGGTGGCCGGGGCTGACATGCCGCCATCGTACGTCGGCCACCGCCGCTGTTCAGGCGCCCAGCCCGTGGGTCGTAACGCATCACACTCACCCGAACGGTGACGGGGTTGTCCCGCGTCCGCGGCGGTGGGAACATCGTTGTTAGCCGCGCGCCTCGCCCCTTGAGGCGCGCGGCTTTTCCGTCCCCGGAATTGTCGTACCCCTGTTCGAAAATGGGGGCATGACAGCACTCGGCACGACCACCAGCACCGTCCTGTCCGCCACGGCACCGTTCGACCTCGCCTGCTCGCTGCGCGCCATGGAGTCCTTCGCCCCCTGCAGCGGCGACCAGCTCGTCACCGCCGGCCGCGCCCGCCGCGCGTTCCTGCACCCGTCCGACCCGACCCGCGCCGTCGTCGCCGAGGTCACCGCCCGCGACGACGGGCTCCCGGGCGTCGCGCTCACCGTGTTCAGCGACGGCGAGCTGAGACCCGGGGAGACCGAGGCGGTCGGCGACCGGGTCAGCGACTGGCTGAGCCTCCGCGACGACCGCGCCACATTCCTGCGCATGGCCCGCGCCGACCCGGCCATGACCACGATCCTCGCCACCACTGAAGGCCTGCACCAGGTCCGTTTCGCCTCGTTCACCGAGGCCGCCGTCTTCTACACGCTCGTGCACCACTCCGCCCACTGGTTCGCCAAGGCGTACAAGCGCCGCCTCCTCACCGACCACGGCCCCCACGGCATCGTCGACGGCGTCCGCTATGCCGCGTTCCCGCCGATGTCCACGCTGGTGGCGCTCGGCGTCAAGGGCCTCACGCCCTATGCCAGCAACACGCTGAGCGCCCGCCGCGTCCACGCCGTGCTGACCGCCCTGAGCAGCCTCGACGAGCACCGGCTGCGCACCGCCCCGGCCGACGAGGTCTATGACACGCTGCTGTCCGTGCGCGGCATCGGTCCCTTCACCGCCCACGCCCTGCTCCTGCGCGCCCTCGGCCACCCCGACCGCGCTCCCCTCGAGATGCGCCAGCACCTCACCTCCGCCGAGTCGGTCTACGGCACCCCCGCTCCTTCCCCGGCCGAGCTCCGCGAGTGGTATGGCGCCACGATCGGCTGGTGGGCCTACACCGTCCGCACCGCCTTGGACTGGCTCGACCAGGACCGCCGCGCCGCAGCCCGCTCCGCCCGCTCCCCCGGCCGGGCGCCCCGCACGCCGTATCTCCTGCGCCAGACCAAGGGCGAGCTGAGCGCCTCCCTCACCGCGGCTGCGCGACCCGCACCACCGGCGCCCGCCCTGCACGCCGCCGCACCCCACGACGACCACCCAGCCGCCCACGCCTCCTGACCCGCCAGCGCCCGGCACCCTGCCTTTGTCCGGCCGGCCCGGACACTTCCCCCCACCGCTCATGCCGGTGGCCGGCACTCCGGTGCCCGGCCACCGGCGACGGCCGTCTGCGGGTGTTCCGGTCGTCCGCGCTCGCCTCGCTGTTCCCGCCTCACGCCCATCATCGCGGCGCTGGGTCATCACGCGTCCCGACTCCCTAACGCGCCAACCTTCCCGACTTCCCGCCTGACTCCCGACTCGCCGACTTCCCGATCTCTGGGCTCCCCGACGCGCTGACTCTTCGTGATTCCCGACGCCGCGCCTTCCCGATTTCCTGAAGACGATCCGTCGCCTTGCCCAGCCACTTTGACTGCCTCGGCGCGATCGCGTTGTCGGGCCCTCAGATCGCTGCCCGCCTGCTCGATTTTGTCGAGTTCTCAGGTCGCCACCCCGCGCCCGCAAGCACCCGGAGCCGAGCCCCCACCCGGCACCACTCAGTCCTCCTCCCGCCGCAACTCCCCGACCCACCCAACCCACGACCCGGCACCCGACGTCCACCGACCACCCGACCGGCCCCTCGGCCCTCGGAGCTGCCCCGGTTGCCGAATTCCTGGGGCATGCCCGCTTCGCCGGATTCTCAGATCGCTCCACCACTGCACGCCGACAAGCGGAGCCGAGTCACCCACCAGCACCGTCCAGCCGTCGTCAGTCACAGCTCGGCGGCCACCCAACCCACAGGCTCGCGCCCCGACGCCCCGGCCGTCCTGCCCGCGCTCCAGCCTCACGGGCCTGCCCTGGTTGCCTGACCGCTACGGACGACCGTTTTGCCGGGCTCTCAGCCTGCATCGCCTCGCGGGATCACAGCCACTATCGCGGTGCTGCACGGACCTCGCACCTCGGGTTCCGACATGTCCCGACCTGCTGTCGGCGCTCGCCGCCCGGTTGGCGCCACACGATCGACGTCTCGGCCCGGGTAGCAGCCGGCAGGTCGTGCGCAGCGCCTCCGTTCCGGAGTTGGTTCGCGGAAGCAAGATCCGTCTCGGCCTCAGAATCGGCAGGCCCCATGCCGACAACGCGGCCCTCTCCACACCATCCACTTGATCAAAGGACAGCACCGGCCGCCATCACGACCAGAACCAGCCTTCGATCACCACACCGACCATGCCCGCACCACAGCCAGCACGAACAGCAACCGTCAGGCGCCCGGACCAACGCACCACGCGCGCGACGGACGCCGCGCCGACCGGCACCCCCACCCGCAACGCCGACCCCTCCACACCGGCCGCTTGATCGAAGGACAGCACCGGCCGCCCGCACGACCAGACTCAGCCTTCGATCACCACGCCGGCCACGCCCCCGGCGGATCGGGGTGCACCACTCGGCGCCACGGCTGCCCACACCGCAGCCGGCACGACCAGCAAACCGTCAGACGCCCGGACCAATGCACAACGCGCGCGACGGACGCCGCGCCGACGGGCAGGCCCACCCGCAACACCGGCCCCTCCACGCCATCCACTTGATCCAAGGACAGCAGCGGCCGCCAGCACGACCAGAACCAGCCTTCGATCACCACACCGACCACGGCTACGCCGCAGCCGTTACGGCCAGCAAACCGTCAGACGCCGGACCAATGCGCCACGCGCGCGACGGGCGCCGCGCCGACGGGCAGCCCATCCACACGCCGGCCCATCCGCGTCATCCGCTTGATCGAAGGACGGCGCTGGCCGTCAGCACGGCCAGAATCAGGCTTCGATCACCGCGCTGGCCGTGGCCACGGCTACAGGGGTCGGTGGGGTGATGGCTGGGGGACGCGGAGCGTCAGGTTGTTGTCTCTAGCCAGCGCAGCAGGGTGCGGACGCCCCAGCCGGTGGCGCCCTTGGTGAGGTCGGCGTCGGGGGAGTCGGACCAGGCGGAGGATGACATGTCGATGTGGGCCCACTGGTCGCGGAGGGGGCCGGTGAACTCGCGGAGGTAGAGCGCGGCCATCACGGAGCCGGCGCCGACGTCGGTGGAGTTGACGATGTCGGCGACGTCGCTGTCGAGGGCGTCGGCGTAGTCGTCGTGCAGGGGCATGCGCCAGACCGACTCGCCCGCGGTGTCGGCGGCGGTGGTGAGCTCCTTGGCGAGGGTGTCGTTGTAGCTGTAGAGGGCGGCGGTGCGCTTGCCGAGGGCGACGCCCTGCGCGCCGGTGAGGGTGGCCAGGTCGACGATCGTGTCGGGGCGCAGGCGCCGGACGGCGTAGGCCATGGCGTCGCCGAGGACGAGGCGGCCCTCGGCGTCGGTGTTGTGGATCTCGGAGGTGGTGCCGCCGTAGTGGCGGATCACGTCGCCGGGGCGGAAGGAGTCGGCGCCGATCGCGTTCTCCGCGAGGGGGGCGAGGGCGGTGATGCGCACGGGGAGGCGCAGCGCCGCGGCGGCGAGGGTCGCGCCGATCACGGCCGCCGCGCCGCCCATGTCCTTGCGCATGAGCTTCATGCCGGACAGGGGCTTGATGCAGATGCCGCCGGTGTCGAACGTGATGCCCTTGCCGACCAGGACCACGTGCCGCCGGGCGCCGCGCGGGCGCCAGGACAGCTCGACCAGGCGCGGGCCGCGGGTGGAGCCGCCGCCGACGGCGAGGATCGCGTTGAACCCCTGCTCGGCGAGGGCCTTCGGGTCGCGGACGGTCACCGTCAGCCCGGGCACGCCGGCGGCGGCCTTCTCGACCCGCTTCGCGAACCAGGCGGGGGTCTTCTCGTCGCTGGGCATGTTGGTGAGGTCGCGGGCGAGGCGGGTCGACTCGGCGACCACCTTCGCGGCGGCGAGGCCCGCCTCGAGATCGGCCGACGGGGCGGCGGCGAGGTTGACCCGGCGCAGCGATGGGGGCTCGTCGGCGCCGAGGCGGAAGCGGTACGACGCGAGCCACAGCCCCTCCCCGAGGCCCCGCACCGCGGCCGGCGTGACGTCGTCGGGCAGGAGGAGGGTGAGCGTCGGCTCGTCGCCGGCGGACCTGGCGAGCTTCGCGCCCGCGGCCCGCCAGCCGGCCTCGTCGCCGGACCCGACGCCGACGAAGAAGAGCAGGTCGGGGCGGTGCCCGGCGCGCGGCAGCTTGTGCAGGGTGCCGGCCGACCCGGAGTGCTCGACATCCAGCAGGAACGCGGTGATGTCGTCCAGGTCGGCCGGGCCGAGCTTCAATCTCGCCAGCGACGCCCGCACGGCGGCCAGCCGTGTCGCCGCGGGGTCGTCGGAAGAATCGGCGGCCGGCACGACAGCGGCGACCGCACCGGAGACGTTGCGGGCCGTGGCGAACCGGATGTCCAGCAAGAGCTTGCCTCCACTCGAAACTCACATGTTTCCGCGCACGCCTCGGGGAGCGACCGCCTCAGGGCCACTCGGTTGCGCGGGGTCGTGCCGGATGAGCGAGAAGACCTCAGCCGGTGGCGGTCTTCAGTGCCTCGCTGAGCTCGTTGGCCTCATCCTTGGTCATCTCGACGACGAGCCGCCCACCACCTTCCAGCGGGACCCGCATGACGATGCCCCGGCCCTCCTTGGTGACCTCCAGCGGACCGTCGCCTGTCCGCGGCTTCATGGCCGCCATGTTGTCTCCCTTCGCTCCCTGATGTCCCAGACATCAGGTGGCACAGCCGTCCCCGCATGCCCGCGCGGTCACCCACCAGCGTCGGCCGGAACCTGCCTCCCCGGCCTTCGGACTCGTGATGAACGCGCCAACAGATGATTTTCCCTGATGATGGCCCCAAGACCCAAACTGGGACGCGAACCATGTGACAACTCCTGGCGGTGAACGCCGGTCAACTGTCACAATAAGCGGCCATGCAGGCCCGGTCCGCCCTCTTTGATCTCTATGGCGACCATCTCCGTCCCCGCGGTGGACGGGCCGCCATAGCGGCCCTCGTGCGCCTGCTCGCACCCCTCGGCATCGCGCCGCCCGCCGTCCGGACCGCGGTGTCACGGATGGTACGGCAGGGTTGGCTGCACCCTTTACGGTTGCCGACCGGCCCCGGCTACGGCATCACCCCGAAGGCGGCACGGCGGCTCGACGCGGCGGGTGCCCGCATCTACCGCACCCCCACGGGCGACGCCGGCTGGGACGGCCGCTTCGATCTCATCACGCTGGACCCGCCGCAGCACCGAGGCGCGCGGGCGAAACTCGTCGCCAACCTGGGATTTCTCGGTTACGGGGCGATCGACGCGTCCACCTGGATCGCACCGCGGCCCGGCGAGGGGGTCGACGCGCTGCTCGTCGAGGCCGGCGTCCGGTACGACCGGTTCAGCGCGGCGCACGTCGCCGGCGGCGAGCAGCTCGTGACGCGCGCCTGGGACCTGCGGGCGATCGGCGAGGCGTACGAGCAGTTCGTGACCGACCTGACGCCGCTGGTGTCGGCGCTCGGTCCCGGCACCGACGACGAGCGCGCGTACGCGGCGAGATTCACGCTGGTGCACGCGTGGCGGGCGTTCCTGTTCCGCGACCCGCAGCTGCCGCCCGAGCTGCTGCCGCAGCAATGGCCGGGGACGGCGGCGGCGGCGTTCTTCGACCGGCACGCGGGTCGCCTGCGCCCCGCCGCCGACCGCTACGTTGACCAGTGTCTGCGAACGTAGAAGGAGTTCATCGCATGAGTCTGCAGGTCGAGCGCAATGAAGCGGTCGCCGTCGTCACGTTCAACCGTCCCGAGGCGCTCAACGCGCTGGACACCGCCACCAAGGTGGCCCTGCGCGACACCCTCAAGGAGCTCGCCGAGGACACCGCGGTCAGGGCCGTCGTCCTCGCCGGCACCGGCCGGGCGTTCTGCGTCGGGCAGGATCTCCGCGAGCACGTGGCGCTCCTGGAGTCCGGCAGCGACGCGCCGTTGTCGACGGTCCGGGAGCACTACAACCCGATCGCCGAGCTGGTCCTGACCATGCCGAAGCCGGTCGTCGCGGCCGTCCGGGGCATGGCGGCGGGCGCCGGGGCGTCCCTGGCGCTGCTCGCCGACTTCCGGATCGGCGGGCCGGGCACCGGGTTCCTGATGGCGTTCGCCAACGTGGGCCTCGCCGGCGACACCGGCGTGTCGTGGACGCTGCCCCGGCTCGTCGGGCACGCGAAGGCGACCGAGCTGCTGCTGCTCGCCGAGCCGGTCGACGCCCCGGCCGCGGACCGTCTCGGCCTGCTGACCCGCCTGGTCGACGACGACGAGCAGGTGCTGCCGGTCGCCCTCGAGCTCGCGGCCCGCCTCGCCGCCGGCCCCACCGTCGCGTATGCGCAGATCAAGCGCCAGCTCGCCGCCGGCTCCTCCGGCACGCTGCGGGAGGCCCTGGAGGTCGAGGCGCAGGTCCAGGCGGTCTGCGGGCAGACGGCGGACCACAAGGCATCGACGGCCGCATTCGTGCAGAAGCAGAAGCCGGTCTTCGCCGGAGCCTGACCGCCGATTTACGTGGCTCGAACACGCGGGGCCTACCGTTGGCCGCATGGCCGATCGGAAAGCACTCGCGCACCTGCTGCGCCGCGCGACCTTCGGGCCGACCGCCGAGGAGGTCGACGCGGCGGAGCGGGCCGGCCCGTCCGTGACCCTCGACGCCCTGATCAGCCCCGCCGGGGACGACGCGGGCGCCGCCCGGACACCCGTGCCGAAGCTCCCCCCGGTGGTCAACGAGAAGACCGACCGGGCCGCGCAGATCCGCACCGTCGGGTACTGGTGGCTGGACCGGATGGTCCAGGCCGAGCACCAGCTGCACGAGAAGCTGACGTTCTTCTGGCACGGGCACTGGGCGACGTCGGCCGACAAGGTGAAGTACGGGCCGCTGATGCTCGGCCACCAGCAGACCCTCGCCCGCACCGCGCTCGGCGACTTCGGCACGATGGTCCGCGCGATGGTCCACGACCCGGCGCTGATCATCTGGCTGGACGGGCAGAGGAACACCGTCAAGGCGCCCAACGAGAATCTCGCCCGCGAGCTGATGGAGCTGTTCACGCTCGGCGTGGGTCACTACACCGAGCAGGACGTGCGGGAGGGCGCCAGGGCGCTGACCGGCTGGGTCGTGGACCCGAAGTCCGGCACCGCGAGCCTCAACCCGAAGCGGCACGACGCCAAGCCCAAGACCATCCTCGGCACGACCGCCGACTTCGACGCCGACGGTTTCGCCGCGCTGCTGCTGGGGCAGCCCGCGTGCCCGGAGTTCATCGCGCGGCGGTTGTGGCTGCGGTACTGCGGCGACAACCCGATCCCGGAGGCGGTGCTCGCCGAGGCGAAGCGGCAGTCCACGACGGCGGCGATGCTCCGCGTGCTGCTGCTCGCCGACGGCCACGCCGAGCTGGTCAAGCAGCCGGTGGAGTGGCTCGTCGGCGCGCTGCGCCAGCTCGGGCTGCGCCCCGGTGACATGCCGGAGCAGCAGCGCAAGCAGCTGCAGGGCGGCCTCAACCAGCTCGGCCAGGTCCCGCTGCGCCCGCCGAGCGTCGGCGGCTGGCCCGCCGGTGCCGCCTGGCTCACCACGTCGGCGACCCAGGCCCGGCTGAAGATGGCGCAGCTGCTGGCCGGCAAGGCCCCGCAGCCGGTCCTCGACCGGATCGGCGCGGCGCCGAAGGGCCAGCGGGCGGTCGCCCTCGCCCGGCTGCTCGTCGTCGACGCGTTCACCGACCGGACCCGCGCCGCGCTCGACGCCGTCGCCGGCGACCCCCGCAAGCTCCTGGCCCTCGGTCTGGCGAGCCCCGAGTACGCGATTGCCTAGGTGGTTCTCATGGATACCGTCACCCGGCGCAAGTTCCTGATCACCAGCGGTGTCGTCGGCGCCTCCGCGCTCGCCGCCGGTGGCGCGTGGACCCTGCGGGACATCTTCGACACCGCGACCTGGGACGACCGGCCCGGCGACGCGAAGACGCTCGTGCTGGTCACCCTGTACGGGGGAAACGACGGCCTCGCGAATGTCATCCCGTTCGCGGAGAAGGGCTACCGGGAGGCGCGCAACGAGCTCGCCTACACCGCCGAGGAGGTCATCCGCCTCAATGACACGGTCGGGCTGAACCCCGCCCTGACCGGGTTCAAGCAGATGTACGACGCGGGGAAGCTCGCCGTCGTCCGCGGGGTCGGCTACCCGAAACCCGACCACAGCCACTTCCGGTCCATGGACATCTGGCAGACCGCGCAGCCGGACCGGCCCGGCAACACCGGCTGGCTCGGCCGCTGGCTGGACACGTTCGGCGGCGACCCGCGGCACGCCGTGTCCTTCGAGCCCGTCCTGCCGCCGCTGCTCGCCGGGGCCAACAGCGCCGGCGCGGCCGTGCCGGTCACCGGTCTCGCCCTGCCCAACGGGGTGCGGGCCGAGACCCTGTCGCAGCTCGGCGCGGCCGCCGAGGGCGAGCCGCCGCTGCAGGCGCGGGCCGCCCGCGCGTTCGCCGACCTGGTCAGCGTCGACGCCCTCGTCCGCACCGCCGCCGACGGCGACCACGACGACACCGGCGAGGAGACCACAGGCACCGGCACCGGCGGCCGCTCCGACCTGAAGGCGCAGCTCGACCTCGTCGCCCGCTGCGTCGAGGCGAACGTCGCCACCCGGGTGTTCTCGGTCTCGCTGGGCGGCTTCGACCTGCACGCCGAGGAGCGGGACTCGCAGGAGAACCTGCTGCGCCGGCTCGACGAGGCGCTGACCGGCTTCGCCGCGCGGATGGCGAAGACCGAGGCGGGCCGCCGGGTCGTGGTGGCCGTCTACTCCGAGTTCGGCCGGCGGGTCGCCGCGAACGGCTCCGACGGCACCGACCACGGCACCGCCTCGAACATGTTCCTGCTCGGCAGCCCCGTGCGCGGCGGCCTGTACGGCGAGCAGCCCAGCCTGTCCGACCTGGACAACGGCGACCTGAAGTTCACGACCGACTTCCGCGCCGTGTACGCCTCGCTGCTGTCGAACGTCCTGGACGCCGATCCGCAGCGGATCCTGGGGTACTCGTCGGCGCTGCCCGGGCTGTTCTAGTCCTCTTCAGGATCCTGGTTGGCCTCGGCGCCGAGCACGAACGCCTGCATGGCGAGCTCGTCGCCGGCCGGCCAGACGAACGCGGGCAGCTCGGCCGGGCCGAGGTCGCGCACGTAGGTCCAGAACTCCCGCACCGCCTCGCCCGGCGACGCAGCCTCGATCGGCAGGTCGACGCTCACCAGCCAGGTCCGCTTCGCCTCGGGCCGCTTCGTCGCGCTCGTGACCTCCTGCGCGACCGCGACGAACGCCGCCTCGTCCAGGCGGTGCTCGCCCTGCTCCAGACTCCCGCCGAACGGCACCGGCGCCGCGATCAGGTCCACGGTGTAGCGCAGGTGCCCCTCACTGTCGGCCCGGGCGACGCCGAACACCACGGGCGGCTCGACCGCCGCCACCAGCAGCGCCTCGTCCCCGGCGGGAAGCGTGGTCCCCGGCACGACCGGCGAGGCGTAGAGCCGCTCCTGCTCGTACCGCTCCCCGGAGACAACCACCGCCCACTTCGCCATGCCCCCATTCCACCATCCGGCCGTGATCGACAGCAGCCGGGCCTGCGGGGAGCCGGGCGGGACGGGGGCGCCGGCGGCGCGAATGGCGACTACCGCTCGTCGACGGTCCAGCCGGTCTGGTCGGCCCACTGCTCGGCGCGGTCGAGCATGTCGAAGATGAAGTCGGTCTTGGCGCGGGTGTAGCCCTCGCGGTCGTCGGCGAAGCGGACGGCGAGGCGGCGCTTCACCTGGGCATAGGCGTCGGTGGCCAGGTCGTGGTTGCGCAGGAAGTCGACGAAGAGCAGCTGGACCCGCTCGTGCGAGGAGCCGCGCGACGTGACGTGGACGTGTCGGGTGCGCGGCGGGGTGGCCGGGCGGTAGAACGACCAGGAGGCGGCCGGGTCGCGGTGGGCCAGGGCCATGCCGGTCGACTCGACCGCGGGGCGGTAGCCGTCGCGGTCGTGCTCGTCGGCGACGACGACCAGGATGTCGATGACGTTCTTCGCGGCGAGGCCCGGAACGGCCGTGGAGCCGATGTGCTCGATGCGGAGCGCCACCGGGCCGAGTGCGTCGGCCAGCTCGTCGCGGTAATAGGCGAACTTCGCGGGCCAGTTCGGGTCATATTCGACCAGTTCGAGTGGACCCCCGTAGTCGGCGGCGAACTCGGCGGTCATCAGTCCACACTCCAGTCACTCACCGGGCGGTCGTCAGTCCGGATCATGGTCGGTCGAGCTGCACAAAACAAGAGGCGAGATGATCGTCGACCATGCCGGTGGCCTGCATGAGGGCATAAGCCGTCGTCGGGCCGACGAACCTGAAACCGTGCCGCTTCAGGGCCTTGGCCAGCGCTTTGGACTCGACGGTCGAGGCCGGCACCTCGGCGAAGCTGGCGGGGCGGGCGGCTCGCGGCTCGGGTGCGAAGGACCACAACAGCGCGGCGATCCCGCCGGGGAGGTCGGCGGCGGCGCGGGCATTGGCGACGGCGGCCTCGATCTTCGCCCGGTTGCGCACGATGCCGGCGTCGCCGAGGAGCCGCTCGACGTCGGCCTCGCCGAACTCGGCGAGCTTGGCGATGTCGAAGTCCGCGAACGCGGCACGGAACGCGGGCCGCTTGCGCAGGATCGTGATCCACGACAGGCCGGACTGGAAGGCCTCCAGGGTGAGCCGCTCGAAGAGCCCGTTGTCGTCGCGGACGGGCCGGCCCCACTCGGTGTCGTGATAGACCGCGTAGTCGGGCGTCGAGGCGCCCCACGCACACCTGGCGAGCCCGTCGTCGCCCACCACCACATCAACCACGCCCCGCAATGTACTGCAGGCCTACGACAGTTTCCCCGTCTCGACGAGCCGGGCGAAGCGTCGCAGGGCGCCGGTGAGGCTGACCTTGGAGCCGGGCCAGAGGACCGGCCAGGCCGCCTTCCCGGCGGCCCCGGCCGGCAGGTGGAACCACTCGTGCCAGACGACCTGGGTGCGGTTGCTGCCCAGCGGCGTGCAGCGCAGCACCCCGGGGCCGCGCAGCACCTTGCCGTGGTGCACGACGCGGACCTCGTACGGGGGATCGACCTTCACCACCCGCATGAGGTCGCGCAGCGCGGCCGGGCCGACGCGCGTGACGGCCTCGATCGAGCTGCCCTCGCCGCCGTCCCCGGACAGGACGCGGACCGTGGTGAACGGGATCCAGTCGCTCTGCCGGGGCCAGTCGATGAGCGCGGCGAAGACCCGCTCGGCGGGCGCCCGGACGATCACCGTCGCGGTCACCTCGCCGATGCCGGGCCGGGCGACCTCGTCGTCGAAGGACGAATCGGTCACTTCACCACCGGGGAGGGCGCGCCCCAGGTGTGCGCGGCGCTGTCGTCGTCGGTGGCCCGCTTGTCCAGGTCGACGACGGCGGGCTCGGCCGCGGACTCCGACTCGGACTCGGACTCGGCCGAGGGCGAGCCGGACGGCGAGGACAGCACGACGTTGCCGCCGGCACCGGTGACCGCCGCCTCGCGGGCGTCGCGCAGCGCGTCGGCGTCCTCGGTGCGCCCGTCGCGCAGCGCCTTGACCTCGGCCTCGAGGACCTGGATCAGCTCCTCCTTGTAGCCGATGTCATAGCCGGCGCGGCGCAGCGCCGCGTCGACCTGCGCCATCCGGTACCCACGGAGGGTGGTGTCGAAGCGGACCTGCCCGACGTCGCCCTCGACCAGGGGGCGGGAGGACGGCAGGGGCACCGCGCGCCCGTCGGGCTCGTGACCTTCGATCCCCGGGTCGTCGCCGGTGATCAACAAGGACACGCCGAACCCGATGGCCCCGACGACCACGGCGGCGATCAACACCAGGAGGAACTCAGCCATAGGGGGAATCGTGGCACGCTGACTGAGCGCGGGCGACCCCGGCACACCCATCTGAAGGAAAGACGGAGGATCCATGATGTTTCGGCTGGGCGGCCGGCAGTTCACCGACAGTGACTACGCGGTGATGGCGATCGTGAACCGGACGCCGGACTCGTTCTTCGACAAGGGCGCGACGTTCGCCGAGGACGCGGCGCTGCGGGCGGTCGAGGCGGCGGTCGGCGAGGGCGCGGACATCATCGACATCGGCGGGGTGAAGGCCGGTCCGGGCAGCACCGTGGACGCGGCGGAGGAGCTGCGCCGGACGCTGCCGACGGTCGCGAAGGTCCGGGAGCGCTTCCCTGACGTGGTCATCTCCATCGACACGTGGCGGGCGGAGGTGGCCCGGGAGGTGATCGCGGCCGGCGCGGACCTGATCAACGACACGTGGGCGGGCGCCGACCCGGACCTCGCCGTCGTCGCCGCGGAGACCGGCGCGGGCCTGGTCTGCTCCCACGCCGGCGGGCTCACCCCGAGGACCCGCCCGCATCGGGTGGCGTTCGCGGATCCCGTCGAGGATGTCGTACGGACAGTCACGGCCCTCGCCGAGCGGGCGGTCGCCCTGGGGGTCCGCAGGGACGGCATCCTCATCGATCCGGCGCACGACTTCGGGAAAAACACACGGCACTCGCTCGCGATCACCAACCGGCTCGGCGAGATGACCGCGACCGGCTGGCCCGTGCTGGTGGCGCTGTCGAACAAGGACTTCATCGGCGAGACCCTCGACCTGCCGGTCGGCGAGCGCCTGGAGGGCACCCTGGCGGCCACGGCGGTGTCGGCGTGGCTGGGCGCGCGGGTCTTCCGGGCCCACCAGGTGCGGGCGACCCGCCGGGTCCTGGACACGGTGGCGGCGATCAGGGGCGACCGGCAGCCCGCGGTCGCCCGGCGCGGCCTGGCCTGAACCGGGCCTGGACCCGGACCCGGACCACGCAAGGACCCGCGTCAGGTCCAGCGCAGGATGCGCTTGCGCCACGCGTAGAGGATCCCCAGGGCGAGGACCGCCACGAAGATCGCCATCTCGACGACCGCGGCGGTCCCGAACCCGGGCCGGTCGAAGATCACGGCCCAGGGGAAGAGGAACACGCTCTCCACCGCGAACAGCGCGTACAGGAACGCGTACACGTAGTACCGGATCTGTGCCTGCGCCCAGTCGCCGCCCACCGGGTCGAGCCCGCACTCGTAGGTGTCGAACTTCGCGGCGGTCGCCCCACTGTCCGCCGATCGGCGCGGTCCCAGCAGCCGAGCGGTCGTAAAGGCGGCCACAAAAACGCCGGCACCGACCAGAAGCAGGAGGCCGAGCGTCGCATAACTACCTAGATAGCCACTCACGCCACGCACCGTACTCGCACAACCACGAACTCCGACATGCCGAAACCAGAACTTGTCTAGATAATGGGCTTCCTTGCCGCATGGCAATCAAGCAGCAAGCGGACCGCCGCCAGGATACGAGGACGCCCCCATGGAAGCACCCGCGCGCCGCCGCGCCCGGCTTCGTGCTGCCTTCGTCGCGCTGAGCACCTCCTGCGCGTTGCTCTTCACGCTCACCCCGGCCGCGTACGCGGAGCCGGACCCGGAGGAGTCGACCACGGCGCCGACGGATCCGCCGGTCACCACGGAGCCGCCGACACCGCCGGCCTCGCCGACCGAGAAGCCGACGACACAGTCCCCGACGCCGCGCCCGACGACCAAGGCGCCGCCGCCACCGGCGCAGAAGGTGCGCAAGTTCACGGTGTCGGTGAGCGACGTGGTCCTCGGCGACGCGTACTGGCAGGGCAACGGCGCCTCGAAGCTGGTCGTCTCGGTCCAGAACCTCGGCGAGACCCCGGAGACCATCACCGGCTTCTACACCTTCCCCAGCGGGACCCGCGCCACCGGCGGCTACGGCATCGACGGCTGCCGGACCAGCAACGGCACCCTGAGCTTCTCCTGCCCGCTCGCGCCGGGGAAGATCGGCCGGATCGTGGTCGACGTCGACGTCGCGCCGGACGCCTGGCGGCTGTCCGGGTCCGGCAACGTGACGGCCGTGATGGAGAACTTCCCGGAGAAAGTGCGGAACTTCTCAATCACGTTCAGCACGAAGCCCCCGGTGCCCGGCATCGAGTTGACAGCCGACCCCTTGACCCTCCCGTCGCAGGCGACGCCGCGCACCGAAACCGCCACGCTCCAGGTCAAGCTGCGCAATACCGGCTCGGCGAAGGCTGTCGGCGCGGTCGAGGTGGTCACCCCGCCCGGGGTCGACGTGGTGTCGTTCCCGAGCGTCTGCCGGGCACAGCGGAAGCTGTCGCCCGAGCGGTCACGCTGTGAGCTGGGCGACGTCGCCGCGGGCAAGGAGGTGCCGGCCGGTTTCGTGCTGTCGATCAGCGCCTCCGCCCGGGCCGAGGTGCCGCTGACGGGCGCGGTGCACGGCTACCTGGCGCCGATCGGCCTGGATCCGGTCGAGACCCGCACCGACTACAAGATCACCGGTCCGCCGCTCGCCGGCGAGGTGGAGCTCCCCACCGACGCCCCGGCGTCGCCGGTGGCCGTGACCGGCAGCCAGCTGTCCAGCCTGCCGTTCATCGGCGGGATCATCGGGCTGGTCGCGCTGGTGGGGTTCCTGGTCGTGTTCTCGCTGCGGCGACGCCTGCGGGACGAGTCCGCGACCCCCGATGAGCCCGGCATGCGAGACGATTCCGGTCCACGGGACGATGCGTCCCAGAGATTGGTACCAGAGCCGCGAAGAAGTGACGAAGATCTACCGCCGCTGCCCCAGCGCACGCCGATGCCCAGGTCATTGACGCTGCCGAGGCTGCCGAAGGGCCCCGTCGCGGGCTCCAGCTTCCGGCAGCCGGAGGAGTAAGCGCAGAATAGTGGTGTTTGCGCGGTTCGACGTCAGCCGCACAAATCCGGGATCCGACGCACAGCGGCACCTGCGAAGGCGGCAGGCGCGGACCTTCGACGTACCCTCTGAGTGACAGAAGGATCGGGCCGGCTCGACGATGTCGTCGCACCACCGCATCCCCGCTCCGCCGGCTTAAACAGGAGGTCAGCTCACGTGACCAAGCAGGTCCGCCAGCTGGATCGAGTGGTCATCAGGTTCGCTGGCGACTCCGGCGACGGCATGCAGCTCACCGGTGACCGTTTCACGTCGGAAACCGCGCAGCTCGGCAACGACATCTCGACCTTGCCTAACTTCCCCGCGGAGATCCGCGCGCCCGCCGGCACCCTGCCGGGCGTGTCGAGCTTCCAGGTCCACTTCGCCGACTTCGACATCCTGACGCCGGGCGACGCACCCAACGTCCTGGTGGCGATGAACCCGGCGGCGCTGAAGGCCAACCTCGCCGACCTGCCCAAGGGCGCCTCGATCATCGTCAACACCGACGAGTTCACGAAGCGCAACCTGGCGAAGGTCGGCTACGCCAGCAACCCGCTCGAGGACGGCTCGCTCGAGGGCTGGGCCGTCGCGCCGGTCGGCCTCACGTCGATGACCGTGAAGGCGCTGGAGTCGCACGGCGTGTCCAAGAAGGACGCCGAGCGGGCCAAGAACATGTTCGCCCTCGGCCTGCTGTCGTGGATGTACTCCCGCCCGCACGAGTCGACGCTGCGCTTCCTGGAGCGCAAGTTCGCCGCCCGGCCGGAGCTCGTCGCCGCCAACATCGCCGCCTTCAACGCGGGGTGGAACTTCGGCGAGACGACCGAGGCGTTCGCGGTCCGCTACGAGGTCAAGCCCGCCAAGATGACCGCGGGCAACTACCGCAACATCACCGGCAACGCCGCGCTCGCTCTCGGTGTCGTCGCGGCAGGTGTACGGGCGGAGCTGCCCGTCTTCCTGGGCGCGTACCCGATCACGCCCGCGTCGGACATCCTGCACGAGCTGAGCAAGCACAAGAAGTTCGGCGTGACGACGGTGCAGGCCGAGGACGAGATCGCCGCGATCGGCGTGGCCCTCGGCGCGTCCTACGGCGGCGCGCTGGGCGTGACGACCACGTCGGGCCCGGGTGTCGCCCTCAAGGGCGAGACCATCTCCCTCGCGGTGGCCCTGGAGCTGCCGCTGCTCATCATCGACGTGCAGCGGGCCGGCCCGTCCACCGGCCTGCCGACCAAGACCGAGCAGGCTGACCTCAACATGGCGCTGTTCGGCCGGCACGGCGAGGCCCCGGTGGCGGTCATCGCGCCGCGCTCCCCCGCCGACTGCTTCAACGCCGCGATCGAGGCGGCCCGGATCGCACTGACCTACCGCACCCCGGTGATCCTGCTCTCCGACGGGTACATCGCCAACGGCTCCGAGCCGTGGCGGCTGCCGGAGGTCGCGGACCTGCCGGACCTGCGGACCGAGTTCGCGACCGAGCCCAACAGCGAGGACGGCACGACGTTCCTGCCGTACCTGCGCGACCCGGTGACCCTCGCCCGCCCGTGGGCGGTCCCCGGCACGCCCGGCCTGGAGCACCGCATCGGCGGCCTGGAGAAGGCCGACAAGACCGGCGACATCTCCTACGACCCGGCCAACCACGACTTCATGGTGCGCACCCGCGCCGCCCGGATCGAGGGCATCGAGGTGCCCGACGTCGAGGTCGAGGACCCCGACGGCACCGCCCGCGTGCTGGTGCTCGGCTGGGGCTCCACCTACGGCCCGATCGGCGCCGCCGCGCGGGCCCTGCGCCAGCGCGGGCTGCCGATCGCGCAGGCGCACCTGCGGCACCTGTCGCCGATGCCGAAGAACCTCGGCGCGGCGCTCGCGGCCTACGACAAGGTCGTCATCCCCGAGATGAACCTCGGCCAGCTGGCCGGCGTCATCCGTTCGAAGTTCCTGATCGACGCGATCGCGTACAACCAGGTCCGCGGCCTGCCCTTCACCGCCGCGGAGCTGGAGTCCGTGCTGGAGGAAGTGGTCAAGAATGCCTGAGGCACTCAAGCTGACGACGAAGGACTTCAAGTCCGACCAGGAGGTGCGCTGGTGCCCCGGCTGCGGGGACTACGCGATCCTGGCCGCGGTCCAGTCGTTCATGCCGGAGCTCGGCATCCCGCGCGAGCGGATCGTGTTCGTCTCCGGCATCGGCTGCTCGTCGCGCTTCCCGTACTACATGAACACCTACGGCATGCACTCGATCCACGGCCGCGCGCCGGCGATCGCGAGCGGCCTGTCGGTGTCCCGCCCCGACCTGTCGGTGTGGGTGGTGACCGGCGACGGGGACGCGCTGTCGATCGGCGGCAACCACCTGATCCACGCGCTGCGCCGCAACGTCAACCTGAAGATCCTGCTGTTCAACAACAAGATCTACGGCCTGACGAAGGGTCAGTACTCGCCCACGTCGGAGATCGGCAAGATCACGAAGTCGACGCCGGCGGGCTCGGCGGACTCGCCGTTCAACCCGATCTCCCTGGCCCTGGGCGCGGAGGCGAGCTTCGTCGCCCGCACCATCGACTCCGACCGCAAGCACCTGCAGTCGGTGCTGCGGGCCGCGGCCGATCACCGCGGGTCGGCGTTCGTGGAGATCTACCAGAACTGCAACATCTTCAACGACGGCGCGTTCGACGCGTTGAAGGAGCCCGCCACCCGGGACGACTTCACGATCCGCCTGGAGCACGGCCAGCCGATCACGTTCGGCAAGGACGGCGAGTGGGCGGTGACGCACCCGCCGGGCGGCTTCGGCCTGTCCGTGGTGCCGACGGCGTCGGCGGCGCCGGAGGAGATCGTCGTGCACGACGAGTCGGTCGCCGAGCCGGCATACGCGTTCGCGCTGTCCCGGCTGCCGGGCCTCGACCTGCGCAACACCCCGATCGGGGTGTTCCGCAATGTGGAGCGGCCCGCCTACGACGACCTGGTCCGCGACCAGCTCACCACGGCGAAGGCCAAGGCGAAGGGCACCCCCGAGGAGGAGCTCGGCGCCCTGCTCAACAGCGGCGACACCTGGACGATCCTGTAGGCAACCTGTACAGCAGCCGATGCGTCTGAAGAGGTAGCGCACCGACACGTCGGTGAGCCCTCCCTGAGGTGGGGTGGCAGTGCAACGGGGTAATCCCCCGGCGGGCTGTCACCCCATCTGGCTGTCCGGCTCCGGCTATTCGGCGGCGGAGAAGCGGATCGAGCCGGCCACCAGGTCCGGGTGCTCGATCGTCAGGGCCAGGGCCACCGACTCCTCCAGGCTCAGCGCGCCACCGGCGGCGTAGGCCTCGTCGAAGTCCGCGTCGCCCATCGCGGTGCGCAGCGCGGCCTGCTGCTCCGTCCAGTACGCGCCGAACCCGCCGGCGGAGCAGCGCAGCCGCACCATGGCCGCCTGGGCGGCGCCGAAGAGCCGCGCCGCGGTGCCGGTCTCGCCGGCGAGGGAGCAGCGCACCGCGATCGCCATCAGCGCCTCGCACACCCGCAGGTGGAAGCCGAAGCTCATCCGCGACCGCAGCGCCACGATCAGGTGGTCGTGCGCCGCGACCAGGTCGCCGCGGGACAGCGCGACCATGCCGAGCAGCATGTCGACGGTGCGCCGGCCGCGCTCCGTCGGGCGGGAGTTCTCCAGCGTGCGGGCGGACGCCAGCAGGTCGGCGGCCTCGTCGAGCGCGCCGCGGCGCCACAGCAGCTGCGCGAGGGCGTAGACGGCGAAGAGCGTCTCCCCCGCGACGCCCTGCTCCTCGGCGAGGGCGATCACCTCCCGGCAGCCACGCTCGGCCTCGTCGAAGCGGCCCATGTCCAGCAGCGGCGCGCCCCGCCCGGCGAGCACCCGCGCGAGCAGCCCAGGGTCGCCGGCCCGGCGCGCCGCGGCCTCGGCCCGCTGCGAGAAGCGCAGCTCCTCGACCGTCTCACCGTCGGCGCCCGCGTGCAGGGAGTGCATGTGGTAGGCCGCCGCGAGCTCCGCGTCGGGGACGGGCTCACCGGTCGCGCTGATCCGCTCGTACAGGCGGAACAGCCACATGCGACCCTCACGGACCAGGCCGCGCTCCCGCCACCACTGGTCGAGCGCACCGGCGACGGCGAGGCCCTGCCGGGCGCTGCCGCGGGTCACGGTCCAGTGCAGGGCCGCCCGCAGCTCGTCGGCGAGCGGGTCGAGGGTGTAAAGCGACAGCGTGACGGGCCGCCCCTCGGCGTCGACGTGGGCGTCGTGCGCGGCCTGGAGGCACCAGGCGACGTGCCGCTCCCGGGCCGGCTCCTCCTCGCCGGCCTCGACGAGGCGCCGGGCGGCGTAGGCGCGGATCGGGTCGAGCATGCGGTAGGTCGCGTTCGTCGCGCCGGCCTCCGCCTGCAGCAGCGACTTGTCGACGAGGGTCGCGAGCGGGTCGAGGGGGTCGCCGTCGTGCAGCCACTCGATCGCGGGCAGGTCGACGGGGCTGGCGAAGACCGACAGCCGGCGCAGCAGCCGGGCGGCGCGGTCGTCGAGCGTCCGGTACGACCAGTCCACGGCGGCCTGCATCGTGCGGTGCCGGTTGCCGGGGACGTCGGCGTCGGACGAGGCGCCACGGCCGGCGTCCAGGGTGCCGAGGACGTCGTCGATGCGGGCCGCGAGCTGCGCGGCGGACAGCAGCCGCAGCCGCGCCGCGGCGAGCTCCAGCGCGAGCGGCAGCCCTTCCAGGGCCTCGGCGACCCGGGTGAGCTGGGCGATGTCGCCGGGCTCGGCGGGCCGGCCGCCCCGCGCGGCGGAGGCCCGGTCGACCAGCAGCGCGACGGCGTCGCTGAACCCGCCGCCGCTGGCCGCCTCGACCGACAGCGGCGGGATCCGCCAGACGACCTCGCCGGCGAGGCCGAGCGGCTCGCGGCTGGTCGCCAGGACGGTCACCTCCGGTCCGGTGGACAGCAGCCGCGACACGAGCCGGCGGGCCGCGGGCAGCTGCGCGTCGGACGTGTCGAGCAGGAACAGCATCCGCCGGTCGCGGACGTGATCGGCGAGGGTCTGGATGACGGGCCGGCCCGGCTCGGGGCGCAGCCCGGCGGCGGCCGCGACGGCGACGTCGACGAGGTCGCTGGTCGCGACGGCGCTGAGGTCGGCGAACCAGACCCCGTCGCGGAACTGCTCGACGAGCTCACCGGCGGCCTCGACGGCGAGGCGGGTCTTGCCGGCGCCGCCGGCGCCGACCACGGTGACGAGGCGGTGGGCACCGACGAGGTCGCGCACGGCGGCGCGTTCGGCGGCGCGGCCGATGAACCGGGTCGTCTGCACCGGCAGGTTGTGGGCGGGCGCGTCGATGGTGCGCGGCCGGGGGAACTGGCGGTCCAGGCCCGGGGCGACCAGCTGGAAGATCCGCTCGCAGCCGTCGAAGCCGCGCAGCCGGTGCAGGCCCAGGTCGAGCAGGTAGGCGTCGTCGCCGAGGGCGCCGTCGAGCCCGCCGACGCGGCCGGCGGTGGCCGCGGAGCACAGGACCTGCCCGCCGTGGGCGGCGGCGGCGACGCGGGCCGCGCGGTGCACCTCCGGCGACGTGTACTCCCCGCCGTAGGGCTCGGCGAACCCGGTGTGCAGGCCCATGCGGACCCTCGGCCGGGCGTCGGACCCGTCGGGCGCGGCCGGCCAGTCGTGGGCGGCGAGCTCGCGCTGCGCCTCGATGCAGGCGGTGAGCGCGGCGGCGGCGTCGGCGAACGCGACGAAGAGCGAGTCACCCTCGGTGAAGAGTTCAACACCGTCCGCTTTTGACAGTGCGCGACGGATCACCTGCCGGTGCTCCTGGAGCACCGGCCGGTATCCCGTGCCGAGCATCTGGGCAAGTCGAGTCGAGCCCTCGATGTCGGTGAACAGGAATGTCACCAGCCCGCTGGGCAGATGCGTCCGCGCCGACACGTGAAACCCCCGCCTCCCTTTTCAGGCGTGACCCATGTTTCCCCACCCCTGGGTCGCACGCATCGTAGAAACGGTCCCCAACCAGTCGTCCTCAAGGTCGGACAGACGTTGGTCTGCACTCTTCCAAGCAGGTCAGCAAGCATACGGGGGTGAAGCTCGAGTGGGTTTCGCGTGACGTAACGACAACCTGACCGGCCGAGTTGTGGCACGCTAGGCCACAACATCAAAGCCGTCCGGCGGTTATTGCGAAACCGGCCCGTAACAATGCATCAACAACCGCACGAGCCGCCGCAACATCCGCCACCGGAAGGACGCTGCGAGATGCCCGCGGCGTTGACACCATTGACGGCGACCGTCGACAGCAGCTTCACCGTGTCGTCGTGGCCCGCCGGACACGCGGCGTTCGCATTGGCTTCAGCCATCGGCCGCTGGACTTCGAACGTGTCGCCGCAGGCCCTGCACCGGTACTCGTAACGAGGCATCCCCACAGGTTAGGCGACGGTGACACGTGCGCGGCAAGTACGGAATACTCGACGGGTGGCACAGAACCGCGGTCCCCGGCCCGACGAGCACAAACCCACCACAGTGGACACACTCTCGGTGACCGCGATCCGCTCACCCGCGCCGGATGAGGACCCCGTCCCGGGGAATCCTCCGTCGAAACACGGTAAAAGAGCGGCGAAAAACGACAAATCCACCACCGACAATGCCGCGGCAGCATCACCGAGCGTGCCGTCGCAGCGCCACGTCCCGAAGCACGCCGCGAAGGAGCCCGGCGACCCGGCGACCACGACACCGGCACCCGCGACACCGGCGACCAACGGGAAGCCGGACGCGCCCGCCGACGTCCTGCAGAGCCGGCCGGCCCGCTTCGAGGGGCTGCGGGTGTGGCTGCGCCGGCCCGGCGGCCGGATGCTCGTCGTCGGCCTCGCGCTCGCCCTGGTGCTCGGCGCCGCCTACGCGTCCGGCAAGTACCTCGTCCCGGCCGTGTCCGAGCAGCGGGCCGGCAGCTCTGCCCCGCCGCCGACCGCGACCCCGGGCGGGATCGAGACCGGCGACGCGCCCGTGCCGCAGACGCCGCCGACGACGTTCAGCCCGCCCGCCGGCACGAAGGAGCGCCCGTCGGACGTCCTGGCCGCGTGGGCCGGCCCGCGCGCGGTGAAGCTCAACATCCCGCCGGTGTCGCTGCAGGCGTACGGGTACGCGGAGCTGATCACCGCCCGCACCACCCCGGGCTGCAAGCTGACCTGGACCACCCTCGCCGGCATCGCGAAGATCGAGTCGGACCACGGCCGGACGGGCGGCGCGCTGGTGCAGGACGACGGCAAGTCGGTGCCGGCGATCATCGGCCCGCCGCTGGACGGGCAGAGCAACCGGCAGGCGATCAAGGACACCGACGGCGGCGCGATCGACACCGACAAGACCTGGGACCGGGCGGTCGGGCCGATGCAGTTCCTGCCGAGCACCTGGAAGCAGTACGGGATCGACGCCGACGCCGACGGGGTGACCGACGTCAACGACATCGACGACGCGGCCCTGACCGCGGCCGCGTACCTGTGCTCCGGCGGCCGCGACCTGTCCACGGTGGAGGGCTGGAACGCCGCCATCCACTCGTACAACATCCCCGAGGAGTACCGCACGGCGGTCTTCAACGCGACGAACGACTACGGCCGCCGGGACCGCACGGCGTAGATTCGCGTACATGAAAGGCCACGCTCTGCGGCGCGGTACTTCCGCTGAGCCACAAAGGTAGGCAAGCTTGACTCCGTGATGGTGCGCGAGTGGGACCCGGGGACCGCGACCGCGGCTGAGATCGAGGCGGTGCTGCGGTCGCTCAACGAGATCGTGGCGTTCGACGTGCCCGAGGATCCGCCGTGGCGTGACGTCAAGTTCCGGGAGTATCTCGCGGTCACGATGCCGGGCGAGCGGCGCACGTCGTGGCTGGCCGTCGACGAGTCCGGTGACGTGCTCGGCCACGCGAGCCTGCTCGCGCTGGAGGAGATCGGCGTGCTGGAGCTGTCGGTGCGCCCCGCGGCCCGCCGCGGGCACGTCGACACGGCGCTGCTCGCCGCGGTGGCCCGCCGGGCCGCCGAGGAGGGCTTCGAGTCCGTCGGCGTCGAGGTGATCGGCGGCACCCCGAGCGTCAAGTTCTTCGAGTCGTTCGGCTTCGAGTGCGCGTTCATCGAGCAGCGCAACCTGCTGGACCTGGGCGGGGTCGACTGGCTGCGGCTGGGCGAGATGGCGGCCGGCATCGGCGCGGGCTACCGGGTCGAGTACCACCCGGGCGGCCCGCCGGAGCAGCACTACGCGGCCTACGCGGCGGCGAAGGAAGCGGCGCGGGCGTCCGTCGTGGCGGACCTGGAGCTGCGGCCCAGCTCCTACGACGCGGAGCGGCTGCGGGCCAGCCTGGCGACGCTGCACGCGCGCGGCCTCAAGCCGTACATCGTCCTCGCGGTGCACGAGGCGTCCGACACGATCGCGGGGCTCACCGAGGTCGTCGTCCCGGCGCAGCGGCCGACCCGTGCCGACCAGTACGACACCATCGAGGTGCCGACGCACCGCGGTTACGGCATCAGCCGGGCGATCAAGGCGCGGATGCTCTTCGAGTTGCGGGCCGCCGAGCCGCACCTGCTGGACGTGCAGACGTGGAACGCGACGGAGAACGAGCCGCTGCTGAAGGTCAACGCCGAGCTGGGCTTCAAGCCGGACCGCGAGTGGCGCGAGTACGACGCCGACGTCATCGACCTGCTCCGCCGGCTGAAGTAGACGAATCAGCCAGGTGCTCAGCCGGCCCGGCCGGCCGGATCAACGCCGGTGTGAAGCCACTCGGGTCCCCCGCACCCGGCCACGCTGACCCTCGCCACCAAGCGGAAGGGGCCCCGGGCATGCGCCCGGGGCCCCTTCGTGGAGCGGGGTTCGTTACGGCAGGGTCCACTTCTGGTTCGCCGGCACCGGCGAGACGCAGGTCCACAGGTGCACGACGGTGCTGTCCGCGGAGTTGTTGCCGGACACGTCGAGGCACTTGCCGGACTGCGGGTTGCGCAGCGTGCCATCGGCGTTCGGCGCCCAGTTCTGCGCCGCCGAGCCGTTGCACGTCCACAACTGGATCTTCGTGCCGTCGGCGCTGCCGCCACCGGACACGTCCAGGCACTTGCCGAGGGCCCGCAGGGTCTGGCCGTTGCGGGTCCAGGTCTGCGCGCCGGAGCCGTTGCAGGTGTACAGCTGGATCTGCGTACCGTCCGCGGTGCCGCTGCTGCGGACGTCGAGGCACTTGCCGGCCAGGCCCTTGATCGGCCCGACCCCGGTCGGCGGCGTCGATCCCTTCACGAACGTGATGTCATCGACGTCGAAGAGGCCGGTGCCCGTGCCGGTGAACGTGAGGAAGATGTTCGCGTTGCCCGACGGGACGCCGGTCAGCGTGGTGGTGACGTTGGCGTAGGTGTCCCAGCTGCCGGTGTTCGGCACGTTGACGGTGCCGAGGACCGTGCCGGTCTGCGAGCCGTTGCGGATCTGGATCTGGCCGCCGGGCCCGCCGGACACGACCCGCGCCCGGAAGGACGTGGCGCCGCCGACGTTCACGTTGTTGTAGCCGGCCCAGTCGCCCGGGTCGATGTAGCCGAGGGTCTGGCCGTTGTTGGCGCCGGCCTTGGTGAAGGCCTGCGCGCCGTTGACCGAGCTGAAGGACTCGGCCTGCACGGTCACGTCCGTCGACGGGTTCCCACCGAGGTCCTTGATCCGGACGTTGCGGAACGAGGCCGTGTCGCCGCTGCCGTGGTTCTGGATGCCGATGTACCCGTCGAGGTTGCGGGCCGGGTCGGTGTTGGTGAAGTCGTTGATCAGGCTGCCGTTGAGGTACACCCGGATCCGCTGACCCTCGACGAGCAGCTCGTAGGTGTTCCACTCACCGGCCGGGTTGAGCGCCGCGTCGCGGGCCGCGATGTCCGCGGACTTGAACGTGTAGATGGCGCCCGTGGTGCGGTCCGCGGCGTCGGTCGCGTCGATCTGGATCTCGTACCCCTGGTTGACGGCGACCCACGGGTCGGTGCCCGGGTTCGGGAAGCCGACGAAGATGCCGGAGTTGCTGTCACCGGTGAGCCGCCAGTCCGCCTTCAGCGAGTACGACGTGTACTGCTTCGCGCTGTACCAGAACAGGCCCATGCCGCCGGTGGAGGTCAGCGTCGCGTCGCTGTTGGTGAAGCTGCCGGGGCCGGCCTGCGACCAGCCGGTCGTGGCGCCGTTGTAGATCGCGGTGTAGCCGCTCTCGGGACGGCAGTCCGCCTTGGCGCGCTTGGCGGCGTACCGGATGCCACCGAGGAGCTCGTTGCGGAAGTTGCCGTCGGAGTACGACTCCTGCGTGTGCCCGAAGCCGGTGTAGAACGACCGCCCGCTGTCGATCGTTTTGCACCAGGTGATCGGGTGGTCGGCGCCCATCGACCCACCGGAGTAGGACGACTCGTCCAGCGTCGCCAGGACGCGGGCGCTGCTGCGCGGGTTGGTCTGGTAGTTGTACAGCTCGTCGGTGCGGGTCCAGGTCTGCGGCAGGTGCGCCGTGGCCGGGTGGGCCCGGTTCTCGGTCTTCGAGTTGACCTGCTGGATCGCCGGGTGCGAGGCGAACCACGCGCCGACGAGGTTGCCGTAGAACGGCCAGCTGTACTCGGTGTCGGCGGCCGCGTGGACACCGACGTATCCGCCGCCGCCGCGCACGTACGACTCGAACGCCGTCTGCTGGGCGTCGTTGAGCACGTCACCGGTGGTGTTGAGGAAGACGACCGCCTCGTACTGCGCGAGGTTGGCGGTGGTGAAGCGGGTCGCGTCCTCGGTGGCGGTCACGGTGAAGTTGTTGGCCGCGCCCAGCTGCTGGATCGCGGTGATGCCCGCCGGGATCGCGTCGTGGCGGAAGCCGGCGGTCTTGGAGAACACGAGCACGTCGTAGGGCGCGTCGGCGGCGACGGCCGGGCTGGCGGTGTACAGCGAGCATGCGGCGAGGGCGATGGCGGCGCCCGCTCCGGCGAGGATTCTGCGCACTGAATCTCCTTAGCAGGGAGGGAGGCGCCCGTGTGGCGGCACGGGCGCCCGATCACCTCGTTAGGGCAGGGTCCACTTCTGGTTCGCCGGCACCGGCGAGACGCAGGTCCACAGGTGCACGACGGTGCTGTCCGCGGAGTTGTTGCCGGACACGTCGAGGCACTTGCCGGACTGCGGGTTGCGCAGCGTGCCGTCGGCGTTCGGCGCCCAGTTCTGCGCCGCCGAGCCGTTGCACGTCCACAGCTGGATCTTCGTGCCGTCGGCGCTGCCGCCACCGGACACGTCCAGACACTTGCCGAGCGACTGGAGCGTCTGACCGGAGCGGGTCCAGGTCTGCGCGTTGGTGCCGTTGCAGGTGTACAGCTGGATCTGTGTACCGTCGGCCGTGGCTGCGCTGCGCACGTCGAGGCACTTGCCGGCGAGCCCCTTGACCGGGCCGATGCCGCTGCTGCTGGTCGTGAAGGTGAAGCTGTCCACGTCGAACAGTGCGGCGGTGCCGGTGCCGGCGAACGTCACGAACAGCGACGTGGTGCCGGCCGGCGCGCCGGAGATCGGCGCGGTCACCGTCGTGAACGTCTCCCACGAGCCCGTCACCGGGATCGTGGCGGAGCCGATGATCGGGCCCGTCGCCGAGCCCGTGCGGAACTGCACGGTGCCACCGGTGCCGCCGGACGACGCCCGGACGGAGACACTCGTGGCATTGTTCAGCTTGTACGGGTCGAACTGGATCCAGTCGCCGTTGTTGATGTCGCCGACGGTCTTGCCGCCCTCGGCGGTCGTCTTGGTGAACGTGTTGATGCCCGACGACGTCTTGAAGTGCTCCGCCTGCCGCTTG
>NZ_BAAAQD010000030.1:0-128703 GCF_039531485.1 Dactylosporangium maewongense | reverse complement strand
TCTGCGAGCGCAGGCCCTCGCTGATCGACAGGCCGGCCGCGTCGTCCGCGGCCCGGTTGATCCGGTAACCGGACGACAGACGCTCCAGCGACTTGCTCATCTGGCTGTCGGTCGTCGACAGGTTCCGATAGGCGTTCTGCGCGGCGATGTTGTTGTTGATACGAAGACCCATGGTGATTCCTCCTTGATCCGGGCCGTACTGCGCGAGCCGTCCTTGGCTCGCTCGCCGATGACATCGGCGTCAGCGTCCGGGGCATGAGGAATCTGCCGAGGAAATATTCCGCAACTCAACTATAACCGCGAAAGACCCGGTTCCGCAGCGGAACCGGGTCTTTCGGTCAGAGGTTGAACGGGATGCCGAGGGCCGTCGTGTGCGCCAGCCGGGCGCTCAGGTCGCCCTGGCCGGCGATCTGGCTGTAGTAGGCCTCCCGGCGGCGGGCGACGCATCCGCCGGCACGCTCCTGCGCGTTCAGCAGGTGCGGGTCGAGATGGTTGTTGAGCCCGTCGCGGAGCAGCATGAGCGCCTCCGCCCGCAGCTGGCTGACCCGGCTCTCCGTCACGCCCAGCTCGCGGGCGATGTCGTTCATCGGGCGCTCCTCGAAGAAGTACGCCGTGACGACCGCGCGCAGCCGCTCGGGCAGCGCGCCGATCGCGTGGTGCAGGTAGCCGATCCGCTCGCGGTGCAGGATCAGGTCCTCGGGGCCCGGGGTCCGCTCGGGGACGAGGTCCTCGGCGGTGCCGGCGGTGAAGCCCTGCAGCGACAGCACCACGGCCCGCTGGACGTCGTCGTCGATCGTCTTGAGCTCTTCCGGCGCGACCCCGAGGGCCTCGGCGAGCTCCGTCTGGGTCGGCGTCCGGCCGAGGGCGGCGGTCAGCTCCTGGGTGGTCGTCTCGACCTTGCGGGCGCGGGTGCGCACGGAGCGGCTGGCCCAGTCGAGGCCGCGCAGCTCGTCGAGGAGGGCGCCACGGATGCGGGTGGTGGCGAAGCTGCCGAAGGGGATCCCCCTGGAGGGGTCGAAGCCCTTCGCGGCGTGGGCGAGGGCGGCCATGCCGGCGGACACGAGGTCCTCGCGGGACACGTGGGCGGGTAGCCGGCCGAGCATCTCGCGCACCAGGTGCCCGACGAGGGGCAGGTGCGTGCGGACGAGGTCGTCCCGCTCGCGGGCGGTCGTGTTGCTGGTGCTGGCGCTGGTGCTGCGTTCCTGGATGGTGACAGTCACGGCAACCTCTTCGTGGCAGGAGTGGGTCTTCGTGGGCCGGGAACCCCGGCAAGATCCAGCCTCTGTCACTTTGGGTACACAAAAGGTCGCGCTGGGTTGCTAACTGGTTGTTGTCCTCAGGCGGCGTCTCCCAGGCCGGAGGTGGGCATGCCGAGCGCCGTCGTGTGCGCCAGCCGGGCACTCAGGTCGCCCTGTCGCGCGATCTGGCTGTAGTACGCCTCCCGCCGGCGGGCGACGCAGCCGTTGCCCCGCTCCGGGGCGTTCAGCAGCTGCGGGTCCAGGTGGTTGTTGAGCCCGTCGCGCAGCAGCACGAGTGCCTCGGAGCGCAGCTGGCTGATCCGCGATTCGGTGACGCCCAGCTCCGCGGCGATGTCGGTCATCGGCCGCTCCTGGAAGAAGTACGCGGTGACCACGTACCGCAGCCGCTCCGGCAGCGCGTTGACGGCGTGGTGCAGGTAGCCGATCTTCTCCCGGTGCAGGATCAGGTCCTCCGGGCCCGGGGTCCGCTCCGGCACGAGGTCCTCGGCGGTGCCGGCGGTGAAGCCCTGCAGCGACAGCACGACCGCGCGCTGCACGTCGTCGCCGATCGCCTTCAGCTCCTCGGGCGCCACGCCGAGCGACTCGGCCAGCTCCGCCTGGGTCGGCGTGCGCCCCAGGGCGGCGGTCAGCTCCTGCTGCGCGAGCTCCACCTTGCGGGCGCGGGTGCGCACGGAGCGGCTGGCCCAGTCGAGGCCGCGCAGCTCGTCGAGGAGGGCGCCACGGATACGGGTGGTGGCGAAGCTGCCGAAGGGGATGCCCCGGCTGGGGTCGAAGCCCTTCGCGGCGTGCGCGAGCGCCGCCATCCCGGCCGAGATCAGGTCCTCGCGGGACACGTGCGTGGGCAGCCGGCCGAGCATCTCGCGCACCAGGTGCCCGACGAGGGGCAGGTGGCTGCGCACGGCGGCGTCCAGTTCCGCGGCGTTCAGGGAGGTCCGGGTCTCGGTCTGGGCTTCGCTGGTGACAGTCACGGCAACCTCTTCGTGGCAGGAGTTGGTCGAGAACCAGCCTCGGTAGCCACGGGTGCAGGTCGCGGTGACGCAAAGTTGCGGGGAGGTTGTACTCAAGGCCCTCATCGACCTGCCGACCTCTATGGGTGAAGCGATCGATGACACGGTGAAGGGCGGAGCGGGCATGGGGCTGGCGGATCTCGCGAGCATCCTGTGGCGGGAACGCGAGATGCTGGAGCTGCTGCTGTTCAAGCTCGAGGAGGAGCAGCTGGTGCTGGCCGGTGGGCGCACCCGCTGGCTCGCGCACGCCACCCGTGAGGTCGAGGTCGTGCTGGATGAGATCCGGCGCACGGAGGTCGTCCGGGCCGCCGAGGTCGAGGCGATCGGCGCCTCCCTCGGGCTCGGCCCGAACCCGAGCCTCAGCCAGCTCGCCGAGGCGTCCCCGGCGCCCTGGTCGGACCTGCTCAACCAGCACCGCATGGCGTTCCTGACGCTGACCGCCGAGGTCAGCGCGCTTGCCGAGGCCAACCGCGACATCCTCACCACCGGCGCACGGGCCGCCCGCGAGACGATGCTGGCGGTCGCGGGCTCCGTCGAGACCTATGGGCGGCGGGGGCAGACCGTCGGTTCGGCCCCCCGCAACCGGCTGATTGACGAGGCGATGTAGATGAGCACCTTCTCCGGCCTGAACACCGCGCTGTCCGCGCTCTACGCGCAGCGCCGGGCACTGGACATCACCGGCCAGAACATCGCCAACGTCAACACCGAGGGCTATTCGCGGCAGCGGGTGGAGCTCACGCCGGTCGAGAACGTGACCGAGCCGGCCCGCTACTCGATCAGCAGCGGCGTCGGCGACGGCGTCAGGATCACCGGCGTCACCCGGCTGCACGACGAGTTCATGACCAACCGCACCCGCGCCGAGCGCGGGCTCAACGAGTACCTCCAGGCGCAGAAGACCGTCTACGCCAACGTGGAGCAGGCGCTCGGCGAGCCCAGCGACACCGGGCTGCAGGCGCAGCTGTCGGACTACTGGTCCGCCTGGTCCGACGTGGCGAACCGCCCCGGCGACACCTCCGCCCGCACCCAGCTGCTCTCCCGCGCCAACACGGTCGCCGGGTCGATGCGCACCACCCGGGCCAACCTGGAGCAGCTGTATTCCGCCACGCGCGAGCAGCTCACCGCCGACGTCGACGTGGTCAACCAGACCACCGCCTCGGTCGCCGACCTCAACGCCCGGATCGCCCTGGCGAAGGTCGCCGACATGCCGACGAACGAGCTGACCGACAAGCGCGACCAGCTGGTGCTGCGGCTGTCGGAGCTGACCGGCGCGACCGCCCGGCCCAAGGAGGACGGCACCACGGACGTGCTGCTCGCCGGCGCAGTGCTGGTGCAGGGCGACACGGCACGCGAGCTGGTCGCGTCCGGCTCGCCCGCCGTCGACGGCCGGCTCGTCGCGCCGTCGGCGGTGACCTTCAGCGACGGCATGGCCGTGTCCATCTCCACCGGCCGGATCGCCTCGCGGCTGGAGTCGCTCACCACGACCATCCCGAACGCGGTGACGGGCCTCGACACGGTTGCCGGCCTGCTCATCCAGACCGTCAACGACCAGCACGCCCAGGGCTGGGACATCACCGTGGTGCCGCCCGCCACGGTCCCGACGCCGCAGCAGGGCGGTGCCTTCTTCTCCGGCACGAACGCCCGGGACATCGGCGTGGCGATCACCGACCCGACGAAGGTCGCCGCGTCCAGCACGTCGAGCAACCCGTTCCAGGGCGACAACGCGACCGCGCTGGCGGACCTCGCGAAGGCCCAGACGGGCGCCGACGTCACGTACCGCAACTACGTGGTCGACATCGGCATCGCGGCGCAGACGGTCAACCGGCGCGCCGACGCGCAGCAGGTCATCTCCGACGACGTGACCGCCGCCGAACAGGCGGGGTCCGGCGTCAGCCTCGACGAGGAGATGACCAACATGCTGCAGTTCCAGCGCGCGTACGAGGCGGCGGCGAAGGTCATCTCGGTGGTCGACAGCACGCTCGACTCGCTGATCAACATGAAACGGTAGGGGGAACGGATGCCCGGCTTCCGCGTCACGGAACGCTCCATGGCCAGCAACACGCTGGCGAACCTTCAGGTCAACCTCGCGCGCAACCAGCAACTGCAGAACCAGCTGTCCAGCGGCAAGCTCATCACCAAGGCGTCGGACTCGCCCGGCGGCGCGGTGATCGCGATGCAGCACCGTGCCGACGTGGCGACGCTCAACCAGTACTCGCGCAACGCCGACGACGGAATGGGATGGCTGGACATGGCCGACACGGCCCTGAAGAGTGCCTCGACGCAGATGAACCGGGCGCGCGAGCTGGTGCTCTCCGGTCTGTCGAGCGGCTCGGGCGGCAGTCCGGAGGCGCGCGAGGCGATCGCGCTGGAGGTCGACAACCTGCGCGACTCGATGATCAACCTCTCGAACACCACGTACCTCGACCGGCCGATCTTCGGCGGCAGCACCCCCGGCACGATCGCTTACGACAAGAACGGCGACTACCAGGGCGACGACGGTAAGATCAACCGTACGATCAGCGGTAACGCCACCGTCCGCGTCGACACCGGCGCCGAGGACGTCTTCGGCCCGGAGGCCGGCAACGGCAACGTGTTCAAGCTGCTCGGCTCGATCGCCGACCACCTGCGCAACAATCCCTCGGGCCTGCAGTCGGACCTCGCCGAGGTCGACACGGCGCAGAAACGCATCCAGGCGGGCCTCTCCGGGGTCGGCTCCAGATACAATCAAGTGTCCGAAATGCAGCAAACTGCCCAGAATCGGGTGATCGATCTCAAGGCGCAGCTGTCCGATGTCGAGGACATCGACCTGCCGAAGACGATCACCGAACTCGCCCTGCAGCAGACCGCCTACCAGGCCGCTCTCGCCGCCACCGCGAAGGTGATCCAGCCTTCGCTGGTCGACTTCCTGCGGTAGGCCCGCCGCCAGCACACACGTGAGGAATCCATGAGCGTCGCGACCGTGGGACAGCCAGAGACCACCACGCTGCCGGTGATCGACTTCGTTGCGCCGATGCCGGGCTTCCCGGACGACCGCCGGTTCGTGCTCGTCCGCCTGGAGGACACGGGCGCGCTGTATGCCCTGACCTCCGTCGACTCCGCCGGGCTGCGGTTCCTGGTGGTGCCGCCGGCGCAGTTCTTCCCCGACTACGCGCCGGAGGTCGACGACGACTCCCTCGCCGCCCTCGGCGTCAGTGACGCCGACGGGCTGCTGGTCCTGCTCGTCGTCACCGCGGGCGACGGCGTCCAGGACGCCACCGTCAACCTGATGGCGCCCATAGTGCTCGACCAGCAGAGTCGCCGCGCGGTGCAGCTGGTGCTGACCCGCAGCGGCCTGTCCGTGCGGCAGAAGCTCGTCGCCGTCGCCTGATCGGGTCTTTCACCCCGGACAACCGGCATATCGGGTACTGTTCGCGTATCGCCCAGCGAAGGAGCGGCTTGTGCTCGTCCTGACCCGACGTCCCGGGGAAAGCGTGATGGTCGGTGACGACGTCGTCGTCACCGTGCTCGACGTGCGCGGCGACGTCGTGCGGCTGGGCATCAAGGCACCGCGCAGCATCCAGGTCCATCGCGAAGAGGTCTACCGCGAGCTCCAGAAGGTCAACCGCGAGGCCGCGTCGCCCAGCGACGTCGCCGTGCGGGCCCTGAGCCGCATGCTCCGCGCCGACGTCGAACAGCAATAGCGGGGTTCAAACCCGACTTCTCAGGACGTCTCCGCCGATGCCGATAGGCAGGTGGATAACGCCTCGAGAAGGGCACGTCATGGGCGCTCTGCGCAACTGGCTCCGAAACCGGCCGATCGCCGTCAAACTCGGCGCCGTCCTCGCGGTCGCCCTGGTCACCGTCGGCGCGCTGCTCTTCGTCGGGGTGCGTGCCCTGACCGACGGCGAGGAGCGGGCCCGGGAGCTCGAGCACGTGGGCAAGCTGACCCGCGAGACCCTCGAGGCCGACATGGCCCATGACGCGATCCGCGGCGACGTGCTGCGCATGCTCCTGGCCGTCTCCCGCGGCGGCGACACCGGCACCGAGGTGGCCGAGGTGCGGGCCGACCTCGCCAGCCACAGCGAGATCCTCGGCGGTGTCCACGCCACCTTCACCGCCCCGGGCATGGACGCCTCCGTCCGCGCGGCCGCGCAGGCCGTCGCCCCGGCGATCGCGAACTACATCGACCTCGCCGGCCAGACGGTCACCGCGGCGGCCGGCGGCGACCGCAACCCGGCGTCGTACGCGAAGTTCCAGACCGCCTTCTCCGAGGTGGAGGCGAAGCTGCCCGGCGTCGGCGACGCCCTCGAACGGGTCGCCTCGGCCGCGTCGAAGTCCGTCGGCGACGAGCGCAACCGGGCCGTCCTCGTCCTCTCCACCGCCGGCGTTATTGGCCTGCTGCTTACCGTCGCGATCAGCTGGCTCGTCATGCGCGGCATCGTCGCGCCGCTGCGCGACGTGTCCTCCGTGCTCAACGGCATGGCCGAGGGCGACCTCTTGCGCACCTCGGCGGTCGGCTCCACCGACGAGGTCGGCCTGATGGCCCGCGACCTCAACCGGGCCATCGACAGCGTCCGCAGCACCGTGCAGGCGCTGTCGAGGTCGGCGCGCACCGTCGCCACGTCCGCCGACGAGCTGTCCGGCGCGTCGCAGCGGATCGTGTCGGCGGCCGCGCTCGCCAGCGACCGGGCCGGCGCGGCCAACCACGCCGCCGGCGAGGTCTCGCTGAACGTCGACACGCTGGCGTCGGCGAGCGAGGAGATGGGCGGCTCCATCGCGGAGATCTCCCGCAACGCCAACGACGCCCTGCGGGTCGCCGGCGACGCCGTCAGCATGGCCGACCAGACCAACGCGATGATGTCGCGCCTCGGCACCTCGTCCGTCGAGATCGGCAACGTCGTCAAGGTGATCACCTCGATCGCCGAGCAGACCAACCTGCTCGCCCTCAACGCCACCATCGAGGCCGCCCGCGCCGGCGACGCGGGCAAGGGCTTCGCGGTCGTCGCCGGGGAGGTCAAGGACCTCGCCCAGGAGACCGCCCGCGCCACCGACGGCATCAGCCGGCGGGTCGAGCAGATCCAGGCCGACGCCGAGCACGCCATCGAGGCGATCAGCGAGATCGGCTCGATCATCGCCCGCATCAACGACTTCCAGGTCACCATCGCCAGCGCCGTCGAGGAGCAGACGGCCTCGACCCAGGAGAGCAGCCGGACGGTCAGCGACGTCGCCGTCCGTACCGGCGAGATCGCCGCCACCATCGCGGACATCGCCGACGTCGCCGGGCGCAACACCACGGAGGCGGACACGTCGCTCGCGGCGGCCCGCCAGCTCGCCGGCATGGCCGAGGACATGAACGCCCTGGTCGCCCGCTTCCGTATCTGACGCTGCCCGCCTTCCGTTCCGGCGCTGCTCGCGGCCTTCGTTCTGGCGCAATCGGCAGACGTTAGGGCCGTCACCGCCGAAAATTGAAGGCATGCTCTACAGCGACGCTGACCTGCGGACGCTGAGCGCCCCGGACCGCTGGCGGCGCATCGCGCCGTTCCTCACCGTGGCGATCCTCGCCTGTGGCACGGCCCTCTTCCGGCCCGTGGTCGACCGCGTGGCCCTCGTGTCCGCCGTGGTCGTGCTCGCCCTGCTGCTCGGCCTGACCGTCACCGTGCCGTGGCATCGTCTGCCGGCCATCTACGAGGCCGCGCCGCCGCTGGGCTTCTTCGGCGTCGTCGCGCTGCTCAACATCCCCGAGACCGGCGACGACCCGGCCGGGTACGGCGCGCTCGCGCTGCTGCCCGTCTTCTGGCTGGCGCTGTACCACGGCCGCGCGGCCACCGCGATCGGCGTCGTCGCGATGGCGGTCGTCTTCTCCCTGCCGATGCTGCGCAGCGCCGCCGTCTTCGAGCACGAGTGGCGCCGCGGGCTGCTGGTGTTCGCGATCGGCGCCCTCATGGCGTCCGCCGCGCAGAGCTGGGTCCGCCGCAGCCGCGCCGCCGCCGCGGAGCTCGCCGCCCGGACCCGCGAGGTCAGCCGCGAACGCGACTTCAACCGCGCGATCCTCGACAGCGCCGGGTTCCTCGTCATGGTGCTGGACACCGACGGCCGGATCACCGCCTTCAACCGCCGCTGCGAGGAGGTCACCGGCTTCACCGCCGACGAGGTCATCGGCCGCCCCTTCTGGAGCGCCGGCATGTCCGCCGACGACACCGGCCGCGGCGACGACGCCTTCGCCCACCTCACCGCCGACGCGTTCCCCAACACGTTCGAGAACGACTGGCTCGCCGCCGACGGCAGCCGCCACCGCATCGTCTGGAGCAACACCGCTCTCACCGACGAGAACGAGCTCCTGACCCACGTCATCGGCACCGGCCTCGACGTCACCACGCAACGGCACACCGAGCGCCTCTTCGCCGACGTCCTCGCCGCCGCCACCGAGCAGGCCATCATCGGCACCGACCGGCGCGGCACCGTCACCGTCTTCAACGCCGGCGCCGAACGCCTCCTCGGCCACCGCGCCGCCGACGTCGTCGGCGCCGTCACCCTCGACCGCTTCCACCTGCCTGCCGAGGTGCCCGGCCTGGCCACCCTCTTCGAGCCCGCCCAGGCCGGCGACTCCGAGCCCCGCGAGTGGACCTACGTGCGCCGCGACGGCGCCACGCTGCCCGTCTCCCTCACCGTCAGCGTCATCCGCGGCGAGTCCGGCGAGGTCACCGGCTACCTCTCCGTCGCCCGCGACATCACCCGGGAGCGCCGCACCGTCGAGGCGATGCGCCACGCCCTGGACCGCGAGCGGGCCGCCGCCGCCCGCCTGCGCGAGCTCGACAAGGTCCGCGCCGACCTGGTCGCCACCGTCTCGCACGAGCTGCGGACCCCGCTCACCAGCATCCTCGGCAACGTCGAGGTCATCGTCGACGGCGACGCCGGCCCCGTGCAGCGCCCCCAGGCCCGTCTCCTCGCCGCCGTCGAACGCAACGCCCGCCGCCTGCTCGCCCTCATCGAGGACCTCCTCATGTTGTCGCGCATCGAGGCCGGCCAGGTGAAGATCAACGCTGGCCCCGTCCACCTCCGCGCCGTCGTCTCCGGCGCCCTGGAAGCCCTGCAGGCCGTCCGCGGCCAGCGCGACGTCCACCTCGACATCGACCTGCCCGATCCCCCCATCGTCGTGCACGGCGACCGCGACCAGCTCGAACGCGTCCTCATCAACCTCCTCGACAACGCCCTGAAGTTCACCCCGCCCGGCGGCAGCGCCCGCCTCACCGCCGACCTCGACGGTGCCCAGGTCCGCCTCACCGTCGCCGACACCGGCATCGGCATCCCGCCGGCCGAGCTCGACCAGATCTTCGACCGGTTCTTCCGCTCGAGCCGCTCGCAGGAGCTCCAGAGCCAGGGCACCGGCCTGGGCCTGGCCATCACGAAGTCCATCGTCGAACGCCACGGCGGCCACATCTGGGCCGGCCCCGCCCTCGACCAGGGCACCATCGTCACCTGCCTCCTGCCCCTGCACGACGCCCCGGTCCCCGCCCGCACCGTCTGACGCCGGCGCGCAGCCGCGGACGGAGGGTCACCAGGTGGAGATGTCGCCGCCGATCAGGGTCACGGCGGCCACCGAGGTCATGCCGACCAGGACGGCCACGAGGCCGACGTCGAGGGTGGCGGCGCCGCGGTCGTCGCGCACGAGACGGGCATGCAGCCTGGCGATCAGGTTCGTCATCTTCAACTCCCTCGGGGGCGGCTTTCGGTGATGCAAGCATGACGGAACGTGACCGTGCGGCGCTGTCCGATGCGGGTGCGGTGAGGGTGGGATGAACGTCTGACATGGGGTTGCCGGGGAGGTGTCGACGGGCGGCAGAAGGGAATCCAGCGGGCCATGTCGGCACCCTGTTTGCGGAAAGTCACCCCTTCGGGGTGGCGCGCGGACCAGAATGATTCTGTGCCAAAGATCGACACTGGTCTGGCAAAGCTGCTCGCGCTGGTCCTCGTGGCCGGTTCACTGACCGCACCAACGGCGTCGGTGAACGTGTCACGTGCCGCGGTCGCGCGCGGCTGGTTGCCGGTGATTCCGGGTCCACCCACCGCCGAGCTCGCCGGGGCGGCCGACAGCGGCGGCCGGTGCGCGGATCCGACCGGCACGTGGCTGGGCATGCACTGGCGCAACGAGTTGCGCTGGCGGGTCAACGAGCAGACGATCCCCGCGTACCTCGGCGACCGCACCACCGTCGTGAACTCGCTGCGCAGCGCGGCGACCACCGTGGACACCGGACGCAACGACTGCGGGCTGCCGGCGAATCTCGGCATCCAGGAGTCGTACGCCGGACGCACCGACCACAAGGCGGGCGTGACCCCCGCGGGTGGCTGCGGCGAGCGGGACAACCAGAACACCGTCTCGTTCGGGCGGCTGGAGAAGGGGCTGCTCGCGGTGACCTGCATCTGGTGGTTCGGGGGCAAGGAGAACGGCCGCAGCGTCGAGACCGACATCCTCATCGACGACACCGAGGGCCTGTTCTTCACCACGACGCCCGCGGACTGCTCGTCGCGCTGGGACCTCGAAGGCACGGTCACGCACGAATTCGGCCACGCGTTCGGCCTGGGGCACGTGCCGTTCGCCGAGCACGGGTCGCAGACGATGACCGACGGGCTCCCGGACTGCTCCACCGCCTACCGCGGGCTCGGCCTCGGCGACTACCTGACGCTGAAGCAGCAGTACGGCACGAACTGACACACGGGACCGGCTCGTGCCGCGAGCAACGTTGCGGCAACCCGGCGTGTACCTGGCCGCGCTACCTGAGCCGGCGACCTTTGAGGGGACCACCCACCCCTCATGGGAGATCAGTTCATGTTGCGCAGTCTCAAGCAGTACGTCCTCGTGCCCGCCCTGGCGCTCGCCGCGACGGCGACGACGCTCGTCGTGACCACCGCCCCGGCCGACGCGGCCGTCATCTCCGTCCGCGTCAACGGCGCCCTTGCCGCCCGCAACGGCGCCGCCAACTGGTTCACGCAGACCCGGAAGATCAAGAACAAGCAGAAGGTGACGGTCACCTGCAAGGTCAGCGGCCAGTACCTGCGCGGCAACGTCCGGCGCACCGCCCAGTGGGACCGCACCGCGATCGGTGACTTCATCTCCCACGCGTACGTCTCCGGCAACCCCAAGCTGCCGAACTGTGCCCCCGCCCCCGCACCCACGACCGCCGCGCCCGTCGCGACCCCGGTCGCCGCGGTCCCGATGGGCCCGACCGGCACGATGACCAACGCGCAGTTCCTGGCCGCGTCGATCCCCGCCGCCCAGCAGAGCCAGCGCGACACCCGCGTGCCGACCTCCGTCACCCTCGCCCAGGCCATCCTCGAGTCGGGCTGGGGCCGCAGCTCCCTGTCGGCCAACGACCGCAACTTCTTCGGCATGAAGTGCTTCAACAACGCCCCAGGCGCCTACGCCGCCGGCTGCAAGTCCTACAGCACCCAGGAGTGCAACGCCGCCGGCGTCTGCAGCACGACGGTCGCCACGTTCCGCACGTACGCCACCGCCACCGCCTCCTTCACCGACCACGGCATGGCCCTGAAGAACCTGTCCCGCTACGCGGCCGCCTTCAACTACCTCAACGACCCGAACCAGTTCGTCGCCGAGGTCCACAAGGGCGGCTACGCCACCGACCCGCTCTACACCACGAAACTGGTCGCCCTCATGCAGAAGTACAACCTCTACCAGTACGACCTCGCCCTGTAAGCCCGTACGGCCCATACGCACAACGGCGGCGGTCACGCCCGGCTCACCCTGGACGTGACCGCCGCTTCCGTGTTCCGAGCGCGCGGTCGACCCACGGGCAAGTGCGACCCTCCAGCCGGATGGCGGACCGTTCCTGCCGGGTCCGTCCGACCGCGCGATGCTGACGATGCGCGGCGCGTGGACCCGTTCCCTGGCCCGTCTTCCGGCGCTTTGTGGCGACGGTCGAAGCGTCCGGGGACATCCGCGCCGGGAGCTGAAGCGGGGGTCAGAGAGAGACGGGGCGGGTGGCCGGGCTGGTGTACTCGGCCATCGTGAAGTGGCCCGGTTCGGCCGCGGGGTGGACGGAGACCTCGATGGTGGCGTCGTCGGGGAAGCGGAGCGTGAAGACGGGGTCGAGGTCGCAGAGGAAGGTGAAGCCTTCCAGGGCCTCGGGGTCGGGTTCGAGCAGATGGCCGTGCGCCGACCAGGTGTCGCCGTCCGAGGTGATGACGACGGAGACCTCGCCGGCGCCGAACGCGGTGGAGGAGTTCGCCCACCAGTCGAGGTGGCAGATGCCTTCGTAGCGGTCCATCGCAGCAGCATGGCGTACAGACAGCAAAAACGCGGACCGGCGAGGGGGTGCCGGTCCGCGTTTTCGTCTGTGGGGCAATTTCAGGCGGCGTCCGCCGAGACGAGGAGGCCCTGGTTGACGGCGGCCATGAGGGCCTGGGAGCGGTTGTTGACGCGGAGCTTGCTGTACAGGCGGGACACGTACGTCTTGACCGTGGCCTCGGAGACGGCGAGGCGCTGGGCGATGGTCGGCAGGCTCAGGCCGTCGCGCATGAGGGAGAGGACCTCCTGCTCGCGCTGGCTGAGCAGGCCGGTCTGGCCGCGGCGGCGGGAGAGTGCGGAGGAGAGGCCCGGGGCGGTGAAGGAGTGCGGCGCGACCGCGGCGTGGCGGATGGCGGCGAGGACCGACGGGATCGGGGCGGCCTTGGTGACGTAGGCGGAGAGGCCTGCGTCGAGGGCGCGGTAGAGGAGGTTGTCGTCGCTGACGGCGCTGAGCAGCACGACGCCGAGGTCGGGGCTGGCGGCGCGGAGCCGGCGGGCGAGGCTGATGCCGTCGCTGTCGGCGAGGGAGGCGTCGATGGTGACGACGTTGGCGCGGGTCTCGGCGACGACGCGCTCGGCTTCGGCGGCGCTGCCCGCCTCGCCGACCAGAGTGATGTCCGGGACGGTCGCCACGACACGGTTGAGGCCGAGTCGGAGAAGGACGTGTTCATCGACGGCGACCAATCGGATCGTCATCTGGGCTCCTTGGGAAAGTGTGTCGTGGCCTGGACGTTTACGGCGTGGATCATTGCCAGGTAAGCGTCGCAGGCCGCACCGGCCGGGTGCCAGACGCTGCAATTGACCTGCGCTCGTCGGCAACCGTGCTGCACCGCAGGACAATCGGACACCGGTGGACACCGTCGGCTCTCCGGCCGGAATCACACCTCCCAAGCCCGGCGGCTCAGGAGAGGAGCACCGGGAAGGGCAGGGCGTTGCGGGGCAGCGTGATGCGGACGGTGGTGCCGCCGCCGGGGGTCCCGTCGATCACCAGCCTGGCGTCGTGCGCCTCCACGATGCGCTGGCAGGTGGCGAGGCCGATGCCGGAGCCCTCCACGTCGGTGCGCAGCCTGGTGAACATCTCCAGCACGCGCGGGCGGTCCTCCTCGGCGATGCCGAAGCCGTTGTCTGCGACGGCGAAGGTCCAGCCGTCGGGGTCCTCGCTGCCGGTGATCGAGATGTGGCAGGCACGGCCGCGGTCGCGGAACTTCAGCGAGTTGCTGACCAGGTTCTGGACGAGGACGCGCAGCTGGGTGGCGTCGCCGTACACCATGGGCAGCGGACCGGTGTCGACCGTCGCCTGCGCGGCCGAGATCGCGGCGCCGACGTCATCGAGGACCTGCTGCACGACGGCGCCGAGGTCGACCTGGGCGAAGGACGGGCGTCCACCGAGCGACGCGTGCGACAGGACGTCCTCGATCATGCGCCACATCCGGGTCGCGGAGGACAGGGCCTTGTCGACGCAGCGCTTCGCGGTGGCGTCCTCGAGCACGGCGTCGATCTCGGCCAGCATCGCCACGAAGCCGAGGACGCCGGTGAGCGGGTTCTTGAGGTCGTGGCTGACCTGGCCGGCGAAGTGCTGCAGGGAGGCGTTGGAGCGCTGCAGCTCGCGGGTGGTGCGCTGCACCGTGTTGAGGGCCTGTTCGAGCATCTGGCCGTGCCGGTGCAGGTCCATCACGTCCATGACCATGCGGGCCAGCTTCTCCAGGCCCTCGCGCTGCTGTGCGGTGAGCTCGTGCGGCTGCTGGTCGAAGACGCAGAGGCTGCCCAGGACGTGGCCGTCCCGGTCGCGCAGGTGCGCGGAGGCGTAGAAGCGCACGTCGTCGATCTCGCCGGTGACGAACGGGTTGCGGTTGAAGCGGGGATCGAGGGTCGCGTCGCGGACGACGACGGTCTCCGGCTCGACGATGCTGATCGCGCACATCGAGTCCTCGCGGTCGCAGACGCCGGGCTCGAAGCCGTAGGCGGCCATCTGGTGCTGCTGGGTCGCGGAGATGATGTTGACGACCGCGTTCGGCACGCCGCAGATGTAGGCGGCGAGCTCGACGACCGACGGCAGGTCCGGCAGCGGGGGCACCCCGAGGATGCCGTAGTCCGCGAGGGACCGCAGCCGTTCCTGCTCGTCGGCCGGCACCGGGAAGGCGCGCGTCTTCGTGCTCGTGTGCGATGTGCTGGTCATGGTGCGACCATAGGCGCCGAAAGTTGCTGGTCAGCCCAGTTCGTACCGCAGGGTCAGGGTGTGCGCGCCGCCCTCGGCGATCGAGATTTCGGCGACGCCGCGGATGCCGGTCAGCTCGCCTGTACCGGTGTCCGGCACGACCGTCCAGGAGGCGCCGGCGCCCGACGCGGTGTGGTGCAGCACGAACGTCCCGGCCCGGCCGTGGAGGCTGCCCAGGAAGCGTTCGAAGCCGACGTACGCGGAGGACTCCTGGACCGCCGCTTGGCACATGACCGTGAAGGCCTCGCTGGTGCCGGCGAAGTCGCCGGTGAACGTCTTGGTGATCCTGGTGCGCGACAGGCGGGCCCCGGCGCGCTCGTCGCAGAGGTCGTCTTCCCAGGTCTCGATCGTGAACGGCGCGACGGCCTTGGTTTCCATGGCTGGCAGCCTCCCGTACGAACCTGACAACCGCCGTCAGGAATGGGGCAGCGTGATCCGGACGGTGACGCCGCGCTGCTCCACGCAGGTCACCATGCCGCCGCCGTGACGGGCGGCGATCTCGCGGCCGAGCATGAGGGCGAGCGCCGCGGTGCGGTGCTCGCCCGGGTGGTCGGGGTGCGGGATCCGCATCGACAGCAGGCGCTCGGCGCTCAGCGGGCCCGCGACCGTGGCGACCACCAGCACCGTCCAGGTGCCGCCGGCGCGGGCGGCGGTCACGGCGATCGGCCGGTCCGCGTCGTTGACCAGGCCGGCGACGTCCACGGCGGTGCGCACCAGCTGCCGCAGCAGTGGCCCGTCACCGAAGAGGTGCGCGGCGTCCGGCACGTCCAGGACGACGGCGAGCCCGCCGGTGACCTCATGGAGCAGCGGCCGAAGGTCGACCCGGACCGCGTCGAGCGGCGCCTCGGCGGACTCCAGCTCGGCCAGCAGCATGAGGTCGGCGACGGTGAGCTGCATGCGCTCCGCGTTGCGCCGGATGGCGGCGAGCGCGGCGTGCCGGTCGGCCGGGTCGAGCTCGAGGATGTCCTCGGCGGCGTCGAGCATGTTGGCGAACGTGATGATCGACGTCAATGGCGTCCGCAGCTCGTGCGCGGCCACCCGGATGAACTCGGTCCCCAGCTGGGACATGCCGGAGCCGGTGGCCGCGTCGGGCGATCCGGTGGCTTCTGTGGCGGTGTCGTCAGCGATGAGCACCCCCTCGGTCCTTCGGAAACGTTACAGGACATGTCATTACATTGCGTAGGATATGTGTGTACCGACAGTAAGCGACGAATGTCGCAAAGGCTGCCGGCCGAGGAGAGCTTTGCGTGGAGAGACCGACCGTCTGGTTGACACGGGCCTGATCGAAGGCGCTGTGGTCGACCTGGTGGTCCGTGCCGCGAACGCGACCACCGTGGTGGACGCGCAGCGCCTCGTCGCGGAGCTGCGGGGCTTCTCCGGTGTCCGCTCCGCGGAGATCGTCGCCGCGCTGACCCCGGTCGTCGGCGAGCTCGACCTGCTGGAGCGGCTCCCGGTCGGCCCGGCCCAGTGGGGCCAGGAGCTGCGGGTCGAGTTCAGCGCCGCGCCCGCCCGCACCGAGCTGCTCGCCGCCGCCGCGGAGATCGCCGCCGCCGCCGACCGCGCCCTCGTCCAGCCGTGCCGCGCCGTGCCGCCACCGCCGATGCTCGGCTCGCCCCTCGCGTGGGCGATCACCACCGGCGCGCGGGCCATGATCCTGACCGTCGACCCCGCCCGGGGATGGAGCGCGCTGTCCGACTCGTTCGGCACGGTCCTCGGGCACGACCGGCACAGACCCCCGGACTACCGCCTCGTCGACCTGATCCACCCCGACGACCGGCCCGCGGCCGTCGCCATGTTCCTGACCTGCTGCGCCGGCCACCACCCGTCCGGGACCACCGACCTGCGGCTGTGCACCGCCGCCGGCCGGTGGCGCGTCATCGAGGTCGCCGCCCGCACGTTCGTCGACGACGCCCAGGTCGGTGCCGTCGTCTTCTTCGGCATCGACGTCACCCGCCAGCGCGAGACCGAGCGCACCGCCGCCGTCGAGCGGCAGCGCCTCGCGCGGCTCGTCGAGACGATGGACGACGGGCTGCTGCTGCTCGACGAGCAGGGCCGGGTCCGGCTGGCGAACCTCGCCGCGCACCGGCTCCTGGACACCGGCATGGTCGGCCCCGGCGCGTCGCGCAGCGACCTGACCGAGGACGACCCGCTCGACTGGGCCGCGGTCATCGGCCGCGCGGTCGAGCGGGTCGGCCGGGACTCGGCGCGGATCCAGCGGCTGCGCGAGGCGTTCATCCTGCGGCGCGCGATCGTCGGCGAGGAGATCCCGTTCGACGACGGGCGGGTCCTGGAGATCGATCTGGTGCCGGTCGCCGGCCCCGGCGAGACGGACTCGGGCACCCTCGTGCACCTCCGGGACGTCACCGCCAGGGTCGCGGTCCACCGCGGGCTGGAGGAGCGCAGCCGGGGCCTGGAGGAGCGCAGCCGCGGGCTGGAGGAGCGCAACCGGGCGCTGATCGAGGCGACCGCGCTCAACAACGAGTTCGTCGCCACCGTCTCGCACGAGCTGCGTGGCCCGCTGTCGTCGGTCGTCGCGTTCGCGCACCTGCTCGGCGACGTCACCACCGGCGACCTCAGCGAGGACCAGCGCACCTACCTCGACGTGATCGACCGCAACGCCAACCGGCTGCTGCGCCTCATCGAGGACCTGCTGCTGCTGTCCCGGCTCGAGGCGCGCACCCTCCAGCTGCGGCCGATGCCGACCCGGCTGCCGGAGCTCCTCGCCGTCGCCGTCGCCGAGCGGACCCCGGCGGCGCTCGCGGCCGGGCTGGAGCTGGTGCTGGAGTGCGAGGACGGGCCCGAGATGATCTGCGACGACACCCGGGTGCACCAGGTGGTGGACAACCTGGTCAGCAACGCCGTGAAGTTCACGCCGAGCGGCGGCAGGGTCACCGTCCGGGCCGGGCCCGACGGCGACGGCTGGACGGTCGCCGTGGCGGACTCGGGCGTCGGCATACCCGCCGCCGACCTGCCCCGGCTCTTCAGCGCATTCTTCCGCGGCTCCAACGTCGCCGCGGCGGTCGGGCGGCAGGTCATGCCCGGCACGGGGCTCGGGCTCGTGGTGAGCCGGGCCATCGTCGAACTGCACGGTGGCGGCATCAGCGTCGCCAGCACCGAAGGGGTCGGCACGACGGTCACGCTGTCGTTGCCTTCGCGACCAGCACGAAATGGGGGATGATCGTGAGCCGGCTTCTTGTGGTCGAGGACGATCCAGATATCGCCATGGCTCTGCGCCTGCTGCTGACGCGGGCCGGACACCAGGTCGCACACGCCAAGGACGGCAGGACCGGACTCAGGGACGCCTACACGGAGCGCCCCGAGCTCGTCATCCTCGACATCGGGCTGCCCGGCATGGACGGCTGGCAGGTCCTGGAGCGGCTGCGCGACGTCAGTGACGTCCCGGTGCTGCTGCTGACCGCGCACGGGCAGGAGTCCGACAAGGTGCGCGGCCTGCGCGGCGGCGCGGACGACTACCTCACCAAGCCGTTCACCAATGCGGAGCTCGTGGCCCGGGTCGAGGCGCTGCTGCGGCGCAGCGCCGGACCCGCGTCCTGGGCCGACGAGGTGTACGACGACGGCGTCCTGCGCATCGACCCGGCCGCCCGCCGCACCTTCGTGGCCGGTGACGAGGTGCGGCTCACGCCCACCGAGTTCCGACTGCTGAACGTGCTGGTCCGGCACGCCGGCGCGGTGCTGTCGCCCAACCAGCTGCTCGCCCAGGCCTGGGACGACCCGACCGGCATCGGCCCGGAGCGGGTCAAGTTCGCGGTCCTGCGGCTGCGGCGCAAGCTCGGCTGGACCGACCCGGACGCGTCGCCGATCGAGTCCGTGCGGGGGTTCGGTTACCGGTACCGGCGGCCGGTCCTGGACCGCGCCGGCGAGTGAGGGGCCCCGTCAACCCAAGCGCAACTGGCCGGGACCGGGGGAGGGGCCCCGGGCCCGGCAACCTGATACCTGGAAAGAGCAGCCAGCCCCAGGGAAGAGAGCCCACATGATCGACCAGCTCGTTGACGGCCACGTCCACACCGCCTTCTCGTCCGGCCGGGACAGTGTCAGCGTCCTCGTGGCCAGCGCCGAGCAGGCGGGGCTGACCGAGGTGACGTTCGCCGACCGCGTGGGTCCCGACACGAGCTGGCTGTCGCCGTACCTCGCCTCGATCCAGCGCGCCCAGCAGCGCACCGACCTCGTCCTGCGCCGCGGCGTCGAGGTCGAGGCGATCGGCATCGACGGCTGGCTGGCGTTCCCGTCCGACCTCAACGGCCTCGAGGTCATCTCCGTCGGGCTCAACCGGCTGCCGCTGCCCGCCGGGCTGCTCAGCCCCGATGCCGTGCGCGGGCTCATCGACAACGGCACCATGCGCGCCCTGGACGTCATCGACCAGGTGGTCACCGTGACGGGCCTGGCCGTGGAGCGGGTCTCCCGCTACGCGCCGACCCGCCTCGCCCGCCCGCTGGACTTCCTCGCCCGCGCCGGCATCGACGAGTCCGCGGTGCCGGACGCGGCGATCGCCGACCTGGTCGAGGCGTGCCGCACCAACGGCACGGTCGTCGAGGTCAGCGAGCGGCACCGGCTGCCCGGGCTGCGCTTCGCCCAGGCGTGCGCCGAGGGCGGCGTGCGGCTGGTCGCGGTCAGCGACGGCGTCCGCGCCAGCGAGGTCGGCTTCTACCGCTACGTCCGCGAGGTCGCGGCGGCGCTGCAGTGCTCGCCGGCCACGGCCTGAACGGTTTCACCCACGGGCACGCGGCCCGCAGCCCGCGATCCAGTCAGGACCCGCCGTTATCCGCTCGAAAAGGGCAGATCGCGGCGGGTCCGACTTTAGGATCGAAGATGTGTCGAAGGATCGCGAACTCGTCCTCGTCTCCCTGTTGCAGGAGGCGACCCGGATCGCGAACGAGGCGGACAGCATCGCCGACGCCGGGCTGCCGGTGATCAAGGCGGTCTGCGCCGCCACCGGCTGGGACGCCGGCCACCTGTGCCTGCCCGACGAGCGCGACCGGCGCGTCTTCGTGTCCACGGACATCTGGTACGAGGAGGTCCCCGACTCCTTCGGCGGGCTGCGCAGCGCGAGCGAAGGGCTCCGGTTCACGTACGGCGGCGGCATCGTCGGCAGCGCCGCCCGCACCGGCCGCCCCGTCTGGACGGCGGACGTCTCCACGGACGTCAACTTCATGCGCGCCCGCATCCCGGGCGCGACCGCGGGCGTCGGCGCCGCCATCGCCTTCCCGATCACCGCCCGCGGGGTCGTCGCGGCCGTGCTGGAGTTCTTCACCATCGAGCCGGCGGACCCCGACCCGCGACTGCTGGAGATCATGGCCGACGTCGGCATCCAGCTCGGCCGGGTCGCCGACCGCATGGCCGCCACCCAGGCGCTGCGCTTCGGCACCGAGCGCATGGAGCGCATCCTCGACAGCTGCATCGAGGCCTTCGTCGCGATGGACGAGGGCGGCATGATCACCGGCTGGAACGCCGCCGCCGAGAAGGTCTTCGGCCTGTCGAAGGAGGAGGCGATCGGCCGCCGGCTGGCCGACACGATCGTGCCGCCGCGCTTCCGCGAGGCCCACCACCTCGGCGTCGGCCGCTTCCTGACCACGGGCGAGCGGCACGTGCTCGACAACCGGATCGAGATCGCCGCCTGGCACGCCAACGGCTACGAGTTCCCGATCGAGCTCGCCATCTGGGCCGTGCGGGACGCGATGCAGGGCTGGAGCTTCAACGCCTTCGTGCACGACATCACCGACCGCAAGCGCACCGAGGACGCGCTGCGCGCCGCCTACGAGCACGAGCGCGAGGCGGTCTCCCGGCTCCGCGAGCTCGACCTGGTCAAGAGCGACTTCGTGGCGACCGTGTCGCACGAGTTCCGCACGCCGCTGACCAACGTCATCGGCCACCTGGAGGTCCTCACCTCCGGCGAGGCCGGCGAGCTCAACCCGGCGCAGGCGCGGATGCTGCAGGTCATCGGCCGCAACTCCGACCGGCTGCGGGCGCTCATCGAGGACCTCCTCACCATCTCCAAGGTCGAGGCCGGGGTCTTCGACCTCGAGCTGGTCCGCACCGACCTCACCGATGTGCTCGTCGCCGCGCGCAAGGCCGTCGAGCCGCGGGCCAAGCGCCGCGGCCACCGCCTGGAGCTGCGCACCGCCCCGCACCTCGGCACCGTCGACGCCGACCCCGAGCAGCTCGAGCGTGCCCTGGTCAATCTGCTGGTCAACGGGATCAACTTCACCCCCGACGGCGGGCTCATCGAGATGACCGCGCAGCACGACGGCGACCACGTGGTGATCGTGGTCCGCGACACGGGGGTCGGCATCGACGAGGCGGAGCAGGGGAAGCTCTTCACGCGGTTCTTCCGCGGCACGTTCGCCGTCCGCGAGGCCGTGCAGGGCGCCGGGCTCGGCCTGGCGATCACGAAGACGATCGTGGAGGGTCACGGCGGCGAGATCGCCGTCGAGAGCGTCGTCGGCGCCGGCACCACCTTCACGATCAGGATTCCACGTGAACGTCCTCTTTGGCTGTGACCTGCTCGGCCGGTGACTTCACCGGTGACTTCCCGGGCGTCTTCGCCGGGGCCTTCTCCGGTGTCAGGACCGTCTGGAAGCCGGTGCGGGTCATCTGGCCCCACTCGTGCTTGCCGCCCTTGATCGCGGCCCACATGCCCATCGTCCGCCACATCGCGGTCAGCTGCCGGTAGCCGAAGTTCTCCAGCACCGACGCGAGGACCGAGGCGATGAGGTCCGTCCAGCGGTGGTACCGGTGGAACGAGTACTCCTCGACCGTCAGCGCGATCAGGTTCAGCAGCAGCGCGTAGCCGTACGCGACGGCGACGAACACGAGCGCGAACCGGGCGTCGATCGCGCCGACGTACAGCCCGAGCGGGACGAGGACCACCCCGGCCAGCTCGACGATCGGCGCCAGCAGCTCGAACAGCACGTAGTAGGGCATCGCGACGAGCCCGATCCGCCCGTACCTCGGGTTCAGGATCATCGACCGGTGCTTGCGGAGGATCTCGGTGATGCCCCGGTGCCACCGGCGGCGCTGCTTGCCGAGCACCTTCAGCGAGCTGGGCGCCTCGCTCCAGGACACCGGCTCGGCGACGAACACGATCCGGTAGTCGCGGCGCTGCCGGCGCAGGTGCCGGTGCAGCCGGACGACCAGCTCCGCGTCCTCGCCGATGCAGTCGTGGTCGAGCCCGCCGACCTCGACGAGCAGGTCCCGGCGGAAGATGCCGAACGCGCCGGAGATGATGAGCAGCCCGCCGATCCTCGACCAGCCGGTCCGGCCCAGCAGGAACGCCCGCAGGTACTCCACCACCTGCACCCTGGGCAGCCAGTTGCGCGGCATCCGGACGTCGACGATACGGCCGGCGACGACCGTGCAGCCGTTCGCGACGCGGATGACGCCGCCGGACGCGACGGTGCGGATCGGGTCGTCGGTGAAGGGTTTCGCCACCGACAGCAGCGCCTGCGGGTCGAGCACCGAGTCGGCGTCGACCATGCAGACGAGCGGGTACTGGGCGACGTTGATGCCCGTGTTGACCGCGTCGGTCTTGCCGCCGTTCTGCTTGCGCACCACGACGAGCGGATCCGGCCGCTCCCTCGGCACGTGCACCGACTGGATGCGCCCCCGGGTGGGGGTCGCGTCGGGCACCACGCGGGGCACCTCGACCAGGCCGAACTCCTCCTGCAGCCGCTCGAACGTGTCGTCGGTGGATCCGTCGTCGATGACGATGACCTCGAAGACCGGGTAGCGCAGGGCGAGCATCGCCTGGACCGACTGCACGATGCCGGCCGACTCGTTGTACGCCGGGACCAGCACCGAGACCGGCTGCGTGAGCGGGCTGCGGTACGTCTCCTCGTGCCCGGCGAACGGCACCCGCCGCATGTGGTGCACGAACTCGGCCGACGCGAGCACGATCAGTACCAGGTAGCTGGAGTTGATCAGCAGGAAGTACGTCAGGATGAACACGTCCGTGACGGTCAGCAGCTGCCGCACCCAATCGGCGATCATGGCACGAGTTGCCTGCGGTGGTCGTCGAGCTCGGCCGCGGCCAGCGCCTCGCGGGCGTGCGCAGCGCCGAGCAGGACCCGCTCGTCGTCGGGCTCGGTCTCGGCCCGGTGCTCCGCCGCGGTGAGCGCCGCCCGGCCGGCGCCGCCGAGGCGCAGCAGCGAGCGGGCCGCGTTGTGGGCCACCACGTACTCGATGTCGGACAGCAGCACGGTCAGCGCGGACGCGGCGGTGACGGCGCCCAGCTCGCCGAGGGCCTTCGCGGCCTCCGCCCGCAGGGCGACGGGGCGGTCCGGCTCGAGGGAGTCGAGCAGCGGCGCCAGGGCGGTCCGGGTGCCGAGGCGGCCGAGGGTCCGGGCGGCGCTGATCCGCACGTCGAGCGACGGGTCCGCGCGCAGCGCGCTCTCCACCCGTACGGTGGCACCGACGGCACCGATGAGGCCGAGGACCTCCGCGGCGGTCGCGCGGATCGGTGCCCGCGGGTCGTCGAGGCTGGCGAGCAGCGCACCCTGCGCGGCGGTGCCGAGCCTGGTCAGCGCGGTCGCGACGACCTGCTGCGGGACCATGCGCCGGCTGGCCAGGGTGGCGAGCAGCGGCTGGGTCGCGCCGGCGTCGCCGATTCGGCCGAGTGAGCGGGCGGCGACCACCCGGACGTCGGGGTCGGGGTCGCCGAGCAGGTCGCACAGCGGCAGCAGCGCGTCCTTGCGGCCCAGGTTGCCCAGCACCTCGGCGGCCTGCGCGCGGGCCACCGGGTCGCGCCGGCGCAGCCGGCTGCGGGCCCGCCAGGCGGCGCCGCGGCGCTCGAACACGTCGACGAGCGTGGTGTGCGCCTCGCCGCGGACCTTGCCCAGCAGGGCGATCGCGTTGGGCTCCACCGCCTGCCAGACCTCGTCGGACAGGCGCACGAGCGCCTCGACCTGCTCGGGGTCGTCGTCCCCGGCGGCGATGGCGAGCAGCAGCCGGCGGGCGGGCGTGGCGAGCTTGGCACGGCGGGCCTCGCGGGCGCGGCGCACGGCCCTGCCGCCGACGATGAGGCCGCCGAAGACCAGCGCCGCGACGAGCAGGACGGCCAGCGCCACGAGGGCGGCGCCGGCGAGCGTCACGTGCGCATCCGCGCCAGCACGGCCTCGACGCGGCTCACCAGTTCCCGGGGGCTGAAGGGCTTGACGATGTAGTCGTCGGCGCCGGCGCCGAAGCCGACTTCCACGTCGCCCTCCTGGGCGCGGGCCGTGAGCAGGATGATCGGCAGCGCCTTCGTGCCGGCGTCCTGCCGCAGCTGGCGGCACACGTCGATGCCGGACATGCCGGGCATCATGACGTCGAGCACGACGAGGTCCGGCGGGTTCTGGGTCGCCTCGGTGAGCGCGGCGAGCCCGTTGTCGACCGCGACGACGTCGTAACCGGCCTGCTCGAGCTTGAAGGCGACGAGGTCCCTGATGTCCATGTCATCGTCGGCGACCAGGATGGCGGTCATGAGCAGTCCTCGCCCCTCTCACCCTTCATGAGATTTCATCATATGTGGCTTTTCGGGTGATTGTTCGCTGATCGACAAAGGACGCCGGCCTGCGGCCGGCGCCCCTTCTGTCCTGTCCGGAGTGCTCAGATCCGGGTCTGCCGGCCGCGGGCCTGCATGTGCTGCATGGGGCCGAGGTTGCCGGCGGCGGGCGGGCCCTGCGGCGGGCGCTCGTTGGAGGCGTGCGTCATGCCGGACGCGGACGCGATGCCGCGCGCGATGGTCGCCGGCGTCGCCGTCACGGGGCGGTTGGTGGCCGTCGCCGCCGGGCGGTTGACCGTGGTCTTCGTGGCGGCCTCCTCGCAGAAGCGCTTGAAGCCCTTGAGGTCCGCCTTGAGCCGCCGGTTGAGCACCTCGACGGCGTGCTGCTCGGTCGGCATCAGCTCGCGGGCGTCGATCTGCAGCTCCGCGATGACCCTGGTCATGCCGTCGGCCATCGGCTCGAGCCGCAGCGCCTCGCTGACCTGCGGGCCGTCGAGGGCCTCCCAGCACAGGAACTCGCCGGGGCGCGTCTCGGTGATCCGGGCGTCGAACTCCGCGCGGTTGCCGCCGATGTCCAGCACCATGTGGGCCGTCGAGGCGTCGATCGGCGCCATGCTCATCACCCCGGACATGAACTGCGGATAGTTCTCGAAGTGGGTGAGCTGCTCGTACGCGACCCCGGCCGGGACGGCCACCTCAATGGACTCTCTCGCTGTGCTCATGGCGACCCCCTAGTCTCGGATGCCCAAACACCGTACCGACGGGTTAGACCTAGTTGAGACCGATTCGCGGTTTCTGCAACGGTTGACAACGCCGATGGCCCCCGCGCCATCGCGCGGGGGCCATCGGTCACCAGGGGGAGGTGAGCAATCAGATGGTCAGGGTCCAGGTGTCCAGCGTGCCGGTGTCGCCGGCGAAGACGTCCTGCACGCGGAGGGTCCACACGCCGTTGCGGGTCTCCGTGGAGAGGTTCACGGTGTAGGTCGCGGTCAGGTTGGCCACGTCGTCACCGGAGATCGAGGACTTCAGCTTGTACGCGGTGCCGTCCGGGGCGATCAGGTCGACACGCAGGTCGCCACGGTCGGTGTGCTTCACGGCCACCTTGACGGTCGAGGTCTTGGAGGCGGTCCCGGCGCAGCCGGCGATGGTGACCTTGCTGTTGACGGTGGCCCGGTCGGCGATGAAGTAGTCGGCGTTGTTGGAGGCCGCGGCGCAGGTGGTCGGGGTGGTCGGGGTGGTCGGCGTGGTCGGGGTGGTGGTCGGCGGGTTGGTCGGCGCGGTCGTGGAGATCAGCGCGGTGGTGTTGAGCAGCTTGTTGGGCGAGCCGGAGCCGGCGCCCGTGACCTTGCCGCTGACGGCGCCGTTGACGATCGCGTCGCGGACCTGCGCCGGGGTGGCGGTCGGGTGACCGGCCAGGTAGAGGGCGGCCGCGCCGGCGACGTGCGGGCTGGCCATCGAGGTGCCGCTCATCTTGGTCGTGCCGGTGTTGCCGCTGTTGGCGCTGGACAGGATGCTCACGCCGGGCGCGAACAGGTCCAGGCAGCTGCCGAAGTTGGAGAAGCTGGCGCGGGCGTCCTTGCTGTCGGTGGCGCCGACGGTGATCGCCTCGGGCAGGCGGGCCGGGGACTTCGTGCAGGCGTTGGCGGAGTCGTTGCCGCCGGCGACGACGTACGTGACGCCCGACGCGATCGACTTCTTCACCGCGTCGTCGAGCGTGGAGCCGGCCGAGCCGCCGAGGCTCATGTTGGCGACGGCGGGCTTGACGGCGTTCTTCGTCACCCAGTCGACGCCGGCGATGATCTGCGAGTAGGAGCCGCTGCCCTGGCAGTCCAGCACCCGGACGCCGACGAGCTTGACGTCCTTCGCGACGCCGTAGGTGGCGCCGCCGACGGTGCCGGCGACGTGCGTGCCGTGGCCCTGGCAGTCCGTCGCGTCCGAGTCCTTGTCGACGAAGTCGTAGCCGGACTTGGCGCGGCCGCCGAACTCGCTGTGGGTGAGCCGGATGCCGGTGTCGATGATGTACGCGGTGACGTTGCTGGCCGGCCCGTAGGTGTAGCTGCCGTTCAGCGGCAGGGCCGCCTGGTCGATGCGGTCCAGGCCCCACGTCGCGCCGGACTGGGTGGCCTCGACCTGCACGATGCGGTCCTGCTCGACGTACTTGACGGCCGGGTCGGCGGCGAGGCGGCGCGCGGAGGTCGCGCTCATCTTGCCGGAGAAGCCCTTGACGGTGCTGTCGAACCGCGTGCTCACCGAGCCGCCGACCTTGCCCGCGAGGGCGTCGGAGGACGTCGTCGAGCCGTCCTTCAGGACCACGATGTAGCGGTCCTTGAGCGCCCCGGCCTCGCCGGCACCGCGGACGATGCCCTCGGCGGGGGCGGCCGCGGCGGCGGATGCGAAGGAGAAGGAGCCGGCAGCGGCGGCGGTCATGGCCAGAACAGTGAGGACGCGGCGGTTCATCATATGTCTACATCCCTTGCTTTCACATTTGCTGTCATTGCCTTGCAGAAACAAGATTGCGGGCCGTCGGTGGTGCTCCCGGGACCCGCCGGGTAGCAGCGCAGTTGCCCCGTCCCCCGGCTCGGGCCGCTGGTCGGCGACCGGTGGACACCGAAAAAGGGCCGCCCGGGACGGGCGGCCCTTTTCTTCGGAGACGGGGTCAGATCTTGACGTTGAAACGCGGGTCGGCGGCGATCTTCTGGAACGCCGCGAGGGCCTCCGGGGTGTCGTCCATGCGGATGTCGTGACCGTTCTGGTCCTTGGCGGTCTCGAAGTAAACCAGGCCCTTGATCTGCGGCATCTTCGCCAGCTGCGGCAGGACGGTGGCGAACACGTTCGCCTTGTTCTTGCCGTCGACGACCGTCGACGAGTCGTAGACGCCCCACTCGGCGACCATGATGGGCTTGCCGGGGTGCTTGGTGGTGGCCCAGGTGTACCAGCCGGGGAACTTCGCCGGGGCGTTGGTGCGGTTCATCATGTAGTTGAAGTCACCGGTGTGGAAGCCGCCGGGCTGCGCGTTGTTGTAGGTGTCGACGCCGACCCAGTCCACGACGTCGTCGCCGGGGTAGAGGTCGCCCCACCAGGACGTGTTGTTCCACTTCTCGTAGTTCATGTAGGCGACGACGAAGACGGCGTTGGTGACCCCGTTGGCCTTCATGCGCAGGACGGTGTGGCGGAACATCGCGGCGTAGTCCTTGGCGGTCATGCCCGAGCCCGCGGTGGCGACGACGTCGTTCTCCGGCTCGTGGTGCAGGACCATGAAGAACTTCTTCGTGCCGTAGTTGGTCTTGATGTAGGTCGAGAGGCGGTCGATGCGGGCGTCCTGGTCACCGTTGGCGACGTTGGCCCACTTCGTGCCGTAGCCGACCTTCCAGTTCAGCATCAGCGTCCGCGGGTTGGCCGGGTCGCTGGTCATCGCGATCTCGTTCTTGGTGGGGAAGAGCTCGTCGCCCTTGTGGTACGTGTGATAGATCGTCGACGTCCGGCCGCTCTTCTGCTCGAAGGTCTTCAGCGCCTCGTCGCGCGGCACGTCGGAGAAGCCGCCGGCGGCCGCGCCCCACAGCACGCCGCAGGACGGGACGAGCTTCGCGTCGACGGCGCAGCCACCGGCCGGCGTGGTCGGTGCCGGCGTCGTCGGGGCGGGCGTCGTCGGCGTGGCCACGGGCTTGCTCGGGGTGGGGGCCGGCTTGCTCGGGGTGGGAGCCGGCTTGGTCGGCGTGGGGGTGGCCTCCACCGGCGGCTTGGTGGCGGCCGGCCGGGCGACGGTGAGGTTCAGGCTGGGCTTGCCGGTGGCCGCCTCGGAGGACCTGAAGCGGGCCGGGGTGTTGGCGACCCGGGAGGTCACCGCGAACGTGTACGTCCCGGCGCCCTTGACGACCGCGCTGACGTCGAAGGTGACGGTGGCCGCATCGCTCTTCGGCTTGGCGTTGCTGACGACCGCGCCGATCGCCGGGTCGTTCTTCGCCGTCAGGGACTTCTCGGTCCAGGTCGTGTCGGCGACCCGGCTCAGCGACAGGGTGTTCGGCAGCGCCTTGCTCTCCCGGGTCAGCACGACCTGGGCGTTCTTGACGGTCGCGCCGGGGCCGGGGTTCGCGACCGTGAACTTCAGGTACGTGACCATCGTGTCGGCGCCGGAGCGGCCGGCGACGAGGGTGTCCGAGGCGCCGAAGTTGAACGACGGGCGGCTGCTGGAGCTGTAGCCGTCCTCACCCGCTCCGGTGCGGACGACGCCCGTGGTCGCGGCGCCGGCGGTGCCCGTGGTCTCCGCGCCGGCCATGCCGGTGAGGGACACGGCGCCGGCGGTGGCACCAATGGTGAGCGCGGCGAGCGGCATCAATGCGCGGGTGTGGCGGCGAATCATGTATGTAGGCCCTTCCGTGGATGCGAATCCTGTGGATCGGTGTTGCCGTCCGGCCGGTGTCATCCGGACCTCCACAAGATTCGGCACCTCGGGGTACACCCCTGGTTCGCCGTGCGTTGCCGTTCGGGTGCCCGGTCCTTGTGCGAGCTGTCCACAGTGGACCTGGCAGACGTGCACGGTGCGGAAATGCCAGGTGGTGTCGGGAAGTTGCCGGGCGGGTATGTGACGTTCACCCGTGATGCATCAGACGAACGGACGGAGTCGGCAACCTGCCTGTGACCAAAAGCCAACGCTTACGAACTAGTCGCTTAATTCAGGCGAACGTACTGTTAGGTAGGTAAGGCTCAACACTCAGAAAAGCCACATTTCAAGCAGCAGCTGACCGCTTCGACTCGAGGAGACTGAGATGACCCCGATGCTGATCTCGCGCCCGGCCGTTCACGTCGTCCCCGAGCTGACGGGGGAGCGCTGCGACAGCTGCGGTGCCGCCGCCAAGGCTCGTGTGACCTTCGGCGCCGCCGGCGACCTGGCCTTCTGCGGGCACCACACCAACAAGTTCGCCGACCGGATCGCCGCCACCGCCGACAAGATCGTGGTCGAGGCGGGCTTCGACTGGCGCGGCTGACACGCCGACCCGCGAAGGCGGGCTTCCCCACGGGGAGGCCCGCCTTTTGCTTGCGCGCGTGTTGTCCGTTAGGTAGCGAAAAATCGGATTTGTGATAGATAGCATCGGAGCGTGCGACGCAAGCCGAGCCCTCATCCGCGACCCGCCCCGATGGTGGGCCGGCCCGCCGCCCTGCTCGCCGTCGCCGGAGTGTTCCTCGTCGCGTTTTCGCTGGCTGTACCGGCGATGCTCCAGCAAGCGCTGTCCGGCCTCGCCATGCTCGTGGCGCTCGCCGCGGCCGGCGCGGCGGTGCTGCTGGTGCGGCAGCGGTCCGATCGGCTCAGGCAGTCGCTCGCCAGCTCGTCGGCGCGCAGCAAGGGGCTGGAGCGGGAGCTGCGGCAGCGCGCCACCCGTGACCCGGTGACCGGGCTGGCCAACCGGCGGCAGCTCACCGAACGGCTCGACAGGGTGCTCACCGGGGCGTCGCCGCCGGGTTTCACGGTCGCGCTCCTCGACCTCGACGGCTTCAAGGACGTCAACGACACGCTCGGCCACGAGGCCGGCGACGAGCTGCTCAAGCAGGTGTCGCACCGGCTGCGGGCGGCGCTGCCCGACGCCGACGTCCTGGCCCGCCTCGGCGACGACGAGTTCGCGGTCGTCTGGCGCGGCGCTTCGGACGCGTTCGAGGCGGCGTTCGCGCAGCTGCGGCCGGCGTACCCGGTGGCCGGCCGCCAGGTGCACCTCACCGGCAGCGCCGGGCTCGTCGCGGTCGGCGACCAGCGCAGCTCCGCCGACGTGCTGCGCGACGCCGACCTGGCCCTGGACGCGGCGAAGACGGCCGGCAAGGACCGGGTCGTCCGCTTCGAGCCCGACCTGCGCACCGCCGCGGCCCGCCACCGCGAGCTGGCCTCGGGGCTGCGCCGGGCCCTTGCCGCGGGCGAGTTCGAGCTGCACTACCAGCCGGTCGTCCGCCTGCTCGACGAGCGGGTCACCGCGGTCGAGGCGCTGCTGCGCTGGCCGCCCGGCGGGGTGCCGCCGCTGACCTTCATCCCGGTCGCCGAGGCCATCGGGATGATCGTGCCGCTGGGCTGGTGGGTGCTGCGGCAGGCGTGCACCGACGCGCGGGCGTGGTTCGAGCGCGACGGGGTCGCCGTGACCGTCAACGTGTCCGGGCACCAGCTGCGCGAGGAGGACTTCGCCGAGCGGGTCCTCGCGGTGCTCGACGAGACCGGGCTGCCGCCGGCCGCGCTGGTCCTGGAGCTCACCGAGTCGGTGCTCGTCGACGACGCGGAGCGCACGGCGCGGCTCGGATTGCTGCGGGAGCGGGGCGTGCGGATCGCCGTCGACGACTTCGGCACCGGGTATTCGTCGCTGGCGTACCTCGTGCACCTCCCGGTCGACATCCTCAAGATCGACCGGACCTTCACGGCCTCGGGTGTCGACTCGACCCTGATGAAGGTGATCCTGCAGCTGGCGGAGGGGTTGTCGCTGCACACGGTCGCCGAGGGGGTCGAGACCGCCGCGCAGGCCCAGGCGTTGAAGGCGCTGGGCTGCCAGTACGCGCAGGGCTACCTGTACTCCCGGCCCGTGCCGGCGGCGCAACTGTCGTTTTGACGGTGTCACCCTGTCCGCAACCCGGCGGACACGGCGGTACACCTGCGGGAGCGTGTGATTGGAGGAGCCGAAGGGGGTACAAGATGACGCCGCAGCTTCTGGAACACGTCCGGGCCGAAGCGCTGTTCGTCTCCGACGTGCAGTCCTCCGATCAGATGAGCCCCGAGCACATCCGCACCGCGGTGATGCGCAGCGTCCGGCGGCACGGGCCGCGTGGCTGCGCCGCACTGGTCGCGCACGAGTTCGGGGAGCACCCCGACACCGCCGTCAGCCGGATGGGCTGGGTTCTGGGCGCGGTGCGGCTGGCGTACGCCGCCTGAGGTGTTCTTGTCGTACCCCTGGGTGAGAATCCGGGGTATGAGATTCGTCGAGCTGGCCTCCGTCTCCGCCGACGTCGCGCGGACCCCGGGGCGCAACGCCAAGATCGACCTACTCGCCGACGCGCTGCGGAAGCTGGAGCCTTCCGAGCTCTCGCCGGGCGCCTCCTACCTGTCCGGTGAGCTGCGCCAGCGCCAGACCGGCGTCGGCTATGCGTCGCTGCGGGAGCTGCCACCGCCCGCCGACACCGCCTCCCTGTCCGTCACCGACGTCGACGAGGCCTTCGCCGCCATGTCGCGGCTGTCCGGCAAGGGCTCGCAGGCGGCCCGGCGGCAGGCCGTCGCCGAGCTCTTCGGCGCCGCCACCGAGCCCGAGCGCCGCTTCCTGATCGGCCTGCTCAGCGGCGAGCTGCGGCAGGGCGCCCAGGCCGGCCTCCTCGTCGACGCCGTCGCCCGCGCCTCCGGCGTCCCCATCGCCCAGGTCCGCCGCGCCCTGCTGCTCGCCGGCGACCTGAAGCTCGTGGCCGTCGACGCCCTCACCGGCGGCACCGACGCCCTCGCCGGCTATGCGCTCACCGTCGGCCGCCCGCTCTCCCCGATGCTCGCCCAGAGCGCCGCCACCCCCACCGACGCCCTCGCCGACACGGGCGTCCCCGCCGCCGCCGACACGAAGATCGACGGCGTCCGCATCCAGGTCCACCGCGACGGCGACCAGATCTCGGTCTTCAGCCGCAGCCTCGACGACCTCACCGCCCGCGTCCCCGTGGTCGTCGAGGCCGTCCGCGCCCTCGACGTCACCTCGATCGTCCTCGACGGCGAGGCCGTCGGCGTCGACGACACCGGCCGCGCCGTCCCCTTCCAGGAGACCTCCAGCCGCGCCGCCCGCCGCGACGGCACCGCCGTGCTCCAGCCGTTCTTCTTCGACATCCTGCACCTGGACGGCGCCGACCTGCTCGACGAGCCGGCCTCCGTGCGCTGGGCGGCCCTGGAGCGCGCCGTCCCCGCCGGCCTGCGCGTCGAGCGCACCATGCTCACCTCACCCGACGACGCCGAGCGCGTCTTCGCCGCCGCCGTCGCCGCCGGCCACGAGGGCCTCGTCATCAAGTCCGCCGCCGCCCCCTATGACGTCGGCCGGCGCGGCTCCGCCTGGGTCAAGGTCAAGCCCCGCCACACCCTCGACCTGGTCGTCCTCGCCGTCGAGTGGGGCCACGGCCGCCGCAAGGGCCTGCTGTCCAACCTCCACCTCGGCGCCCGCGACCCCGACACCGGCGGCTTCGTCATGCTCGGCAAGACCTTCAAGGGCATGACCGACGAGATGCTCCGCTGGCAGACCGACCGCCTGAAGTCCCTCGCCGTCGAAGAGTCCGACTGGGTCGTCAAGGTCCGCCCCGAGCTGGTCGTGGAGATCGCCTTCGACGGCGTCCAGAAATCTCCCCGCTACCCCGGCGGCGTGGCCCTGCGCTTCGCCCGCGTCCTGCGCTACCGCGAGGACAAACGCCCCGAAGACGCCGACACCATCGCCGCCGTCCGCGCCATCCACACCTCCACCCACCCCACCGACTCCTGACCCGATCCCCACCCCCACTGACCTCGCCACCCACCCACCTCGCAGCCGGGCGTCCTGGCTCGTGCGCCCTTGCCCCACGGCGTGCGTCCTGCCTCCGCAGGCGGCGTCCTGCCTCCGCGGGCGGGCTGGTCGCGGGGCTCCGGGGTCGGGCTGGGTCGTGACGTTGGTGCCGTTCGCGCGGGTGGGCCGCTGTGCTGTCGCCGACGCGGGCAGCCCGGCAGTGGCGCTGGCCTCTGTCGGTGGAGTGTTTGTGCCGCCGGCCTCCGCGTGCGGTGTCCTGCCTCCACGGGCGGGCTGGTCGCCGGGCTCCGGGGTCAGGCTGGGGTCGTGACGTTGCTGTCATTCGCGCCGGTGGACCGTTGTGTGGTCGGGCCGTCGCGGGCAGCCCGGTTGTTGTGTCGGCCTCTGCCAGTAGACCGTTGCGCCGCCAGCCTCCACGGCGGTGTCCCGCCTCCGCGGGCGGGCTGATCGCTGGGCTCCGGGATCGGGTTGGGGTCGTGACGTCGGTGCCGTTCGCGCGGGTGGACCGTTGTGCCGCCGGTCTCCGCGGGCGGTGTTCTGCCTTCGCGGACGGGTTGTGTCGCCGGCCTTCGCGGGCAGGTCGATTGTGGTGCCTATCTCCGTCCGTGGGTCGGTTGTGGGCCGGTCTCTGTGGGTGGGGCGGGTCGTGACGAGCGGGCCTTGGGCTCCGTGACGGGTTGCCCGAGAGTGAGCCAGGGTGGGCTGTGGGTGCCCGGTTGGTGGGTGTGTTGCTCGCCCAGGTGCGAGTGGGGCCTTCCGGCCCCCGCCGGGTGGGTTCGGTTGCGGTGGCCTCCGTGGGCAGGCCGGTTGTGGCGCCGGCCTCCGGGCCCGTCGGATTGTGGTGCCGGTCTTCGTGGGCAGGCCGGTTTGTGGTGAAGTGTCCGTGTATCGGTTGAGATGCGGTCGCTGTCCTTATTAGCGGAGTCGTGTTGAGCGGACGCCTGTGCACAGCGTCGACTGCAGCGGATTTCTCTGCCGCTCACAGACGCCCCTGTCGGCTTCTGGACTCGAGCGGGGCGACAGGTCGGCTGCTCGTGATCCCGAACTGTTCTGGTAGTCCTGGATACCGGAACCGCGCGGGATCAATGGCTTGTGGCGCGTGTGGGGGTTATGCGGGGGAGTCCGCGAGGTCGTCGAGGAGGTCTTCGGGTTCGGGGCCTCGGGCTTCCTTGCGGGCGAGGTAGGCGAAACCGAACAGCGTGAGGATGGCCAGGAGCCACCACTGCAGGACGTAGCCGGCGTTCTGCAGGGCGTTCTGCTTCTCGGGGGCTACCGCGGTCAGGCCGGGGGCGGGCTGGTCGGTGCTGATGTAGGCGTTGTACACCGGGTACGGCATCGACGGGGCGAGGGCCGACGGGGTGATGCGGCGGATCTCCAGGCGGCCGTTGACCTCCTTTGGCGGGCCGCCGCGGCTCTCCGACGGGCGGAGGCGGCCGAGGATGGTCTGCTCGCCGGGCGGGGCGGGAGGGACCGACGGCATGGCGAGGGCGCCTGACTCGGCGGGGGGCACCCAGCCGCGGTCGACGAGCACGGCGGTGCCGTCGGACAGGACCAGCGGGGTGAGTACCTCGAAGCCCACCCGGCCCTCGACGGTGCGGCCGCGGACGAGGATCTCGCGGGACGGGTCGAACTGGCCGGTGACCCGGACGCGGAGCCACTCCGTGTCGGCGTGGGGGGCGGGGCCGGTGGTGCCGGGGGTGCCGGCGGGGCGGGGGACGGCGTCGGTGAGCGGGACCGGGGTGGCCGACGTGCCCGCCGTGATGCGGGCGTTGATCGACGCGCGCTGGTGATAGCGGTCGAGCTGCCAGAGGCCCAGAAGCACCATGACCGTCGCGGCGGCGACGGTCAGCGCGGCGTAGCCGAGCCACCGGGGCGACGCGAGAAACCGGTACACAAGCAAGAACGGTATCCGGTGCGTTCCGGACAGTTGCTGTGGCGCCCACCCGGTATCGTCCGGGACACACGTTTGCCCCAGCGCCAGAGGAGCATCATGAGCACGATCCCGAGGCTGGTGATCAGCGCGCCATCCTCCGGTCACGGCAAGACTGCCGTTTCCGTAGGCCTGCTGTCCGCGCTGTCGGCCCGGGGTTACCGGGCCGCCGGGTTCAAGATCGGTCCGGACCACGTCGACGCCGCGTATCTCGGGCTGGCCGCGGGGCGGCCCGGGCGGAATCTCGATCCGCGGATGATCGGGGCGAAGCGGGTGGGGCCGCTGTTCGCGCACGGGGCCCAGTCGCTGGACATCGCGGTCGTCGAGGGCACGATGGGGCTGTTCGACGGGCTCGCGGGCCGCACCGACAGCGAGTCCACGGCGCAGATCTCCGGCCTGTTGCGGGCGCCCGTGGTCCTGGTCGTGGACGTCGGCGCCATGGGGCAGTCGGTCGCCGCTCTGGTGCATGGCTTCCGGGCGTACGACGAGCTCCTGTGGCTCGGCGGCGTCATCCTCAACCGGGTCGCCTCGTCGCGACACGAGCAGCTGCTGCGCGAGGCGCTCGACGACATCGGGGTGCCGGTGCTCGGCGCACTGCGCCGCCACGCGCTCACCGACATCGGCGACGCCGGCGCGCCGCTGCCGTCGCGGCACCACGGGGTCGCGCCCGTTGTCCACCACAACCTCGACGCGGTCCGCGCGGTGCGGCGCCTCGGCGAGGTGATCGCGGGCGCCGTCGACATCGACCGGGTGATGGCCCTGGCCCGCTCCGCGCCCCGGCTCACCACCGACCCGTGGAACGCCGCCGAGGAGGTCGCCGCCGCGCGGGTCGCCGAGCCGGCCGTCACGCGCATCGGCCGCCGCCCGGTCATCGGGGTCGCGTTCGCCTACCCGGAGACCGCCGAGCTGCTCACCGCCGCCGGTGCCGAGGTCGTGCCGTTCGACCCGCTGCGCGACGAGGCGCTCCCCGCCGGCGTGGACGGTCTCGTCGTGGGCGGCGCGCTCCCCGAGTCGTACGCGGAGGAGCTCGGCTTCAACACCCGCCTCCGCGCCGCCGTCGCCGCGCACGCCGCCGCCGGCAAGCCGATCGCCGCGGAGGGCACCGGCCTGGTGTGGCTCTGCCGCGACTTCAACGGCCGGCCCATGTGCGGCGTCGTCGACGCCTCGGCCCGCGAGACCGACCTGGTCGTCCTGGGGTACCGGGAAGCGACCGCCCGCAGCTCGTCGGTGCTGCTCCCGGTGGGTGCCCAGGTCGTCGGGCACAAGATGCACCGGACCACGATCAGCCCCCGGGCCGGCCTGCAGGCCGCCTGGACCTGGGCCGGCGGCCCCGCGGAGGGCTTCGTGCACCGCGGCGTCCACGCGTCGTACCTCGGCCTGCACTGGGCCGGCACGCCGTCCATCGCGTCCCGCTTCGTGGCCTCGGCCGGCGCCGCCGCCACGCCGGTGCACGGGCAGTGGACGACACCGAGCACCCATCCGTATGGCCGTCCGTCCGTGGCACCGGCGGCGCAAGCCCCGTCGGGCGGCACGACCCTGCAGTTCCCGGCCGCCCCGGTGAGCGGCACCGCCGCCGTGCCGGCAGCGGCGGACACCGGCGACGCCCGGATCGGCCTGACCAAGCCCGACCCGGCGCGCACCCCGGCCCCGCCCGGCGCGAGCCCCGTCTCCGCACCGGCCGGCTTCGCCCCGTCCGGCCTGGGCACGTCCGGGCTGGGAACGCCCCCGGCCGCCAGCCCCGTGTCGGTCCCCGGCCCGGTCTCGGCACCCGCCGGGTACACCGCCCCGCCGACGACGTACTCGCCGCCCGCTCCGGTGGTCGGCCCGGGCGCGCTCCCGGTGGCGGACGCCGAGGAGCCGCCGACCGCGGCCATCGCGACCCAGGAGCCCCGGCGGCCCCAGTCGCCGATCGCGGCCATCGCGACCCAGGAGCCCCAGCGGCCCCAGCCGCCGGCCGCGGCCGGCAGCGCTCAGGACGAGCAGCACGAAGACCAGGACGGCATCGCGTCGAGCCCGTTCGGCCCCACCAGCCGGGTGGCGGTCGCCCTGGCGTCCGCGAGCCAGACCGCCGGAGCCGAAACTGCGGTGGCGGGCGGCGCCGGAGCGGACACCGCGGCTGCTGAGGCGAGCGTTGGGGTGTCTTCCTCCGCGAACGCGCCCGCGACGGCCTCCGGGCTGCCATCGTCTGGGGTTGTGCCGACGACTGTCTCCGCTCCGCCCATGTCCGTCTCGACCCCACCCGCAGGCACGGCCCCCGGCGACGCCGCCGAGGCCGCCGGATCCGTCGCCGCGTCCAGCCCTGTGTCCGGGCCCGGCGTGGCCGGCGCGGGTGCCGTCGCGGTCGACGCCGTGATCGCGGCCGGCCAGGCCGGCGCCGCCGAGGCCGCCGGATCCGTCGGCGCGTCCGGGCCGGTGTCGACCCCGCCGTCGAGCGCCGGGAGCGGCCACCAGTGGCCGGCCGATCCGGCGACGTCGGCGGCCGTGCCGGTCTCGCCCGCCCCGATGCCGACCGTCGCCGCGCCCGTGTCGGCGGCGCCCGGCGGGATGACGGCGATCCCCGCCGCCGAGCGCCTGGAGGAGGCGCCGACGGCGTACCTGCAGCTGCCGGTCCAGGAGAGCGACCCGGTCTCCGCACCCCCGGCCACGACGCAAGCGCCGCCGGCCACGCCGCAGGCCGTGGTGCAGCGGCCGGCGACCGAGGTGGGCGAGGGGGACGGGCCGCCGACGTCGGGTCCGCCCGCCGGCGGTGCGACGGAGGCCGCCTAGTGTCGACCTGGTCGGTGGCGCTGCGCCGCTTCCCGTTGCTGTCGGTCCAGACGCCCAGGCTCACGGTGCGCCCGCTGTGCGCCGACGACGACAAGCGGGTCGGTGAGATCTTCGCCGACAAGCTCGTCCGGCGGTGGCTGCCGATCGCGCAGGACGACAACAGCGAGTTCGACGGCTACGCCTGGTGCACGGAGCTGGCCGTCGAGCGCCGGGACAGCGGCGCCGGCGACCACTACGGGATCGTGCGGCGTGAGGACGAGCGGCTCGTCGGCTGCCTGTGGACGAAGAACACGGACTGGCTGACCAGGTCGACGGAGATCGCGTACGCGGTGGCCGCCGACGCCCGCGGCTACGGCGTCGCGCCCGAGGCGGTCGACGTACTGGCGCTGTCGCTGCTGCTGGAGCACCGGTTCCAGCGCATCGAGCTGCGGGTCGCCCCCGGCAACGTCGCGTCGCGGCGGGTCGCGGAGAAGGCCGGCTTCACGTACGAGGGGCTCATGCGCAACGCTGGGTCGCTGCACACCGGCCGGGTGGACCTCGAGAGCTGGTCACTGGTCCCGGCCGACATCAGCGGCGGTGCCTGAAAACAAAGGCCAGAAAACAAAGGCCAGCAAAACAAAAAGGCCAGCAGCGGGCGTCAGCGGCGGTTCTTGAGCATGCGGGGCTTGGCGTTCGTGCCGTGGGCGACGAGATTGCTGGGCGGCGTGAACTGGCGCACGGCGGTGCCGGCGAGCGCGTCGCGCAGCGTCTCGGCGACCGTTTCGCGGGGCTTGCCGGCGTTCGCGGAGCCGACCCGGTGCAGCGGGTTGTCGGGGTCGGCGATGAACCCGGCGATCGTCAGCCCCGGCGTCATGCCGACGAACCACGCGGCCCGGTTGTCGTCCGTCGTGCCTGACTTGCCCGCGACGGGCCGTTGGACCGTCGAGTAGACGCGCGCCGCCGTGCCCGCGCCGCCGCAGTCGCCGGTCGCCGCCTTGTACCCCGTGACGCAGCGGGCCGCGTCGATCGCGCCGCGGGCGACGTCCGGCGAGATCACCTGGGCGCAGCGGGGGCGGGCCACCGGTACACCTTGCGCATCCAGGGCCTCGGAGCCGTCCTGCTGCCGGATGGACACGACGGGGATCGGCTCGCAGTGGGTGCCGTCGGCGGCGACCGTGGCGAACGCGCCGGCCATCTCCAGCGGGGTGGTGTCGGCGACGCCCAGGGTGAAGGCGCCCCAGGTCTTCGCCTTCGCGGGGGAGGCCTGCAGCTTGTCGATGCCGGTGCGCCAGTGCAACCCGAGGCGCTCGGCCATGCGGACCGCGGCCTCGGCGCCGACGCGCTGCTCCAGCTGCACGAAGAACGTGTTGACGGACCTGCCGAAGCCCGACCACATGGTGTGCCGGCCGGTCATGGAGGCCGAGGCGTTGGAGGGGCACCAGCTGTCGACGCCGCAGTGCGCCGGGCTGTCGCGGCCCGTCTTGTACTTGGAGACGAACGTCTTCGGCGAGTTGATCGCGGTGTCCAGCGGCATGCCCTGTTCGAGGGCGGCGAGCATCGTGAACATCTTGAACGTCGACCCGGCCTGGTAGCCGGCCATGTCGCCGCCGCCGAGCAGCGGGTTGACGGTGTTCGGGTAGTTGCCGCGGAGGCGTTTGCGCTGGCGCGGGTCGGAGTGCGGGCCGTTGCTGGCGCGGTCGAGGGAGTACGTGCGGTTCACCGCCATCGCCCGCACGAGCCCGGTGCCGGGTTCGACCGCGACCTGCCCGAGAGCGTAGGCGCTGCGCGTCTTCTCCCGCTTCAGCACCTGCGCCTGCGCGATGTCCTGGACCCGCGGGTCGAGGGAGGTCGTCACGGTGTACCCGCCGCGCCGCAGCCGGTCGAGGCGCTCCTGCGGGTTGGCGCCGAGCCCGGGCTGCGCGGCCCACCAGGACCGGAACATCGCGCAGAAGAAGCCCCAGCCGGCCCGGGTCTCCAGGCAGTCGTTCGGCGGTTCGCTGAGCTTCAGCGCGATCGGGGTGGCGCGCGCGGCGGCGGCGTCGGTGGCGTTGAGGTACCCGAGCTCGGCCATCCGGTCGATGACGTAGTCGCGCCGGGCGGTGGCGGCCGCCGCGTCGGTGGCCGCCGGGTCGTACGAGGACGGCGCCTGCACCAGGCCCGCCAGCAGCGCCGCCTCGGGGACGGTGAGGTCGGCGGGGCGTTTCGAGAAGTACACCTCGGCGGCGGCGAGGACGCCGTAGGCGCGGTGACCGAAGTAGGCGACGTTGAGGTAGCGCTCCAGGATCTCGGTCTTGCTCATGTGCTTCTCGAGCTCGATGGCGAGCTTCATCTCGCGCAGCTTCCGGGCGCCGGTCTGCTCGGTCGCCTCCGACACCTCGGCGGGGGTGTCGGCGCTGTCGCGCAGCACGTTGCGCACGTACTGCATGGTGAGCGTCGACGCGCCCTGCGACACCGAGCCCGCCTTCTGGTTCGCGACGAACGCCCGCGCGACACCCTTGAAGTCGACGCCGTGGTGCTCCCAGAAGCGGGCGTCCTCGGCGGCGACGATCGCCCGTTGCATCGTGGGCGAGATCGTGTCGATGGTGGTGTACGTGCGGTACTCCTCGTAGAACTGGGCGAGGAGGGTCGTGCCGTCGGCGGCGTAGACGTGGCTGGTCTGCGCCGGCAGGGAGGACCGCAGCGCGCCGACCGGCATCGACAGGGCGTCGGTGCCGCGCTTCACGCCCACGCCGGTGAGCGCGACCATGGGATAGACCAGGGCGGCGATCGCGAGCCCTACGATGAGGCCGGTCCGGACGAGGGCCAGGAATCCGCCGGCCACTCGCAGCGTGCGCGCGATCACACCTCCAAGCTAGGACAATTCGCCGTGCCGTACGCGACGATCGCCTGATGCTGCGGTTCCACGGCGATGCCGAGGTCGCGCCCGGTCTGGTCGACCTGGCGGTCAACGTGCGACAGGAGACGCCCCCGTCGTGGCTCACGGAGCCGGTCGCGGCGTCCCTGGCGCACCTCGCGCGGTACCCGGACCGGACGGAGGCGACCGCGGCGATCGCGGCGCGGCACGGCCGGCCGGTGGACGAGGTGCTGCTGACGGCCGGCGCGGCGCAGGCGTTCACGCTGCTCGCTCAGGTGCTGCGCCCCCGGCACGCGGTGGTGGTGCATCCGCAGTTCACCGAGCCGGAGAGCGCGCTGCTGACCGTGGGGCACGCCGTGGACCGGCTGCTGCTGTCGGCCGACGACGGATTTGCACTGAAAAATCCGCCGGAATCGGCCGACCTCGTCATAGTCGGCAACCCCACCAATCCAACCTCATGTCTGCATAAATCCGGACAAATCGCGGGGTGGGTCCGGCCCGGCCGGACGGTCGTCGTTGACGAGGCGTTCGCCGACACCGTCCCGGGCGAGCCCGAGTCGCTCAGCGGCAACCGCGACGTCGTCGTCATCCGCAGCCTGACCAAGACCTGGGGCCTCGCCGGCCTGCGCATCGGCTACGTCCTCGGCCCCCGCGACCTGATCGCCGAGCTCGACCGGCACGCGCCGCTGTGGAGCGTCTCCACCCCCGCCCTCGCCGCCGCCACCGCCTGCGCGTCGCCCCTCGCGGTCCAGACCGAGCGGGCCATCGCCGAGCGGCTCACGGCGGACCGCGACCACCTCGTCGCCGCGCTGCGAGCCGCCGGTGTGGAGATCGCCGGTGTACCGCGCAGCTCGTTCGTCCTGGTCAGGGTCGTCGATGGCGGGCGGGTCCGGCACGCCCTGCGCGGGCACGGGTTCGCGGTGCGACGTGGCGAAACGTTCCCGGGACTGGGCCCGGACTGGTTACGTATTGCGGTGCGGGACACTGCCACGAGTGACGCGTTCGTCGCGGTGTTGTCCAACGTACTGGGAGGGTGACGTGCTCACTGAGACATTTTCTGGGACACTCGCGGCGATCCGGCCGCTCGACGACGAGGCGATCGCGGCGGCCAGGGCGCTGCAGGCCAGGCTGACCAAGCCGCCGGGGTCCCTCGGCGCGCTGGAGATGCTGGCGGTGCGCATGGCGGGCCTCGCCGGCGCCTGCCCGCCCCCCATCCCGCAGCCCGCCGCGCTGGCGATCTTCGCCGGCGACCACGGCGTGCACGCGCAGGGGGTGACGCCGTGGCCGCAGGAGGTCACCGCGCAGATGGTCGCCAACTTCCTGGCCGGTGGCGCGGTCGTCAACGCGTTCGCCCGGCAGTGCGGCGCGAGCGTGACCGTCGTCGACGTCGGCGTGAAGGCGACCCTCGACCCCGCCGACGGCCTGGAGCTGCGCAAGGTCCGCCCCGGCACCCGGGACCTGAGCGCCGGGCCGGCGATGACCCGCGAGGAGGCGCTCCAGGCGATCGAGGTCGGCATCGACATCGCCCAGCAGCTCGTCGACGGCGGCGCGAAGGTGCTGCTGACCGGCGACATGGGCATCGCCAACACCACCCCGTCGGCGGCGCTGATCGCGGCGTTCACGCACGCCGACCCCGCGTCGGTGACCGGGCTGGGCACCGGCATCGACAGCGAGACCCACGCCCGGAAGGTGGCGGTCGTCACGTCCGCGGTCGTCGCGCTGCACGCCGAGGACCCGGTCGACATCCTCGCCGCGGTCGGCGGCCTGGAGCACGCCGCCCTCGTCGGCTACATCCTGCGGGCCGCGGCGCTGCGCGTACCCGTGATCATCGATGGGGTCATCGCCGCGTCCGCGGCCCTCGCCGCCGCCGCGCTCGCCCCGGCCAGCACCTCGGCGATGATCGCCGGGCACCGGTCGGCCGAGCCCGGAGCCGGCGTGGCGCTCGGCTATCTTGAGCTGGAACCGCTCGTCGACCTGGGCCTGCGCCTGGGCGAGGGCACCGGCGCCGTCCTGGCGCTGCCGATCGTGGCCAGTGCTGTCCGCGTGTTGCACGAGGTAGCCACTTTCGACTCAGCTGGAGTAGCCCACAAGTGAACCCATACCCCCTCGGTCTGGTGCTCGACGGCTTGCGTGTCCTGGTGGTCGGCGGCGGTGCCGTGGCCACCAGGCGCGTCCCCGCACTGCTCGACGCCGCCGCGGACGTCGTGCTGGTGTCCCCCCACATCACCCCCGCCCTGCAGGCCCACGTCGACGCGGGCCGGGTCACCTGGCGCGCGCGGCGCTTCGAGCCGGGCGACATCGAGGACGCGTGGCTGGTCCACGTGGCGGTCAGCGACCCCGCCGCGGCCGCCGAGATCAGCGAGCTGGCCGCCGCCCGGCGGGTCTTCTGCGTCCGCGCCGACGACCGGCACGCCGCCACCGCCTGGACCCCCGCGGTGACCCGCCAGGGGCCGGTGACCGTCGCCGTGCTCGGCGGCGGCGACCCCGCCCGCGCCGTCGCCGTCCGTGACGCGATCGGCGAGCACCTCGCGACCGGCTCGATCCTCGCGACCACCCCGCCGGAGGCCGGCCCGGGGCGGGTCGCGCTGGTGGGCTCCGGCCCCGGCGACCCGGAGCTGCTCACGGTCCGCGGCCGCCGGCTTCTCGCGGCCGCCGACGTGGTCGTCATCGACCGGCTCGCCGCCGGCCTGCTGCTCGACGAGCTGCGCCACGACGTCGAGCTGTTCGACGCCTCGAAGATCCCCTACGGCCCGTCCGCCGCGCAGGAGGAGATCAACCGGGTGCTGGTCGACCGTGCCCGGCAGGGCAAGTTCGTCGTCCGGCTCAAGGGCGGCGACCCGTATGTCTTCGGACGTGGCGGTGAAGAGCTTCTGGCCTGTGTCGCGGCCGGTGTACCGGTGAGCGTCGTCCCCGGGATCAGCAGCTCCATCGCGGTGCCCGCCGCGGCCGGCATCCCGATCACCCACCGGGGGCTGGCGCACGAGTTCACCGTCGTCTCCGGCCATCTGGCGCCGGCGCACCCCGAGTCGCTGGTGGACTGGGCGGCCCTCGCGCGGCTGCGCGGCACGCTGAGCATCCTGATGGGCCTGAAGAACCTGCCGGCGATCGCCGCCGTCCTCCAGGAGCACGGCCGCGCGCCCGACACCCCGGTCGCGGTGATCCAGGAGGGCACGACCCGCGACCAGAAGGTCGTGCGCGCGCGGCTCTCCACGGTCGCCGACGCGGTGAAGGAGGCGGCGCTGCGCCCGCCGGCCGTGATCGTCGTCGGCCCGGTCGTCGACGCCCTCGCGACGTGAAAAGGGGGCGCCCGTCTGGGCGCCCCCTTTCAGATGCACGACGTCAGGAGCGGTCGAGCTCCAGGGCGCAGCGGATCAGGCCCAGGTGCGAGTAGGCCTGCGGGTGGTTGCCCAGGGCCCGCTCGGTCAGCGGGTCGTACTCCTCCGGCAGCAGGCCCGTCGGGCCGGCACACTCGATGAACTGGGCGAAGAGCTCCTCCGCGTCCGCCCGGCGGCCGGTGCGCAGGTACGCCTCGATCATCCAGGTCGTGCACAGGTGGAAGCCGCCCTCGACGCCCGGCAGCCCGTCGTCCCAGCGGTACCGGTACACCGTGGGACCCTCCCGCAGGTCGGCCTCGACCGCCAGGACGGTGGCGAGGAACCGCGGGTCGTCGTCGGCGAGCAGCCCCGACAGGCCGATCCACAGCACCGACGCGTCCATCTCGTCGTAGCCGTACGCGACGGTGTAGGCGCCGAGCTTCTCGTCCCAGCCCTTGTCGAGCACGTTCTCGGCGATCGTGGAGCGCAGCGGCCCCCACGACTCCGGCACGGGACGGCCGACCCGCTCGAAGAGCTGGATGCCGCGGTCCACGGTCATCCAGCACATGACCTTCGAGTAGACGTAGTGCCGGGGCCGCCGGCGCGCCTCCCAGATGCCGTGGTCGGGCTCGTGCCAGCGCCGCTCGACGGCCTCGACCATCTGCTCCATGAGGGCGAAGTCGCCGTCCTCCGGCGGGCGCAGCTCGGCGAGCGTGGTGACCAGGTCGGCGACCGGGCCGAACACGTCGAGCTGCACCTGGCCGTTGGCCGCGTTGCCGACCCGCACCGGGCGGGAGCCCGCATAGCCGGGCAGCGCCTCGATGACGGCCTCCGGCCCGAGCTCCGTGCCGTCGAGGTTGTACAGCGGGTGCAGCCGCTCCGGGTGCCCGTCGGTGTTGTCGGCGACCTTCAGCGTCCACTTCAGCAGCGACTCGGCCTCCTCGGTCGAGCCGAGGTCGACGAGCGCCTTGGCGGTCAGCGAGGCGTCGCGCAGCCAGCAGTACCGGTAGTCCCAGTTGCGCGACCCGCCGACCTCCTCCGGCAGCGACGACGTCGCCGCGGCCAGGATCGCGCCGGTCGGCTTGTGCCACAGGCCGCGCAGCGTCAGCGCGCTGCGCCGGACCAGGTCGCGGGCGACCGACGGCAGCTTCAGCGCGTCGGACCAGTCCCGCCACGCGGCCTCCGCGGCGATCTGCCGCTCCTCGAGCTGCACCCGCGGCGGCTCGATCGAGTCGGTGCCCAGCCGCAGCTCCAGCATGGCGCTGCCGCCGGTGGCGCCGAGGTCGACCGTGGCCCGGGCCAGGTCGCTGTGGCCGTCGGAGCTGATCTCCCACTCGATGCCGGGGGAGTAGAGCACCATCGGCTCGTTGGAGCCGAGCACCAGCAGGCCGTCGTCGCCGAGCGGCTGCAGGCGGATGTGCACCTGGCCGAAGTCGGGCCGGGGCACGAAGTCGACCCGGGCCCGGGAGCTGCCCGACAGCACCCGCATCAGCGAGTTGCCCGTGCGGTGGTGGTCGAGCCAGTCGGTGACGGTGAGGCCCGACCAGCGGGTCTCCACGGTCATCGTGCCCGGGCGGTACCGCTGACCCAGCGGGATCCCGCCCTTCTCCGGCTGGACCGTGAAGTGCCCCGCGGCGGTGTCGCCGAGCAGGTCGGCGAAGACCGCGCCGGAGTCCGGCTTCGGGTGGCACAGCCAGGTGACCCGGGCGGCCGGCGTGAGCAGTGCGACGGTGTGGGTGTTGGAGAGCATCGAGTGCCGCTCGATCGGCACCGCCTGCTCGCCGAAGAGCCAGCGCCGCCGGGTGTGCAGCAGCAGCTCCAGCACGCCCACGGCCGCCTCGGCGTCGGGGATGCTGAAGCGGGCCAGCGTCTCGGTGCCGCCGTCGACGGAGCCGACCCTGATGCCCAGGTCGGGGCCGTGCAGGTGGGCGAACGCCTTCTCGTCGGTCGCGTCGTCGCCGAGGTACACGATGGCGCTCGCCGACACCTGCATCCGCAGCGCGTCGACCGCGAGGCCCTTGTCGGTCGGCACCACCGACAGCTCGATGACCTCCTTGCCGGTGGTCACCTCGATGTCGGGCCACAGCGCCGCACCGCTGCGCACCGCGTCGAAGACCCGCCCGGCGACGTCGCGCGGCGCCGCGCGGGTGTGCACCGCGACGCTGGCCGGTTTGGCCTCCAGGCGCACGCCCGGCTGGTCGCGGCAGATCGCGGTGAGCGCCGCGTGCAGCTCCGCGCGGCGCTGCTGGCGCTCCGGCGGCAGCTCGTCGATGTAGCCGACGTCGAACTCGGAGCCGTGGCTGCCGACCAGCCGCACCTCGGCCGGCAGGCGCGAGAGTGCGGCGAGGTCGCGCAGCGCGCGGCCCGAGATCACGCCGACGGTCGTCTGTGGCAACGAGGACAACGCGCGGACGGCCGCTACGGATTCTGGGCTGGGGGTCGCCTTCGTAGGGTCGGCGACGATGGGGGCGAGAGTGCCGTCGTAGTCACATGCCACCAGAAGGTTCGGCACGCGGGCGACGCGCAGCACCGCCGCGCGGAGGTCCGGGTCGAGCGAGAGGACGCTGCCTGTCGCCGAGTTTTGGTTCATGTCCGGCCTGTTCGTGGGAGCGATGGAGGTCGTTTGGGCAATTGACGTGCACACGGCGGTGCAAGGGCGGTCGTGTGGTCGTCATGATGCTGCGCCGAGAGCGTCGAGAAACGCGTCCGCCCAGGCGCGGACGTCGTGTGAGCGCAGGTGGGAATGCATAGCATGCATCCGTTTGCGCCCTTCGACCGGGTCGACGTGGATCGCACGCATGAGTGCGTCTTTCACCCCGTCGAGGTCGTGCGGATTGCACAGGAAGGCCTGTCGCAGCTCGGCCGCCGCGCCGGCGAACTCCGACAGCACGAGCGCGCCGCCACCGTCGGCGCGGGCGCCGACATACTCCTTGGCAACGAGATTCATGCCGTCCCTCAGGGGAGTCACCATCATGACGTCGGCCGCGACGTACAACGCGGCCAGCTCAGCCCGACTGTACGACTGATGCAGGTAGTGCACGGCCGGTTGGCCAACTCGTCCGTACTCCCCATTGATCCGCCCGACCTCACGCTCAACGTTCACCCGCAGCGTCTGGTAGTGCTCCACTCGCTCCCGGCTCGGCGTAGCCACTTGTACCATCACCGTATCCGGCGCCGTGAGTCGCCCATCCGACAACAATTCACGGAAGGCCTTCAGCCTTCTTTCTATCCCCTTGGTGTAGTCGAGACGATCCACTCCCAGGATGATCGTCTTCGGCTCACCCAGCTCGGTCCTGATCGCCTTGGCTCTGGCCTGCACTTCGGGCGAGGCGGCGAGCCGCTCCATCTCCTCGACGTCGATCGAGATCGGGAAGGCCTCGGCGCGCACCGTGCGGCCCTCCCACTCCACGACGCCGCGCCGCACCCGGGTGCCCAGCAGATGTCGGGACAGTTGGACGAAGTTCTGTGCGCCGAGTGGCCGTTGGAAACCAACCAGATCGGCACCGAGCAGACCCTTGAGAAGTTCCGCCCGGCGGGGTAGTTGCATGAACAGTTCGACCGGGGGAAATGGGATGTGCAGAAAAAACCCGATCTTGAGATCGGGTCGGGTCTCGCGCAGCAGCGCCGGCACGAGCTGCAGCTGGTAGTCCTGGATCCATACGGTGGCGCCGGGTGCCGCGTCGTCGGCGACGGCCTTCGTGAACCGCTCGTTGACCAGCCGGTACGACTCCCACCATCGTCGTTTGAAGATCGGTGTCTCCACGGCGTCGTGATAGAGCGGCCACAGGCTGGAGTTGGAGAACCCCTCGTAATACCGCTCGACCTCGCCCGCGCTCAGCGCGACCGGGTGCAGCTGCACCCCGCCCGCCTCGAAGGTCTCCTCGGGCAGCTGCGCGTCCCCCGTGCCGCCCGACCAGCCCACCCACGTCCCGTTGCGCTGCTGCAGGACCGGCTCCAGTGCCGTTACGAGGCCTCCTGGGCTCCTGCGGAAGCTGACCTCGCCGTCCGGTCCGACCACCTTGTCGACCGGCAGTCGATTGGCGACCACCACGAATGCACTGTTTCCAGCCACGTGTCGTGTCCTCCCCCTGGGTGATCCACCCTCGTACTTTCAGCCTACTGATCCGCGAAGTGCCCGGCAGCATGCAGCGTCCTGGCTCACAGGTGCGATCCTGCTGGGCATGTCCTCGCACGATGCCTACGCCGAGCCCGAACGGGGCCGGACGCTCACCGTCGTCCTGCTCGCTTTGCTGATCCTGACCGTCATCGGTGCATTGTTCGGATTCGTGCTAGGGCGTCGAGACATTGATGACCCTAAGTCAAAGGCCGGCAGCGGACAGTCTTCCCGGCCTGTCGATTCCGTCACCAGCCAGGCCGCCCCGAAAGGCATGCCGTGCCCGGCGTTCATGGAGGACGGGGTCAAGAGCCGCGACGCCAAGGCGGCCTTGCCGCTGGTCCTGCAGCTGTACATCCGCACCGACCGGCACGAGGTCTGGATCTGCCTGGAGGCCGATGGCGACGGCCTGTGGTACCAAGGGCACGACAAGCGCAAGAACTTCTCGGGTGTCGACGGGTCCGGCGAGACGCCGATCGAGGGCGACAACGGCCTGCTGGTGCCGAGGGGTAACGTCACCAACGCCGGTGCCGACAAGTACATCGCGACCAACGAGGGCACCAGGTACACGGTCTCCCGGGACAAGCTCGTGATCGAGGGCAAGCAGACCACGTCGGAGGACGTGCGGGACTGGCAGCCCAAGAAGTGACGCCCGATTTGGGGGCGGGGCCGGGGGCCTGGAAAGATTGACCCGACGCGAACACAGACTTACCGGAGGTAGGGGCGCACCGTGGCGCAGTACATCTACGTGCTCGAGAAGGCGCGCAAGGCGCACGGCGACAAGGTCGTGCTCGACAACGTCACGCTGTCGTTCCTGCCCGGCGCGAAGATCGGCGTGGTCGGCCCCAACGGCGCCGGCAAGTCGAGCCTGCTCAAGATCATGGCCGGGCTCGACAAGCCGAGCAACGGTGAGGCCCGGCTCATGCCCGGCTACACCGTCGGCATGCTCCTGCAGGAGCCGCCGCTGAATGAGACCAAGACCGTCCTCGGCAACATCGAGGAGGCCGTCGCGGAGACCAAGGCGAAGCTCGCCCGGTTCAACGAGATCGCCGAGCTCATGGCGACCGACTACTCCGACGCGCTGATGGAGGAGATGGGCAAGCTCCAGGAGGAGCTCGACCACGCCGACGCGTGGGACATCGACTCCGCCCTCGCCCTGGCCATGGACGCGCTGCGCTGCCCGCCGCCGGACGCCGACGTCACCACGCTCTCCGGTGGTGAGCGCCGCCGCGTGGCGCTGTGCAAGCTGCTGCTCGAGGCGCCCGACCTGCTGCTGCTCGACGAGCCCACCAACCACCTCGACGCCGAGAGTGTCAACTGGCTGGAGCAGCACCTGCAGAAGTACGCGGGCGCCGTGCTCGCGGTCACCCACGACCGGTACTTCCTCGACCACGTCGCCGAGTGGATCGCCGAGGTCGACCGCGGCCAGGTCCACGGCTACCAGGGCAACTACTCCACCTACCTGGAGAAGAAGGCGCAGCGGCTCGCGGTCGCCGGCCGCAAGGACCAGAAACTGCAGAAGCGCCTCACCGAGGAGCTGGAGTGGGTCCGCTCCAATGCCAAGGCCCGCCAGACCAAGTCGAAGGCCCGCCTCGAGCGCTACGAGGAGATGGCCAACGAGGCCGAGAAGACCCGCAAGCTCGACTTCGAGGAGATCCAGATCCCGCCGGGCCCGCGCCTGGGCAACATGGTCATCGAGGCCAAGGAGCTGGTCAAGGGCTTCGACGAGCGCGGCGTGCTGATCGACGGGCTGTCCTTCTCGCTGCCGCGCAACGGCATCGTCGGCATCATCGGCCCCAACGGCGTCGGCAAGACCACGCTCTTCAAGACCATCGTGGGCCTGGAGGACCCCGACGCCGGCCAGGTCCGCGTCGGTGAGACGGTCAAGCTGTCCTACGTCGACCAGAGCCGGTCGGGCCTCGACGGCGACAAGACGGTCTGGGAGGTCGTCTCCGACGGCCTCGACCACCTGATGGTCGGCAAGGTCGAGATGCCGTCCCGGGCGTATGTCGCGGCGTTCGGCTTCAAGGGCCCCGACCAGCAGAAGCCGACGAAGGTCCTGTCCGGCGGCGAGCGCAACCGGCTCAACCTGGCGCTGACGCTGAAGATCGGCGGCAACGTGCTGCTGCTCGACGAGCCGACCAACGACCTCGACGTCGAGACGCTGTCGTCGCTGGAGAACGCGTTGCTGGAGTTCCCGGGCTGCGCCGTGGTCATCTCCCACGACCGGATGTTCCTCGACCGGGTCGCGACCCACATCCTCGCCTGGGAGGGCGACGAGAAGGACCCGGCCAAGTGGTTCTGGTTCGAGGGCAACTTCGAGTCGTACGAGAAGAACAAGGTCGACCGGCTCGGCCAGGAGGCGGCGCGCCCGCACAGCGTCACCTACCGCAAGCTCACCCGCGACTGAGGTGGCCCGCTTCGTCTACCACTGCGCCCTGCGCTGGTCCGACCTGGACGCGTACGGGCACGTCAACAACGCGCGCTTCCTCACCCTGTACGAGGAAGCGCGCGTGGCATTGATGTTCACCGCGGCGAAGTCGGCCGGGTTGCAGACGTTCGAGGACGGCATCGTCATCTCACGTCATGAGATCGACTACCTGCGGCCCATCGACTACGGCGATCCCGTGCGCATCGAGCTGTGGCTGGAGGAGATCAAGGCAAGTCGATTGACGGTCGCCTACGAGCTCTTCGACGGCGACGTGGTCGCGTCCCGCGCGCGGACCGTCTGCGTGCCCTTCGACCTTGCCGCCGGCCGGCCGCGCCGGGTCAAGGACGTCGAGCGCGAGTTCCTGTCCCCGTGGCTCGGTTAGCGGCGCTCCGTGGCTTGGTTGGACGGCCTCGGGGCCGCTGATGCCCGGGCATTCCTGGCCCGGGCGGTCCGGCTCGACGCCGGCGCGGTGGTCCGGCTGCGGCCGGCCGGTGACGACCGCGTCACCCTCTGGTCACGCCTGCCGTGGGGCGTCCTGGTGAGCCGCGGCGTCCCCGGACACGTCGACGGCGATCACACCGTCCTGGCCCGCGAGCTGCTGGTGATGCTCGATGACCAGCTTCCCGCATTCCGGGACAGCGAGTGGCGGTGGTCCATCCCCGGCGACGCGGGTGTGGTCGTGGAGCGCATCCCGGGTGCCGACATCCGGCGGGTCGGGGCGGCCGCGGCGGACACGTTGCGGACCGCCGCCGCGGAGGGCGTGGGTGGCCGTGCGGTCGGCTCCCGGGTGCTCCGCGACGCGCTGCTCGATCATGTGCCGATCGTCGTGACGACCGACGGCGGGGAGCGGGTCGAGATACCCCAACGGCTCGTGCAGGCGGTCGTGCGAATGGGGTTCATGACGAGCGAACGTGCACCTGCACGAGACTTCGTCGATGTTCGGAAATCGGGTCCATGGACGGCTCTGGCCTGCGCATATGGCTCAGCCTGGCATCGTGCTGCCAAGACTCTCTTCATCGGATAGACGGTGGTAAGACCCTCACCCGAACGGGTGGGGCGAGGGTGAAATTGGGGGCTGCTGAAACTCGTCCGAACGGGTACCGTCCTCATTCGGGTCCACCGCCGAGCGAAATCACTCGGCGACGGACCGCAATTGCGGGTGGAGGCCACGGGGGAGCTAGGGAGCGCGGGACGATGCCAAAGTGGCCATGGCGTGCCGAGCAGACGGACGGGTCGCAGACCGACACGACCGTCGCGCAGCTGGCACGGGAAGAGCCGATTCCGGTGACCGACGCGGTGTGCGACGGAGCCCCGGACGTGGGTGCGGGCGTGATCGCACCGGTGACGTTGCTGCGGGTCGCTGAGGCCCTCGAGCAGCTGGAGATTCGATACCTGACAGATGGGGATGGCAGCCTTCTCGCGCTGTGGGAGCGCCACGCTGTGCTGTTCGCCCTCGAGGGGCCGTCGGACGAGATCCTCGTCGTGCGTGCCAGGCCGCATGCCACGGTGCCCCGGACTGGGCCGACCGGTCCTACCGGGTGGTCAACGAGTGGAACCACACACGCCGCTTCTACAAGGCCTATGTCGGCGACCCCACCGACCGCGGCCAGCTCCCGATCTACGCCGAGATGCAGGTGCCCCTGCTGTCCGGTGCCCACCCCGAGCTCATCGCCGAGCTCGTCGACTGCGCGGCCGTCGTCGCGATGGGGTTCGTCGACTGGCTGCACGACGAGGGCGCACTGCTCTGACGCTGCTGTGTGCCCCGCCTTTTCCGGACATTTCCGGTAACGGCGGGGCCTCGTACCGGCGCCGCTTCGACGTGATCCGTGGGCATGGGACGATAGGGGTCTGATCCCCGCCAACTCGGAGAACGGACGCCTGTGCCACCGACGAACGACCCCGGCGTGAACCGTCCCGGTGCCACCGTGCCGGACCGGATCCGCAACTTCTGCATCATCGCGCACATCGACCACGGCAAGTCGACGCTGGCCGACAGGATGCTGCAGCTGACCGAGGTGGTCGACGCTCGGCAGATGCGGGCCCAGTATCTCGACCGCATGGACATCGAGCGCGAGCGCGGCATCACCATCAAGAGCCAGGCCGTCCGCATGCCGTGGCGGGTCCGCGAGGGGGACCTGACCGGCGAGCAGTTCGTGCTCAACATGATCGACACCCCGGGCCACGTCGACTTCACCTATGAGGTCTCCCGCAGCCTGGCCGCCTGCGAGGGCGCGGTGCTGCTGGTCGACGCGGCGCAGGGCATCGAGGCGCAGACGCTCGCCAACCTGTACCTCGCGCTCGAGAACGACATGACGATCATCCCGGTGCTCAACAAGATCGACCTGCCGGCCGCGCAGCCCGAGAAGTACGCCGAGGAGCTCGCCCACCTGATCGGCTGCGAGCCCGACGACTGCCTGCGCGTGTCGGGCAAGACCGGCGTCGGCGTGCCGCACCTGCTGGACGAGATCGTGCGGCAGCTGCCGGCGCCCAAGCCCGGCGCGGACGAGGGCACCCGGGCGATGATCTTCGACTCGGTCTACGACGTGTACCGCGGCGTCGTCACGTACGTCCGAGTCGTCGACGGCCGCCTCGGCGCCCGCGACCGGATCAAGATGATGTCGACCGGCGCGGTCCACGAGCTGCTGGAGATCGGCGTCATCTCGCCCGAGCCGATCAAGAGCGACGGGCTCGGCGCCGGCGAGGTGGGCTACCTCATCACCGGCGTGAAGGACGTGCGCCAGTCCCGGGTCGGTGACACGGTCACCATCAACGCCAAGCCGGCCACCGAGCCGCTCGGTGGCTACAAGGACCCGAAGCCGATGGTCTACTCGGGGCTCTACCCGATCGACGGCTCGGACTATCCGCTGCTGCGCGACGCGCTGGACAAGCTCAAGCTCAACGACGCCGCCCTGGTGTACGAGCCGGAGACCAGCGCCGCGCTCGGCTTCGGCTTCCGGTGCGGCTTCCTCGGCCTGCTGCACCTGGAGATCATCCAGGAGCGCCTCGAACGCGAGTTCAACCTCGACCTGATCTCCACCGCGCCCAACGTGGTCTACCGGGTGATCATGGAGGACGGCAAGGAGCACGCCGTCACCAACCCGAGCGAGTTCCCCGACGGCAAGAGCAGCAACATCTACGAGCCGACCGTCCGGGCCACCGTCCTGACCCCCAACGACTTCGTCGGCGCCGTCATGGAGCTGTGCCAGAGCCGCCGCGGCTCCCTGCAGGGCATGGACTACCTGTCGGCCGACCGCGTCGAGCTGCGCTACACGTTGCCGCTGGGCGAGATCATCTACGACTTCTTCGACCAGCTGAAGAGCCGCACCAAGGGCTACGCCAGCCTCGACTACGAGCCCAGCGGGGAACAGCAGGCCGACCTGGTGAAGGTCGACATCCTCCTGCACGGCGAGCCCGTGGACGCCTTCAGCTCGATCGTGCACAAGGACAAGGCGTACAACTACGGCGTCACCATCGCCTCCAAGCTGCAGAAGCTCATCCCGCGCCAGCAGTTCGAGGTGCCGATCCAGGCCGCGATCGGCAGCCGGATCATCGCCCGCGAGACGATCCGCGCCATCCGCAAGGACGTGCTCGCCAAGTGCTACGGCGGTGACATCAGCCGGAAGCGCAAGCTGCTGGAGAAGCAGAAGGAAGGCAAGAAGCGGATGAAGATGGTCGGCCGCGTGGAGGTGCCGCAGGAGGCGTTCATCGCCGCACTGTCCACGTCCGACGCCCCCACCGCGGACAAGCCGAAGAAGTGAAGCACTGCCCCCGTTGCGGGGCGTCCACGGACGCCCCGCCGGTGGAGTGCGCCACCTGCGGCTACGAGGTCTTCCTCAACCCCCGCCCGACCGGCACCGCCATCATCTTCGACGACGCCGACCGCTTCGTCGTCATCCGCCGCGCCCGCCCGCCGCAGGTCGGCTGGTGGGACCTGCCCGGCGGCTTCTGCGACGGCTGGGAGCACCCCCGCGACGCGGCGGTCCGCGAGGCCCGCGAAGAGCTCGGCGTCGAGGTCCGTCTCGGCGACTTCGTCGGCATGTGGATCGGCACCTACGAGTACCAGAACGAACAGCTGTCCGTCCTGGACTGCTTCTGGCTGGCCCGGCTGGCCCCCGGCGCCACCATCACCCTCGACACGTCCGAAGGCACCGAGTACGCCTGGGTGCCTTTGTCTGATCCGCCCCCTCTCGCGTTCATCACGATGGAGTCGGCCATACGCGAGGTTCGTCGATCGCCGGGGCGTTTGGTCCCCTGAGGTCACGGGCAATAAGAGCGCAACCGCAACTGCAATCCCCCAGGTTGAGGCTCTGAAGGAGGACACCGTGACTGTCACCGGAATCATCACGGCACTGATCGTCGGCCTGATCGTCGGTGCGCTCGGGCGCCTGGTCGTCCCCGGCCGCCAGAACATCCCGATCTGGCTGACCATGGTGATCGGCGTGGTCGCCGCCCTGCTCGGCACCGTCATCGCGAACGCCATCGGCATCTCCACCGACACCCCCGGTGTCGACTGGGGCGAGCTGCTGATCCAGGTGCTGGTCGCCGCGGTCGGTGTGGCCCTGGTGGTCGGCGTGGCCGGTCGCGGGCGCCGCAGCACCCTGTAACACCCCCATCGCGTCAGGCCCCCAGCCTCCCCGGACTGGGGGCCTTCGCGCGCCATGACCCCGGCGGACGCGGAGCGGCCGTGCGCCTCAGGGGTTGAGGGGCACGGCCGCTTCGGTCAGGCAGGGGGGTAAAGCTAGCGGAGCCAGGGGATGGAGCGGTCGAGGAGGCCGCGGGTCTTGAGCTCCTTGCGGAGGGGGATCTCCTCGTCGATGTAGCCGTTCCAGTTGATGCCCCAGTAGTTGGCCGTGTGCGTGGCCTCGCCCAGGAGCTGGCGCTGGACGGGGGTGCGGTTGGCCCACCACTCGCCGTCGTAGTCGATCGGCATGTCGTCGAGGTTGCGGATCCACCGGTACGTGTAACCGATGAACAGCATCTTGCGGGTGATCTCGGAGTAGTTGGGCGACCGGGAGTGCCAGAGGCGCCGGTCGAAGATGAAGCAGTCGCCCGGGTTGGCCGTGATCTCCACGGTGCCCTCGGGGTCGGGGTTCTCGACCGTGGTGTCGGCCGGGCGGGGCAGCGAGTTCCAGAGGTGGCTGCCCGGGATGACCTTGGTGGCGCCGCGGCCCTGCTCCGAGAGGTCGGAGATGACATAGGCGATCTTCAGCGAGAACATGGGCCGCGGGAGGTTCGGGTCCATGGTCTCGGGGTCGGAGTTCTGCCGGTACCCGTCCTGGTGCCAGCCCCACGAGGGAGCTTCCGTCATCGCCGCCGGCGGGGTGATGTCGAGGTGGTTGTGGTGCGTGTAGATGTTCCAGCCGGCCAGGCCCCACATGTACGGGAAGAGGGTCGGCTGGGTCAGCAGGTGCCCGAAGAGCTCGTCACGGTTCAGGAAGCCCAGCAGGTGCAGCGTGCCGTCCTTCTTCATGCTGCTGGAGCCGGCCGCCTGCTCCTCGGCGTAGACCCGGTCCATGGCGGCTTCGAGCTGCGCGCGGTGGTCTTCCTTCAACACGTTGCGGACCAGCAGGAAGCCCTGGTCCAGGAATTCCTTGCGGTCGGCCTCGCTGATCGGCTCATAGCCGGTCAGACCGCCGTAGTCGGGTGCAGCGGACGTCATGTCCTCCCCTTACTTTCGTCAACCAGGGAACGACCGATGGTAACGCGAGGTGTACAACGGACCGAGTCGGGAGTTCTCCACCGGACAGTGCGAAATCCCGTCCGAACGGCGTGCAACCTGCGCGTCAGTAGACCTCGGCGACGACGCGGTCGCCGCTGGCGCCGCCACGCTGCGTGATCCGGGCCCAGCTGCCGCTCTTCGCGGTCCACTCCATGTCGTTGAACGCGACCCGCTTGACGCCGTGGTCCTGGGCGTGGGCGACCATCCAGTGCGCGTACTGCCAGCCGGTCTTCTGCTCGCGGACCTTGAGCGCGACCCCGACGAGGTCGGTGACGTCGGCGGTGCTGACGTTGCCCCAGTCGAGCTTGACGCCGGCGGCGAGGGTCTGCGCGGCCTCGACGCCGTGGCTGGAGGACTCGGTGACGGTGCAGGAGACGGCGCCGGTGGCCTCGCCGCTCAGGGCGCGGGCCATGATCTCCGACTCGTCGACCCACTTCTCGTACGCCTCGGGGTGGGCGCTGCGCTGCACCTCCTGCGCGGCGTCGGTGACGCGCATCTTCTCCCAGCCCTTGACCTTCAGCAGGGCGGTGTAGAAGGCGTTCGCCGCGTAGCGCGGGTCGGCGATCTGCTCGGGCTTGCCCCAGCCCTGGCTGGGCCGCTGCTGGAAGAGGCCGATCGAGTCGCGGTCGCCGCCGGCGAGGTTCTCCAGCTTCGACTCCTGCCACGCGGTGGCGAGGGCCACGACCAGCGCCCGCCGGGGCACACCACGGCGCAGGCCGACGGCGGTGATGGTGGCGGCGTTGGCGACCTGCTCCGAGTCCAGCGGCACGGAGGTGACGGTCGAGGAGGAGCCGGACGACGCGGCGGGCGCGCTGCCGGCGTCGATGACGCAGGCGCGGCCCGGCGGCAGCAGCGCCGGCAGGTGGTCGCCGAGCTTCTGCAGCAGCGCGTAGATGCCGGCGGTCGCGACGATGCCGAGCACCACGATCGCGATCAGCACGTGTCGTGTACGCATCGTCACCTCCTGACCTGAGAACTTGACCAGCGTACGTCCCACCCGCCACCACATCCCCGCGCTACACACCGGGACGGGACGGGTCCGGCCGTTCAGGCGACGCCGTCAGGGATCCAGTTCGGGTCTCGTTTGTCCCGAAATGCCATGATTCCCTCGATTCCTTCGGCGGAACCGAAATACGACACGGAAAGTTCCGTCATGGCCGCCAGCTCGTCACGGAACGTGTCGGCTTTCCGTCGCCGGAGCAGCTCCTTCGTGCCGCGCAGGGCGCCCGGCGCTCCCCGTACCAGCGACGCGACGAACGCCGAGACGGCCTCGTCGACCTGGTCGGCGGCGACGGCGGCGGTGACCAGACCGATCTCGCGGGCCCGGGCGCCGTCGAACGTCGCCCCCGTCAGGAACAGCTCCGCGGCGGCGCGTGGGGACAGCCGTGGCAGCACCGTGGCGGAGATCACGGCCGGGATGACGCCGATGCGCACCTCGGAGAACGCGAATGTCGCCTCGAGCGAGCAGACCGCGATGTCGGCGGCGGCGATGAGGCCCAGGCCACCCGCGCGGGCGGGCCCGGTGAGCCGCGCGACGACGGGCTTCGGGCACTCCCAGATCGCGGTGAGCACCTCGCCGAGCCGGTTGATCGGCGGCTTGCCCGAGCCGAACGCGGCCGCGGTCTCCTTCAGGTCCGCGCCCGAGCAGAAGACCGGCCCGGTGTGGGTGAGCACGACGACCCGCACGGTGTCGTCCGCGGTGGCGGCGGCGAGCGCGGCGAGAAGCTCCTCGATCAGGGCCGTCGACAGCGCGTTGCGGTTGGCGGGGCTGTCGAGCGTGACCGTCGCCACGCCATGCGCCGTCTGTGACCGTACGAGTGGCATGCGGGCACACTAGTGAAATGCCCGGAACACTGCCAGAAGGTGAGCCGATCCCGCGGGACGGCGCGCTGCCCGACGGGGTCGCCGACGCGGCGGGGGAGGCGGGGTTCGGGGTCTACGTCCACGTCCCGTTCTGCGCGTCCCGCTGCGGGTACTGCGACTTCAACACGTACACCGCCGACGAGGGCGTCCTGAGCGCCGGCTATGCCGAGCAGGTCCTCGACGAGCTGGCCCTGGCCGCCAAGGTGGTCGCGCCGCCGCGGGTCGACACGGTCTTCTTCGGTGGCGGCACGCCGACGCTGCTGCCGCCGGCGGAGCTGGCCCGCATCCTCGACGGCATCGACCGCACCTGGGGCCTCGCCGGCGACGCCGAGGTCACCACGGAGGCCAACCCGGAGTCCGTCGACGCGGCGGGGCTGCGGCAGCTGCGCGCGGCCGGGTTCAACCGGATCTCCCTGGGCATGCAGTCCGTCGCGCCGGGCGTCCTGGCGGTGCTCGACCGTCGGCACACCCCCGGGCGGCCGGCGGCGGCGGTCGCGGAGGCGCGCGCGGCCGGGTTCGAGCGGGTCAACCTGGACCTGATCTACGGCACGCCCGGCGAGCGCCCCGAGGACTTCGCGGCGTCCCTGCGCACCGTGATCGGCTCGGGCGTGGACCACGTGAGCGCGTACGCCCTGATCGTCGAGGACGGGACCCGGCTGGCGGCCCGCATGCGCCGCGGTGAGCTGCCGTACCCGGACGACGACGTGGCCGCCGACCGCTACCTCGCCGCCGAGCAGGCCCTGACGGAGGCCGGGATGACGTGGTACGAGGTGTCGAACTGGTCCCGCGACTCGCCCTGCCGGCACAACGAGCTCTACTGGCGCGGCGGCGACTGGTGGGGCCTCGGGCCCGGCGCGCACAGCCACGTGCGGGGGGTGCGGTGGTGGAACGTGAAGCACCCGCACACGTACGCGGCGCGCCTCGCCGACGGTGCGTCGCCGGGGCACGCGCGGGAGGTGCTGACCGAGGAGGAGCGGCGCTTCGAGGACGTGCTGCTGCGGATCCGGCTCGCCTCGGGCCTGCCCCTGGCCGTCCTGGAGCCGCCGGCGCTGGAGGGCGCCCGCCGCTGCCTCGACGACGGGCTGCTGGAGGCCGGTCCGTTCGCCGAGGGCCGGGCCGTGCTCACGCTGCGTGGCCGCCTGCTCGCGGACGCCGTGGCCCGCGACCTGACCTGACCTGCCCTGACCTGAACTCAGAGGGGCCGGACATGGCGAGGGGCGGCTCGATGGCCGCCCCTCGAACGATCGGATGCCTTACTTGATGAAGCGGTACGTCATCGGGTAGCGGTACAGCTCGCCGCCGTTGGCCTTCATGCCCGCGATGATCGCGAACACGACGATGACGATCCACGGCACGATGAGCGTGAGGCCGAAGGTGCACACCGACAGCAGGGCGCCCACGAACAGGATGATGCCCCACGTGATGTGGAAGTTCAGCGCCTCGTTGGCGTGCGCCTTGACCGTGGGCGACTCGTTGCCCTTGGCCAGCAGCGCGATGAGCGGGGCGATGAAGCCGATGAAGATGCCACCGAAGTGCGCGATCAGGGCCCAGGTCTTCTCGTCGCTGTTCGCGTAGCCGACCGGGCCGGCGCCGGGGTATCCACCGGGCTGCTGGTATCCGTACTGACCCGGCTGCTGGTAACCGCCGGGCTGCTGGTAGCCACCGGGCTGCTGGTAACCGCCCTGCTGGTAGGCGTTCGGGTCCTGGTAGCCCGCGCCGCTGGTCGGCGGCGGGTAACCTCCACCGGAGACCGGCGGCTGCTGGCCGTAGTCCGGGCCCGGCGGCGGATACTGTGCCCCGCCCGGCATCGAATAGGGGTTGTTGGGGTCCTGCGGCACGCCGTACTCCCCGGGGCGAGGTGGTTCACTCATGGGGGCCACGGTAGGGGTACCGATCAACTATCGCCAGCGACGTGGCATGACTTCTTTTGGACAAACTTGGCGCAGACCAGTCCAATAGCGGCGGTTCGCACACATGACGATCATTCCGTGGGCGGCGCGGGCGACGTAGACTGGCACTCACAAAGTGGGAGTGCCAGTTTCTCGAGGAGGTGCGCATGGCTCTCGACGAGCGCAAGCTCGAGGTCCTGCGTGCCATCGTCGAGGACTACGTCGCCACCCAGGAGCCCGTCGGGAGCAAGGCCCTCGTCGAGCGGCACAACCTGCGGGTCTCGCCGGCGACGGTCCGCAACGACATGGCCGTCCTCGAGGAGGAGGGCTATATCCGGCAGCCGCACACGAGCGCCGGTCGCGTGCCCACCGACGCCGGCTACCGGCTCTTCGTCGACAAGCTGTCCCGCGTCAAGCCGCTGAGCCCCGCCGAGCGCCGGGCGATCGAGCGGTTCCTGATCGGCGCCGTGGACCTCGACGACGTCGTGCACCGCACCGTGCGGCTGCTCGCGCAGCTGACCCGGCAGGTCGCCGTCGTGCAGTATCCGAGCCTGTCGCGGGCCAGCGTGCGCCACTTCGAGCTGGTGCCGCTGTCCACCACCCGGCTGATGGTGGTCATGATCGCTGAGACCGGCCGGGTCGAGCAGCGGATGGTCGACCTGCCCGGCCCGATCCTCGCCGACGACGTCACCGAGCTGCGCCGCAGAATTAACGAGAAGCTCGTCGGCAAGCGCCTCGTGGACACCCCGCCACTCGTCCAGGCGCTCGTCGAGGAGTCCGGGCCGAGCCTGCGCCCGCCGATGACCGTCCTGTCGACCGTTCTGCTGGAGACCCTGGTCGAGCGCACCGAGGAGCGGATCGCGCTCGCCGGCACCGCCAACCTGGCCCGCGGCGGCCTGCTGGACTTCCAGGGTTCGCTGCGGCCGATCCTCGAGGCGCTCGAGGAGGAGGTCATCCTGCTCAAGCTCTTCGGCGAGGTCGAGCCGAGCATGACCCGGGTCCGCATCGGCGACGAGAACGAGATCGAGGACCTGCGCAGCGCGTCGATCGTGGCGACCGGCTATGGGCCGGGCTCCATCGTGGTGGGCGGCATGGGTGTGCTCGGGCCGACGCGGATGGACTACCCCGGAAACATCGCCACGGTGCGTGCCGTGGCACGCTACGTCGGCGATCTGCTGGGACAAGGTTGAACCTCATGGACGAGTCAGGGGCATAGGACTCAGTGGCGAAGGACTACTACGGAATTCTCGGTGTCAAACGGGACTCCACGGCCGACGAGATCAAGCGCGCTTACCGGCGGCTGGCGCGCGAGTTCCACCCGGACGTCAATCCCGATCCTGTGGCACAGGAGAAGTTCAAGGAGATCAACGCGGCCTACGAGGTGCTGTCCGACCCGCGTAAGCGGGAGATGGTCGACCTCGGCGGCGACCCGCTCGCGCCCGGTGGCGGCGGGGCCGGCCCGCAGGGCGGGGCGTTCGTAGGGTTCCAGGACATCATGGACGCGTTCTTCGGCACGACCGCCAGCCGCGGGCCTCGCCCGCGGATCCGGCCGGGCGCCGACGCGATCCTGCGGCTGGACCTCGACCTGCACGAGACCGCGTTCGGTGTCGAGGCGCCGATCACCGTCGACACCGCCGTCGTGTGCAGCACCTGCACCGGCGCCGGCACCGCGCCCAACACCCACCCGACCACCTGCGAGATCTGCGGCGGTCGCGGCGAGGTCCAGTCGGTGCAGCGCACGTTCCTCGGCCAGGTCGTCTCGGCCCGGCCGTGCTCGGCCTGCCAGGGCTTCGGCACCGTCATCCCGCACCCGTGCGCGACGTGCGGCGGCGACGGCCGGGTCCGCACCCGCCGCACGCTGACCGTGAAGATCCCGTCCGGCGTCGAGGACGGCATGCGCATCCGCCTCGCCCAGCAGGGCGAGGTCGGCCCCGGCGGCGGCCCGCCCGGGGACCTCTACGTCGAGATCCACGAGCGCCCGCACGACGTGTATTCCCGCAAGGACGACGACCTGCACTGCCGGGTCACCGTCCCGATGACGGCGGCGGCCCTCGGCACCCGGCTGACGATCAAGACCCTCGACGGCGAGGAGACGGTCGACGTCAAGGCCGGCACCCAGCCCAACCAGACGCTGCGCATCCGCGGCAAGGGCGTCCCGCACCTGCGCGGCACCGGCCGCGGTGACCTGCACGTCCACCTCGACGTGCGCACCCCGACGCGGCTGGAGCCGGAGCAGGAGAAGCTGCTGCGCGACTTCGCCCGCACCCGCGGCGAGGAGGTCGCCGAGCTGTCCAAGCAGGGCGGCTTCTTCTCCCGGGTGCGCGACGCGTTCAACGGACACGCGTGAGCCTTCCGCTCTTCCTGGTCCCCGATCTTCCTGTCGGGGACCACTGGCGGCTCGACGGGCCCGAGGGGCATCACGCGGCCAACGTGCAGCGGCTCTCGCCCGGTGAGGCGCTCCTGCTCTGCGACGGCCGCGGCGGCCTGCGGCAGGCGGTGGTCGCGGCGGCGCACAAGGGTGCGCTCGATCTCGACCTCGGCGAACTGAAGCAGGTCCCCGCGCCCGACCCGAGGATCACCGTGGTGCAGGGGATCGCCAAGGGCGAGCGGGCGGAGCTGGCCGTGCAGCTGATGACGGAGCTCGGCGTCGACCGGATCGTCCCGTGGCAGGCCGCCCGCAGCATCGCGCGGTGGAAGGACGCCAAGCCGGTCGAACGGTGGCGGTCCACGGTCCGCGAGGCGGTCAAGCAGTCCCGCCGCGCCTGGCTGCCCGAGGTCACCGACGCGCGGACCACGAAGCAGCTCTCCCTCACCGGCACCGTCCTGCTGTTGCACGAGGAGGCGTCGGAACCGCTGTCGACCGTCCCTCTCGACGGCGACATCACCCTGGTCGTCGGCCCCGAGGGCGGCATCGCACCGGAGGAGCTCGCCGCGTTCCCCGACGCCGTCCCGGTGCGCCTGGGCCCCGAGGTCCTGCGCACGTCGACGGCGGGCGCCGCCGCCCTGGCCGCCCTGTCGGTCCGCCTCGGCCGCTGGTGAGGACCGCTCAGCGGAAGTAGGAGGCGCCGTTCAGGTCGAGGACGGCGCCCGAGGACCATTCCGAGCCCGCGAGGAACAGCACCGCCTCGGCGACCTCCTCAGGCCGGGCGACCCGGTTGAACGGGCTCTGCGCGCGGATCGCGTCGCCGTCGCCGGTGGCCATGACGGCGTTGCCCATGTCGGTGGCGACGAAGCCCGGGGCGACCGCGTTGACGGCGATGCCGCGAGGGGCCAGGGCCAGGGCGAGGGACTGGGTCAGCGAGTTCAGGCCGGCCTTGGCGGCGCCGTACGCCGGGTAGCGGGGTTCGCCGCGGTACGCGCCGCGCGAGGAGACGTTGACGATCCGGCCGCCCTCGCCGAGGTGGCGGGCGGCGCACCAGCAGACGTTGGCGGGGCCGGTCAGGTTGGCGGCCAGGGTCACCTGCCAGGCGGCCTGCCAGGTGGCGTAGTCATCGGTGAGGATCGGGTGCTCGACGGCGACGGCCGCGTTGTTGACGACCACGTCGAGGCCGCCGAGGGAGAGTGCCGCGCCGTCGACGAAGGCCTGGACGGCGGCGGGGTCGGTCAGGTCGCCGGAGACGATCACGTGACCGTCGCCGGGCAGCGCCGCCCGGACCTTCTCGGCGAGGTCCGCCGAGTCGCGGTGGTGCACCGCGACCGTGTCGCCCGCCGCGGCGAACGCGTGCGCGACCGCCTCGCCGATGCCGCGGGATGCCCCTGTCACCAACACCTTGCGTCCAGCCATGGCAGCACCGTACAAGAGCCGCAGGACACATACGATGCGACTGTGACTGATGACTGCCTGTTCTGCCGCATCGTCGCGGGCGAGATCCCGGCGACCGTGGTCCACGAGACCGACGACACCCTGGCGTTCCGCGACATCGACCCGAAGGCGCCCACGCACGTGCTGGTGATCCCGAGGGCGCATCACGCCGACGTCGCGGCGCTCACCGCCGCCGACCCGGCGCTCGCCGGGAAGGTGCTCGCCGCCTGCGCCGCGGTGGCGGAGCAGGAGGGGCTGACCGGCGACGGGTACCGGCTCATCTTCAACACCGGCCGGTTCGGCGGCCAGGAGGTCTTCCACGTGCACGGGCACGTGCTCGGCGGCCGCCCGCTCGGCCGGATGCTGGCGGCATGACCGCGCTCGAGAAGTACGAGCGGCTCGCCCGTCAGGTCCAGGCCGAGGCCCGCGTTCCGGCGCTGAGCGTCGCGATCCACCGGGCGGACCGGCCGCTGTGGACGTTCACCGTCGGCGCGGACGTCGACGAGCGCAGCCAGCTGCGGATCGGCTCGGTCACCAAGACGTTCACGGCGGTGCTGGTCATGCAGTGCCGCGACGAGGGGCTCCTGGACCTCGACGACCCGATCTCCCGGCACCTGCCGGTGAAGGCACACGGCGACCTGACCGTCGGCAGGATGCTGTCGCACCTGTCGGGGCTGCAGCGTGAGCCGTTCGGCGACGTCTGGGACACGATGCAGGCGCCTGACGTGGACACGCTGCTCGACCAGCTCGACCGGGCCGAGCGGGTGCTGCCGGCCGGCCGGCGGTTCCACTACTCCAACCTCGCGATCGCGCTGCTCGGGCACCTCGCCGGGCGGCTGCGCGGCGGCACCTGGGAGGAGGTGCTGCGGGAGCGGATCCTCGACCCGCTCGGCCTGGACGACGTCGTCGTCACGCCGGCCCGGCCGGTCGTCGGCTACCAGGTCGACGCCTGGTCCGACTACGCGCACCCGGAGCCCCCGGACGACTTCGGCGCGGTCGGCCCGGCGGCGCAGCTGTGGAGCACCGCCGCGGACCTGGCGAAGTGGGCGGCGTTCCTGGCCGACCCGCGCGCGGTCGACCCTTCCGGCGGCGTCCTGGCGGCGGAGACGGTCGAGGAGATGCGGGCGCCGCGGGCCGTCACCGAGGACGTGCTGTGGGCGCGGGGGATCGGCCTGGGCCTGATCCTGCAGCCGCAGCCCGGCGGCGACCGGATCGTGCACGTCGGGCACGACGGGGCGATGCCGGGGTTCCTCGCCGGCGCCTACGGGCGGGTCGGCGGCGCCGGCACCCCCGCGGCGTTCGGGGCGGCGGCGCTCGGCTCGTCCGGCACCGCCGGTGAGGTCATCGACCTGACGCACCGGCTGCTCGCCGCGGCGGTCGAGAGCGACCCGGCCGACATCGCGCCGTGGCAGCCGGCCGAGCCGCCGCCGCAGCGGTACCGCTCGCTGCTGGGCCGCTGGTGGGGTGAGGGCTTCGAGTACGTCTTCAGCTGGCACTCCGGCGCCCTGCAGGCGCGGCAGGCGGACCAGCCCGCGAACCGTCCCCCGGCGGTCTTCGCGCCGGTCGACGGCCAGCCGGACGTGTTCCGCACGGTGTCCGGGCGGGAGGCGGGCGAGCTGCTGCGGCTGACCCGCGCCGGGGACGGCACGGTCGAGCGGCTGCACTGGGCGACGTACCGCTTCACGCGCGGCCAGGAGACGTTCGACAAGTACCGCTTCTGACCGCCGCGGGTCGCCGCGGGTCGTCGCGGGCCGTCGCGGGCCGCCCTGCGCCCGGCGGTGCCGCACGGCCGGGCGCGGTCAGCGGGAGATGATCGTGAAGACGGCGCCGTTGGGGTCCACGACGACCGCGATGCGGCCGTGCGGGGAGTCGAACGGCCCGTGCTGCACCTGGCCGCCCGCCGACCGGACCAGGTCGGCGGCGCGGTCGGTGTCGGCGGCGGCGAAGTAGACCATCCAGTGCGGCGGGATGCCCTCCCACGCGTCGGTCATCGTGAGCCGCCCGGCGACGGGATCGGCGTTGCCGAGGCTCCACGCCGTGTAGTCGAACTGCTCGTCGGCCTCGACCCGGGCCTGCCGGTAGCCGAAGAGGCCCTGGTAGAAGGCGTCGACGGGGTCCGGCTCGCGGGTGTTGACCTCCGCCCAGCACAGCGCGCCGTCCTCGTCGAACAGCTGCGAGCCGGTGTGCTGGCCCGGCTCCCACGCGCCGAACGCGGCGCCGGACGGGTCGAGGGCGAAGAGCATCCGGCCGTTGCCCGGGATGTCCATCGGCGCGACGATGATCTTGCCGCCGCCGGCGTCGACCCGGCGGGCGGTGTCCTCCAGGTCGTGTGACATGAGGTACAGGCTCCAGGCGGCGGGCGTCTGCTCCGCGCCGGGCATCGGCGGGCTCATCCCCGCCACGACCTTGCCTTCCTTGAGGCACATGACGTAATGCCCGAAGTCGGCGCCGGTGTCCAGGAACGTCCATCCGAACAGCGCCGAGTAGAACCGCTGTGCGGCGGCGAGGTCGGGGGCGACCAGGTCGGCCCAGCAGGGCTCACCGTCGACGTATCCGCTGCGCTCGACCATCAGGCCTCCCTGTCGATGTGGTCCTCTGCCTCAGTACCACCGGGCGGAGGGGCCTGTCCGGACTTTCAGCGCAAAGGACATGATCGGGCGACAACCAACCGGATATAAAGCCTATAAGGCATTAACCGGGCATCGGCAAGAAATGGGAACGGCTTCAAGGGCGGTCAGCCGATACCATGAAGAGCCTGGGACAACCCCAGCAGGAGCGAGCCCCGGAAGCAGGTGCTTGAGGCCCTACGCGGCCGACGTATGACCGAGACCCCAACCCCCGCACCGGCAGTGTCGTCGGAGCCGCCCGTGCGGGCCATCAGCAAGATCACGGTCCCCGACCCGCACACGATGGTCAGGCTGCTCGGCGCCGGAGACGAGATCCTCAAGCTCGTCGAGCGGGCCGTCAGCAGCGACGTGCACGTGCGGGGCAACGAGATCACCATCACCGGCGCGGCCGCGGACAACGCCATGGCCGAGCGCATCTTCAGCGAGCTCATCGAGCTGGTGCGCAAGGGGGAGACGCTCACCCAGGACACCGTCCGGCGCACCGTCGGGATGCTCCAGCAGAACACGACGGAGCGCCCCGCCGATGTGCTGACCCTCAACATCCTCTCCCGGCGCGGCCGCACCATCCGGCCGAAGACGCTCGGGCAGAAGCGGTATGTCGACTCGATCGACCAGCACACGATCGTGTTCGGCATCGGCCCGGCCGGCACCGGCAAGACCTACCTCGCCATGGCGAAGGCGGTCCAGGCGTTGCAGGCCAAGCAGGTCAACCGGATCATCCTGACCCGGCCGGCGGTCGAGGCCGGCGAGCGGCTGGGCTTCCTGCCCGGCACGCTCTACGACAAGATCGACCCGTACCTGCGCCCGTTGTACGACGCGCTGCACGACATGCTCGACCCGGAGTCCATCCCCAAGCTGATGGCCGCCGGGACGATCGAGGTCGCGCCGCTGGCGTACATGCGCGGCCGCACGCTGAACGACGCCTTCATCATCCTCGACGAGGCGCAGAACACGACGCCCGAGCAGATGAAGATGTTCCTCACCCGGCTCGGCTTCGGCTCGCGCATCGTGGTCACCGGCGACGTGACGCAGATCGACCTACCCGGGGGCACCCGCAGCGGCCTCAGGGTGGTCCGTGAGATCCTCGGTGACGTCGAAGACGTGCACTTCGCCCAGCTCGGCAGCGCCGATGTCGTGCGCCACCGGCTGGTCAGTGAGATCGTCGACGCCTACGCCAAGTGGGATGAGGCGCAGGAGGCACAGGAGGCCCAGAAGCCGCCGGTGCGTGCTGTGCCCGACCGCGGGCGCCGCAGGTAACCCCGGCTAACAGGAGCAGTTGTTGTCCATCGAGATCGCCAATGAGTCCGGCGTCGACGTCAACTCCGACACCATTCTCGCGGTGGCGCGGCACGCGCTCGACGAGATGGGGGTCAACCCGCTCGCCGAGCTGTCGATCCTGCTCGTCGACGTCGAGTACATGACGGAGCTCAACCACCGCTGGATGGACGGCGACGGCCCGACCGACGTGCTGGCCTTCCCGATGGACGAGGGCAGCGTCGACCACGGCCCCGGCGAGGGCGGCGGCGAGCCCGCGCTGCTCGGCGACATCGTGCTGTGCCCGGAGGTGGCGGCGAAGCAGGCCGCCGCCGCCGGGCACGCCACCATCGACGAGCTGGCGCTGCTCACCGTCCACGGCACCCTGCACCTGCTGGGCTACGACCATGCCGAGCCCGAGGAGGAGGCCGAGATGTTCGGCCTGCAGGCACGGCTTCTGGAGAGCTGGCGCAAGTGAGTGACGTGACCTTGCTGACGACCGCCGCAGGGCTGGTCGTGGTGGCAGGGTTGTTCGCGATGTCCGACGCCGCGCTCAACGTGGTGTCGCCGGCCCGTGCCCACGAGCTGGCCCGGGAGGGCAAGCCCGGCGCCAACGCCCTGCAGGTCATCGCGGCCGACCCGGCCCGCTACATCAACCTGCTCCTGCTGCTGCGGCTGCTGTGCGAGCTGACCGCGACCACACTCGTCGCGCTCGTCAGCGCCGCGGCCGTCGGCGGCGACCGCGACTGGCTCGCCGCGCTCATCACCGCCGGCTCGATGACGGTGGTGAGCTTCGTCGTCGTCGGTGTCGGCCCGCGCACGATCGGCCGCCAGCACGCCTACGCGGTCGCCCGGATCGCCGCGCCCCCGGTCCGGTGGCTCGGCACCGCCCTGGGCCCCCTGGCCCGGTTGCTGATCCTCATCGGCAACGCCGTGACCCCCGGCAAGGGCTACCGCGAGGGGCCCTTCGCCACCACCATCGAGCTCCGCGAGCTCGTCGACCTCGCCGAGCAGCGCGGCGTCGTCGAGCACGGCGAGCGCGACATGATCCACTCGGTGTTCGCCCTCGGCACGACGATCGCCCGCGAGGTCATGGTCCCGCGCACCGAGATGGTCTGGATCGAGACGCACAAGACCGTCCGCCAGGCGCTCATGCTCGCGATGCGCAGCGGGTTCTCCCGCATCCCCGTCGTCGGGGAGAACGTCGACGACGTCCTCGGCATCGCCTACCTCAAGGACCTCGTCCGCCGCACCTCCGGCGACGCGGCCGCCGGCGACATCCCCGTCGCCCAGATCATGCGCGACGCCACGTTCGTCCCCGAGTCGAAGCCCGTCGACGACCTGCTCCGCGAGATGCAGGCCGCCCGCACCCACATGGCGATCATCATCGACGAGTACGGCGGCACCGCCGGCCTCGTCACGATCGAGGACATCCTCGAGGAGATCGTCGGCGAGATCACCGACGAGTACGACGTCGCCGAGCGCCCCCCGGTCGAGGAGCTCCCCGACGGCGCGTACCGGATCACCAGCCGCCTGCCGGTCGAGGACCTCGGCGAGCTGTTCGACGTGGAGCTTCCAGCCGACGAGGTCGAGACCGTCGCCGGCCTCCTCGCGCAGGCCCTCGGCCGCGTCCCGATCCCCGGCGCCGCCGCCGTCGTCGGCGGCCTGCACCTGCTCGCCGAGGGCACCGCCGGCCGCCGCAACCGCATCGACACCCTGCTCGTCCGCCGGGCCGACCCCGACGACGAGGAGCAGGCCAGCCACGACAGCGAAAGGCAGCACGCCGATGCCTGAGTCAGAGCCCTCGCAGCTCTCCGCGGAGGACGCGAAGCTGGTGACCCTGGCCCGGGCCGCCCGCGCCCGGATCGGCGCCGCGGAGGGCGCCGCCGTCCGCGACGGCGACGGCCGCACCTACAACGCCGCCTCCGTCGCCCTGCCGTCCCTGTCGGTCACCGCGCTGCAGCTGGCGGTGGCGATGGCGGTCGCGTCCGGCGCCGGCAAGATCGAGGCCGCCGCCGTCGTCACCGAGGCGTCGTCGCTGGACACCCTGGGCCGCGCCGCCGTCCGCGACGTGTCGCCGTCCGCCCCCATCCACCTGGCCGCCCCCGACGCAGTCGTCTTCGCCACCATCGCGGACTGACGCCGGGGATCGACGTTGGTGCGCAGAGACCGGGTCGACGACGTCGTCGACGAGTGGCGGGTGCAGCTGCCCGACACGGTCGGGCCCGCGATGGAGCTCGGCAAGCGGATCCACCGGCTCGCCGGCCGGCTGCAGGAGGTCGTCCGCGCCGAGACGGCGGCGGTCGGGCTGACGCCGGCCGAGTTCGACGTGCTGTCCGCGCTGCGGCGGGTGGGTGCGCCGTACGCGCTGAAACCCTCCGACCTGGCCGGCAGCCTGCTGCTCACGTCCGGCGGGATCAGCAACGTGCTGCGCAGGCTGCAGCAGGACGGCGTGATCGAGCGGGCCGCCGACGCCGCCGACGCCCGCGTCGCCTGGGTCAGGCTGACGCCGAAGGGGGTCACGGTCGCCGAGCGGGTCGTGCGGGCCGTGACGAGGGCGCAGGCGCGGCTCTTCGCCCCCGTGCCGGACGAGCTGCTGCTCACCGCGGCCGGCCACCTCAGGGAGCTGCTGGTGGAGCTGGGCGACGAAGCCGCTGAGGCCGCTGAGGCCGTATCCGAAGGAGCTTGAGCACGTGCTGCAGCAGTACGACCCCCGCAACGCCGACATCCGCTACTGGGTCGACGGCGTGCTGCGGCACCGCGACGAGCCGGGGATCTCGCCGTTCGACTCGGTGGTGCAGGGCGGCGACGCCGTCTGGGAGGGGCTGCGGGTCTACGACGGCGGCGTCTACGGCCTCCGCGAGCACCTGGCGCGGCTGCGGCGCTCGGCCCTGGCGCTCGGCTTCGAGCGGATCCCCGCCGACGAGGAGATCGTGGCCGCGGTGCGGGCGACGCTGGACGCCAACGCCATGCGCGACGGCGTCCACGTGCGGCTCACCCTGACCAGGGGCGTCAAGGTCACCAGCGGCATGGACCCGCGGCTCAACGCGTCCGGCTGCACGCTGATCGTGCTCGCCGAGCACAAGCCGCCGGTGTACGACACGGGCGGCCTCTCCCTGGTGACCTCCAGCGTGCGGCGCCCCGGCCCGGACGTGCTCGACCCGAAGATCCACCACAACAACCTGATCAACTCGATCCTGGCGAAGATGGAGGCGAACCTCGCCGGCGCCGACGACGCGATGATGCTCGACGGCCGCGGGTTCGTCGCGGAGACCAACGCCACGCACCTGTTCGCGGTCGTCGACGGCGGCCTCGTCACGCCGCGGGCGGTCGCCTGCCCGGAGGGCATCACCCGCGACACCGTCATCCGGCTCGCGCCCGGCGAGGGGCTGAGCGTGGCCGTCCGCGACGTGTCGCAGGTCGAGATGTACACCGCCGACGAGGTCTTCTGCACCGGCACGATGGGCGAGATCGCCGGCGTCGTGCGGATCGACGGCCGCCCCATCGGCGACGGCACCGTCGGCCCCGTCACGAGCCGCCTCGCCGAAACGTACCGCGACCATGCCCGCAAGCACGCCCAGCGGCTGTAGCGGCTCAGAGGCTGTGCGCGGACAGCTCCGTGTAGAGCGGGGCGGCCGCGTCGACGAGCCACCGCAGGCGCTCCGGGACGTCGGCGGGGCGCGGGTCGTGGGCGGCGAAGCCCGTCGAGGACTCGACCGCCGCGTACCAGTGCGGCGCCCACACCCCGTCGGTGTCGCGCCGCCCGGCCGGCCACGCCAGCATCGCCGGGTCCCACGGGACGCCGAGCGCCGCGCAGAGTCGCGACAGCGTGCCCGCCGGGTCGCGCAGCACGTCCGCGGCGTCGACGACCGGGCCGCCGTACGCGCGGAAGATCTCCACCTGCTGCTCGTAGCCGAGGTCGGCGAGGGTCGGCTCGCCACGGACCTTCGCGTAGGAGGCGACCACGTACGCCGGGTCCCGGACGAGGAACGCGTTGCGGACCGCCCCCAGCCATTCCCGGCCGATGTCCGGCAGCAGGTGGTGGGTCATGTGCTTCTGGTAGTGCACCGCCGCCGGCACGTCCGCGACCAGCGCCGACACGGCCTCCCGCCAGTCGACGGGCTGGGACGCCAGGATCTCCTCCCGGCCCGGGTGCTCGATGCCGGTCGCGGCCAGATAGTGCGCATACAGCGGCTCGTCGACCACCACCGTGTCCGCCCGCGCGCCGAAGCTGCGCATCATCGCGGTGGAGATGTTGCGGGGGCCGGACCACATCGCCACTCGTACCGTCATGGCTGACGAGGGTAACCGACGCGGCTTTCCGCCAGTTTTACTGCTGTATGTGACGGAATCCTGGTGCGCGTCGATGCGATCCACTCGGCCTTCCGGCGCTTACTGTCGGATGCGGAGCCCTGCAGTGCGCCCGCCCCGCCACCAGGCCTACTGGACAACGCCGACAGGTAGCCGACGGACGCACTGCGCGGGAAGGAAGGGGCCGGTCCATGGACCTGCTGATCGACGTGCGAGTGGCGCGACGGGACGGCACGACGCCGTCGTCGCTGTCAACCGGACGGGACCGCACGGTCCGCCTCCGGGCCGACCACGGCGGCACCGTCACCGACCTCATCACCGCGCTCCTGAGCGACCTCGACCCCGCCGACCGGCCGCAGCAGGCGACCTGGGCGTGGAACCTGCGCACCGGCCGCCGCCTCGACCCGGCCCGCCCGCTCGGCGCGCAGGGGCTGCGGTGCGGCGACACGATCGTGCTCGGCCCGCCCGAGCAGGCACCCGAAACGCCGGTCGCGCCCGCCGAGCACCGCTTCGAGCTGCTCGTCGTCGCCGGGCCCGACGCCGGACGGTGGCTGCCGCTGCCGGCGGGGGAGTTCGTCATCGGCGCCGACCCCTCCGGTGACCTGGTCCTCGCCGACCCGGCCGCCGGCCGCCGCCACCTGCACCTGGGCATCGGCAGCCACGAGGTCGCCGCGACCGACCTGCGCTCGCCGGCCGGCACCACCATCGACGGCGAGCCGCTGACCGGCACCGTCACCCTCGCCCCCGGGCAGCTGCTGCGCCTCGCCGGCACCCTCGTCACCGTCGAGGAGACACCCGCCCTCGACATGCCCGTCGGCGCGGCGCCGGCCGTGTGGCTGCCGACGGTGCCGCAGCCGCCGAAGAAGCGGCGCCTGGCGTTCCGGCGCTCGACCCTCGACCCGGTCGCCGAGTTCGCCGCCGCCGTCGAACGCGCCGAGGCCGACGCCGCCGTCAAGCACCGGGCGGTGCTGCGGATGCGCCGCGCCGCGACACCGAGCCTGGCGCATCTCGCCCGCGCCGCCGACCGGTACGCGGGCAGCATCGACAACCCGGAGCTCGCCGCGGTGCGGGCCGGTGGCCTCTGGGCCCGCCGCCCCGACGACCGCGACTTCCTCACGCTGCGGCTGCGGACCGCCGACCTGCCGGGCCGGCTCCGCTTCGAACAGCCGCCGCCGGGCCCCGACGCCGACCCGGCCCACGTCGAGCGGACCGAGACGCTGCGGGCCCGGCACGCCGTCGACCGGGACGTGCCCGTCGAGGCCGACCTGCGGGTCCTCGGCGCGCTCGGCGTCGCCGGCCCCACCGGCGTCACCGACGGGGTGCTGCGCTCCTGGCTGACCCAGCTGGCGACCCTCGCCAACCCCACCGACCTCGCCGTCGTCGTGCTCAGCGACGCGCCGGAGTGGACCTGGACCGGCTGGCTGCCGCACACCCGGACGCTGACCGCCGCGATCGCCCCCGGCGCACGCACGATCGCCGCGGGCGAGGAGGACCGGCTGCAGGTCCTGGCGCTCGTCGAGGCGCTGCTGCGCCAGCGGCGCCGGGGCCGGCACGCGATCGCCGAGTCGTTCGTGCCGCACGTCGTCGTCGTGCTGCCCGATCCGTCGCTGGTGCCGCCGGCGTCCCTGACCCGCCTCGTCGAGGAGGGCCCGCGCTGCGGGATCAGCCTGCTGGTCGGCGCGCCGACCCGCGACGAGCTGCCCCCGGGCGTCTCCGTGCAGGACGGCGAGCCGCTGCCGGCGGACGTCGCGACACGGGTCGCGCACGCGCTCGCCGCCACGCCCGACGCCGCCGGCAGCGCCGCGCCGCGGGTTGCGCCCCTCGCCGAGGTGCTGAACCTGACCGAGCTGAGCCCGAGCGCGATCGTGAAGCGCTGGGTGCCGTCGACCCGCGACCGCGGGCTGGCCGCGCCGATCGGGCTCGGCGGCATGGCAGCCGGCGGGGTCGGGCCGGTCCGCGTGGACCTGCGCCGGGACGGGCCGCACGGGCTCGTCGCGGGGGTGGGCGGCTCGGGCCGCTCGTGGCTGCTGCGGTCCTACCTGGCCGCGCTGGCCGCCACCTACCCGGCGAACCGTCTCACGTTCGTCCTCATGGACTTCCCGCCCGCCTCCGGTGCCGTTTCCGGGTCGGATCCGGCCGCCGACGCCGACCCGGGTTCCGCGCCCGTCGGCACCTTCGCTGAATGTGTCTCGCTGCCGCACACCGTCGGCGTCTTCACCGACACCGACCCGCACCAGGCCCGCCGGGTCCTCGTGTCGCTCAACGCGGAGCTGCGCCGCCGCGAGGCCGTCCTGCGCCGGCACTCGGTCAAGGACATCGTCGAGATGGAACGCAAGTTCCCGGCGGCGGCCCCGGCGAACCTGCTCGTCGTCGTCGCCGAGTTCGTCGACGCCCCCGCCGACTTCGTGCCCGCCCTGCGGGAGCTCGCCCGCCGCGGCCGGCACGCCGGCGTCCACCTGCTGCTGGCGACCGCGAAACCGCACGGCGCCGTCGACGACGACCTGCGCGCCGAGGCCGACCTGCGCATCGCGCTGCGCGTCGAGGAGGAGGCCGACAGCCTCGAGGTGCTCGAACGCCCCGACGCGGCGCACCTGTCGCCGCTGCTCGCCGGGCGGGCGTTCGTGCGGACCACCGAGGGCGGCTTCCAGGCCGTCCAGGTCGCCTACGGCGGGTTCCGGTCCCCAGCCGGCCGCCGCGCCACCCCGACCACGGTCACCGAGGTCCGCTTCGAGTCCGGGCTCATCGACCGCGAAGCGCTCGACGCACCCGTCGGCGGCGACGAGTCCGCGCCGACGGACCTACAGCGGCTCGTGGAGGCCATCAGCGCCGCGCACCGCGAGGCCCGCGTCCCCGACCAGCCGCGGCCCTGGCAGCCGCCGCTCGCCCAGTCGTACACCCTCGACGAGCTGACCCAGCCGGAGACGGCAGGTCACGGGTCGGGGTTCTCCGCCGCGATCGGCATGGTCGACCTGCCCAACTCGCAGGCCCGCCAGGTCTGGCAGCTCGACCTCGACGAGCTCGGCCACCTGCTCGTCTTCGGACCCACCGGCGGCGGCAAGAGCAGCCTGCTCGACACGGTCGCCGCCTCGTTCTCGGCCCGGTTCGACGGGACCAGGCTGCGCGTGTACCGCGTCGACGGCACCGCCGTCGAGCAGGCCGAGGCGCTGCTCGCCACCATCGACAAGCTGGTCGTGGAGCGGGCCGCGCTCGCCGAGCACGCCGGCGCCCGCGTCCTCGTCCTCGTCGACGGCCACGACGTACGGCTCAACGACGCCCTCATCCGGCTCGCCGGCGACGGCAAAGCGGTCGGCGTGCACCTGGTCCTCGCGACCGAGCAGCGCAGCGCCGTGCCGACGGCCCTGTCCCGGCTCATGCCCGGCCGGATCGTGCTCCGATCCGCCGGCCGGGGCCTCGTCGAGGGCACGATCGAGCTGCAGACGGCCCTCGCCACACCACCCGACGCACGCACCGTCACAACACCTGCACAACGCCCCCGCCAGTTGCAGCTCGAGGTCTGAGTACGCTGAACCACCGTGCAGCACAACTACCACGCAGGCTTCGCGTGCTTCGTCGGCCGGCCCAACGCGGGCAAGTCGACGCTCACCAACGCGATCGTCGGCCAGAAGATCGCGATCACGTCGGCGAAGCCGCAGACCACCAGGCACACCGTCCGCGGTGTCGTACACCGGCCGGACTCGCAGCTCGTGCTCGTGGACACCCCCGGGCTGCACCGGCCGCGGACCCTGCTGGGGGAGCGGCTCAACGACCTCGTCCGGGCCACCTGGAGCGAGGTCGACGTGATCGGCCTCTGCCTGCCCGCCGATGAGGAGATCGGCCGCGGTGACCGCTTCATCACCGGCGAGATCGCCGAGCTGAAGGCCACCCTCGTCGCGGTCGTCACCAAGACCGACCTCGTCGACCGCGGCAAGCTCGCCGAGCGGCTCCTCGCCGTGCAGGAGCTCGGCGACTTCGCCGACATCGTGCCGGTCAGCGCCGTCTCCGGCGCGCAGGTCCAGACCCTCGTCGACGTCATGATCAAACACCTGCCGGAGTCGCCGCAGCTGTACCCGGACGGCATGCTCACCGACGAACCCGAGCACGTCCTCATGGCCGAGCTCATCCGTGAGGCCGCCCTCGAAGGCGTACGCGACGAGCTCCCGCACTCGATCGCCGTCCTGGTCGAGGAGGTGCTGGTTGAGGAAGGCGGCCTGACCAGGGTCTTCGCCGACGTCTACGTGGAGCGCTCCAGCCAGAAGGCGATCGTCATCGGCCACCAGGCGAGCCGCCTCAAGGACGTCGGCACCCGCGCCCGCCGGGCGATCGAGGACCTCGTCGGCGGCCGCGTCTACCTCGACCTGCACGTCCGGGTCGCCAAGGACTGGCAGCGGGACCCGAAGCAGCTGCGCCGCCTGGGCTTCTGAGGGTTCTTCGGTGTCCGGGGCCGGGTTCAAGGGGAAGCTGTACCGCGACGACGCGGTCATCCTGCGGGTGCAGAAACTGGGCGAGTCCGACCGGATCATCACCCTCTTCACCCGCCGGCACGGCCGCATCCGCGCCGTCGCGAAGGGTGTCCGGAAGACCATGTCGAAGTTCGGCGGCCGCCTCGAACCCTTCGGCCACGTCGACGTGCAGCTCCTCGAAGGCCGCAGCCTCGACGTGATCAGCCAGGTGGAGGGCGTCGACCTGTACGGCCGCCGCATCATGGACGACTACCCCCGGTACACGGTCGCCTCCGCGATCGCCGAGACCGCCGAACGGCTCACCCCCGTCGAGCAGGAGCCGGCGCTGCGCCTGTTTCAGCTGACCCTCGGCGCCATCAAGGCCCTCGCCCTCGGCGAGCACGGCAGCAGCCTCGTCCTGGACGCCTACCTGCTGCGCGCGATGGGCATCGCCGGCTGGGCACCCGCGCTGCGGGAGTGCGCCGTCTGCGGCACCGCCGGCCCGCACCGCGGGTTCTCCGTGCCCGCCGGCGGCGCCGTGTGTCCCGACTGCCGCCCGCCCGGCGCGTCGCACCCGGCGCCTGCGACGATCGAACTGATGGCGGCGCTCGCTTCGTCGGACTGGCTGGTCGCCGACGCCAGCGAGCCCAACCATCGGCGCGAGGCCAGCGGGCTGGTCGCGGCGCATCTGCAGTGGCACCTGGAGCGGGCGCTACGCTCGCTCCCGCTGGTAGACCGGGACGACACCACCCGTGGCCGCGCCCGGGATCGAAAGGACAGTTCGTGAGCAGATTCCGTCCGCCGTCGCAGCACCCCACCGGCGCCCGCCCGCCGGCGCTGCCGAAAGAGGCCGTGCCGCAGCACGTGGCGATCATCATGGACGGCAACGGCCGCTGGGCGAAGCAACGCGGCCTGCCCCGCACCGCCGGCCACACCGCCGGCGAGGCCGCCCTCTTCGACGTCATCGAAGGCGCGCTCGAGCTCGGCGTCAAGTACGTCAGCGCCTACGCCTTCTCGACCGAGAACTGGAAACGGTCCCCCGAGGAGGTCCGCTTCCTCATGAACTTCAACCGCGACACCATCCACCGCCGTCGCGACGAGTTCCACGAGATGGGCATCCGCGTCCGCTGGGCGGGCCGCCGCCCCAAGCTGTGGCGCAGCGTCATCAACGAGCTCGAGTACGCCGAGGAGCTCACGAAGCGCAACGACAAGCTCACCTTCACCATGTGCGTCAACTACGGCGGCCGGGCCGAGGTCGCCGACGCCGCCGCCCGCATCGCTGCGGACGTGCAGGCGGGCCGGCTCAAGCCCGACCGCATCACGGAGAAGACCTTCGCCCGCTACCTCGACGAGCCCGACCTGCCCGACGTCGACCTGCTGGTGCGCAGCTCCGGCGAGATGCGCACCAGCAACTTCATGATCTGGCAGGCGGCGTACGCGGAGTTCGTCTCCGTCGACACCCTCTGGCCCGACTTCGACCGCCGCCACCTCTGGTACGCCTGCGAGGTCTACGCGAAGCGCGACCGCCGCTTCGGCGGCGCCATCCCCAACCCCGTCGTACCAACCTTGACCAGCTGAAACTGGCGGCGCTCGCCGGCGGTGCGGTTCCAGGCAGGGCCGGAGACGGCACCGCCGGCGGCGATCAGTGGTCCTGGCAGCAGGGGCGCTGGGAGGCGGACTCGAACGGGACGAGGACGCCGCCGCGGGCGAACTGGGTCACCAGGGTCAGCACGCCGTCGCGCCAGATGGGGCGGACGAAGTCGCCGGTGTCGATCAGCATCTCCGGGACGGCGGTCAGGCCGCCGAGGATGACGACGCGGTCGATGGCGGAGTCCGCCAGTACGGTCGAGACCGCCAGCACGCCGGTGAGCTTCTCCCAGCCTGGGAAGAGCACGGCGCGGGCGCCCTCCGGCGCAGTGCCCGTGCCGACCTGGACCTCGCCGCCCTCGAAGTACGTGAACGCGGGGCGGCCGCCCACCAGGATGTGGTGGTCGGCCGCCGTGACGTCGGGAAATCCCATTACCGGGGGTAGACCCAGATCGGGTTCGCGTAGAACCAGAGGTCCTTCCACGGGTCGGCGTCGCCGACGACGTCGATCGCGGGGCCCGCCGGGTCGACCGCCGGGCCGTGGTAGCCGGGGGCGGTGCGGTTGCCGTCGGTGCCGCGCAGCCGGACGTAGAAGGGCTGGTCGACGGGGCCGAGGTCGTAGGTGAACGCGACCGTGCCCGTGGACTTGTTGACCTCGAAGGACTTCACGACCTTCGTGTCGGGGGCCTTGAACGTGTCCTTGTCGGAGACGGCGCCCGTGACGGCGCCGCGGATCACGTCGACGCGGGCGAGGGTCGGCACGAAGTTCGCCCAGTTCGGCGTGTTCGCCAGCTTGATGCGGATGGTGAGCTCGGCGCGCTGACCGCGGCGGACCACCAGCGAGTCGCCCAGGGTGACGCCGGAGCCGCCCGCGCGGACCTGGACGTCGAGGGCGCTGATCAGGCCGCCGTGGTCGACCCAGACGCGGCCGGCCCGCAGGGCCTCCATGACGGCGGCGTAGCCGAAGTTGCGCGCGCCGACGTGGGTACGGCTGTAGTAGCCGGGCCAGAAGTCACCGGGGGTGAGGCTGGCCGGCTGGCCGTACACCGGGTCGAAGTGGTAGCCGTTGGCGTTGAAGTCGGTGTTGTCGGGGCGCTTCGCGGTCTCCTCGTAGACGACGTGGGAGTCCGAGTTCGCGGTGATCCACCACGCCTTGCCCTCGGCGAGGAGGCTGTCCCAGAGACCGCCGACGGTGGAGGTCATCCAGTCGAAGCCGCCCCAGGTGCGGTAGCTCTCCAGCGGGTAGCCGGGGAACGAGGCGGCGCCGGGCGCATTGCCGTAGAAGCCGCGGGCGGAGCCGCCGCCGGTCGGCTTGGCGATGCCGGCGGCCTGGTGGCCGGGGGCGCCCTCGAAGCCGATCGCGATGCGCGGGTTGGCGTCGCGCCAGCCGCGGATCTCGTGCGGCGAGTCGATGCCGTTACGGGCGGGGTGGTTGGCCAGGAACAGCGCGTCCTGCACCCGCCGCTTCGTGACCTGCTCGCCGAGGAACTTCACGCCGGCGATGGCGAGAGCCTCGGTGACCAGGGACGGGTCGACGGCGCCGACGACGGAGCCGTCGAACGTGTTCTCGAACTCCTTCAGGACCGCGACCTCGTTGGCGCCGGGGTGCACGAAGACGGTGCCGTGCTCGGCGGCCGGGATGTTCCACTCCAGGCCCTGGAAGACGAGGACGTCCTTGTAGTCGTCGCGGGCCGCCCGGATGTCGGGGTTGACCTTGTCGACGCCGATCTTCACGTGGCCGGTGCTGCCGTGGTCGGTGATGACCATCCAGTCCAGCCCGTACGCGGAGGCGTGCCGCACGTGGTCGGAGACCCGGTACATGCCGTCGCTGGAGAACTGGGTGTGGATGTGGTGGTCGCCGGCGAGCCACTTGTAGCCGTTGCCCAGCGGGCGGCCGTGCCCGTGCCGGTCGTAGCCGTCGAAGCCGGCGTGGTCGTCGTCGTCGCCGTGGGCGTGCGCGGTCCCGGCGCCGGCGAGGGCACCGCCGGCCGCGGCCGCGGCACCGAGCAGGCCGGCGCGGCGCAGGAAGCCGCGGCGGGAGACATCGCCGGGGGAGAGCTCGCTGTCGGGGATCGAGGCGTCGAGCACCGCGGGGACGTCGCCGGCAGCCTGCGGCATGTCCTCGTGGTGATGGTGGTGGCCGTGGCCCATGTTGGGGGCTCCGTTCAGAGTCGATGGTCCTCACCGGGGAATCTCGACCGCCTGAACGAACATCAGGTAGCGACGTGGCTATGTATGCACGAACTTCAGCAAGATCAATGCCGCCGCGAGGGTCGCGCCGGCGAGCACGACCGATCCGTCGGACCAGCCGAAACGGGTCTCGCGGGCGCTGGTGCGGGGCTGCCCCCGGTCGAAACCGCGGGCCTCCATCGCGGTCGCGAGCCGGATGCCGCGCCGGATCGCGCCGACGAGCAACCCGAACGTCGCCGACGCCGCGAGCCGCAGGTGCGCGACCGGGTTCCAACCGGCGTCGATGCCGCGGGCCCGCCGGGCGAGGCGGATCAACCGGTACTCGTCGGTGAGCAGCGGCACGAGCCGGAACGCGGCGAGCGCGCCGATCGCGAACCGGGGCGGCACCTTCGCGTGCGCGATGAGCGAGTCGGCGAGGTCGGTGGGGTCGATCGTCGCGAACATCACGAACCCGGGCAGGCCGATCGCGACGAGCCGCAGCGCGTAGCCGAGCGCCGGCTCGTGTACCTCGAAGCCGGCGACGGTGCCGACGACCGGTCCCGTACGGGCGCCGAGCAGCACCGTGAAGACGAGCACGACGGTCGCGGACAGCAGCAGCGGCCACCCGCGCCGCCACAGCTGCGCCGCGCTCAGGCCGGTGAGCGGCAGCAGCGCCAGCTCCACGCCGATCGCGACCGCGGTGACGAACGGGTCGACGGTCGACAGCACGGCGGCGGTCAGCAGGGCCGCCGCGAGCAGTTTCGCGGTCGCGTCGCGACGGCGCAGCCAGGCGGTCATGCGCGGTCCAGCCGCAGCCGGCGGTCGCCGAGCGCCCGCACGAGGTCACGGTCGTGGGTGACGATCACCAGGCCGCGGCCCTCGTCCCGCAGGTCCGCGAGGAGGTCGACCAGCTCCCGCCACGTCCGCGGGTCCTGGCCGAACGTCGGTTCGTCGAGGATCAGCAGGTCCGGGGCGGCGGCGAGGGCCGTGGCGACGCTGAGTCTGCGCTGTTCGCCGCCGCTCAGGGTGTACGGGTTGGCGAGGGCGAGCCTGTCGAGGCGCAGCCGGCTCAGCAGGTCGTCGACGACCTTCGGGTCGCGGCCGCCGAGGAGCAGCTCGTCGCGGACGGTCGAGGTGACGAACTGGTGCTCCGGGTTCTGGAAGACCGAGCCGATCCGGCCGGCGAGCTTCGAGGCCCGCCAGCGGTGCGGCGGCCGCCGCTCGCCGGGAGCGTGCACCCGGCCGGGCTTCGCCGGCTTCGTCAGCCCGCCGAGCAGCAGCGCCAGGGTCGACTTGCCGGCGCCGTTGGGGCCTTCGACGACGAGGGCCTCGCCGGCGCGGACGACCTCGTCGACGACGTTGCCGGTGTGCCGCAGCGCCAGCCGCTCCGCGGTCAGCAGGACCGGGCCGGGGCCGGAGCCGGGACGGTGCGGCACGACGACCGGCTCCTGCTCCTCGCCCAGCGTGACCACCCGGTCGACCAGGGTCAGCGCGTCCTCGAGGCGGTGTTCGACGAGGATCATGGTGGCGTCGACGTCGTGCAGAGCTTTCGCGAGCGCTGCCCGTACCAGCTGCGCACCCGCCGGATCGAGGTTGGCGGTCGGCTCGTCGAGCAGGAGCAGCCGCGGCTGCGACACGAGCACGCCGGCGATCGCGAGCCGCTGCTGCTCACCGCCGGACAGCTGAGCCGTGTCGCGGTCGCGGTCGTACGGGAAGCCGACGGCGGCGAGGGCGGCGTCGACCCGCGGCCAGATCTCGTCGCGGGCCACACCCCGGTTCTCCAGGCCGAACGCGACGTCGTCGCCGCAGCGGCTCATGACGAGCTGGGTCTGCGGGTCCTGGAAGACGATGCCGGTGCCCGCCCTGCGCTGCCGGGCCGGCGCTCCGTCGACGAGCACCTCGCCCTCCTGCTCGCCGGAGTCCTCGGCGAGCAGGCCGGCGAGCGCGGCGAGCAGGGTGCTCTTGCCGGCGCCGGAGGCACCCGCCAGGAGGACCCGCTCGCCGTGCTCGATCCGCAGGTCGAAGTGGCGGACCGCCCAGGCCTTGCGCCCGGCGTGCCGCCACCCGAATCCCTTGAACTCGACGGTGCTCACTGTTGCTGGGACGTGCTCAGACGGCGGCCCGCTCGCGGCCCGAGGGGAAGCGGTCCAGGACGCCGGTCGTGGCGAGCGAGCGCTGCAGCGCCCACGAGCCGGCGCCGGCGATGACCGCGCCGCTGGCCATGACGATCGCCGCGTACAGGGCCTTGTCGGTGTTGCTGAACGCGCCGTAGTAGATGTTGAGGTCCAGCAGGGCCGCGCCACCCCCGGCGAGGGCGCCGGCGACGAGCGCGTTGCCGAGCTTGAAGCTGCGGTAGCCGGTGAACGCGAAGCCGAACTCGCCGCCGACGCCCTGCACGAGGCCGGACAGCAGCACGCCGAGGCCCCAGGTCGAGCCGAACAGGGCCGAGACCAGCGCCGCGACGAACTCGGTGTAGAGCCCGGCGCCCGGCTTGCGGATGACCAGCGGGCCGAGCACGCCCGGGATCAGCCACACGCCGTAGATGAACGCGCGCCACGGCAGGGCGACGCTCTCCATGGCGTTCCACAGGTTGTTCCATGCGTAGAACACGGCGGCGAACGCCACCGCGATGACCGACGCGACGATGATGTCGACGGTCCGCCAACGGGTTTCCATTTCGGTGCCTCCTGGTCCGGGGGTGAGCCAGAAGGAGACGCGACGCCACGCCCGCGGGTGCGGACGTGGCGCGTGGCCTGAGGTGACCGAGCTTCCTGCGCTGGCATTACCCAGATCAGGTTCGAGGGTCTGCGGCTTGCTCGCCGCACTCTCAGCGCTGTGCGCTCCCCTGTCGGATGTGAAGTTGTTTCCCGACGGTAACAGTGAACGTTTCCCACTCGTAGGTTCCCGTCATGAAAATCACGGCGCTTGATCCTCTCCGGCGAGGCATGGCCTTCGCTACTGGCGGGTAATAGCCTGGTCGGTACTGGACTGACACCTGGGGGTGCCGCAATGACGCAGGTCGCTTCCTCGCCAACCGCTAGCAGTACGCACACGGAGAAACAGGCGCGCAAGGTCATCGAGGCCAGCCGCGAGCAGGAATGGCGCAAGCCGAGCTTCGGCAAGGAGCTGTTCCTCGGCCGCTTCCGCCTCGACCTGATCGACCCACCGCCGGCCGACAAGCAGACCACCGAAGGCCAGGAGTTCCTGGCGAAGCTCCACTCGTACATCAGCAGCGTCGACGGGCAGCAGATCGAACGCGACGCGCGCATCCCCGATGAGGTGCTCCGCGACCTGGGCTCGCTCGGCGCCTTCGGGATGAAGATCGACACCAGGTACGGCGGCCTGGGGCTGTCGAACCTCGACTACTGCCGCGCCCTCGCGCTGGTCGGGTCGGTCAACCCGTCGATCGGCGCGCTGCTGTCGGCGCACCAGTCGATCGGCGTGCCGCAGCCGCTGAAGCTGGTCGGCACCGATGAGCAGAAGTCCCGCTTCCTGCCCCGGCTCGCCGGCGGTGAGGTGTCCGCGTTCCTGCTGACCGAGCCCGAGGTCGGCTCCTACCCGGCGAACCTGCGCACCTCCGCCGTGCCGACCGGGGACGGCGACTACCTGCTCAACGGGGTCAAGCTGTGGGCCACCAACGGCACCCTCGCGACCCTGTTCGTGGTGATGGCGCTGGTACCCCGTTCCGAGGGGCACCGGGGCGGCATCACGGCGTTCGTGGTCGAGGGTGACGCGCCCGGGGTCACGATCGAGCGGCGCAACGCGTTCATGGGCCTGCGCGGCCTGGAGAACAGCGTGACGCGCTTCCACGACGTGCGGGTGTCCGCCGCCAACGTCATCGGTGGTGAGGGGCAGGGCCTGCGGATCGCGCTGAGCACCCTGAACACCGGCCGGCTGTCGCTGCCCGCCATGTGCGTCGGCGCCGGCAAGTGGTGCCTCAACGTCGCCCGCGAGTGGGCCGCCGAACGGGTCCAGATGGGCCGCCCGATCGGCTCGTACGAGGCGATCGCGAAGAAGATCGCGTTCATCGCCGGCTCCACGTACGGCATGGAGGCGATGCTGGAGCTGTCCTGCCGCCTCGCCGACGACGACCAGAACGACATCCGCATCGAGGCCGCGCTGGTCAAGCTGTACGCGAGCGAGCTGGCCTGGAAGGTCGCCGACGAGCTGGTCCAGATCCGCGGCGGCCGCGGCTACGAGACCGCCGACTCCCTGGCCGCCCGCGGCGAACGCCCCATCCCGGCCGAGCAGATCCTCCGCGACGTGCGGATCAACCGCATCTTCGAGGGCTCGACGGAGATCATGCACCTGGCGATCGCCCGCGAGGCCGTCGACGCCCACCTCTCCGTCGCCGGCGACATCATCGACCCCGACGCCGGCCTGGGCGCGAAGGCCAAGGCCGCGGGCCGGGCCGGCGGCTTCTACGCCAGGTGGCTGCCGACCCTGGTCGCCGGCAAGGGCCAGCTGCCGTCCGGCTACAGCGAGTTCGGCCTGCTCGCCCAGCACCTGCGTTACGTCGAGCGCGCTTCTCGCCGCCTGGCCCGCGAGACCTTCTACGGCATGGCCCGCTGGCAGGGCAAACTCGAACACAAGCAGGGCTTCCTGGGCCGCGTCGTGGACATCGGCGCCGAGCTGTTCGCGATGTCCGCGGCGTGCGTGAAGGCCCGCAGCGAGCGCGCGACCCGGCCCGAAGGGGTCGAGCTCGCCGACCTGTTCTGCCGCCAGGCCACCCTGCGCGCCGAGGCCCTCTTCCGCGAGCTGTGGGACAACGCCGACGCCATCGAGTCCGCCGCCGCGAAGCGGGTCATCGCGGGCCGCTACCTGTCCCTGGAGGAGGGGATCATCCCGCCCGCGGCCGCGGGCCCGTGGCTCGCGGACTGGGAGCCGGGCGCGTCGGCCGCGGAGGACGTCCGCCGCCGCTTCTGACCTCCACGCGTGGGGGCGTCCTGCGTGTGCGGGCGTCCCACGTGTGCGGGCGTCCCACGTGTGCGGGCGTCCCACGTGTGCGGGCGTCCCACGTGTGCGGGCGTCCCCCGCGTGCGGCGGTCAGCCGGAGACCCGGCTGGCCGCCCGTGTCTCGCGTGCGTGGGCGGGCCGCTTGCGATCAAGCCGCGCCGAGGCAGGCCGCCACCCACGCCCGTGCCTCGCGTGTGCGGCCGGGTTGCTTGCGATCAGGCCGCACACGGGGCGGGCCGCCACGCCCGTGTCCCGCGCGCGGGCGGGCTGCTTGCGAGCGGGGCGTCGTCGCTCCACCTAGCCCCGGCTCGAGGCGACCCGAGGCTGGCATCGAGCCGGGCGGCGCGTCGGCGTTCCGCTTCACCAACACGCTACTCCACCGCGCCTAATTGATCTCCAGGCGGGTAGCAGGGCGCTCACCGAGCGATGTCACCGCAGGTCGCAGGCCGAGGCTGCGGAGCTCCAGGGTGGCGAGGGCCTCGACCGCCTGCTTGTCGCCCCTGCGCCACAGGGCGGCGATCTCCGGGTCGATCCTCACCAGTTTGCCCAGCGGCTGGGTGGCCAGGGCGCGCAGGGCCAGCAGGTCGCGGCCGGCGGTGGCGTTGCGCAGCCGGGCCGCCGAGCCGGCCCGGCGGATCCAGCGGATCCGCAGCGGCAGCCACACCAGGACCAGCATCGCGACCGGCACCGCGATCATCAGGACCGACAGGATCCAGGCCAGGTCGTTGACGATCTCCTGCTGCTGGTGGCCGGCGTCGGCGAGGGAGCGGGCGGCGTTCGCGGCGCTCGTGAAGGGGGCGGCGACCGAGTCGGGTACGCCGGGCACACCATTGATCTTGTCGCCGGCGTTCTTGAGGTTGTCGGCCAGCCCGGTCCCGGCGCTCTCGAGCTTCTGCCCGGGCACCGCCAGCTTCTGGATGAGGTCGAACAGCGTCATCCCCAGCCTGACCCAGACATAGACCCACGCGACCACGAACACGTCGGTGAGGAACTGCCGCAGGGCGGTGGGGGCACGGTCGGCATAGAGCTTCACCGTTCCAGCCTGACGGACAGGCGCTGTGACCGCACTGTGTGGCGGTCAGGAGCCGGTCGACTCCCGGGCGTGGGAGACGGCGTCGGCGACGATGTGGGCGATGTGGTCGTCGGTCAGCGCGTACGCGATCTCGCGGCCCCGGCGGGAGCCCCGCACCACGCCCGCGCCGCGCAGGACGCGCAGGTGCTGCGAGACGAGCGGCTGCGGCGCGCCGAGGGTGTCGACGAGCTCGTGGACGCAGCGGGGGCCGCCGGCGAGCTCGGTCACGATGCGGATGCGCAGCGGGGCGGCGAGGGCACGCAACAGCTCGCCGGCCGCCTCGTAACCCTCAATGCTCGACATGTGCGCAACGGTAACCGTTGTCAGTAACCACGGTCGAGCACCACCTCAGGTGTGGAGCGCTCCTCGGTGGCGTTTCCGGCTGTTGTACGACGGCGCGCCGCCCTCCAGGCCGCGGCCCCGACCGTCACGACGAAGAAGCCGGCGATGGCGAGCAGGACGACGGTGGCGCCGGGGCCGGTGTCGGCCTCGGTGGAGATCCAGATGCCGCCGCCGGAGACGGTCAGGCCGAGCAGCACCGCGACGAGCATCGTCGCCTTGAAGCCGCGGGTGATCTGCTGCGCGGTCGCCACTGGCACGACCATGAGGGCGCTGACCAGCAGGAGCCCGACGGCCCGCATGGCCACGGTGACGGTGACGGCGGTCGTGACGGCGAGGATGAGGTTGAGGGCGCGGACCGGCAGGCCGGACACCCGCGCGTACTCCTCGTCGTGGCAGACGGCGAAGAGCCACGGGCGGAGCAGAACGGCGACGGCGAGCACCGCGCAGCCCAGGACGAGCATCACCGACAGGTCCTGCCGGCTCGTCGTCAGCGGTGAGCCGAAGAGGTACGTGACAAGGCTGCGACTGCCCTGCTCGTCGGACAGGTTGACCAGGACGACGCCGCCGGAGATGCCGCCGTAGAACAGCATGGCGAGGGCGACGTCGCCGGAGGTCTTGCCGCGCTCGCGGACGAGCTCGATGACGACGGCGCCGAGGGCCGCCGCGACGACCGCCATCAGCACCGGCGACTGGTGCAGCAGCAGGCCGAACCCGACGCCGGTGAGCGCCACGTGGCCGAGGCCGTCGCCGATCAGCGACAGCCGCCGCTGGACGAGGTAGATGCCGATGGCGGGCGCCGACGCACCCGTGATCAGCGCGCCGACGAGGGCGCGGATCATGAAGTCGTACGTGAACAGGCTCATGCGCTGCCCAGGAGGCCGGGCGCCTCGACGGCGGCGTGGGGGTGGACGTGGTCGTGGCCGGGTTCGGCGTGATGGCCGGCGGGCTCCGGGGGTGCCCCGTCGTGGATGATCTCGCCGTGGTGCACGACGACCGCGCGGGTGATCAGCGGCCGCAGCGGGCCGAGCTCGTGCGCCACGAAGACGACGGTGCCGCCCTGATCGGCGAAGCGGTGCAGGCAGGCCGCGAACGCCTCCTGGCTGCCGGCGTCCACGCCGGCCGTCGGCTCGTCGAGGACCAGCAGCTCGGGGGCGCCGGCGAGGGCGCGGGCGATGAGCACCCGCTGCTGCTGCCCGCCGGACAGCACCGACACGGGCTCGCGGGCGCGGTCGGCGAGCCCGACCGCGGTGAGCGCCTCCTCGACCGCGCGCCGGTCGGCGCGGGACGGGAAGCGCAGGAACCCCCGCCGCGCGAGCCGTCCCTCCGCGACGACCTCACCGACCGTGGCCGGGACGCCGCTGCCGGCGCCGACGCGCTGCGGGACGTAGCCGAGTCGGTGCCAGGACCGGAACCGTTTGAGCGGGGTGCCGAAGAGGCGGATCTCGCCCTTCGCGAGGGGTACCAGACCCAGTGCCGACTTCACGAGGGTGGACTTGCCGGAGCCGTTGGCGCCGAGGATCGCCACGACCTCGCCGGCGGCGACGCTCAGCGTCACCCCGTCGAGCACTGGTCGGCCGTCGTAGGCGACGACGGCCCGGTCCACCTCAAGTACCACGCTGCCGAGCGTGCCTGATAATGGGAATCGTTGTCAACTTCAGGTGAGCTTCACGACGGCCACGGCCACCACGAGCCCGAGGACCACCAGCCGCATCACCCGTGCGCGGGACGGGTGCAGGTGCCACGTCTGGGCGAGCAGCCACCCGGCGCCGGCGGCCAGGGCGAGCAGCACCGCGGCACCGAGCGCGCCCGGCAGGACCAGCCCCAGGAACGTGAGCGCGCCGACGCCGAGGAACGCCGCGGTCGGGCCGATCCGGCCCAGCCGGGACAGAACACGCTGGGTCATCTCGGGCAGCTCCTCAGGGTCCGAATGCGCGTCCGTATGCTCGCGTCATGCTGGTGGTGACAAGGTTCGTGCTGGACGGCGACGACGAAGGCTTCGTCGAGCGGGCCCACGCCGCGCTCGGTGCGCTCGCGGCCTGCCCAGGGTATCTCCGCGGACGCCTGGCCCGCGCGTTCGACGACCCGGCGCACTGGAGCATCGTCACGGAGTGGCAGTCGGTCGGCGCGTACCGGCGGGCATTGTCCAACTTCGACGTGAAGATGCACGCGACGCCGCTGCTCGCGCAGTCGCTCGACGAGCCGTCGGCGTTCGAGGAACTCGCCGAGGTCGCCCCCGGCGGCGCGCTCACGGTCACCGCGAGCGACCGCGCGTAGGTGATGGGGTAGTTGGCTACTGTTGGGGGCATGATGCCCTCGCCGACCGAGGTGCCGGCGCCGCCACCCGGCCCCGGTGTGGTGACGCCGTTCGCGGCGCCGCCCCGTGACCGGGACCTGCGCGGCCTGTGGATCGGCCTCGGCGTGGGCGGGCTCGTGCTCGTCCTGTGCTGCGTCGGCGGCGTCCTCGGCGGCGGGTTCCTGCTCTCCGGCCTGGAGGGCGTCGCCCGCTCCCAGCTGACCAGCGTCGTCGACGACTACCTGGGCGCCGTCCAGGCGACCGAGTACGAGACCGCCCGCGGGCACCTGTGCCCCGAGCTGCAGCGCAGCCACAGCGTCGCCTGGTACGAGGAGCACTACAAGGGCTCCGAGGTCATCGCCTACGTCGTGCACGAGGACCGGGTCGACGTGAACCTCGTGCAGGTCCCTGCGACCGTCAAGCGTCGCGGGCTGCCCGAGACCCTGATGACCTTCACCATGGAGCAGCAGACGACGCGGTGGGTGATCTGCGGAGGGGTCGACTGATCCCGCCCCGTGGCCCTGCGGTTAATCTGGTGCGGCTCGCCCGGGCGTAACCGTACCGTCGACGTGGACGTTGACGGTTTACCCGTCTTGACCAACTTTCAGCATGCCTTGCCGACAGCCAGTCGCCGTGAGGCCGAGGAGGAACCATGGCCGCCGATCGCATCGATTCCGTCGTCAGCCTCGCGAAGCGCCGCGGCTTTGTCTTCCCGTCCAGCGAGATCTACGGGGGCACCCGGTCCGCCTGGGACTACGGCCCACTCGGTGTCGAGCTCAAGGACAACGTCCGCCGGCAGTGGTGGCGCACCATGGTCCAGCAGCGCGACGACATCGTCGGCCTGGACTCCGCCGTCATCCTGTCCCGCGACGTGTGGGCCGCCTCCGGCCACGTCGACGCGTTCGTCGACCCGCTGACCGAGTGCGCGTCGTGCCACAAGCGCTTCCGGGCCGACCACCTCGAAGAGGCGTTCGTCGAGAAGCACGGCGAGGGCAAGCCGTTCGTCCTCAGCGAGATCAACTGCCCGAACTGCGGCAACAAGGGCACCTTCAGTGAGCCGCGCATGTTCAACGGCCTGATGAAGACCTACCTGGGCGCCGTCGAGAACGACGAGGGCCTGCACTACCTGCGCCCCGAGACCGCCCAGGGCATCTTCATCAACTACAAGAACATCGAGGGCGCCGCGCGCAAGAAGCCGCCGTTCGGCATCGCGCAGGTCGGCAAGAGCTTCCGCAACGAGATCACCCCCGGCAACTTCATCTTCCGCACGCGCGAGTTCGAGCAGATGGAGATGGAGTACTTCGTCGAGCCGGGCAAGGACGAGGAGGCGCACGAGTACTGGCTCCAGGAGCGCTGGAACTGGTACATCGACCTCGGCCTCTCCGCCGACAACCTGCGCTTCTACGAGCACCCGAAGGAGAAGCTGTCGCACTACTCGAAGCGCACCGTCGACATCGAGTACCGCTTCCGCTTCGGTGGCCAGGAGTTCTCCGAGCTCGAAGGCATCGCCAACCGCACCGACTTCGACCTGACCACGCACTCCAAGCACTCCGGCGTCGACCTGTCCTACTTCGACCAGGAGAAGAAGGAGCGCTGGGTCCCCTACGTCATCGAGCCCGCCGCCGGCCTCACCCGGGCCGTCCTCGCGTTCCTGCTCGAGGCGTACGACGAGGACGAGGCGCCCAACACCAGCGGCAGCGTCGACAAGCGCACGGTCATGCGCTTCGACCGGCGGCTCGCCCCGGTCAAGGCGGCCGTGCTGCCGCTGTCGCGCAACGCGGACCTGTCGCCGAAGGCGCGCGACCTCGCCGCCCAGCTGCGGAAGCGCTGGACCGTGGACTTCGACGACGCGCAGGGCATCGGTCGCCGGTACCGGCGGCAGGACGAGATCGGCACGCCGTTCTGCCTGACCGTGGACTTCGAGACGCTCAACGACAACGCCGTCACCGTCCGCGACCGCGACACGATGACGCAGGAGCGGGTGTCGCTCGACCAGGTCGAGACCTACCTGATCGAGCGCCTGCCCGGCTGCTAGCGCTTATTGGAAGTCGGTTCCGCCCGGTCGGCCGTTACGGTCGGCGACGAGCCCGGCGAGGGTCGCGAGCGCGATCTCCGGCGGCGTCCTCGAGCCGATGTTCAGGCCGATCGGGCGGTGCACCCTGGCGATCTCATCGTCGGGGACACCGAGACCACGCAGGGCTTCGACGTGTGGTCCGGGGTGCCTCGGGTTGCCCATCACGCCGATCCAGCGGGCCGGCGAGGCGAGGGCGTCGCGCAGTACGGCACCCAGCTCCGGCCGGTCGTGATCGGTGACCACGACGTCGGTGTCGGCGTCGACGACCACGCCCTCGAGGTCGGGATCGGCCAGGGCGACCCGGAAGCCGAGCGTCGTCGCGAAGTCCAGCAGGTGCGCGGCGACCGGGGTGTCGAACACCGCCACCAGTGCCCGTGTTGTGTTCATGCGGTTCGCCGAACTGTCATACCTGGACGGTAGCCTCCAGGCGTGACCGTGACTTCTCCGCCGCCCCCCACCGCCGCCACCAGGCCGCGGCGGAGGGTCGGCTCGGTCGAGGTGCTCGCCGCGCTGCTCGTGCTGGTCGTCCTGCTCCGCGACCCGCTCACCGAGTCGCTGTCGGCGCCGGCGCTGCAGACCTGGCTGACCGTGTTCGTGTCCGTGATGACCCAGGCGATCCCGTTCCTCGTCTTCGGAGTCGTGCTGTCGGGCGTCATCGCCGTCTTCGTGCCGCCGTCGTTCTTCGCGAAGGCGCTGCCGAAGCACCCCGCCCTGGCCGTGCCGACCGCGAGCGTCGCCGGCGTCGTCCTGCCCGGCTGCGAGTGCGCGTCCGTGCCGGTCGCCGGCGCCCTGGTCCGCCGCGGCGTGACCCCGGCGGCCGCGTTCGCGTTCCTGCTCGCCTCGCCCGCGGTCAACCCGATCGTGCTCGTCTCGACCGCCGTCGCGTTCCCGGGCCAGCCGCGGGTCGTCGTCGCCCGCGCCCTCGCCAGCCTCGTCGTGGCGTGCCTGATGGGCTGGCTGTGGCAGGCGTTCGGCAAGGGCAGCTGGCTGCGCATGCCCTCGCGGGCGCACCTCGACGGGATGCGGAAGTGGCCGGCGTTCTGGGCCAGCGTCCGCCACGACGTCCTGCACGCCGGGGGTTTCCTGGTCATCGGCGCCGCCGCGGCCGCCGTCATCGCCGTCGCCGTGCCCAAGTCCTGGCTCGCCGGCCTCGCCGCCGACCCGTTCGTCGCGATCCTGGTGCTCGGCCTGCTCGCCGTCCTGCTGTCGATCTGCTCGGAGGCCGACGCCTTCGTCGCCGCCTCGCTGACCCAGTTCTCGCTGACGGCCCGCCTCGCCTTCATGGTCGTCGGCCCGATGATCGACCTGAAGCTGTTCGCCATGCAGGCCGGCATCTTCGGCCGCGGCTTCGCCATCCGCTTCGCCCCGGCCACGTTCGTCCTTGCGATCGCCGTGTCCGCCCTGGTCGGGACAGTCCTGCTATGACCGCGCCCGCCCGCTCCACCGCACCACCTTCGTCGCCACCCGCCGCGCCACCCGCGCTGCTGCCTGTGGACGAAGGTCGCGGCGCTCGTGTCTGTCTTGGTCGCGGCGGTGCTGCTGTGACCACCCTGTCGAGGTCCGCCCCGGCGTCCGCTGGGTCGCTCGCGGTGGCGTCTGGCGTGACGCTCGTATCCGGGGTTGAGGTCGCTGGGTCTGCTCTGGTCGGGGCGGTCCCGCTGACCCATGCTGCCGCGATTCGCCGTGGCGCCCGCGTCGGCGCTCGCTGTGCGGCTCGCGGTGGTGCCTGGCGTGATGCGTGCGTCTGGGGTGGCGGTCGCCGTGTCCGCTCCGGTCGGGGTGGTGCTGCCGACGACTCTGCCGCGCTCCGCTGTGATGCCTGCGGTGGTGTTCGCTGTGATGCTCGCGGTGGGGGTTGTGGTCGTCGGGTCCGGGTTGGTCGGGGCGGTGCTGTTGGGACCACGCCCTTCAAGGCCGCTGTGGTGGGTGCGGTGGGGCTTGCGGGTGGGGTGGCGTGATGGGCGCGGCGGGAGGATCGGCGGTGGGCGGGTCGTGGGGCGGTCTGTGGGAGCGGTCATGAATGCGGAGAGAATGTCGGCGACGGGCGGGACGGTGCTGGTGTGAACAGGCAGGCGCAGGCGGTCATTCTGCTGCTCGTCGGTGGTGCGGTGCTGCGGGCCAGCCTCACCGACCAGTACCTGAACTATGTGAAGCCGGGGTTGCAGCCGTACCTGATCCTGTCGGGGGCGATCCTGGTGCTCGCCGGGCTCTTCTCGCTCTGGTACGAGCTGCGCCCCGCCAGGCTCGCCGTCGCTGAGAGCGCTGCCGGCGCGTCGGGAGGGTCCGCCGGTGTTCCGGAGGGTGCGGCCGGCGTCTCGGCGCACGACGGACACGGGCACGAGCACGAGCAGGATGACGACGGGCACGGGCATGGCAGCGGTGGGCCGAAGGTCGCGTGGCTGCTGCTGCTTCCGGTGTTCGGGCTGTTGCTGGTCGCGCCGCCCGCGCTCGGCTCGTATGCGGCCGGTCGGTCGGGGGCGGCACTGGTCGCGAAGTCCGACTTCGCGCCGCTGCCGGCCGGTGACCCGGTCAAGCTGACCATGCTCGACTATGCGTCCAGGGCCGTGTTCGACCGGGGTACGTCGCTGGGTGACCGGCGGGTCGAGCTGACCGGCTTCGCGATGCGTGGCCCCGGCGGCACCTGGCTCCTGGCCCGGATGATGGTCAGCTGCTGCGCCGCCGACGCCCGTCCCGTCAAGGTCGCCCTGGCGGGCCAGTTGCCCGACGGGCTGCGCGAGGAGCAGTGGCTGCGGCTCACCGGCACGTACACCGACCGCCAGCTGAAGGACACCGTCAACGGCGAGACCATTCCGTTCATCGAGGTGTCGGGTTCGACCGTGATCCAGGCGCCCGCCGAGCAGTACGAGTCCTGACCGAGCCGACGTTCAGAGAAGAGGCATCCGGAGATGGAAGCGAAACGGCCGGCGTTGCTGGTGCTCGTGCGGCATGCCGAATCGGCGCGTAACCAGGCGAAGAAGGGCAGCGTCTACTTCGCCGACGACGCGGCGCGGCAGGTGGTGCGGGGCGTGCCGGATCACCTGATCGAGCTGACGGCCGACGGGCGCAAGCAGGCGGAGCAGACGGGGCACGCGATCCGGGAGCGGTTCGGGGTGTTCGACTACGTGTACACCAGCGGGTACGCGCGGACGGTGCAGACCGCTGAGGGCCTGCTCGCGGCGTATCCGGCGGCGGAGCTGGAGCGGATGCGGGTCCGGACCAACATCTTCGTGCGGGAGCGGGATCCGGGCTTCGCCTACGACATGACGACGGCGGAGGCGGAAGCGGCGTTCCCGTGGCTGAACGAGTACTGGCAGACGTTCGGCGGGTTCATGGCGCGGCCACCTGGCGGGGAGAGCCTCGCGGACGTGACGGGGCGGGTGCACACGTTCCTGGACACGCTGTTCCGCGACCGGGCGGGGCAGAAGGTCATGGTGGTCACGCACGGCGGGACGCTGCGGTGCTTCCGGTTCCTGCTGGAGCGGTGGGGCTACCAGGAGGCGCAGCGCTGGCCGGAGGGTCAGACGCCGGCGAACTGCGGCGTCACGACCTACCGGGTGGCGGAGTCCGGCGACCGGCTGGAGCTGGAGGACTACAACCGGGTCTACTGGACGGTCGGCTCCGCCACCGACGGGATGTGAGGCCCCCCAGTGCCGATCACGCCGGTGTACCGTGTGCGCGTCGATGGGGGAAAGATGCGAATCAGCTTCACGGTCGAGCCGGAGCCGGGTCGGGCGCGTCGAGCCATCAGGGCCACCATGGGCGGCAAGCTGCTGCGCCTGTACGTCCTGGGGGCGGTCCTCGCCGCTGTCGGGATCGTCATGTTCGCCAATGACGTCGCGTCGGGTGCCGCGCCGGCCGCGATCGGCGCCGGGGTGTTCTGCTTCCCGTGGCTCGTCTCGCGCGCCGCGGCGCAGGCGAAGACCGGCCTGCTCGGCGAGACGGTGACGTACGACCTGACCGACGTCGACGTGCAGGCGCACACCAAGAGCCTCAACGTCGGGTACACCTGGGAGTCGGTCCAGGCGGTCAAGGAGACACCCGAGTTCTGGATCCTGACCGTCGCAAAGATCAACCCGTTGGTCCTGCCATGGACGGAGCTGCCTCCGGCCGCCGCCGCCGAGGCTAGGGAGTTCCTGGTGGCCCGCGGCCTCCTCGCCGTCCGTCACACCCCCACCTCGTAACACGGCCGTCCGCCCGTCGGCACTGACCGACCGGCGGGGCAACGTCAGGGGAGGCGGTCGGCCAGGGCGAGGAAGTGGTCGGCGGCGTCGTCGTAGGTGGTGAGGCGCCAGCCGGACAGGGTGGCCGTCGCGGCCAAGGGGGCTTCGGCGAGGGGGTCGTCAGGGCGGAGGACGCGGCCGTGGCGGGCGGCGAGGGCTGCGCGGCCCGTTGGGTGAAAGAGCACGAGGCGGCCGCCGGGCCTGGTGACCCGGGCGAGTTCGCGCAGGCCGTCGACGGGGTCCGGCAGGTGCATGACGAGACCCGCGGCGAACACGGCGTCGATGCTTCCGTCGGCGAAGGGCAGCCTGCTGGCGTCGGCGAGGACCAGTCCGGTGTTGCCCTTCTCCTGGGCCTTGGCGAGCATCTGCGGCGTGTGGTCGAGGCCGATGACCGTGCCGGACGGGCCGACCGCGGTGCGCAGGGCGGGCAGGGCGCGGCCGGTGCCGCAGCCGGCGTCGACGACGACCCCGCCCGGTGGCAGGCCGGCGGCCTCGACGGCCGCGGCGTACGCGGGCAGGTCGTCGCCGAACTTCGCGTCCCACGTGCCGGCGCGTACGCCGAAGAACGCGCGGGACTCCACGAGGTGCCAGCGGCGCCGGTCGAGCAGCCGTGGGTCGACGTGCCGGATCACGGGCCACGCGGGGTCGTGCAGGTCGACGACGACGTCCGCCGTGTCGCCCCGCGCCCCGTCGGCGGCGTGCTCGCGCCGCGAGGTGCGCAACCAGACCACCACGTCCCACCCGTCCGGCGCCCCCGCCCGAGCCTCAGCCCCATCGGCGACGAGCACCTCGCCGACGGCGCCCGCAGAGCCAGCGGCGGCCGGTGAACCGGTGGCGGTCGATGAGCGGGTGGTGGGGCGGCCGGCGGCGCGGAGGGCGGCGGCGAGGCGGTCGGCCACCAGGCCGGTCGTGGCGTCCGTGCCGTCGACGACCACTGTCGCGCGGCCGGCGGGGACGGACTCCACGAGGAGGGTCATGACCTCGTCCCAGCGGTCCTGTGTCATCGGTCCATCATGCAGAGGGGCGGGCGGGGCCTGACATCATGGGGCGGTGCGGAAGGTACTGATCATCGGAATCGGCGCGGGCGACCCGGAGCACGTGACCGTGCAGGCAATCAACGCCATGAACGCGGTCGATGTGTTCTTCGTGCTGGACAAGGGGGACACGACCGCCGACCTGACCGAGGCGCGGCGGGAGATCTGCGACCGGTTCGCGACGGAGCGGGAGTTCCGGACGGTGGTCATCGCCGATCCGCCCAGGGACAGGACCGCGGCCGACTACGAGGGGGCGGTGCGGGACTGGCGGGACGAGCGGGCCAGGCTGATCGAGGAGGCGCTGCTCGCCGAGCTCGGTGAGGACGGGGTCGGCGGGATCCTCGCCTGGGGTGACCCGGCGCTGTACGACGGCACGATCCGCATCCTGGACACGATCGCCGCGCGGGGCAATGTGGCGGTCGGCTATGACGTCATCCCGGGCATCACCAGCGTGCAGGCGCTCACCGCCCGGCACAGGATCATGCTGAACCGGGTCGCCGGGGCGGTCCACATCACCACCGGGCGGCGGCTCGGCGCGGGCTGGCCGGAGGGGTGCGACGACGTCGTCGTCATGCTGGACGCGGACCTCGCCTGCCGGGCGTACCGGGACGAGGACGTCGACATCTACTGGGGCGCGTACCTCGGCACGCCGGACGAGCTGCTCGTCGCCGGGCGGCTCGGGAAGGTGATCGACGAGATCGAGACGGTCCGGCGGGAGGCCCGCGCCCGCAAGGGCTGGATCATGGACACGTACCTGCTACGACGGGTCTAGGCGGCCCGGTCCCCGCAAGAGACGGCCCGGTCCCAGGAAGGGGCGGCCCGGTCGAGGCGGGAGGCGGGGCCAGGCACCAGGCGCAGCGGCGCGGGAGCGGGAGCGGGCGGCGGCGGGACCTCGTCGAGCGCGGGCGGGCGCCCCCAGCGGCGCGGCGGGCGCTGCCGGTCCGACGGCGGGCCGGCCGGGTCGAGGGCGGGCCGGGACAGGGCGAGCACGATGGCGTAGCCGGCGAGGACGAACCCGTGGCTCACCAGCCGCGCCGTCTCGACCGCCCCGGCGAGCAGGTCGTTGGCCGACAGCAGCGCGAGCAGGGCCACGAACGCCGTCAGCATCGGCAGCGCCCCCGCCGGGGTGGCCCGCCGGGTCGCGATCCAGGCGAAGCCGGCGCCGATCGCCACGTTCCAGGCCGCCGACTCGTGGAACACGTGGCCGGCCTGGTGCGCGTGCGTGGTCGCGGCGTTCGCGGCCTGGGCGATGCCGAGCAGGAACTGCGCCGCGCCGAAGGCACCGAGCAGCACCCGCAGCGCGTACACCAGACGCGACCGTTTGAAGAAGGACCGTCCGCGAAAGGACGGCAGGACGAAGGACCGTGCCCCGGAAGGCTGGTCGGAGAAGCCCGCCAGCAGGCGCTCCGCCGGGATCGGCGCGGCGTGCAAGGGCTGGAGCCGGACCAGCCGCGTCGCCGCGACCGCGTCCCGCTGAAACTGCCGGCACCCGCCGCAGTGCGACAGGTGCGCGTCGACCAGCGCCGGCGCGACCGGCTCTTCCTCACCGTCCATCCGTGCGGACAGCGCTTCCCGGAACCGCATGCACTCCACGGACGGGTAGTCGCCGCCGGCGTCCGGAAAGTTCCCGGCGCCGGCGGCGATCGTGGGTGCCACCAGGCTGCACCGGCGTGTTGTTGGCGGTGCCGCTGCTCTTGACGTCGAGACACATCGTGCCGAGGCGCAGCGCGCCGTCGCTGGTCATCGTCCACCACTGCGACAGCGGGCCGCCGTTGCAGCTGTACAGCTGGATCGGGTTGCCGGCGGTGGTGGCGCTGCCCTTGTTGTCCACGCAGTACCCGGCGTACGCCGACTTCATCAGGCCCTGGTTGCCGAGCTGGTTGGTGACCGCCGCGGCGAGGGCGTTGGCGCCGGTGTTGAGGCGGGCGTCGAGCGCGGTGCCGCGCGAGTCGGCCCAGAGGTCGGGCTTGCCGTCAGTGTTGATGTCGGCGCCGGTGACGGCCGGGACGGCGTTGGCGTCGAACCCGCCGGCGGCGTAGACGACCGGGGCGGCCGTGCCGGCTGGGGTGCCGGTCGCGGTGTCGCCGGTGTAGAGCGCCAGCGGCGACTTCGGCGACGGCAAGTCCTTCCGCTGGCAGAACGCGCTCCCGCAGTGGCTGGGCGGACCGTTCACGTGATCTGAGAAAGTCGGGAACCGTCTCTCGGCTGTCGGGCAAGTACCAGATGTACTGACCGACAGCCGAGAGGCCTGATGTCCGATGACCAGACCAACCGAGACGGCGGTGGCCACCGAACCGGTGGGCGACGCCGTGATCATCGCGCGGTCCAAGGATGAGCCCGAGCTCTTCGCACAGATCTTCCGCCGGCACGCGTCGGTGATCCAGCGGTACGTGACCCGCCGCCTCGGCCCGTCCGTCGCCGAGGACGTCTGCGCCGACGTGTTCCTCGCGGCGTTCCGGCAGCGGCACCGCTACGCCGCGGACCGGCTCGACGCCCGGCCGTGGCTGTTCGGCATCGCCACCAACCTGGTGGGCCGGCACCGGCGCGCCGAGATCCGGGCGCTCAAGGCCCTCGAACGCACCGGCGTCGACCCGGTGACGGAGGCGTTCGAGGTGTCCAGCGACGCGCGGCTGGGTGCGGGGGCCGTCGACCGGCGGCTCGCCGCGGCGCTGGCGGCGCTGCGTCCGGTGTACCGCGACGCGCTGCTGCTGGTCGCGTGGGGCGACCTCACGTACGAGGAGATCGCGGTCGCGCTCGGCGTGCCCGTGGGAACGGTGCGGTCCCGGGTGAACCGGGCTCGAAGCAGGATGCGCGCGGCACTCGGCGGGGCGGACCCGACATCCATTCAGGAGGACCTGTGAACGACCTGCAACCACTGCGCGACTTCCGCAGCGAGGTGCCCGAGATGGCCGACGTGACGCGTGCCGAGCGGGCGTTCGTGACGGCGATGCGCGCGTCGGCGCCGCGGCCCCGGTCGCACCGGCCGCTCATCTTCGCCGCCGGGCTCGCCACCGCGGCGGCCGCCGTCGCCGTGGCCGTCATGATGACCTCGGCCCCCACGCCCACGCCGCGGGTGGCCGGTGGGTCGCTGCCGGCCGCCGGCTCGTCCGCCCCGCCGGCCGTGAAGATCAGGCCCGTCTCGGTCGCGGAGCTGCTCGACCTGGCGGCCGCGGCGCCTGGTGCGATCAACCCGGGACCGGGACAGTTCGTCGTCACCGAGTCGCTGATGTCCGACATGGCGGAGCTCGGCGAGGGCGGGCGCTTCCTGTACGCGATGAAGGTCACGACCTGGGTCGCGTCCGACAACTCGAAGCCGGGCGTGTCCAGGACCGAGCAGCTGGAGCCCCGCCCGTACCCGGGGCAGCCGCTCCCGGCGGACCTTCCCAAGGCCGGCAGCGTCGACGTGCGCGTCCTGTGCCCCGTGAAGGGCGACGTGACCCGGCGGGACTACGCGTACTACGGCACCCTGCCCGCCGACGCCCAGGGCATGCTGAAGGTCTTCGCCCGGTTCCCCGGCGGCGGCGCCGACAAGAACCACTACCTGTGGAAGGCCGGCATCGAGCTGGCCGCGGCCCCGATGCCCGCGGCGCAGCACGCGGCGGTGTTCCAGGCGCTGAAGCTCATCCCCGGCGCCACGCTCGTCGGCGACGCGCAGGACACCGCGGGCCGCACCGGCACCGCCGTCGGCCGCGTCGGCCCCGACGGGTGGCGCCGTGACCTGATCTTCGACCCGGTCACGTTCGCGTTCCTCGGCTCGCGGACCGTCAACGAGAGCGGCGCCCAGGTCGGCGGCACCGCGCAGCTGTCCGTGACCGTGGCCGACACGGCGCCGGCCGCGCAGCCGGGGCCGAAGCAGGAGGGCTGCTAGAAGTTGCACGGGGGGCGGGCACGGGTGCGGCACGTATCGACTAATCTCGGCGGCATCGACGCTTCGACGTCGCTCACGGTGAGGGGTCGGTCGTGACCGGACAGGACCGGATCGACACGACGGTGCCGCACCCTGCCCGCCGCTACAACTACTGGCTCGGCGGCAAGGACCACTTCGCCGCCGACCGCGCCTCCGGCGACGAGATCGCCGCCGCGTTCCCGACCGTGCGCACCGCCGTCCTGGCCAACCGGGCGTTCCTGCGCGGCGCCGTGCGGTTCCTGGCGCAGGAGGCCGGTGTCCGGCAGTTCCTCGACATCGGCACCGGCCTGCCCGTCCCGGACAACACGCACGAGCTCGCGCAGCGCGCCGCCCCCGCGTCCCGCGTCGTCTACGTCGACAACGACCCGATCGTGCTGACCCACGCGAGGGCGCTGCTCACCGGTACACCCGAGGGAAGGACCGCCTACCTGGAGGCGGACCTGCGCGATCCCGCCGCGATCCTGGCCCACCCGGACCTGCGCGCCACCCTCGACCTGGACCAGCCGGTCGGCCTGCTCCTCGTGGCGATCCTGCACTTCATCCACACCGACGCCGAGGCGCTGCCGATCGTGCGGACCCTGCTGTCGGCGCTGCCCTCCGGCAGCTACCTGGTCGCCACCAACGCGACCGTGGACTTCGCCGACGAGGCGGGCGCGGCCGCGTACCGGGCGATGTTCGCCGCGGGACGCACCGACGGCTACGCCCGCACCGCGGCGGAGTTCGGCGCCTTCTTCGAGGGGCTCGACCTCGTGCCGCCGGGGATCGTCGCGGTCAGCGACTGGCGCGACGCCTACCCCGACGCCACCCCCGCGGACGTCGCCATGTACGCGGCGGTGGGCCGCAAGCCGTGACCACCGCCGACCTGACTCTGGGGTTCTCCGGCTGAGCCCGGTCAGACTCCGGCGCCGGCAACGGCGACGGCGTCGCGGACGGCGGTGGGCGGGCGGCCGAGGATCGCCTCGACGTCGTGGGTCAGCCGGTCGTACCGGCCTTCGCGGTGCAGCTTCGCCATGGTGACCAGGTGGTCGCGCAGGTGCTCCGGCAGCCCGAGCGGCGCCAGCGTCTCGTCGATCCACTGCCGCATCGGCACGTCGACGTAGGCGACCGGCCGCCCCACCGCGGCCGCGATCTCCGCCGCCATCGCGGTCATGTCCTGCGACCGCGGCCCCGTCAGCTCGTACACCTTCCCCACGTGCGGCCCGGGCTCGCCCAGAACCGCGGCGACGACCCCCGCGACGTCACGCGCCGCGACCGGCGAGGTCCGCGCCTGCCCGAACGGCAGCCGCAGCTCCCCACCGGTGACCCTGAAGAGCGGGTTCTCGAGGAACACGGTCGGCCGCACCTGCACGACCGGCAGCCCCGACCAGTCCAGCACCCGCTCACCCAGCAGGTGCATCCGCTGTTGCGCCGACTCCGCGGTACTGGTGAGCGTCATCTCCGACACCGTCATCTGCGACATGTTGACCAGCACCGCGAGCCGCCCCACCTCCCGCGCCGCGGCCGCGACGGTGACGGTCGCCTGCAGGTACCCCGCCGACACGCCCATCCCGAAGTACACCCGCCCACAGCCGTCGAGCGCCCGCACGACGTCACCCGCGTCGGTGAGGTCCCCGGCCACGACCTCGGCCCCGGTCGCCCGCAGCGCCTCGGCCCGCCCGTCCTCCCGGTGCACCATCGCCCTGACCGGCACACCGCGCTCCCGCAGCAGCTCCACAACCGTCCGCCCGACGGACCCGACCCCACCCGCCGCCCCGGTGACCAGCACCTTGTCCCGCGCCATGCCCCCATGCTCGGCCCATCCACGCCCGCCCACCGCCACCCCCGGCGAATGGTCCCTCAGCCGCCGGAGTCGTCGAGTTCGGCGCCTTCGGGGATGGTGTCGTCGTCGGGGTTGTCGAGCCAGTTCTGGGGGAGGATGACCTTTGCCGGGGTGCCGGTGCGGCCTCTCGGTTGGCCGAGGATCTCGCGGGGGAACGGGACGTCGGGGTCCAGCTGGGACAGGAGGGCGCCGAGTTCGGTCAGGGATGAGGACGTGGCCATGGCGGCACGGAGTTCGCCGCCTGCCGGGAAGCCCTTCAGGTACCAGGCGACGTGTTTGCGGAAGTCTGTCACGCCTTCCTTTTCGCGACCCCACCATTCGACGAGGAGGGTGGCGTGGCGGAGCATCAGGGCGGCGACCTCGCCCTGGGTGGGTAGGACGCGGTCGGTGCGGCCGGCGAAGGCGGCGGCCAGGTCGGCGAAGAGCCAGGGGCGGCCGAGGCAGCCGCGGCCGATGACCACGCCGTCGCAGCCTGTCTGGGACATCATGTCCAGCGCATCCGAAGCTTCCCAGATGTCGCCGTTGCCCAGGACCGGGATGTCCAAAGAGGACTTCAGCGAAGCGATCGCGTCCCAGTTGGCTGTTCCGGAGTAGCGCTGGGCGGCGGTGCGGGCGTGCAGGGCCACCCATGCCACGCCCGCGTCCTGGGCGATGCGGCCTGCGTCGAGCATGGTCTGGTGGTCGTCGTCGATGCCGATGCGCATCTTGATGGTCACCGGTAGGCCCTGGGCGCCTTCGACGGCCGACGTCACGATGTCGCGGAACAAGCGCCGTTTCCAAGGAAGCGCTGAGCCGCCGCCGCGGCGGGTCACCTTGGGGACGGAGCAGCCGAAGTTCATGTCGATGTGGTCGGCGAGGTCCTGCTCGACGACCATCTCGACGGCCTTGCGGATGGTGGCGGGGTCCACGCCGTACAGCTGCAGGCTCCGCGGCTTCTCCAGGGCGCCGAACTGGATCATGCTCATGGTCTTGGGGTTGCGCTCGACCAGGGCGCGGGTGGTGATCATCTCGCAGACGTAGAGGCCGGCACCCTGCTCGCGGCAGAGTTGCCGGAAGGCGACGTTGGTGATGCCCGCCATGGGGGCGAGCACCACGGGCGGGTCGACGACATAGGGACCGAGCTTCAACGTCACGCCTTCGAGCATGCCATGCCGGGCTACTCAGATAGCCGATGGCAGCGCGCACAAATGATGCTCGGACGTGATCGAAAAGCGGGGAGATGGAGCAGGTCCAAGCGTTGCGACGTGCGGGAATGCGGAAGCCGTAAAACGGACACGAAACGCAACGATGCGCGAAGGTGCTTGGTGGAGCGCTCCCAACTGCACCCGTAAGAGGCGAATGTGCCGTTCCTTGTGCGACTTGTCTCAAGGCCATGCCAAAGCTCGGAACGCCGCTTTACGGTGTCCCGCACACGGGAACCCTAACGATGGATCAGTCAACCATGGAGGCTTCAGTGGAGAAGTTCGTCTATGACTTCGAAGAGGGTAACCGGGATCTCAAGGACCTTCTCGGCGGCAAGGGAGCCAACCTCGCCGAGATGACCAACCTCGGCCTGCCGGTGCCGCCGGGGTTCACGATCACCACCGACGCGTGCCGGGAGTTCCTGAAGACCGGCCGTCCGCCGGAGGGCATGGACCCGCAGGTGGGCGAGCACCTCGCCGCCCTCGAGGCGAAGATGGGCCGCCGGCTCGGCGACCAGCACGACCCGCTGCTGGTGAGTGTGCGGTCGGGGGCGAAGTTCTCCATGCCCGGCATGATGGAGACGGTGCTCAACGTCGGGCTCACCGACCGCAGCGTCGACGGGCTCGCCGCGCAGGCCGGCGGGGACGAGCGGTTCGCCTGGGACTCCTACCGGCGGCTGATCCAGATGTTCGGCAAGACCGTGTGTGAGGTGCCCGGCGAGGAGTTCGAGCACGCGCTCGACGACGCGAAGCACGCCGCGAAGACGAAGGACGACCTGGGCCTCGACGCCGCCGCGCTGAAGGCGCTGGTGCGGACGTACAAGGAGATCTTCCGCGAGCACACCGGCCGCGACTTCCCGCAAGACCCGCGCGAGCAGCTCGACCTCGCCGTCAGCGCCGTCTTCCGGTCCTGGAACGCCGACCGCGCCGTGCTGTACCGGCGGCAGGAGCGGATCCCGACCGACCTCGGCACCGCCGTCAACGTGGTCGCGATGGTCTTCGGCAACCTGGGCGCCGACTCCGGCACGGGCGTGGCCTTCACCCGGGACCCCGCGACGGGTGAGCCGGGCGTCTACGGCGACTACCTCGCCAACGCCCAGGGTGAGGACGTCGTCGCCGGCATCCGCAACACGATCCCGCTGCAGGAGCTCGCCAACAAGGACGAGAAGTCGTACGACGAACTCCTGAAGATCATGGCGAAGCTCGAGGAGCACTACCGCGACCTGTGCGACATCGAGTTCACCATCGAGCGCGGCAAGCTGTGGATGCTGCAGACGCGCGTCGGCAAGCGGACCGCGGCGGCCGCGTTCGTCATCGCCACGCAGCTCGTCGACGAGGGCGTCATCGACCTCGACGAGGCGCTGCGCCGGGTCAACGGCGCCCAGCTGGCGCAGCTGATGTTCCCGACGTTCGACCTCTCAGGAGGTCCGAACGGGGAGCCCGAGCAGCTCACCCGCGGGGTCGGCGCGTCGCCGGGCGCGGCGGTCGGCAAGGCCGTGTTCGACGCCAAGCACGCGGTGGCCATGGCGAAGGAGGGGGAGCAGGTCATCCTGGTGCGCCGGGAGACCAACCCCGACGACCTGCCCGGCATGATCGCCGCGCAGGGGATCCTGACCAGCCGCGGCGGCAAGACGTCGCACGCGGCGGTGGTCGCCCGCGGCATGGGCAAGACGTGCGTGTGCGGCGCCGACGACCTCGACGTGAACCTCCACAAGGGACAGTTCACGGTGGACGGTCACGTGGTGTCCGAGGGGGACGTCATCTCCGTCGACGGCACCACCGGCCGCGTCTACCTCGGCGAGGTGCCCGTCCAGCCGTCGCCGGTCGTGCAGTACTTCGAAGGCACCCTCGACGCCGAGGCCGACCCGCTCGTCAGCGCGGTGCACCGGGTCCTCACCCACGCGGACGGCAGCAGAAGGCTGAGGGTGCGCACCAACGCCGACACGGGCGAGGACGCGGCGCGGGCCCGCCGGTTCGGGGCGCAGGGCATCGGGCTGTGCCGCACCGAGCACATGTTCCTCGGCGAGCGCCGGTCCCTCGTCGAGCGGCTCATCCTGGCCCGCACCGCGGAGGACCGCGACGCGGCGCTGGAGGAGCTGCTGCCGCTGCAACGGGCCGACTTCGTCGAGCTCTTCCGCGAGATGCGGGACCTGCCGGTGACGGTGCGGCTCATCGACCCGCCGCTGCACGAGTTCCTGCCGCCGCTGGAGGACCTCGCGGTGAAGGTCGCCGTCGCGGAGGAGCGCGGCCAGGACCCGGGGCACGACAAGGACCTGCTGGACGCGGTGCGCCGCATGCACGAGGAGAACCCGATGCTGGGGCTGCGCGGCGTGCGGCTCGGGCTGGTCATCCCCGGCCTGTTCGCGATGCAGGTGCGGGCGATCGTCGAGGCCGCCGCGCAGGTCGACGGCGCGCACCCGGAGATCATGGTGCCGCTGGTCGGTGCGGTGCAGGAGCTGGAGACGATCCGCGCCGAGGCCGAGAAGATCATCGGTGAGCACGACGTCGACGTGAAGATCGGCACGATGATCGAGGTGCCGAGGGCCGCGCTGACCGCGGGGGACATCGCCCAGGCCGCCGACTTCTTCTCGTTCGGGACCAACGACCTCACCCAGATGGGGTGGGGCTTCTCCCGCGACGACGTCGAGGGGGCGTTCTTCTGGCGGTACCTGGAGCTCGGCATCTTCGGTGTGTCGCCGTTCGAGTCCATCGACCGTGACGGCGTCGGCCGGCTCGTGCGGATCGCGGTCGACGAGGGCCGGGCGGCCCGGCCGGAGCTGCACTTCGGGGTCTGCGGCGAGCACGGCGGCGACCCGGAGTCGGTGCACTTCTTCCACGAGGTGGGCCTGGACTACGTGTCGTGTTCACCGTTCCGCGTGCCCGTGGCGCGGTTGGAGGCCGGCCGCGCGGCTGTCGCCGAGCAGTCGACCTCCGACACCCGTTAGGGCGGAACCGCTGCGCTGAGGTCAGACGTCGAGGTCCTCCTCGACGCGGGCCAGCTGGTGCCGGGCCAGCGCGAGGTTGGCCCGGGACCGCAGCACCGCCAGGTACAGGAACAGCCCCTTGCCGGAGCGCCCGGTGAGGGGCCTGATCAGGTGGTACTGGTTGTTCAGCGTGATGAGGATGTCCTCGATGCCGTCCTTGAGGTTCAGCATCTCGATGGTGCGCATCTTGGCGCGGACCACGTCGGTGTTGCCGGCCGCCGCCACGGTCAGGTCCAGGTCCTTCGAACCGCCGAGCACGCCGAGCGCCATGCCGCTGTTGTAGTCCACCAGCGCGACGCCGATTGCGCCGTCGATGGTCATGAGTTCCTTGAGCGCCGTTTCCATGTCCGCCATGGCTACCTCCGTGAGCTTGTTCGTGGGGGGACTGTCGATGGTCTGGGGGGTTGGTTCGTTCGTTCGCCTGGGTCGCCGGTGCGCCCCGCCGTTGCGGCCTACCACCGGGCCGGCTCCGGGATCGCCTGCGCGAAGGTGAGCGCGGCGGTGGCCACCACGTGGGACACCACGCTGATCGACCGTCGCGCCTCGTGGTGCAGCCTCCCGACGTTCGCGTCGGCGGCGGCCAGCAGCACCAGCACGGCGCCGTGGCCGGCCATGTACATGGCGACGTGCCCGCCCATGCTGCTGATCAACACCTCCTGGAAGTCGTCCTGGCCGGCGCTGTCGGCGATCCGCTGGCTGACGCCGAGGCACGCCGCCGCGAGCGCGGCGATCCCCTCGGCGACGACCGTCTCGGCCTCGTCGACGATCAGCAGGCCGTCGGTGCTGGCGACCAGGCACCCGGTGAGCTCCGGCACGGCCCGGCGCAGGCGACCGAGCTCCAGCAGGAGCGCGCCGCGCAGTTCCGCATCGGTGGTCATCGTCGCGTTACCTCCATCTCCCGGTCGGCTCATCGCAGGGACTGCAGCGCCGAGCGGATGCGTTTGAGCAGCGTGTCGTCGGGTGCCTTGTCGATCGCGCCCGGCAGCACCGCCAGGGCGGTGACCCCCGCCGGCAGGTGCCTGCGGGTGTCGGTCGCCGGATCCTCGAACGTGAACGTCCCCGGCACCCGCTGCGGCAGGAACTCCTCGCCGCCGCCGCTGACCGGTGCCGAGCCGGCCGGCTGCCCCGCCGCGGCCGATCCCGTCGCGGCCGATGGCGATGGCGCCGATGACGACGAGGCCGGAGGCGACGCCGTTGCCGCCCGCGCCGCCGGTACCGACGCCGGATCCGCCGACGGGGAAGACGCCGGCGCCGCCGGTACCGACGCCGCAACCACCGACGAGGACGGCGTCGACGACGGCGCTGACGACGACGGGAGCTCGTCCCCGGTGGGCGGCGGCGACTCGATCAGGCCCGCCGCCGCGAGCCGCCGCACGTCGAGGGTCACCGCGTACGCGGAGCGCCCCAGCAGGCCGGCCAGGTCCTGCGGGGTGCGCTGCCCATCGGCGTGCAGCACGATCTCCCACTGCAGCCCGGACAGCAGCACACGGTCCAGGCCCGGTCGCAGGACCGGCCTGACCGCGGCTGTGTCAGTGACGTCAGAGGGGTGCACCTCGTCGAGGATGCGCCGTTGCCGGGCGACATGGTCGCACAACTGGTCCGCCGTCACGGTGCTCTCGGCGCCGAGCCAGTGCTCGATGTCCGGGGCGAAGCGCAGCTCGGCCCGCTCGGTGGACAGCACGAACCAGGCCGCGTCGTACAACGCGTTGATCGCGCACAGCTCGACCTCGGCCGCGCTGAGGTGCCCGCCCTCCACGAGGGCTCTGGCCGGCCGGGACGGGATCGTCTCCCACACCCGCTCGTCGACCACCCCGGCGGCGGTGAGCAGCCGGTCGACGCTCGGCGCGGCCGGCGACTCGACGCCGTTGACCAGGCCGTCGCGGAGGAAGATCACGCCGCCGGGCTGGCCGACGACGGTCATCGCGCCGGTCACGCCGAGGCCGGCGAGCTGCTGGAGCGCCTTCACCGGGGTGACGCCACGGCCGAGCTTGGGCTGCTGCCGCCCGTCCTTCACGGTCGCCCTGCCCCGACTGGTCACGCCGCCACCTCCGACATACTTGTCATCATGCAAGTTCCTCGGCGAGGGCGCGGATCCGGCGCCTTGCGATGGCCAGGTTGCCTTCTGCCCGGTCGAGCCACACGTAGAGCACCAGCCGCGAGTCGAAGCCGGTCCGGACGGGCCTGATCAGGTGATATGCCGCCGAGGTGCTGATGATGACGTCCTCGACCGTGTCGCCGGGCACCGCCGGGGCGTACGCGGCGGTCTGCATCGCGGCGTGGATGACGCTCGCGGTGCCCAGCGCCGCCGCGGCCGGGTCGGCGTGCGGCGCGACCTGCTCCTGTCCGCCCTGCATGCCCAGCGACTGTCCGGTCGTGTAGTCGATGAGGCTGGCCCCGATCGCCCCCCGGATCGTCATGGCGCGTCGCAGGCAGTCATCGATAGCAGGCACGGAGTCTCCCGTTCGCGGGCGGGGCCGGTACAAGCCCGGCGGGCAGGAGGAAGTGGCGCACAGCGGCAGAAAGTGAGGGAGAGGCCGTAACGATGCGCTTCCGGCAAATTACCCCAAGCCACTTGATCATCTACTCCGTGCGTTCGGGCGATAACGCTGATCCGATCGGTTACTGCTTTTTGCAATTTGCACGTTTACGGGACATGGGGGTCGGGAAGCGACTAAAGTGCCGTCCCCCCACGCGTTCCGGCATGGCTGCGACGCCCGACGGCGCGGCGTATGGTGGGTCCCCACGCCGTCCACGGAGGTGCGCATGGGGAGCCGGTGGGATGCCTTGATCGTCGATGCGCTCGACCCCGAGCGGCTCGGCCGATGGTGGGCCGAGGTCCTCGACCAGCGGGTCGAGAGCGTGTCCGCGCGGGAGGTCGTGGTCGGCCCCGGCGCCGACGGCCACCCACGGCTGATCTTCCTGCGCCACCAGGACCCCAAGCACGCCAAGAACCGGCTCCACCTCGACCTGCGCCCCGACGACCTCGACGCCGAGATCGAGCGCCTGGTCAACATGGGCGCCCGCCACGTGGACGTCGGTCAGCACGAGGACGCCGAATGGCTCGTCCTCGCCGACCCGGAAGGCAACGAGTTCTGCATCCTGCGCCACCCCCGGTAACGGACTTCGGCCGGGCGTACCGCCGGGCCGTCGCCACCGGGCTCGGCCTGCTGACCGTCGCGGCCGGCGCGTTCGCGCTGTACAACGTCCGGCAGATCCTCGTGCAGGTCGCGGTCGCCGTCTTCGTCGCCGTCAGCCTCGACCCGGCGGTGCGGCTGCTGGTCCGCCGCGGGGTGCGCCGCCCGGTCGCGGTCGCCGTGATCATGGTGCTCGCCGTGGCGCTGCTGGCCGGGTTCGTCTGGTCGCTGGCCCCGCCGCTGGTCGGGCAGGCCGGCGACCTGTTGCGCAACGTCCCGCAGTACCTGCGGGAGCTGCCCGAACGGTCACGGGCCTATCGCGAGGTGGCCGACCGCTACGGACTGACGGCGAAGCTCACCGAGCTCGCCAGGACCCTGCCGGGCAGGATCGGCGGCGGCGCGCTCGGCGTGATCACCGGCATCTTCAGCGCCGTCCTCAACGTCCTGCTGGTCACCGTGCTCACGGTCTACTTCATGGCCGACCTGCCCCGGATCCGGCGCGGCGTCGTGCGGCTCGTGCCCCGGCGGGGCCGCCCCCACGCGGCGCAGGCGATCGACGTCGTGATCGACAAGGTCGGCGGCTACATGATCGGCAACCTGATCATCTCGCTGTTCGCCGGGGTGTCGTCGTTCGCCTGCCTGTTCCTGCTGGACGTGCCGTTCGCGCTGCCGCTCGCCTTCTTCGTCGCGGTCACCGACCTGATCCCGCTCATCGGCGCCACCGTCGGCGCGGTCGGCTGCACGGTCGTCGCGCTGGTGACCCGTGGGCTCTGGCCGGCCGCCGTCGTCGTGGTCGTGTTCTTCCTGCTGTACCAGCAGCTGGAGAACTACCTGATCGCCCCGCGGGTCCTGCGCGGCACCGTCGACCTGTCGCCGATCGCCGTGCTGCTGGCGGCGCTCGCCGGCGGCGCGGTCCTCGGCGTCGTCGGCGCACTCATGGCGATCCCGGTCGTCGCGGCGATCAAGGTGCTGATGACGCCGATGGTCGACGCCCTCGACGAGCCACCCGCCGGCCGTGCCCCACCCGCCGCCGGCGAGGCGCCTGCCGGTCGTGCCACACCCGCCGCCGGCGAGGCGTCTGCCGGTCGCGAGGCGCCCGCGTCGCCGTCCGATCCGGTTCCTGCGGCGCGGGACGAAGAACCCGGGAAGACCTCTAAGCTCGACACGTGAACCCGGACGCGGAACGCTACGTGCACGAGCCGCAGAAGGACCGCACCACGACCAGCGCGGACAACGGCCGCAGCCCGTTTCAGCGGGACCGGGCCCGCGTGCTGCACTCCGCCGGGTTCCGCCGCCTCGCCGCGAAGACCCAGGTGCACACGGCGGGCGCCGACGCGTTCCTGCGCACCAGGCTCACCCACTCCCTGGAGGTCGCGCAGATCGCCCGGGAGATGGGCGCCCGGCTCGGCTGCGACCCCGACGTGGTCGACACCGCCGGGCTCGCCCACGACCTCGGCCACCCGCCGTTCGGGCACAACGGCGAGGACGCCCTCGACGAGGTCGCCCAGGCATGCGGCGGCTTCGAGGGCAACGCGCAGACCCTGCGGGTCCTCACCCGGCTGGAGGCCAAGGTCCTCGCGCCGGACGGCGCCTCCGCCGGGCTCAACCTCACCCGGGCCTCGCTCGACGCGGTGTCGAAGTACCCGTGGCCGCGGCGCGACGGCTACCGCAAGTTCGGCGTGTACGCCGACGACGCGGCCGTCTTCGAATGGCTGCGCGCGGGCCGCACCGATGCCGGACGATGCCTCGAGGCGCAGGTCATGGACTGGGCCGACGACGTCGCCTACTCGGTGCACGATGTCGAGGACGGCGTCCACGGCGGCTACGTCAACCTCGCCACGCTGCGCGCCGACGGCGGCGAGCGGGCCGCGCTGTGCGAGGACGTCGCCGCCGCGTACTCCTCCGAGCGCGCCGCGGACCTGGAGACCGTCCTGCTCGACCTGCTCGCCGACCCGGTCCTCGTGCCGCTGGGCCACTACGACGGCAGCCACGCCGCGCAGGTCGCCCTCAAGCGGGTGACGAGCGTGCTCACCGGGCGCTTCGCGGCGGCCGCCGTGTCCGCCACCCGGGCCGCGCACGGCGACGCGCCGGTCCGCCGCTACGAGGCCGACCTGGTCGTCCCGCCCGTCGTGCGGGCGCAGTGCGCGCTGCTGAAGGGGATGGCACTGCGGTACGTGATGCGCCGCCCGGGCTCGAAGCAGCGTTACGCGCAGGAGGTCACGGTCCTCCAGGAACTCGTGGCCGCACTGGCGGACCGTGCGCCGGACGGCCTCGACGCAGTCTTCGCCCCGATGTGGCGGGCGGCCCCCGACGACGCGGCCCGGCTGCGGGTCGTCATCGACCAGGTGGCCAGCCTCACCGACCTGTCCGCCACGGCCTGGCACCAGCGGCTGCTGGATCCGGCGGGCTCCGCGGGCGTGTGAACCCTTGGCGGATCGCGGACCGGTAGGGAAGGCTGGGACGTATGGCTGACGAGCGGACATTTGTGATCGTGGGCGCGAGCCTCGCGGGGGCGAAGGCGGCGGAGACGCTGCGCGCCGAGGGCTTCACCGGCCGGATCGTGCTGATCGGCGAGGAGACCGAGCGCCCCTACGAGCGGCCCCCGCTGTCCAAGGGTTACCTCCAGGGCGACAAGGACGCCCGTGAGAAGGCGTTCGTCCACCCCGAGTCGTGGTACGCCGAGAACGGCGTCGACCTGCGCCTCGCCACCCGGGTCACCCGCGTCGACCCGTCCGCGCACACCGTCACCCTCGACGGCGTCGACGAGCTGCACTACGACAAGCTGCTGCTCACCACCGGCTCCCGGGTCCGCACCCTCGACGTGCCGGGCGCCGACCTGACCGGCGTGCGCTACCTGCGCACCGTCGACGAGTCCGACGCGCTGCTGGCGCACCTGGGCAGCGCCGAGCGCGTGGTCGTGGTCGGCGCCGGCTGGATCGGCCTGGAGACCGCCGCCGCGGCCCGCAAGCACGGCGCGACCGTCACCGTCGTCGAGGTCGCCGACCTGCCCCTGCAGCGGGTCCTCGGCGACGAGGTCGCCACCGTCTTCGCCGACCTGCACCGCGCCAACGGCGTCGAGTTCCGCTTCGGCGCCTCCGTGGCGGAGTTCCGCGGCGCCGACGGCAAGCTGCGGTCGGTCGTGCTCGCCGACGGCACGGAGCTGCCCGCGGACGTCGCCGTCGTCGGGGTCGGCATCCAGCCCAACACCGAGCTCGCCGTCGACGCCGGACTCGAGGTCGACAACGGCATCCTCGTCGACGCCGCCCTGCGCACCTCCGACCCCGACATCTACGCCGCCGGTGACGTCGTCAACCTCGACCACCCCGGCCTGCGCCGGCGCATCCGCGTCGAGCACTGGGCCAACGCCCTCAACGGCGGCAAGGTCGCGGCGAAGTCCCTGCTCGGCGACGCCACCTACGACCGGGTGCCGTACTTCTACTCCGACCAGTTCGAACTCGGCATGGAGTACTCCGGCTTCGTCGCACCCGGCGGCTACGACCGGGTCGTCTTCCGCGGCGGCACCTCGGTCGCGGACGGGTTCATCGCCTTCTGGGTCCAGGACGGCCGCGTCCTCGCCGGCATGAACGTCAACGTCTGGGACGTCACCGACGACATCCAGGCCCTCGTCCGCGCCGGCTGGGCCGGCACCACCGTCGACCTGGTCCGCCTCGAGGACCCGAAGGTGCCGCTGGGCGAGCTGCTGGGCTAGCCCGCGCTGGCTATCCTGCAGGTATGTCTGAGCAGGTCAGGCTGGTCATCGCCGATGATCAGGCGATGATCCGGGCCGGCCTGCGGCTGGTCGTGGAGACGGCGGCCGCCGGATCGATCACCGTCGTCGGCGAGGCGTCCGACGGCGTGGAGGCGGTCGCGGCCGTCCAGCGGCTGCGGCCCGACGTGCTCGTGATGGACATCGCCATGCCGCGGCTGGACGGGCTGGCCGCGGCCCGGGAGGTGCTCGCCGGGCCGCGGCCGCCGAAGGTCGTGCTGCTCACCATGTTCGACACCGACGAGCACCTGCACGCGGCGCTGCGGCTCGGGGTCAGCGGGTTCCTGCTGAAGGTGTCACCGCCGGAGCAGCTCGTCGACGCGGTCAGGATCGCGGCGGCCGGCGACGCGCTCATCGACCCGGCGGTGACCACCCGGGTGATCGCGTCGTTCGCCGCCCGCCCCGAGCCCGTGGCGCCGCCCGCGCTGGACACGCTGACCGGGCGGGAGCGGGAGGTCCTCGAGCAGCTCGTCCGCGGGCTGTCCAACGCCGAGATCGGCGCGCGGCTGCTGATGGGGGAGGCGACGGTCCGCACCCACGTCGGCCGGATCTTCACCAAGCTCGGGCTGCGCGACCGGATTCAGGCCGTGGTGTACGGCTACGAGGCGGGCCTCGTCCGGCCGGGCGGATGACCGGCGCTCCCGGGCCGTCGCGGCCGTCCTGGCTCGACGCCGTGCTGGCGCTCGCGGTCGCCGGGGCCGGTGTCGTCGAGGCGTACGGGCGGGCCGGTGCCGGCCCGGGGCAGGTGCACCGGCCCGGGCTCGTCGCCGCCGGGGCGCTGCTCGCCGGCGTGATCCTGCTGCCGCGCCGCCGGTTCCCGGTCGCGACCCTCGCCGTGCTGACGGTGCTGTCGGCCCTGTTCCGGTTCGCGGTCCTGGACGACGACTACCCGCTCACCGCCTGGCAGTTCTACTCCAATCTCATCCTCGTGCACACCGTGGGCAGCGCGGCGTCAGGGCGGCGGGCCCGGGCCGCCGGCGCCGCCACCGTCCTGGCCGCCTACGCCCTGCTGCAGACGCTGCCGGGGCAGGACCTCGCGGAGGGACTGATCGGCGCGATCTTCATGGGCGTCGCGTACGGCAGCGGCGTCCTGCTGCGGCGCCAGACGGAGCGGACGATCCGGATGGCCGAGCGGGCCGCGGTCGCCGCCGCGCAGGAGCGCACCCGCATCGCGCGGGAGCTGCACGACGTCATCTCCCACCACGTCAGCCTGATGACGTTGCAGGCCGGCGGGGTGCGGATGCTGCTGGCCGGCGACCCCGCCCGCGAACGGGAACGCGACCTGCTGCACAGCGTCGAGCGGGCCGGCCGGGAGACGGTCGAGGAGCTGCGGATGCTGCTCGGCGTCCTGCGTGACGGGCGGGCGCCGGTCGGCCTCGACCAGCTGGACCGGCTCGCCGCGCCGCTGCGCGCCGCCGGCCTCGAGGTCAGGATCGGCACGACCGGCACGCCGCGCCCGGTGCCGCCGGCGCTCGGGCTGGCCGCCTACCGCGTGGTCCAGGAGGCGCTGACCAACACGCTCAAGCACGCCCGGGCCGCGACGGTGGAGGTGACGATCGGCTTCCCGCCGCCCGCGCTGACCGTCGAGGTCAGCGACGACGGGTCGGCCACGGTCGCCGGCACGGGGCACGGGCTCGCCGGGATGCGGGAGCGGGCCGCCCTGCACGGCGGCACCCTCCACGCGGGGCCCCGGCCCGGCGGTGGCTACACCGTCGCGGCCACGTTCCCGCTCGGCGGCGCCGCGGCGGTCCCGCCCGCCACCGGCTCCTGAGCCCACTCGGCGTCGGTCATCCGCAGCATCCGTACGCCGATCACACCCGAGCCCGCGATGTAGAGCAGGCTGCCGGCGATCATGGCGATCGGGTAGACGGGGCCGGCCAGCATCCCGGCCAGCATCGCCGGCGGTGCCCACCAGGGGACGCGCCGGTCGTACGCGAGCGCCAACCCCAGCAGGAGCACCCCGAGCAGCCCGAGGAAGCCCGGCACCTGGAACCCCCACTGTGCCCCGCCGGCGGCGAAGGCGGCGTCGGCGAGGCGGTCGCCCGCCGCGGTGCCGAGGTCCGCCTCGAGCCGGGCGTAGAAGAAGTCGCCGAGCATCAGCGCGGAGAAGTTGACGACGCCCAGCAGCGCGACGAGCCCGGCGATGTGCCCGAAGAGCACGGCGCGCCGGCGGACCAGGTGGATCATGCCGATGATGCCGGGCACGAGCAGGACCCAGCTCCAGTGCAGCAGCGCGGCGCTCACCGAGACCTGACCGGGGTGGCGGCCGTATGCGCCGTCCGCGGCGTCGCCGGCGCGCAGCGCGGGGTCGGTGAGCAGGCCCGCCACGTACACCAGCGGGGCGGCGACCAGGCAGCCCCCGGCGACGAGGCGGCGGAGTTTGTGTGGCATAGCGACCTTTCAGGCGATTTTGTGTGGCTCGACGGGATGTCGAGCCGGAACCGTAAGCCGGCCGCCGCCGTGCCGTCGTCAGCCGCGGCGCTGACCCGGGTCCGCGTGGCGGCGGACCGCGCCCGCAATTGCTTAGGATCGGAGGCGTTGCGTCGATGTGAGGGCTGCAGGGTCGGCCGGATCGGGGTAGGCGAGCCGTGGATCGAGATCGGGACATGGCGATGGCCGCCATCCGTTCCGTCTACCGGATCACGGGGCGGATCAACACCGGCAGCACCGTCGTCGAGACGCTGAACCGGATCGCCGACGCCGTCGTCGAGCACGTCGGGTTCGGCGCCGCCGTGGTCAACTACCTGCATCCGGAGGGTGTGTACGAGGCGGTCGCCATCGCCGGGTCCGAGGAGGCGCGGGCGGAGCTGCTCGGCGTCCGGTACCCGGCGGCGGAGTTCGACGCGCACCTCGCCGCCGCCGACGAGTGGGGGCAGCTGCGGTTCCTGCCGCACGAGCGGCACAACGACGGCATCCAGTCCTGGATCCCCGCCGCCCCCGACGGCGCGGACGGCATCCCGGAGGAGGAGCGCTGGCACCCCCTCGACGCCCTGTTCGCGCCGCTGTGCGCGCCCGACGGCTCGCTCGTCGGCGTGCTCAGCGTCGACCTGCCCGCCGACGGCAGGCGGCCCGGCGCGTTCCAGCGCGAGCTGCTGGAGATGCTCGCCGCGCAGGCCGGCATCGCGATCAACAACGCCAACCTGGTCGAGGCGCTGCGCCGGGAGCGGCAGCACCTGGAGGCGAGCGAGGCCGCGTTCCGGCTCGCGTTCAACGGCGCCGGCACCGGCATGTGCATGATCGGCCTGGCGGGAGCCGACATGACCCGCCTCGTCCGGGTCAACCCCGCGCTGTGCGAGCTGCTCGGGCGGGACGAGGACGTGCTCGTCTCGATGCGCTTCGGCGACTTCATCCACCCTGACGACTTCGAGCGCAGCCGGGAGGTGTTCGCCGGCGGCGCCGGCACGATCCGCGACTACGAGGTGCGCTGCGTCCGCGGCGACGGCGAGACGATCTGGATCTCCGCGACGATGTCGGTGGTCGCCGGGTCGCCCGCGTTCGCGATCACGCAGGTGCAGGACATCACCAGCCGCAAGGCCACCGAGGCCGACCTGGTGCGCAGGGCCTCCCGCGACCCGCTGACCGGCCTGGCCAACCGCGAGGCCGTCGCCGAACCCCTCGCGGCCGCGATCCGGCGGGCCCGCACCGAGCAGGTGATCAGCGCGCTGTTCTTCTGCGATCTCGACGACTTCAAAATCGTCAACGACACCCTCGGCCACGAGGCCGGCGACGCGGTCCTCGTCGCCGTCGCGCAGCGCCTCCAGTCGCTGGTGCGGCCCACCGACACCGTCGCGCGCCTCGGCGGCGACGAGTTCGTCGTCCTCATGGGCAACGTCGCCGCCGGCGACCTCGGCGTGCTGGTCGACCGCCTCGAACGCGCCGTCTGCGCACCCGTCACGCACCAGGGGCAGATCATGCGGGTCAGGGTCAGCGTCGGCGTGGCCGTGATCGATGACACGGTCGAGGACGCGGGCGCCGCGCTGCGGGCCGCCGACCGCGCGATGTACCTGGTCAAGGGCGGTCGTCACGCCGGTGAGGTGACCAGACGGGTGACGGCGTTCGGTGAGCGTCCGGGTGCTCAGGGTGGATTGCCGTTGCTGCGGTTGGCCCGGCCCGAGACGGCCCAGTAGGGTCGTTGAGTCCGCTCCGGTCGACCTGCACCGCATCGGTGCTGCCGGGCGGGCGCCGTCGAGTCGCGATCTTCGCGAGCCGGGGACCCATGCGCGTCCTCTGGGGTGTATCCGCGGCCTGGCCGCGGTAGGGCGAAACTTCCCGCCCGAACCCGTCAGCTAACCCGGTAGGCGGCACCGGAAGGAGTCTGCGTCGATGCCGGCCGCCCGCGCGCCCTCGTAACACCTCACCACTGGTTCCCCCCTTCCAGCATGCCGTCCTCAGGCGGCGTGCCGATGCCGCATGTCTTCTGCCTGCCAACGAAGGAAAACATCAGTAGTGAAGCCCATATTGAAGGTGTTGCCACGCCAGTTCCACCCGCGACATCGCCGACTGGTGCCCGTGCTCGGCGCCAGGGCCGGCACCGTCTCGGTCGCCGTCCTGTCCGCCACGCTGCTGGGCACCCTGCCGGCTGACTCGCCGGCGTCGATGTTCACCGGCCCCGCGTATGCCGAGTCCGCGGCCGCCTGGTCCTGGCCGTCGCCGTCGTCCCTGTCCGCTTCGGGGCCGTCGTCCGCGCCCTCCGCCGACGCGGCGCCGGCGCCCGCGACGGGGCCCCTGGCCGTCGCGGTGCCCGCCGCGCCCGTGCCGCCGGCGCCGCCGGTCGTCAAGCCCGTCGCCGGCCTCGACCAGCGGCAGATGGACAACGCCGCGATCATCGTCAAGCAGGGCCGGGCGCAGGGCATGCCCGACCGGGCCCTGGTCGTGGCGATCGCGACGGCGATGCAGGAGAGCGACCTGTACAACGTCGCCAGCTCCGCCGTGCCCGCGTCCCTCGGGCTGCCGCACGACGGCACCTCGACCGACCACGACTCGGTCGGGCTCTTCCAGCAGCGGGCCAGCCAGGGCTGGGGCACCGTCGCCGAGCTGATGAACCCCGCCCACTCCGCGATGCTCTTCTACAACGCCCTCAACCGGGTCGAGGGCTGGCAGCGGATGAGCGTGACCGCCGCGGCCCAGGCGGTGCAGCGGTCGGCGTTCCCCGGCGCGTACCAGAAGCACGCCACCCGCGCGGAGCAGGTGGTCGCCGCCCTCTCCTGACGCTCACCCGCACCCGGCCGGCGCGCCTTCTCGGGTCGCGCCGGTCAGGCGCCGGGTTCATGGGCCGCCGGTCAGGCGCGGGTTTGTGGATCGCCGGCGGGGGTGTTGGTCAGGCCGGGTGGCGGGTCGCCCAGCGGGCCAGGGCGACGAGCTCGGCGACCGCGGCCGGCTCGGGGATCGCCAGGTCGAGGGCGACCAGGGCCTGCGCGAGGAGGTCGTCGGCCTGCTGGGCGCACCAGGAGCGGGCGCCGGAGCGTTCGACGACCTTCGCGGCGCGCTCCAGGTCGGCCTCGCTGAGGCGGGTCTCGCGGTGCAGCAGGTCGGCCAGCTCGTCGGCGCCCGCGGCGAGGGCGGCGGCGACCGGCAGCGAGCGGCGGCGGCCGCGCAGGTCGGCGAACGCCGGGCGGCCCGTCACGGCCGGGTCGCCCCAGATGCCCTGCAGGTCCTCGGCGAACCGGACGGCCAGCCCGAGCCGCACCCCGAACAGCCGCAGCTGCTCGACCCGTGCCGGGTCGCCGCCGCCGGCGAGCGCGCCGAGGGCGCACGCGCAGCCGAAGAGGGCGCCGCTGCGCTGCTCGACCGCGGAGATGCACGTGCGGAGCAGGTCGTTGCCGGAGCGGTGCCGGGGCAGCACGGGGTCCAGGGCCGTGCTGAGGTCGGTGTGTTGGCCGTGCAGGAGCTGCTGGACGGTGTCGCCGAGGATGCGGACGCCGGCCCGGTCGACGGATGCCGCCCCGGACTGCCGCCGCGCGTCGGCGCACGGGTCGGGGGTGCCGTGCTGCTCGGTGAACCTGTCCCGGGTCGCCCGGTCCTGCCGCACCGGCTCCCTGGAGGGCGCGGACGGCGCGGTGTCGGGCGTGGCGCGGCTGGCCTGGCGCAGCGGGCGTGGCACGCGTCTGGTCGGGTCGCCGGTCGCCGCCACGTCGAACGCGAGCGCCAGCATGGCCTGCCCGCCCAGCGTCGCCGGGTGCGGCCCCACCACGCTCCAGGCGGTCGGCCGGTGCAGGCGGGTCAGGTCGCCGTCGAACAGGTCCCGTTGCAGCCCCGACCAGTGGTGCACCAGCTCCACCGCGACGGCGCCCGCCACCGCGTCGTGCGGGTCACCACCGACGGCGCCCGCGCAGACGAGTGTCAGTGCGGCGCGCGTACGGGCGGCGGGCGGATCCTCGTCGAGCCCGCCGAGCTGCAGCTCGGCCACCTCGCGCGACGGCTCCGGGAGGCGCCCGACGGCGGTGCGCAGCGGCGGCCCGACCAGCAGCTCCGCCCATGCGAGGACGTCGTCGACGGTGCGCAGCACGGTGACCATCAGCCGGAAACCCCCGGACGCGGGATCATCACCGGTAACGCACCACCCATCGGGCCAGGCATGGACAAGCGCCGATCTGATGTCGGCGCCGTGGACGGGTCAAGTATGCCGCCGGTGCCTGCCGGACGTGCCCAAAACCACGATGGTGGGCGGGTCAGCGCATCGCCTGCAGCAGGGATGGATCCGGTGGTGACACGACTGCGGCCTGTCGGTGCCGGAGGGCCTCCCAGGCGGCCTTCGGCCCGGCCGCGACGTCCCTGGCCGTGTTGTACCAGATCGTCACCTGCTGGCATCCCTCGCAGAGGGCGGGCACCCCGTACGCGTCGACGCCCAGCCGCCGGCACAGCGTCACCGCACGGTGCAGGTGCAGCTCCTGGCTGACGAGTATGGCCTTCGTCACGCCGTACACGTCGCGGGCACGGCGGCACGTGTCATAGGTGTCGAGTCCGTGCGGGTCGACGACCATCCTGGCCGGATCGACGCCCTTGCCCGCCAGGTAGTCGCGCATCACCCGGACCTCATCTCCGGATCCGCCCTGCGCGTCACCGGAGATGAGCAGCGCCTTCACCTTGCCGGACGTGAGCAGCTGCGCGGCGACGTCGAGCCGCCCCTTGAGGAACGGCATCGGCTCCTGCCCGCCCGGCGCGACCTGGGCCCCGAACACGATCGCGACGCCCGCCTCCGGGGCCGTCGAGGCGGGACCGATACGGCCGAGGGAGGCCGCCCGTACCCACACGGTCGGTGACAACACGAGGACGGTGGCCGCGACGGTCCCCGTGAGGACGACCCTGAGCAGGATCCGGCGGCGCCGCTCCAGCCGGGTCTCGCGGCCGGCGGGGAGCGACTGCTTGTCGCGCGCCGCCCACCTGGCCCGCTCGACCTCGAACAGGAACCACGGCGGCACCGTGCCGTGCGTGCGCAGCGTCTCGCGCTCGTCGTCGTCGAGGTAGCCGGTGACGTGGTCGACGGCGAGCGAATACGCCGCCATCCGCGCCGACCCGCGCCTCTGGGACCGCAGCACCGCCCACGCGCCCAGCGTGGCGATCGTCAGCAGCCAGCCCCACGGCCCCAGCCGCCGACTGCGCCGCCGCAGCTGGTCCTGTACGGCCAGCCAGGCGACCCGCTCGTCCCGCAGTTTCGGCATGGCGGCCAGCATCGCACGGTGATGTGCGCCCATGGTGCCCGTGTGGTGTTGGCCGTGTGAAGCCGTGGCTGTGTGGTTTTGTCCGGGCGAGGCCGTGGCCGGTGTGGTGTTGCACGGGTGAGGTCGTAAATTGTCGTAGGCGCGAGGCAGGATGTAGGCCTCGGGTTGGGGAGGTGGCGTCGGGTGGCCGGCAAGATCAAGGACGAGGACATCGCCTTGGTACGGGAGCGCACCGCGATCGCGGATGTGATCTCCGAGCACGTGACGCTGAAGTCGGCCGGGGGCGGCAACCTGAAAGGGCTCTGCCCGTTCCACGACGAGAAGACCGCCTCGTTCAACGTCTCGCCCGCGCGCAACGTGTATTTCTGCCACGGCTGCGGCGCCGGCGGCGACGCCATCAAGTTCCTGATGGACCACGACCACCTGACGTTCGTCGAATCGGTCGAGCGGCTCGCCGGCCGCGCCGGCCTGCAGCTGCAGTATGTCGAGGCGGGCAGCGCGCCGGTCCGCCAGACGGGCCAGAAGCAGCGGCTCATCGCCGCGCACGCCGAGGCGGCCCGCTTCTATGCCGAGCAGCTCGGCTCGCCCGGCGCCCGGCTGGCCCGCGAGTTCCTCGCGCAGCGCGGCTTCGGCCGCGAGGAGGCGGAGCGCTATGGCTGCGGCTTCGCGCCCGAGGGCTGGGACCCGCTGAGCAAGCACCTGCGGCTGAAGGGTTTCTCCGCGCAGGAGCTGATCACCGCCGGGCTGTCGAAGGAGGCCCGCTCGGGCAGCCTCATCGACCGGTTCCGCCGCCGCCTGCTGTGGCCGATCAAGGACATCTCCGGCGACGTGATCGGCTTCGGCGCGCGGAAGCTGTTCGACGACGACGACGGCCCGAAGTACCTGAACACGCCCGAGACCCCGCTCTACAAGAAGTCCCACGTCCTGTATGGGGTGGACCAGGCCAAGCGCGAGATCGCCAAGCAGAGCAAGGTGGTCATCGTCGAGGGCTACACCGACGTGATGGCCTGCCACCTGTCCGACGTGCCCGTGGCGGTCGCCACGTGCGGCACCGCGTTCGGCGCCGACCACATCGCGGTCCTGCGCCGCCTGCTGCTGGACGCCGACGGCTACGGCGGCGAGATCATCTTCACCTTCGACGGTGACGCCGCCGGGCAGAAGGCCGCGCTGCGCGCCTTCGAGGACGACCAGCGGTTCGTCGCGCAGACGTTCATCGCCGTCGGCCCCAACGGCATGGACCCGTGCGAGCTGCGCATGGCGAAGGGCCCCGTCGCCGTCCGCGACCTCGTCGCCGACCGCCAGCCGCTGCTCGACTTCGCCCTCCGCTCCGTCATCCAGCGCTTCGACCTCGACACCGCCGAGGGCCGCGTCGGCGCCCTCAAGGCCACCGCCCCGCTGGTCGCGAAGATCAAGGACCGCACCCTGCGCCCCGAGTACGCCCGCAAGCTCGCCGGCGACCTGGGCATGGAGCTGGAGACGGTCCAGCGCGCCGTCGGCGCCGCCGCGAAGGGCGTCGTCGAGCCCCCACCCGCCGCCTCCACCCGCAAGATCCTCGCGCCGGACAGCGCCGAGGCCCTTGTCGAGCGCGAGGCGCTGAAGCTCGCCCTCCAGCAGCCCGCCCTCGCCGGCCCCATGTTCGACGTCATCGGCGCCGACATCTACGCCCACCCCACCTACACGGCGCTGCGCGCCGCGATCGCCGACGCCGGCGGCGCCTCGTCCGCGACCGGCGGGGCCGTCTGGATCGAGCGGGTCCGCGAGGCGTGCCCCGACCCGGCCGCCGCGGCCCTCGTCACCGAGCTGGCCGTCGAGCCGCTCCGCCTCGACGGCGAGCCCGACCCCCGCTATGTCGAGGCCACGATCGTCCGGCTGCAGCTGCCCGCCCTCAACCGCCGGATCGCCGACCTCAAGTCCAAGCAGCAGCGCATCAACCCGGTCACCCACGCCGACGAGTACCTGCGCCTCTTCAGCGAGCTCGTCTCCCTGGAGCAGCACGCGAGGGCGCTGCGCGACCGCAGTGCCAGCCGCTGGTGACCGTGCGCGTGCTGGGCGGGTGTCCCGGAGCCCCTGGCCGCTCCGGCGTTCGTGGCCGTTCTGGCGCTCGTGGCCGCTTCGGCGCAGGCGGGCGGTCGCCGCTGGTGGTCGGTGCGGTGTCGGCTTGCGACGGGTTTGTGGTGGCCGGCTCGGGGTCGGCTCGCGGCGGGGGTCCGGTGGTCGGCGGCGGGTTGCCGGCGGTGGTGCGTGGCCGGTTCGTGGTGGGTAGCAGGTCGGTGGGGTGCGGCCGGGGTCTGGTCCTGCGGTCGTCCGACAGAAGGAGAGCGTCGTGTTCGGCTTCCTGAAGAAGCGCCGGCTGCCGCCCGCGCAGCGGCCCGCCCTCGCCGCCGACGAGCGCGTCGTGTCGTGGGCGGGCGCGACCGGCGACACGGTGGTCGTCGTCACCAACCTCGGCCTCTGGCTCCCCGGCGCGGGCGAGCGGCTCGGCTGGCACGAGATCCACAAGGCCACGTGGTCGGGCCGGCAGCTGGCCCTCATCGCCGCCCGGGAGCTGCCCGTCGACGGCCCTGGTGGGTACGTCGTCATGGAGGACCTGACGCCGCTGGTCATCACGCTGCTCGACCCCGACAGGGTGCCTGATCAGGTCCGCACCCGGGTCAACAAGTCCATCGCGCACACCTCGCACCACCCGCTCACCACCGGCTTCGGCGTCCGCGTCGTCGCCCGCCGCGTCAGCGGCGTCGACGGCCTGCGCTGGACCGTCCGCTACGACGAAGGCGTCGACCCCACCGCCCCTGCCGTCACCGAACAGACCGCCGCCCTGGTCGCCGCCGCCCGCCAGTCGATCGGCACCCCTGCCTGACCCCACCCACCTGCCCCCGACGGCGCCCGCGCCCGCAACGTTTCGCCCCGGCCGGCCCTTCGGGTGGACGGTCCGCCACCCAGCACCCGACCCGAACCCCGGCCCGTTGTCGCCGATACCACCGGGCAGCTCACAACGTGGGTCGCCCGCGCCGCTGAACGGTTGGGAGAGTCCTCTGGTCCGCTGACGGCGGTGCCGCTGAGCCGCCCGCGACGTGGGGTGGTTGCCACGCTGGCTGGTCGGAGTGGCAGGTCGGGAGCCTGGTCTGCTGATGGTGGGATGCTGCATGGGCGGCTCGCTATGTGGGGTGGTTGCCGCGCTGGCTGGTCGGTCGGGAGCCTGGTCCGCCGACGGTGGGGTGCCGTTTGGGCGGCTCGCGACGTGGGATGGTTGCCGCGCTGGCTGGTCGGTCGGTCGGTCGGGAGCCTGGTCCGCCGACGGTGGAGTGCCATTTTGGCGGCTCGCGACGAGGGGCGGTTGCCACGCTGTGTGGGCGGTCGGGAGCTTGGTCCGCCGACGGTGGGGTGCCATCTGGGTGGCTCGCGAAGGGGGGCGGTTGCCACGCTGTGTGGGCGGTCGGGAGCTTGGTCCGCCGACGGTGGGGTGCCATCTGGGTGGCTCGCGACGGGGGCGGTTGCCACGCTGTGTGGGCGGTCGGGAGCCTGGTCCGCTGAGGGTGGGAGTGTCGCTTGGGCGGACTGCGGTGAGGGGTGGCTGCGGTGCTGGCTGGTTGGGTCGGTCAGTCGGTGGCCGGCCCGCTGACGGCGGGTGTGCCCTGGGTCGAGTGTGCGGTAGGCGGGGGCGCGGATCGGCGACGGCGGCGGACCAGGTGGACGGCGGCGGCCGTGACGAGCGCGACGTCCAGGAACGCCCCGGGCACCTTCGTCTTCGTCGCCAGCCCCAGGCTGTCGGGCAGCGTCAGCAGCGGCAACCCGGCCGCGGCGACCAGCACGACCGTGCGCAGCCGGCCGGTGAGCGTCGTGCCCGCGAGCAGGGCGATGCCGGCGATCGCGTACCAGGCGTAGAACACCGGGCCGAGCACCGCGGCCGCGAGCATGCCGCACCCCGCCGCGGTCAGCACCACGTCCTGCGCCCGCCGCCCCGTCGCGCCGCCGTCAGCCGCGCCGCCGGTCACGCCGTCAGCCGCGTCGCCGCCGGTCACGCCGCCCGTCGCGCTGCTGGCCGTCGCGCGGTCGGCCGTGGCATCGCGGCCTGTGGTGACGCTGCCCCCTGGCTCGGGGCCCGTCGCGCTGCCGCTGTTGATCGGTGCGCCGCCGGGGTGGGCGGCGCGTTTGAGCGAGGCCAAGGTGGTCGCGGTCCGCCACCACAGCCCCAGCAGGATCACCGCCAACGCTAGCAGTCCCACGGCCCGCGCGACCGCCACCGCCGTCGCGAACGACTCTGGGTGACCGAGCAAGCGCAGCACGTAACCCACGGCCATGCCCACGCCGGTGGGGATGGAGAGCCACTGGACCATGGTGCTGGTCGAGCCGAGGGCGTGCAGGAAGCCGAGGCCGTGGCCGGTGAGCACCGCGAGGAGGGCGTAGGTCGCTCCGATCGTCACGCCGAAGGTGAGGGTGCTCGTCCAGCGGGCTCTGGTCGTACCGGCGAAAAACACCAACAGGAGGGCGAACGGCACGGCGCCGAGCGCGGTGACCTTGACGGCGACGGCGAGGCCGAAGGCGAGCCCGGACGCGGCGGCCGCCGCGAAGCCGGGCCGTCTCGCGGCGACGAAACCGGCCAGGACCAGGCCTGCGAGGACGACGTCGTTGTGAGCGCCGGACACGACGTGGACGAGGACGAGCGGGCTGGCGGCGAGCAGTGCGTTGCCGCGGGAGAGGCGGTGCACGGCGGCGACGCACAGCACCAGGCCGAGCACGGCGGCGAGGCGCAGCAACAGCACGGCGGCGGGCAGGCTGCCGTGCGCGAGCCAGGCCGCGGCGCCCTCCACGGCGATCCACAGTGGACCGTAGGGCGTGGGGGTCTCGCGCCACAGCTCGGGCACGTCGGACAGCCACGTGCAGGGCAGTGCGGCGGGCCCCACCTCGTAGAGGTCGGAGCCGGCGTCGAAGAGCTGGCCCTGGCAGGCGTACGCGTAAATGTCGTGGCTGCCCAGCGGCGGCGCGACCAGCAGCGGGACGCTCCAGAGCGCGGCGGTGACCAGCAGGCCGCGCTGGTCGGTCGCGTCGCGCAGCGTCCACCAGGCGCGGATCAGCATCGCGAGGGCGACGAACCACACGATCACACCGAGCAGCCACGCCCCGTCGCGCGGCACCGGCTTGCCGGCCAGGAAACCGCTGGTGGCGAGGAGGACGGAAGCGGCCAGCCCGAGCCAGCGCGGGTTGACGCTCACCAGCACATGGTGCCAACCGGCCGTCGCCGGCGGCAAATCGGACCGATTTTTGTCAGACCCCCGGGTTAGTGTCGCCACGTGGCTGATGACGGAGCGCTGATCGCGGCGACCGGGCTGGTGAAACAGTTCGGTGCCTTCACCGCGGTCGGCGGGATCGACGTGCGGGTGCGGGCGGGGGAGGCGTTCGGGTTCCTCGGGCCCAACGGGGCGGGCAAGTCCTCCACGATGCGCATGATCGGCTGCGTGTCGCGACCGACCGGCGGCTCGCTGCGGATCCTGGGCATGGACGCGGCGCGGGACGGTTCGGCGATCCGGGCGCGGCTCGGGGTGTGCCCGCAGCAGGACTCGCTCGACCTCGAGCTGACCGTGCTGGAAAACCTGACGGTGTATGCGCGGTATTTCAACATCCCGCGCCGGGTCGCGCGGGCGCGGGCGATGGAGCTGCTGGAGTTCGTGCAGCTGGCGGACCGCGCCGGCGACAAGGTCGAGCCGCTGTCGGGCGGCATGAAGCGCCGCCTGACGATCGCGCGGGCCCTGGTCAACGAGCCCGAGATCGTGCTGCTCGACGAGCCGACCACCGGCCTCGACCCGCAGGCGCGGCACCTGGTGTGGGAGCGGCTGTTCCGGCTCAAGCAGCGCGGCGTCACGCTGGTGCTCACCACGCACTACATGGACGAGGCGGAGCAGCTGTGCGACCGCCTGGTCGTCATGGACGGCGGCCGGATCGTCGCGGAGGGCTCGCCGCGCGAGCTGATCGAGCGGCACTCGACGCGGGAGGTGCTCGAGGTGCGGTTCGGCAACGAGCCGCTCGACGGGTTGGCCGGCAAGCTGGAGGGCATCGGTGAGCGCACCGAGGTGCTGCCCGACCGCATCCTGGTCTACACCGGCGACGGCGACGCGGCCGCCGCGCAGGTCCACGCGCGGGGGCTGACGCCGTCGAGCGTGCTGGTCCGGCGCGGGTCGCTCGAAGACGTGTTCCTGCAGCTCACCGGCCGGACGCTGGTGGACTGATGGCACACCGCACCGCCCTGGCGCTCGAATACCACCTGGTGTCCTACAAACGCACCTGGCGGGCGAGCGTGTTCAGCTCGTTCGCGCTGCCGGCGATGTTTCTGGTCGCGATGGGGATCACCGTCGGGCACTACATCGACGAGCGGTCGACGTCGATCGGCGTGCCGTACCTGGACTATCTCGGGCCCGGGCTGCTCGCCTCGACCGCCCTGCAGGTCGCGGTCGCCGACTCGACGTGGCCGGTGTTCGGCGGGTTCAACTGGACACGGGTCTACCACGCGATGCGGGCGTCGCCGCTCACGGTGGGTGACGTGCTGCGGGGGCATCTGGCGTTCGTCACGCTGCGGGTCGCGCTGTCGAGCATCGGGTTCCTGGTGGTGCTGGCGCTGTTCGGCGCGCTGCACTCGTGGTGGGCGCTCACGACCCCGCTGGTCTCCATGCTGCTGGGCGTGGCGTGCGCGGCGCCGTGCTTCGCGTTCGCGGCGCGGACCGAGACCGATGGGGCGTTCGCGGTGCTGTTCCGCGTGGCGGTGGTGCCCATGACGCTCTTCGCCGGCGTGTTCTTCCCCGTGGAGAGCCTGCCTGTGGCGGCTCGGCTGCTGGCGTACGTGTCGCCGCTGTGGCACGGCGTGGAGCTTTCCCGGGCCGCGACGCTCGGCACCACGACCGCCTGGGGGATGCCGGCCCATGTCGCGGTCCTGGCGGTGTGGTGCGCGGTGGGCTATGTGCTGGCGGTGCGTTCGTTCACCCGGAAGCTGGGCGACTGATGGTCACGACACTGATCTTCCCGCGGGCGATGTCCCGTCTCGACCACCGCGCCTCCGGGGCCCTCTCCGTCACCGCGCGTAACCTCGCGGCGGCCCGACATGCGGCGTACTGGTGGGTGCTGCTGTCCGGTTTCGTCGAGCCGCTGCTGTACCTGCTGTCGATCGGCGTCGGCGTCGGGCGGCTCGTCGGGGACATCGCGCTGCCCGACGGCCGGCTCGTGACCTATGCGCAGTTCGTCGCGCCGGCGATGCTGGCCGCCTCCGCGATGAACGGGGCGCTCGCGGAGACCACCATGAACTTCTACGGCAAGCTCAAGTTCATGCGCATCTATGATGCGACGCTCGCCACCCCGATCACGCCCATGCAGGTCTCCGTCGGCGAGCTCGTCTGGGCGATGTGCCGCGGCGGCATGTATTCCGCCGTCTTCCTCCTGGTCATGGCGGCGCTGGACCTCACCACGTGGGGGTGGGCGCTGGTGGCCTTACCCGTGACGCTGCTGGTGGGGTTCGCGTTCGGGGCGCTCGGGATGGGGCTGTCGACGCTGCTGCGCTCCTGGCAGGACTTCGACTACATCAACGTGACCCAGTTCGGGCTGTTCCTGTTCAGCGGCACGTTCTCCCCACCGTCGGACTTCCCCGCGCCGCTGCAGGTCCTGATCGAGCTGACGCCGCTGTATCACGGCGTCGCCCTGCTCCGGGCGATCACGACGGGCTCGCCGGACTGGACGCTGCTGTGGCACGTGGCGTACCTGGCCGCGCTGGCCGCGGTCGGCCTGACGATGGCCAGCCGCCGGATGGGCACCCTGCTGCTGAAGTGAGCGACCCGCGTCGTCCAGCCGGCTGACGGCTCCGCCTTGGTGGGAGTTTGCCCGCCGCCGCTGAGGCATGGCAGCGGGGCATCGGGGCCTTCGGGCTGTCTGGCTCCACGCTGTGCGGCTCTATGCTGTGCGACTTCGGGCGGTGTGGTTGCGGATGGTGTGGCCTTCGGGCGGCGCGGCTTGGGTGGTGCAGTTTCCGGGTCGGGCCGAGCTGGGTGGGGCTGGACCGTGCTCCGGGCTCGGGTCTGTCGCGGGGTCCTGGCCGAGCCGGGCCGGGTAGGGCTGGGCCGCGCTTCGAGCTCGGGTCTGTCGCGGGGTCCTGGCCGAGCCGCCGTGGTGCTGTCGATGCCGGATGTTGCAACGGCCGTGACCGTCGGCATCCGGATGGACCGGCGGCGCTGAGCAGGCCCACGGCCATGACCGTCCTTCGATCAAGCGCTCAAGACCGGCGACCGCGCCGCCGCGATGTGCACCGGACCGCATGATCCAAGGACGGATCTGGCGGTGTGGGCGGCCAGGGTTGTCCTTCGATCAAGCGCCCGGGACCAGTGAGCTTCCCCCGCTTTGATGGAGCGGTGGTTACCTGCCTCCGGTCGGGGCAGGGGTGAGGTTGTCTGGCCCGGTGTGGGTCTGCCAGGCGGTCTCGTATTCGTCGGGGCTGCGGTAGCCGAGGTCG
>NZ_BAAAQD010000029.1:0-147975 GCF_039531485.1 Dactylosporangium maewongense | reverse complement strand
TCGCGCTGGTGGCGTGGTAGTTGACCCGTTCCTGGCGCAGCGTCCACGCCTCGGTCCGGGCCTGCAACGCCAGGTTGTAGACCAGTCGGACACACCCGAACGTCCGAGCAAGCTCGGCGGCCTGCCCGGGGGTCGGGTAGAAGCGGTACTTGAACGCCCGCTTCACAGCCCTGGACACGGCCCACACGATAACGGCCTGGATGGTGAACCTTGCGGTGACACCCGGGCAAGCGCCGATCCGCCTTGGCGGCGGATCGGCTTTCCCTGCCCTGCTCCGCCGGAGTTCCGTTTCCTCCCCGGCCTGAAGGCCGGAGTATCCACGGAAGGAATCCGATGACCCCGCCTGGGCAATCCCGCGCCAGGCGCGGCTCAGCGCAGTGGTGGCGGGGCGCCGGGGGTGGCGCGGTGCGGCTGGTGTGGCTGCACGCGGTCGGGCGGCGGGTGCCGGGGGCGCTCGCGGTCATCCTGGCCTGCGCCGCCGGGCTGCGGGTCGCGCTGCTGTGGCAGTGGAAGGACTACGGGGCGCTGCAGCTGCCGCTGCTGTTCGAGACCGGCTGCGCGGCGGCGATCGCCGTCGCCGCCGCCAGCCCGTTCGGCGAGCCGGAGCGCGCCACCGGTGGCCGGCTGCCGTGGCTGCGCCTCGGCAGCGCGCTCGCGCTGACCGCGGTCGCGTCCGGCGCGCTGCTCGCGGCCGGCGGCACGCTCCGGGGCGTGCGTGACCTGGCCGGTCTGGTCGGCGTCGGCCTGCTGTGCGCGGTCCTGCTCGGCGGCGCCCCCGCGTGGGCCGGGCCGCTCGGCTACGCCATGGCCGGCGTGTACGCCCTGTACACGCAGTGGCACGCCCCCGCCCTGACGACGCCGTGGATCTGGCCGGGGCGCCCGGCCAGCGACGTCGGCGGCGCGGTCTGCGCCGCGCTGGTGTTCGCCGCCGGGACGGCCCTGTTCACGTGGCGCGGCGCCCGCGACGTCAGTACCTGAAGCCCGCCACCAGCGTCGACAGCTCCGAGGACATCCGGGCCAGCTCGGCCGTCGTCTGCTGGGACTCGGTGACGCCCTGGCTGGTGACGCGGGACGCCTCGGCGACGCCGGTCATGTTCGCGGCGATCTCGCCCACGCCGGCGGCGGCCTCCGCGACGCTGCGGCTCATCTCGCCGGTCGTGGCCGTCTGCTCCTCGACCGCCGACGCGATCGTCGTCTGGAAGTCGCTGATCCGGCCGATGACCTGCGAGATCTGCTCGATCGCGGCGACCGCGCCGGTCGTGTCGGCCTGGATCGCCTCGACGCGCCGGGCGATGTCCTCGGTGGCCCGGGCGGTCTCCTGCGCGAGGTCCTTCACCTCGGACGCGACGACCGCGAAGCCCTTGCCCGCGTCGCCGGCCCGGGCCGCCTCGATCGTGGCGTTGAGGGCGAGCAGGTTGGTCTGTTCGGCGATGGACGTGATCACCTTGACGACGTTGCCGATCTCCGCCGACGACGCACCGAGCTTGTTCATCGTCGTGGACGTCGACTCGGTGATCGTCACGGCATCGGCCGCGACGCGGGCCGCCTCGGCGGCGTTCTGCGAGATCTCCCGGATCGACGCGCCCATCTCCTCGCTGCCGGCCGACACCGTGTCGACGCTGCGGGACACCTCCTCGGCGGCGGCGGACACCGCCTGCGCCTGCACCGAGGTCTCCGCCGCCGACCTGGAGATCTGTGTCGTCACGCCCGACATCTCCTCGGCGGAGCTCGCGAGCGACGTCGCCGAGCCGTCGATGGTGAGCACGGTCTGCCGCAGCCGGACCAGCGCGTTGTCCAGCGCCTGCCCCATCCGGCCCAGCTCGTCGCGCGTCTGGAGCCCGGTGGTGCGGGTGAGATCCCCCTCCGACAGCGCCTCGCACACCCACTGAACCCGGTTCAGCGGCCGCACGACGCCCCGCGCCACGACCAGCCCGACGCCGAGCGCGAGCGCGAGCCCGACGACCAGCAGGATGATCGAGATCCGGCGGTTGCGCTCGTAGCCGGAGCGGGCCGAGGCCGCGGACTTGGCGGCGTCGGCGTTCTCCGCGTCATTCAGCTCCGCGATGTCCTTGTTGAGGGTCGCGACGATCGGCACGACCTCCGTTTCGCGGGTGTTCTGCCACGACACATAGTCATTGCGGACGCCGGCGGACAGCTGCTTGGCCCTCACCAGCTGCACCCAGCTCTGCCAGGTGGCCGCCAGGTGGTCGATGGTCGCCGGGTTGCCCGCGGGGAAGCTCTTGCGGTACGCCTCGATCGCCGCGTCGAACGCCTTCAGGTCGTTCTCGAACATCCCGGTGTACTTCGTCACCGTGTCCGCGTCCTGCGAGATCGCCTGGTTGGCCAGGTCGACCCTGGCCAACGCCGCGGACGCCTTGATCTGCCCGACCGCGGCGACGCTCGCGACGTTGCTGCGGTAGATCCGCTGCGCCGTATCGCTGGCGTCGGACAGCGACAGCAGCCCGGTGATGCCGACGGCGAGCGCGACCACGGCGGCGACACCGATCGCGAAGAGAATCTTGACACGGACGCTGAGATGGGTGAACCAGTTGTGTGTACCGGCAGGCGAAGTCACCAGGGGCCTCCGAAGTACGAGTGAGCTCACCCCACCGTACGAAACGCGGCCTTTGTCCGAAGGCGATTCGCGATCATCGCCCGCCCGGGGTGTTGCCTTCGTCATAGGGTGGAAGACGCGGCGCCGGCCGGGGTGTTGGCGGCGACATGAGCCGACTCTTCGCTCCGGTGACCCTGCGTGGCGTCACGTTCCCCAACCGCGTCTGGGCGGCACCGATGTGCCAGTACTCGTCCGCCGACGGGCACCCCACCGACTGGCACCTGGTGCACCTCGGCGGCATCGCCCGCGGCGGCGCCGGCGCGGTCATCGCGGAGGCGACCGCGGTGCGCCCCGACGGCCGGATCACCCCGCAGGACGCCGGCATCTGGAGCGACGAGCAGGCCGCGGACTACGCCAGGATCACCGCGTTCATCCGCGGCCAGGGCTCGGTCCCCGGCATCCAGCTGGCGCACGCGGGGCGCAAGGCGTCGACGTTCGCGCCGTGGCGGGGCAAGGGCAGCGTGCCGGCGGCCGAGGGCGGCTGGCCGACCGTCGCGCCGTCCGCGGTGCCGTTCGACGGCTTCGCCACGCCCGTCGAGCTGTCCACCGGCGAGATCGGCGCGCTCGTGCGGGACTGGGCCGCGGCCGCCCGGCGCGCGGTCGACGCCGGCTTCGAGGTCGTCGAGGTCCACGCCGCGCACGGCTACCTGCTGCACGAGTTCCTGTCCCCGCTGTCCAACCTGCGCACCGACGCCTACGGCGGCGACCTGGCCGGCCGGTCCCGGCTGCTGCTGGAGGTCGTCGACGCGGTCCGCGGCGCGCTCCCGGACCGGCTGCCGCTGCTCGTGCGGGTCAGCGCCACCGACTGGGTCGAGGGCGGTCTCACCGTCGACGAGGTCGCCGAGGTGGCCGCCGTCCTCGCCGGGCACGGCGTCGACCTGGTCGACGTGTCCAGCGGCGGCAACCACGCCGGCCAGCAGATCGTCGCCGGCCCCGGCTACCAGGTGCCGTTCGCCCGGGCGGTCCGCGAGCGCTCCGGCCTGCCGGTGGGCGCGGTCGGGCTCATCACCGAGCCCGCCCAGGCCGAGAAGATCCTCGCCGAGGAGTCCGCCGACGTGGTCTCGCTCGGCCGCGCGCTGCTGCGCGAGCCGTCGTGGCCGCAGCGGGCCGCGCTGGAGCTGGGCGACGACGTGGCGTGGCCGCCGCAGTACCGCGCGGGCCGCCCGGCCGTTCCCGTCGCGATCCCCCGCTCATAGCCCGCCGGCGTAGTCGAACCAGTCGAACCGGACGGTGCCGTCGGCGCAGTACATGCCGATGACCCGTCCGGTGAAGCCGCCGGCGACCTCCGTCGACAGGTAGCGGCCGTCGAGCGTGGCGAGCGCGGTGAAGGTCCCGTCGGCGCCCTCCACTCCGAACGCCAGGACGTCGGGTCCGCACCGGGGGTCATCGGTGGATGCGGGCGCCACGTCGACGCCGAGGACGACGGGTCCGTCCGGCACCGGACAGGACGCCACCTCGGCGCGCAGCGGGCCGATCCGGGCCAGCACCCTCGCGGTACCGGCGAACACCTCGATCTCGTAGTGGTGGGCCTCGTCGAGGCGGACCACGAGACCGCCGCGGCCCTCCCCCGGGTCGAGCAGCGTCCTGGCCTTGCACGCGAGGTGCTGCTGGCGCCGGGCGACGAGCGTGACGTCCAGGTCGTCCAGCGACCCGCCGGCCGCGTGCAGCGTCAGCCAGCCGGGCCGGTCCTGGCTCGTGGACGGCGGCCGCCGCAGCGAGACCCACCGTGGATGCATGGGACCGTCGAAGTCGTCGCGGACCGGCTCGGCGGCGGTGGGGTACAACGGCCAGCCCACGGCCGGCAGGTCCAGGGTCAGCGGACCGGCGACCGGCCAGCCGTCGACCCAGCGCACCGGCGCGAGGTACGTCTCCCGGCCGAGGACGTGCCAACCGGGTGAGCCGCCGCCGGGGCGCACCCCGAGCAGCACCATCCACCAGGAGCCGTCGGGCGCCTGCACGAGGTCGGCGTGGCCGGTGTTCTGGATCGGGTGGTCGGTCCCCCGGTGGGTGAGGATCGGGTTGAACGGGCACGGTTCGAACGGCCCGGACGGCGACGGGCCGCGCGCGACCGACACGGCGTGGCCGCGCTCGGTGCCGCCCTCCGCCAGCAGCAGGTACCAGTGGTCGCCGATCCGGTACAGGTGCGGCGCTTCCGGCGCCTTCGCCCCCGGCGTCCCCGACCAGATCCGCTGCGGTTCGCCGAGCACGGCCCCGCTCGCGGTGTCGAGGCGCACCTGAGAGACGCCGGCGACCGTGCACCAGCAGGTCCCGTCGGCGTCCCACGCGAGATCGGGGTCGATGCCGGCGACGCCCGGCAGCGGGATGGGCTCCGACCAGGGGCCGGCCGGGTCGGTGGCGGTGTAGAGCTGGTTGCCGCCGGCGCTGACGTTGGTGACGACGAGCCAGAACCGGCCGTCGTGGTGGCGCAGGGTGGGCGCGTAGAGGCCGCCGGAGGACCGGGTGCCCGGCGGCAGTGGCAGCTGGCTCGGGCGGTCCAGGGCGTTGCCGATCTGCGTCCAGTGCACCAGGTCCCGGCTGTGAAAGATCGGCACGCCGGGGAAGTACTCGAAGCTGGAGCAGGCCAGGTAGTAGTCGTCGCCGGCCCGGCAGACGCTCGGGTCCGGGTGGAAGCCGGCAACGACTGGGTTGCTCAGGTCGCTCGTCATGCGGTGACCCTTCCAAGGCGTTGACAGTGGGGCCTGGGCGGGGGTCTATTATTCGACTGAACGTTTGGTTAGTTTTCGTTGCTTGTCCGCTGGCCTTCCGTTGGTCCAGTTCCGCTGGTCTTCCGTTGGTCCAGTTCCGTTTGGTCTCGTTGGTCGAGGAGAGCCGCATGCCCAGTCCGATGCTCCGGAGCCACGTCCTCGGCGCCTGGCACACCGCTGACGACGACGGCAAGGCCGTCCACGACGCGGTCACCGGCGAGGAGATCGCGCGGGTCAGCTCCAGCGGCGTCGACTTCGCCGCCGCCCTCGACTACGGCCGGCGCACCGGCGGCCCGGCGCTGCGGGAGCTCACCTTCCACCAGCGCGCCGCCCTGCTCAAGGCGCTCGGCCTGCACATCCGCGAGCAGCGGGAGCGGCTCTACGCCGTGTCCGCCAGGACCGGGGCGACGCTCGGCGACTCCAAGTTCGACGTCGACGGCGGCATGGGCGTCCTGCTCTCGTACGCCAGCAAGGCCAAGCGCGAGCTGCCCAACGACACGGTGTACGTCGACGGCCCCGTCGAGCCGCTCGGCAAGGGCGGGACATTCCTCGGCCAGCACGTCTGCGTGTCGCTGCGCGGCGTCGCGGTGCAGATCAACGCGTTCAACTTCCCGGTCTGGGGCCCGCTGGAGAAGTTCGCGCCGGCGTTCCTGGCCGGCGTCCCCACCATCGTCAAGCCGGCCACGCCGACCGCGTTCCTCACCGCCGAGCTCATCGAGGTCATCGTCGAGTCCGGCATCCTGCCCGCCGGCGCCCTGCAGTTCGTCGCCGGCGGCCTCGGCGACACGTTCGACCACCTCACCGGCCAGGACCTCGTCTCCTTCACCGGCTCCGCGTCGACCGCGCAGCTGCTGCGCACCCACTCCGCGCTGGTCCGCAACGCGGTGCGGTTCAACGCCGAGGCCGACTCGCTCAACCTGTCGGCGCTCGGCCCCGACGCCGTCCCCGGCACGCCCGAGTTCGACCTGTTCGTCAAGGCTCTCGTCGCCGAGATGACCGTGAAGGCCGGCCAGAAGTGCACCGCGATCCGGCGGGCCTTCGTGCCGTCAGGGCTGGTCGAGGCCGTGGTCGAGGCGGCGACCGCCCGGCTCGCGAAGACCGTCGTCGGCAATCCGGCCGCGGAAGGTGTACGGATGGGCGCCCTCGCCAGCCTCGACCAGCGCGACGAGGTCCGGCGCAGCGTCGGGGCGCTCACCGGCGCCGGCCGGATCGTCTACGGCGACCCGGAGAAGGTCGACGTGCTCGACGCCGACCCGCAGCGCGGCGCGTTCCTGTCCCCGATCCTGCTCGTCGGCGACCCCGACCGGGCCGAGCCGCACGAGGTCGAGGCGTTCGGCCCCGTCGCCACCGTCATGGCCTACGACACCACCGACCAGCTCGTCGAGTACGCCGCCCGCGGCCAGGGCAGCCTCGCCGGCTCGGTCGTCACCGCCGACACCGCGTTCGCCCGCGACGTCGTCCTCGGCGTCGCCCCCTGGCACGGCCGGCTGCTGATCCTCAACGACCGCGACGCCAAGGAGTCCACCGGCCACGGCTCGCCGCTGCCGATGCTCGTCCACGGCGGCCCCGGCCGCGCCGGCGGCGGCGAGGAGATGGGCGGCATCCGCGGCGTCCTGCACCACATGCAGCGCACCGCCGTCCAGGCCGACCCGGACACGCTCGCCGCGGTCACCGGCCGCTGGGTCGCCGGCGCGCAACGGCACGTCGACGACGTCCACCCGTTCCGCAAGAACCTCGCCCAGCTGCGCCCCGGCGACACCGTCGTCGCCGGCCCGCGCCGTGTCACGCAGGAGGACGTCGAGCACTTCGCCGAGTTCACCGGCGACACGTTCTACGCCCACATGGACGCCGAGGCCGCCGCCGCCAACCCGCTCTTCGGCGAGCGCGTCGCGCACGGGTACCTCGTCGTCAGCCTCGCCGCCGGCCTCTTCGTCGATCCCGACCCGGGCCCCGTCCTGGCCAACTTCGGCGTCGACTCGCTGCGCTTCCTCTCCCCCGTCAAGTTCGGCGACGAGCTCACCGTGACCCTGACCTGCAAGCAGATCACCCCGCGCGAGTCCGCCGACTACGGCGAGGTCCGCTGGGACGCCGACGTCACCCGCCAGGACGGCGAGTCCGTGGCGAAGTACGACGTGCTCACCCTGGTCGCGAAGCCGGCCGGGTGAGCGTCTCGGGCCGCTCCGGCCCACGCCGCAGCGCAGCGGGGGCGGCGGCATGAGCGGCCAGCTTCGCGTCTCGGGCCGGTCAGGTCGACGCCGTAGCGCGGCGGGGGTGGCGGCATGAGCGACGCCGTCGAGCTCGGGCAGCGCCCCGGCCGCGGCCGCCCACCCCGGTACAGCCGCGACGAACTGATCGCGAAGGTCGTCACGGTCTTCAACGAGCGCGGCTACGAGGCCACCTCCATGGAGGACCTCGCCCGCGCGACCGGCCTGAACAAGTCCTCCTTCTACCACCACTTCACCGGCAAGGAGGAGCTGCTCGGCCTCGGCGTCGGCCGCGCCCTCGACGCCCTCACCGCGGTGCTCGCCGAGCCCGAGTCACTCTCCGACCGCCCGGCGCAGCGTCTCGAACACGTGCTGCGCCGCACCGCCGAGGTCCTCCTGTCCGAGCTGCCGTACGTCACCCTCCTGCTCCGCGTCCGCGGCAACACCACCGTCGAACGCGACGCCCTCCACCGCCGCCGCGACCTCGACACCCGCGTCGCCGCCATGGTCCGCGCCGCCGCCGACGCCGGCGAGATCCGCGCCGACATCGACCCCCGCCTCGCCACCCGCCTCCTCTTCGGCATGGTCAACTCCATCACCGAGTGGTACCGCCCCGACCCCTCCCGCCCTTCCCCCGCCCCCGACATCGCCTCCGCCGTCGTCACCCTCACCCTGCACGGCCTCTCCACCCAACCCGCCCCCTGAGCCGCCCACACGCTCGACCCGGCCGGCACCACGCGGACGCCTGCGTTGTGGTCAGGGGTGATGGCTCAGGTGCCGGGCTCCGGGGGCGTCTCGAGGGCGGCGGTGAGGTTGGCGTACTCGGCGTCGTCGAGGACCTGCCGGGCGGCTACGGCGAAGGCGGCGGGACCAAGGCCGACGCGGAGTTGCCGGAGCCGGGCCAGGTTGCGCACAGCCTCCGGCAGGCCGATGGACAGCCGGATGGTGAAGGCCCGCAGATGCAAACGCACAGCGGCCTCGCCGTCGCCGGCCTCCGCGCGCAGATCGCCGAGCTGGCCGACGGCGGTGGCGATGCCGGCCTGGTTGCCGAGGCGTTCGTCGATGGCCAGTGACAGTTCGTACCGGCGTTCGGCCTCGGCATTGTCGCCGCGTTGCCGGGCGAGAATGCCGAGGCGGCCGTGGCCGCTGGCGAGGCGAGCCTGGTTGCCGAGGCGTTCGTGGATGTCGAGGGCCAGCCGGTACCGGCGTTCGGCCTCGGCATGGTCGCCCCGGTCGTGGGCGAGGATGCCGAGCTGGTGGTTGCCCACGGCGATGCCCGCCTGGTCGCCGAGGCGTTCGCTGATGCTCAGCGCCCGCTGGCAGCGGCGGGTGGCCTCTGCGTGGTCACCACGCAGTTGGGCGAGCTGGCCGAGTTGGTGCTCAGTGCTGACGGTGCCGAGCTGGTCGCCGAGGCGTTCCCTGAGGCCCAGCGCCAACAGGTACTGGCGCTCCGCCTCAACGAGGTCGCCGCGCTGCTGGGCGAGGATGCCCAGCTGATGGCGGCCAGCGGCGACGCCGGGCTCGTTGCCGAGTCGCTCGTTGATGGTCAGCGCCAACCGGTACCGGCGCTCCGCCTCAACGAGGTCGCCGCGGTCGAACGCAAGGCTGCCGAGTTGGCCGTGGCTGATGGCGACGCCGACTTCGTCCCCGCGGCGTTCGTTGCCTGCCATGGCCCGCTCGTAGTGCAGTTCGGCTTCCGCGAGGTCGCCGCGCAGGTGGGCGAGGACGCCGAGCTGGTGGGTGCAGGTGCCTGCCCCCCTGTCGTCGCCGAGTTGCTCGAACGCGGTCAGCGCCTCCTGGTAGCTGCGTTCGGCACCGTCGAGGTCGCCTCGGTGCTGGGCGAGCAATCCGAGCTGGTGTGTCCACGCGGGCCGTCGGGGGTGGCCCGGTGGCAGACGGCGCAGGGTGTCGTGGATGAGGGCGGCCTCGCGATCCCAGGCCCCCCAGCGGTGCAGTCGTAGGCAGATGTGTTCGGTGAGAACGTTGGCGGCGTCGAGGTCGCCGGCAGCGATGAGATGGTGACAGGCCTCTTCGCGGTCGAGCAGGTCGGCGACGGGATCCTGCGGTCCTGTTTCGGCCCGCCACTGCCGGTACTCGGCGGCGGAGCGGTGCGCCCGCGTGACCTCGCCGACCAGGTGGGTTGTGCGTGGGGTCTGCCAGCGGCGGTGCAGTTCGGTGGCGGTCCACCGGTGCATGAACACCGTCCCGGTGTCCTGGTCGTGGTGGATCAGGCTGCTGTTGCGCAGCACCACCAGCAGGTCTGCCAGGTCGTCGGGGGCGGTGTACGGCGGCCGACGGTGGGCGTTGACGAGGTCCTCCAACTCGGCGCGGTCCCGTGGGGCGAGGGGCCCGGCCGGGTCGAGCGCGGCGGCCAGGTCGGCAGGCATCAGCTCGTAGGTGCCGAGCAGCGCCGACATCCTGGTGGTGACGGCCACCCGCGCGGCGGGTGACGCGGCCGGGTCGGGGACGCCGGTGTGAAAGGCAAGCGCTACGGTCGGGACGCTTTGCCGGTGGACGCTGACCGCGGCAAGGGTCTCCAGCGCGCCGGGTATCTGCCCGAGGCGGGTGAGGTGGTCGGTGAGCAGGACGTCGTCGGCGGTGAGGGTGATGGTGTCGGCGAGGGCGTCGGCCAGGGTGCGGTCCTGCGCGAGCCACAAGGCTGTCCTGGTGGGGCCGAGCCGTGCGGTCACGGCGGCGGTCAGCCGGTCGGTGACGTCGTCGAAGCGGGCCTGTCCTTGCCCGAGGAGCGCGTCGAGGTACTCCAGCGATCGGGGGTGGCCGCCGACGAGCCGCCATACGTCGCCTGCGGCAGCGGTCGTGGGGGCGTGCCGGTCCACGTTGGGCAGCGACCACAGCAGCTTCGCGGTCTCCGCGGCGGTCAGCGGCCCGACCGGCTGCTCCAGCAGCCGCCGGTTGACCGCGGCGGTGACGTGCACCGGGTGCCGGGAGGTGATGAGCAGCCTGCTGAGGCCGGCGTCGGCGAGCCATGCGGTGAGCAGGTCGGCGAGTGCCGGGTCGGTGACCACCCAACGGTCGCCGGCCGGGGTGAGGTTGTCCTCGAAGTTGTCCAGCACGATCACGATCGGGATGTCGTCCAGGACGTCCTCGCGCAGCAGCGCGAACCGGTCCTGCCAGGACAGGTCCATCCGGTCAGCGGCCTGCACGGCTGCCGTCTGCGGGCCGGGGACGGTCTGACGGCGCAGCAGTTCGCGCCGGGCCGCCGTGGCGGTTGCGGCGAGGACCCCGTCGACGGTCACCTGCCCCGATACGGTCGCGACGCGGCACGCAGGGTCGCGGTCCACGATGCGGCGCAGGACTTCACCGGCGAGGGCCGTCTTGCCGATGCCGCCGATGCCGTGCAGGACGAGTCCGGCGTAGGTGTCGCCGTCCAGTGCGGCGGGCAGACTGCGTTGCAGCCGGCGGCGGCCGACGAACCGGCCTGGGGGCCTCGCCGCGACGCCGCCCCACGTGGTGGCCCGCACCTGGGGGGCCGGCACGTGTGGCAGGGTGTGATCCACTACGGCGATCCGCGGGCCGGCGGCGAGCAGGGTCACGACACCCCACTCGTCGAGCCCCGCGACCTGGATCGTTAACGGGTCCTCGGCCGTAGTCAGGTCGTGGTGTACGAGCCGGCGCGCGTCGGTGACGGCCCGCACCACGTCGGCGTCGGGTATGGCGGCGAGTTCGGCGTAGATGCGGGCGAACAGCAGCGTCGCGTACCGGTCAGTGACGCTGGTCTGCGTGCCGATGACCGCGGACGCGCCACGGGCCGCCAGGTGCGCGGCATAGGAGGAGCCGTCCTGCTCGCCGCCGGTGTCGGTGTAGCAGGCGGCAAGGGAGATGACTGGCGGCATGCGCCCGGACGGCACCGCCTCCTGGATGAGCTCGTCGGCGGTGACGGGTCGGGCTTTGCCGTCGTCGTCTTCCAGCAGCAGTACGCCGGGGCGGCCGTGTGCGGAGATGTGCAGCACGTGGACACCGCCGCTGACGTCGAGCGCGGCGCGGATCGCCGCTGTCGTCGCGAACTGCACCACCTCGACCCGTGCGCCGCTGCGCCGTGCCTTGTGGACGGCCTCCGTCACGGCTCGCAGCTCGTGCTCGTAATCCAACAGGGGGCCGCCGTTGATGTCCGGGGAGGCGATAGCGACCACAATCCGCAGCGGACCCGCCAGGCCCGCCGACGGGAACTGTGCGGTGCCACCGATGCTGCGGTACACGCTGATCCGCGGAAGCAGCGCAAGCGGCTGCCGCGTTTCCGGGTCGGGCAGGGCTTCCCACGGCAACCACGCAAACCCGGGGGCATCCACGGCGAGGCGCAGCGCGATCGTCTCCCGCACCGTCCGTCGCACCAGATCGGTCAGCGCCGCGGCAAGGGGTCCAGGCAGGAACGACTCGGCCAATAGGACCCCGGCGCGCCGCAGCGACAGAAGATCCGGAGCGGGGGCCGCCGCCAGGTCCCGTCCTGATGGTCTGCCGCCGGACCGGGTCCGTTCCCGGCGTGCGTCGTGGATCGCGTGCCCCAGCCCAGGCCGCACCCCGTCGTGCGGAGCCCGGAAGTCCACACCTGCGCCGGACAGCCGGACCTCTGCAGCTGTCACGGAGAGCGTGATGTCGAGTGCCTCGAGGCGTGGCCGGGTCACCGTGCGCAGCCATCGGTGTATGGCACGTCCGGGCCGACGAACCGTTCCCATTCCTCGACGTCCAGCGCACGGCGGTCGCCGGCGCAGGCGAGACCTACGGGGTCGGCGGCGATGGCATCGACGGCGGTGATGTCCCAGACGAGCGGGGCGCCGCTCGTGCTGCCGGTGAGCACGACCTGCTGGCTCGGGCCGAACGTGGCGACGTTAATCGGCCCGCGGTTGCCGCGCAGCTCGGCAACCTTCCGCGGCTGTTGAGGGTCCAGGATCGTCCAGAGGGTGACGCTGCCGTCGCCGTTGCCGGTCAGGGCGAGGGTCTTGGCATGGTTGATGCCGGCGACGCGGACGGCGGTGCCGTGGCCACGCATCGCGCCCCTGGCGATCGGGTGGGCCGGGTCGGTCAGGTCCCAGAGTGTGGCGGCCGCATCGGTGTCTCCGGCGCGTACCAGCAGCCTGCCGTCGGCGCTGAGCGCCAGCGCGGTGACCGGTCCGCTGACGGGCCGCATGCCGGCGACCCGGCGGCGCTGGCCGGACTCGTCGACCTTCCACACCGCAGTGTCGCCGCCGGCCCCACCGACTGCCACGGTGGTGCCGTCGAGGCTGAACGCCAACATGATCGGTTCGGTGACACCGCTCAGCCACCGGTCGATGACCTCGGGCCCGGTCCCGGGTCCGGTCCGCCACAGGGTCAGATCGCCAGCGCCCCCGGCGGCGACGGCGAGTTGCCCGTCACCGCGGAGGCCCACGAACTTGGCCGGGAGGTCGTTCGGCACAGGCAGGGGCTCTGGTTCCCGGCCGTTGAGGTCCCAGAATCGTGGCCCGCCGGAGTCGCCGACGGTGAGCGCGAGCCTGCCGTCGCTGCTCAGCGCGACGGACCCGACGTGCCTGACCGAATCGGGAAAGGCGGTGACCCGCCGAGGGCTGGCAGGGTCCAGCACGTCCCACAGGACCGCAGCTGCGTCCGTGGCGGCGACGACCTGTCCCGCGCCGCTCGCGGCGATCGTACGGGTGGGGCCTGTCATGCCGAACAGGGAGCCGCGGAGGTGGTACGTGGCGCGGGGGGCGATGCTCCATACGATGGCGGCGCCGTCGGCCCCGCCGGTCAACGCGGTCTGCCCGTCGGCGGCCACCGCGACCGAGACGACCGGCCCGGTATGTTCGCGCAGCACCTGCCTGACCTGGTCGGTGCTGCCGCTCGTCGCTTGCCAGACGATGCTGTCACCGCCGGTGCCGCCCACCAGCGACACGGTGCCGGTGCTGTCGGTCGCAGCGGAGATCATGTCGTCGGTGGTCGCCACGGCGGCCACGGCGGCGTCGCCGCTGCGCAGAAGGTTCGGCAGACTGCCGTACAGCTGCTGGCTGAGTTCGGTGAGCTGGATGATGGCCGTCACGCGTTTCGTGGCGCCGACGACGACCCGCTTGGCGTCGGCGGACAGTGCGAGTGTCCTGACGTCGTCGTCCGCGACCTGGACCGGCTGGTCTGTCGCAGCGGCGCCGACGTTCCACCGGTACAGGCCCGTCGTCGAACCGGCCAGCACCATCCGGCCGTCAGGAGTGGTCACGGCAGCATTCAACCGACCGCTGGGGACCTGCAACCGCTGCGTGAGACGGGCCACCGAGGTGGTGACGTCCCAGAACAGCACCTGCCCGTCGGCCTGCGTCGTCATGACTCGGGTGCTGTCGCCGAGAAACGCAAGCGACACGATCGTGCGGTTGACGCCGGTGCCCGGTGGGGGCGGCGACCATGTCGCGACCGGCAGGGGCCGGGCCGGGTCGGCGACGTCGAACAGGATGGTCGTGCCGGAGGCGCCGCCGACGAGCAGCCGCTGTCCGTCGGCGCGCAACGCCACGGCGGTCACCGGTTCGCCGGTCGGCAGCTGATTGGTGCGGACCGGATCGCCGAGGTCGCTGATGTCCCACAGGGTCACGGACTTCAGGCTGGCCGTGACGGCCAGGCCGGCGGGACCGAGCGCGACCGCGGTGACCGGATCGACGGTGTCGGCCAGCACGACCGATGCCTGGTCACCGGCCAGCGTGGAGACCAGGCCGGCCCGGGTCGCCGGAGTGTCGTGGACGGTCACCGCCGCCAGTCCCAACCGGACGGCGAGCGCGGGCTGTTCTCTGCGGTTATCAACGGCCCGTCCGAGTAGCTCCTGCGCCAGGCGGTCGCGTTGGGCGTCGCCGACGTCGTGGGCGGCGGCGGCGAGCTGGTTCTGGTTGACGGCGTTGTACACACCACCGCCGATGAGGGCGGCGACCACGACGCCGACCACCACCAGCGGGGCCTTCCGCAGTTTGCGTAGCCTGCTGCGGGCTTTGCCGACGGTGGGCACCCACACCGGAGCTGCGCCCGGCGGCAACGGGCGGGGCGCCTCGGCCTCGCTGTCGGTAGGGGCGATGAGCCGCCACTGATTCCGGCCGGACGCGGCGAGCTTCGCGTGCAGACCACCGACCTTCTGCAGCCGGCCGTCCTCGCCGATAACGCCGGTGACGGCAGCCTGCTGCCGGGCCATCCGCAGCGTCGCGGCACGAAGCCACCGCCGCCGCAGCCGCCGGTCACGCAGTTCGAGCAGCCCCACCCCGAACGCCGCGCCCAGCGAGGCGCCGGCGATGAGCCGCTGCGGTCGCCCTTCGTGCGTGGTGGACCACAGCACGCACGGCGGCCGGGTGTCGCTGCCGAACACATGACGCCAGGCCGCGGTGAGCGCGGCGCTGAACTCGTCGTCACCGGCCCGGAAGAACACCATCTGCCGGGGGTCCGGGTACAAGCCGGCTGGGCCGTCGGGCACGATCGTCAGTTCCAGGGTGCCGGCGACCCCGTCGACGTCGGCGCTGGTGGCGTCGTAGACGACGTTGATCCGTTGGCTGTCCTGGGCCGCGGTCAGCGCGCCAGCGAGCATCGCGGCCTGGACCGCGACCCAGGTGCGCGGCGGTCCGCCAGCCATGGCGTCGATGCGCCGCAGGAGGGCCCGGACCGGGCCGGAGCGGGCAGCCGCGGCGAGGCCCGGAGCCGTGTCGAGATCCGGTAGGACCGGCGGAGCCGACCAGTATGCGATGGCCTGCTCCAGCCGACGGTACCCGTCTGGTGCGGTGTCCTCGGGGGCGCCGCAGCAGGCGGCGATGCCGGCCAGGATCCGGGCGGCCCGAGCGACCTCCGGACCTCCGTAGCCGCCCAGCGCGGCGAAGAGTTCTCGCTCAGTGCCGTCCGCCCAGTCGGCGAGCCGGTCCGGGGCGAGCTCGACCGCTTCTTGGCATGCCCGCCACCACAGGTGCTCGTCAACGAGCCGCTGATACACGTCACCGGCGGTGACCGTCGAGGCGGGATCACGCAGCCCCTCGATGAGGCCGTCCACGTCGGCGAGCGCCGAGCCACGCGTACGTTCCGCACCGGTCTCCGTCATCGCTGCTCCTGTCCGGCCGAGCTGGTGATGGTGCTTCGGTGCGGGTCGGACAGCGACGCGGCGAGGGACCGCCAGGTGTCCCGGGTCGCGGGCGTGACCGCGGCCTGCACAGAGGACCGGACCTGCTCGGCGGGCCAGCCGACGAGACCGGCGGCCGGAAACGGCGCCGAGACGTGCCACGGCTGGCGCGGATCGAATCCGGCGAGCAGCACCACGGAGCTGGTCGGGCTGCCGTCGGTCGGGACCGGCACGATTACGACGACCCGGTCGGACGCCGCCGTGCCGTACTCGATCACCGTCACGAGGAACTCTTCGACGGGCGCGGCGGCGACCTCGAGGTGATACCGCCGTTCCCGTTGCCGCAGCACTAGTCGCAGACCTCGCCACGGCAGCTGGATGCGAGTTTCGGCCGGACGTGCGACAGGGCCGCTGGCGTACACGACGGCGGAGTCGCCGGCGAGCGGCAGCGCGAACAGCTGCACCGGAAGCCGCAGCGTCGTGGCGAGCCGGTCGAGCTGGACCCGCCAGCGCCCGCCCGTGACGCCGCGGAACCGGACGCTTCCGCTGTCGTCGAAGACGCCGAGCACCTGGCCGCCGGCGTGGGTGAGGGCGGCGGACTGCGCGGTGAGGTCGGCCGTCGGCCGGTTGTCGACGTACACGGCGAGCGCGACGTCCATTCCTCCGGCGTCACCGGGTGCCACGGTGGCCGCAACGACGACGCCCTCGGCCGTCACCTCCAGAAAGTCGGTGGACCCGTCAAATCCGGTGCGGCTCAACGCCTGCAGCGCCAGCGCCGTCGCCTCTACGGTCCGTCCATCCCGGGCCTCGGCACTCGCGGCGCGCGTCTCGGCAGCCGCCGAGGGTGCCGTTGCAGTCGTGGGTGCCGGCGGCGGTGAATTGGGGATGAGGGTGACCTCGCCCGGCGGCGGGCCGTAGGGCAAGACGGTGCCCGGTCGGTCCGGGTCCGCGCCGGTGAACGCGGTCAGCGGCCCGTCGTGCAGCGCCGCTAGGTAGCTGCGGAGCCGCCGCAGCGTCGCCGTGTCGTGCAGATCGGGCAGGTCGACGAGGCCGGTGATGAGCAGCCGGAGTCCTTCGGCGACGAACGGCAGTTCGCCGAACGACGCCCGCTGCAGCCCGGCAGCGATCCGCGATTCGTCCGGTTCGGCCCGGTACTGCTGCTGGGTCACCCACAACACGGTCGCGTCGACCGAGTCCGGATACTGTCCGGCCAGCGTGTCGACCCAGTCGGCGGCCCGCGGATCACCGATCCGCAGCAGGTAGTAGCCGACGGCGAGGTCCAGCAGTTGCGGGTCGGCGACGTACGCGACGGCCCGCGCCCGGTCCAGCAGGATGTCGTCGGCGACCACACCGGCGAGCGTGAGCTGCCCGCGGAACAAAAGCTGCAGCAGCGTCGTGGCGGCGTCCGGCGGCGGCGCGACGACCCACGTGCCGGGCTCCTCGCCGGCAGCGATCCTCAGCGGGGTATCACGTGGCACGACCAGGATCGGGGTGTGGGCGGTGTCGGTGCCGACCTGAACGCCGGTGAGCCTGGCGGAGCGCCGCGCGATGACCGTCACGTCGAGGTTGCCGCCGCCGGACTCCTCGATGGTGCAGCCGCGGCTGGGCCGCCACCCCCGACGCTCGTATTCCCAGGCACGCAGCCACGTCGGTCGGTCGCGCAGCGGCGCCGGGCGGGCGGTCAGGACCGCCTCGGACCTGTCGGGGACGGCAAGCGTCGCGCGGAGCCGACCCTGGCCCGGCAGGTAGCCGATCGCCAGATACCGGCCGGGATCCATCGCCACGACGGCGGGTTCGGCGGCTCGCAGCGGGGTACGGGCGATCGTCTCGAGCCGTTCGTCGACGAGTTCCAGCACTCCGACGACGGCACCGTCGGACACGTCGGCGTCGATGTACCGCACGGATGCAGTGGCGCCGGCCATCACGAGCCGACCGTCAGATCGAAGACGAACCGAGGCGGCGGCCACAGCCACAACGCGTGCTGCGCGTCCTGGAACGCGCCAGAACGGAACGAGGCGGAGTACTCGTAGACGGCGGCGTCGGCGGTGTCCTCCCACGGCGCCGCTGCCGCGGGCCGTGACTGTTCGGTGCCGCTGTTCGGGTCGCGCAGCCGCAGATCCGCGGCGGTGAGCGCGGCGCCCGGGTCGCAGCCGAGCCGGAACTGGATCCGGGGTGGATGCCGCAGCCTGCGGATCGATCGTCGGCCGCTGCTGCCGCCGTCCGGCTGCTGGCCTCGGGCGGCGGCCCGGTCGTCTCCGGCGAGCAGCTCCGCGAGCGTCGTGGCGAGCCGGTCCTGACGCACCTCCCACCGGCCCGACACCTGCTCGGCGGCGGCGCCGTCCAGCGCGGTGAGCAGGTGCGTGGTGAACAGGGTGATGCCGTCGCCGTCGCCGTATGCCGCCTGCGCCGCGCGGGTCGACCGGATGATGGTCGTGTCGCGATGTACCTGGCGCCGGGCCGGCTGCAGCAGAGGCCGGCACTGGATGTCGTCGAGCTCGTCGACGGCCTCCGACGTGCTGCGACAGGCGTCGATGTAATAGCACTGGGTCAGCGCCGCGCACCGCTGCATGCCGCGGACCAGGTGCTGCACGTTGATGGCGGACTCGAAGAAGTTCAGCGGCGCCGACCCGACGTCCTCGAGGGCGAGGATGTGCCGGTCGGCGTGCTCGACGCCATGGCCGCTGAAGAACAGCACCGCCACGTTGCCGGGGTCGGCGTCGCAGCGGGCGTACCAGCGGCTGAATGCGGCGTGGACCGCGTCGAACGCCGGCTCGTCGACGGGTACGCCATTGAACCGCGGTTGCTGCTGCGGCTCGGACATGAGCAGTTCGACGCTGCCGAGCGGGGCGATCGCGTCATCGGCCTGCTCGCCGATCAGCCACTCCGCGAACCTCGCCGCCGAGCGGGCTGTCGACGCGCGCGCCGGGAACTCGGCGGCGAGGTCGCGATACGCGTGCACATCGTCGGCCGGCACACCCGTGGGTGCCTGGCCGTGCGGTCCGGCGGCGTCGCGGGCGTTGCGGTATCCGCCGACCCCGATCACCAGCGCGTGCGTCGCCGGTCCCTGGACGCCGCTGTCGAAGACCGTCGTCACCGGACAGCCAGCCGTGCCGCGAGCCGCGCATGGAAGTTCGGCTGGCGCAGGTAGGCGGTGTGCGCCCAAGCCGCCCCTGACGGGTACAGATAGTCAGTTACCCCGTCGAAGACCACGGACGCGCGGTAGGCGAGCGGGTCTGCGACGTCCACGACGTTGAGCCATTGTCGTACCCCCGGCGGTAGTGGCATCCGCAACCCGGCCGCGCGGGTGACGTCGACACGTTTGTGCCGGAACAGCTTCAGTTCCTCAAACAGCGCCACCTGGGTGCCGATCGTGACGAGGACGTCGACGCGCAGGTCAGGCCGGAAATGGGTGAGCACGTCGTAGACAATGTTGCCGCCCATGCTGTGTGCGAGGACGACCAGCGGTTCTCCCGGTGCGGTGGCCCGGACCGCCCGCTCCAGGCCGGTGATGACGTCCACGACGATCGGGCCGGGGTGCTCGGCCGTGCCGCGGGCCTCCAGATACGTGGCGACGTCGCCGAACAGGGTCGCCACGGTCCGGCCGAACAGCCGTCGGGCCCCGGAAACGGCCGCACCGGCGGGGGCGGCGAGCAGTTCGCGGCGGATCCTGCCGAGGACTCGGGCGAGGGCGTGCTGGACGTCGTCGCCGTCGCCGAGCTGCTCCAGCAGCGGGCCGTCCGCCGGGAGGGACTCGGCATACAGCTGCCGGACCAGTTCCCGGTCGTTGCGGACGTGGGCGAGCCAGGGGAAGCGGTCCAACTGCGAGCCGTCCGGCTGCAGGCAGATCTGCCGTTGGCAGTACTTCACCACTGTCGGGGCGAAGTCCAGCAGCGCCGAGCTGGTGCCGGGGCCCTGGTCGGCGACGCTGTACAGCAGGTCGACGGCGTCGGGCAGCGAAATCTTGGCGAGGGCCAGCAGCGCGGTCTCGACGTCTGCGGGGTCGCCGCCGAGGGCCGCGGAGATCCATCCGGCGTCGTCGGGACCGAGCCGTTCGATGCCGGTGAGGTTCGCCGACTCGAGGTCCCAGGCGAAGGTGGCGCCGTCGGCTCCCCAGTACGGGCTGATGATCTCGACGTTGTCGGGCCTGGTGAACAGGGCGGGGAGCAGCAGCGTCCGCAGCAGCGTGTCCCGGGTGTTCCCGGTCGCGTCCGAAGGTGATTCGAACCGGTTGCCGACCCCGTGGACGTAGACGACGGCCAAGTGCTGGTCCTCTCCGTATAGTGCTCCGTGAACGATGGATCAGGTGCAGGTGATGCCGAGACAGCCGTGCGGGTCACCGGTGGAGCGGTTGCCGCCGCCGTCCAGTACTGTTCCCTGACGGACCTCGATCCCGCGGTCGGCGTTGTTGCGCATTGTGTTGCCGGTCAACGTGATCTGGCTGTCGCCGACCACGACGATGTGGAAGCCGTCGTCGAGGGGGTAGCCGAGCTGGTCGGTTCGACCGCTGGGTGCGTGGCCGTTGTGCTCGAACGTGTTGCCGGTGATCAGAGCGGCGTCGCCGGTGACCAGCCGTTCGAAGTCGATGCCGGCGGCGCCGTTGTTGCGGAACGTGTTCGACGCGATCCTGAGCCCGACAGCCGGCGCGTCCCGTGGGTCGTCCCGCATCTCGATGCCGATGGCGTTGGCGTCGAACGTGTTGCCCTCGATGATCGTCCCGGAGATGGAGCCGCCGTCGAACCACAGCGCCGACCCGGCGGAGCCGGTGAACGTGTTGTTCCGTACGGCGGACCGGGCCGATCCGATGGAGAACGAGACGCCGCCACGGATGAACTGGTTGTGATCGATGGTGTTGACGCCGGCCTCGTTGAGATGGATGCCGGAGTCGATGAACCGGTTGTTGGTCACCGTGAAGCCGGGTGCGTCGGAACTTACGATCCCGCCGTTGCGGAACGTACAGCCCGTGAAGGTGCTCGATCCGCCCTGGTTCAGCTCGACATCACCGACGAACTCGACGCCGACGGCGGTCAGGTTGCTCGAGGTCGGCAGTCGGGAACAGTCGAACCTCCCGCCGCGCAGCTCCGTGAAGCGACCGCCGGTCCAGCCGTCTATTCCACAGTGGACGTTGCCGGTCGAGGTGATGTTGACGAGTTTGACGAACGACGTCACGTTCAGGTGCACACCATCGCGGAAGCCGGACACGGTCCCGTTGCGAACGGTGACGTTCGCGAAGCTGTCGATGTAGATTCCGTTGTCGGTGCCGCTGCCTGTGATCGTCTTGCCGTTCAGGTCGATGAGGATGTCGTCGTGGCCGGCGGTGAGCCCGGCGCCGGAGCAGTGCAGGTCGTGCTTGAGCACAATGTCAGCGACCACGACCTGGCCGCACGTCACCGGCGGCTGCGGCGGGACGACGGTGACCGTGACCTCCGCGGTGTCGGTCGCCACGCCGGCAACGACCAGCTTGACCTTGACCTGGCCTTCGGTGGTAAAGACGTGGTCGAACTCGATCGCTCCGGTGCCTTTGGCCGGGCCGGCCGGGGCGCCGTCGATGCTCCACTGCCAGTGCGCCTGGGCGCCGCCGGTGACGTCGGCGGCGATGTGGACCGTCTCGTCGCGTTCCGGGGTCTCAGGGGTGATCCGAAGCCGCTCGATCCGCAGCGCGCCGGTTCGGACGACCGGGCTCGGCGACGGGCTGACGCTCCGCGTACGGCTCGGTGTGCTGGTCGGGGTCCGGGTCGGGCTCGGCTTCGCCGTGGGTTTGGCGCTCTGCGTCGCTGGCGGCGCGCTTGGCGCCTTCGGGTTGTATTTCCGGATGGGCACGAACCCACCGTCGTCGTGCACGACGCCGGCGTGCTCGCTGCCCGGGTCGTTGAAGTACAGCACGCCGTCCTGCGCCACGAGTTCGAAGCCGGCGGGGTTGGCGAAGAGCCGGCCGGTGCTGCGCACCGAGCGGGTGTCGACGTCCACAACGTGGATGACCTGCCGCGTGTGGTCGGCGATGAACAGGTGCCGGCCGACCTCTACCGCGGCCCGCAGGTCAGCCGGCCCACCGGGCAGCTGCACCGGCGTGCCGCAGTCACCGGTGTCGAACGAGCACCGCACGACCCGGCCGGCCGCCGGTTGCACGACGGTGAACTCGCGGCGGTCCGGAGACCCGGTGACGAGCGTGTCGGAGCCCGCTTCCGCCGGCAGGCCCACGGTGTCGCCGCGGCCCGGCAACGTCGCCCGGTGCCGGGCGAAGTCGACGATGAACGGCTCGTTGCCGGCTGCGCCGAACGCGACCTGCTCGGCGGTGAGCCCGGTGATAGCGGGTCCGCTCGCCCGGTCCATGCGGGTGCCAGCCACGGTGTAGTTGCGCAGCTTGCCCTGTCGGGGGTCCAGCGTCCAGAGCCGATCCGTGGTCAGCAGCAGCTCGGCCGCACCGAACTGGAACTGGCTGCCGATCCTGCCAAGGGTCACCGGGTCCGTGGCCTGCGCCAGGCGGCGGGCGCCGTCGACGGCGAACAGCGCACCGCCGGCCGGGTACAGCGCCAGGTTCGCGGCGTCCGCGATCGGGCTCGCCGAACTCATCCGCAGCGTGCCGGAGTCCACGCTGGTAATGCGGCCGCCTTCGGGGTTGACGACGTAACCAGTCCGGCCGAGTTGGGTGACGGTGAACGCCGGCCCGGCCGACACCGCAACGTTGGCGGCGGCCTCAGCGGCGTTGCCGTCCACCAGCGTCACGAAGTTCGCGGCGCGGGAACTCAGCCAGACGGTGCCGACGAGGACCCGCGGGGCGACGGCTGGCAGCGTGTGCAGGAGCCCGGCGACGACCGTGAGCGCAAGGAACCCGGCACCCACGACGCCGAACCCGACCCGACGGCGGAGCATGGTCCTGGTCATCCCGGCCACCGCCCGCGGGGACGCCGCACCAGCAGCGGTCTCGGGTCGAGCAGCGCGACGAGCAGCAGCATCCGGCGACGGCCCGGGTACAGGGCCTGCCGCAGCTGCCGTTCCGCGGCCCAGGCTTCCTCGACGTGGCCGGCGCGGACCAGGCCTGGCGCGCACATCGCCATCGTCGCTGCCGTACCGAGCCGGGTCAGCGCCGCGGTCCCTGCGTCCGGAGTGGCGGCCCGCACGGCGATCTCATGGGGGGTGAGCGCGGCCCCGAACCTGTGATGCCGTTCGAGGAGTCGGTCCAGGGCCTCGGCCCAGGCCCCGTCGACCCGCGCAGCGAGCGACAAGGCCCGCCGTCGGCGGCGCCGCCGGCGGGCCTTGGCGGCCGGCACCGCGAGCAGCGCGGCGGTGAACGCGCTGCCGAGTGCGATCACGACGGCGGACGGGTCTGGACGGGGCGGCTCCTGCGGCCGTTTCGGTTCGTCGACCGGTCGTTGGGTCACCGACTGCGCAGGACCCGGGTCGGACAGCTCGACCGTCGGCGCCAGGCTCGGCGTCGTCGCCGGCTGGATCGGCAGCGGTCCCTGGGCGGTGTCGGTCGGCTCGAACGGCACCCAGCCGTAGTCCTGGAAGTACACCTCCGGCCATGCGTGTGCGTCCGCGGTCGTCACCGGCACGGTCCCGGACAGCGCGGCGACGTGGTAGCCGACGGCGACCCGGACCCGGTAGCCGAGGGAGCGGCCCATCAACGCGAACGCCGCGGCGTGCTGCTCGGCGTAGCCGTCGCCGGTGGTGCCGACGGACGGGTCGAGGACCCGCATCACCGCTGCATAGGAGTGGCCCGGTGGGGCGTCGAGGTTGTACGGCAAGCCACGCAGATGCCGTTCGATCGCGGTGAGCTTGGCCAGCGGGTTCGCCTCCGGCAGGGCGAGGCGCTGGCTGAGCACGCCGATCTGGTGCGGGAATCCGGGCGGCAGCGCGGCCGGATCGGGCGACGCGTTGAGCGTGGGTGCGGCGGTGTCCGGCAGTTCGGTGCGGGCCACGACGTACCCGGCGACGTCGTAACTGAGGTGCGCGGCGTCGGCACGGTCGCTGAGCAGCGACCCGGTGGCCGGACCGAACCGCAGGTGCTCCATCGTGCCGGGCCCGGACGCCAACCGGACAGGACGGCCGATGACCGGTAGCAGCGCCGACGGCAGCGACTCGACGGCTATGTGCAGAGTGACCGGTGTCCGACCGGCCGGCACGGCGCCACGGTCCAGGATCGTCCCGGCGACCAGGTATGTGTCGGTGGCCGTCCAGACGCTGCCGTCGAACCTGTCGAGGGCGGCGACCCGCAGGTAGGTGTCGCGGCGCGGCACGTCCGGACGGACCGTGAACAGCAGCTGGGGCGGACGCTGCCGCAGCTGCGGCTTGACCATTGACAGCGGTGAACGGACCGGCGGCGTCGCCACCGCTGCAGGCTCCAACGGCCGAGGATCGCTGCGGGTGCCGCCGTCGCCGAGCAGCCCGGTCGCCACCGCCGCTATCGCCACCGTCGACGCGCCGACGGCGAGCACGCCAGCGCCGAGCCAGCGAATACCGCGCCGCGTCGGCCGCACACCGGCTGCTGCGGTCTCGTCACCGAACTCGAGGTCGCGGACTGCTGCGAGAGGCGACGTACCGCGGGCCAGCACCATGACCACGGCGACAGTTGCGACGACGGCGGCGAGGATCAGGTGCCGGTCGGGTACGACGGAGACGACGGCGAGGTTCAGCCCGAACGCCAGCAGTACCGGCAGCAGCGGGGCGGTCACTGACGTACTGCGCGTGGCCAGCCATCCGGTGGCGGCGGCCGCGATCCAGGTGGACAGCAGCAGCGCCACGAACGGCTGACCGTTAGCGGTCGTCGGCACCGGGACGGTCAGCAGCCTCGCCCACCCGCCGACAACCCCCCAACCCAGCTGCATCACGGTGTCCGCGACGCCGTGCTCGATGGTGTCCCGCAGCGCGCCGAGGACGGCGACGGGCACGAACGCGACCGTAGCGAGCAACGTGCTCACCGTGCCGCTCCACCGCAGGCGGACTGCGACCAGCATGAGCGTCATCGGCGTGGCGACGGCGCTGAGTATCGCCGGCAGGAACCCCCATCCGTCGAAGAAGTCCCGGTACAGAACGCCGACTGCGGCGAGCGCGACCGCGCCGGGCAGCACGTCGAGCAGCGCCGCCTTCCCCGGTGTCGCCGTCTGCGGCGCCGCCTCTCGCGGTGCGGTCATGACCACAGGCGCAGTCCGTTCCAGTGCGCGGCGAAGTCGGCGCTGCCAGCCACACCAAGCGCGGTGACCCGAGCCGTCATGACCCGACGGCCGTGCTGCTGCGGACCCACGTGCACCAGCGCAACCCACGACGCCTTCGTCGACCGGTGGCTCAGCTCGCGCAGCTCCGAGTCGGTGTGGACGCCGGTGACGACGATCATCGGGCCGCCCCGGTCGGCCGCAGCCAGCGCCTGACGCACCTGACTGTGCCCCGGCGCGTGCGGGCGCCGCTGCACAGCGGCGAGGAAGTCCAGGGTGGCGTCCCGCCAACCGGCCGCCCCCGCCCGGCTGTTGCGGACCGCGGCTTGTCGAACATCCGACGTCCACAGCTCCAGGTCGCCGCCGGCACCGCTGGCGGCGGCGCACAGCGACGCCGTGATCCGCACCGCCTCGTCGAACGACTCAGGCGAGTACCGCGATTGGGCGGTGTCGAGTAGCACGCACCGCCGGGACTGCTGTTGGTCACGTTGCTCACGCACGATGAGGGCGCCGGACCGGGCCGAGGACGGCCAATGGATGAGCCGGGTGTCGTCGCCGGGCAGGTACTCGCGCAGCCCGTGAAACGCGGTGCCGGCAACTGGGACGGTGAGCGTGGCACCCTCGTCGTCCTCGAAACCCTTGGCGTTGAAGGAACGTAGCGGCAAGACCTCGGGGCGCACGACCAGCTGCACCGTCCGGCCGGCCCGGCTGACGCGCCGTACCAGGCCGAACGCGTCGGTGTGGCTGACCTCGGGCGGGGCCACCGGATACACACCACGCGGCAGCGGCTCCAGCTGATAGGTGGCGGTGACACCGGTCGTGCGGCGCCGTAGCCCGGGCACCCGTGTCGGGGTACGCCGCCCGCCAACCGTCTCGGTTAGCAGCACCGGCGGGCTCGCCCAACGACCCGGGTTGTCGATGGTAACCGTGCAGACCGCCGGTTCGCCCTCACCGATCCGGCGGCTGACGAGACCGCGCTCCAGCCTGGCGGCGGTGCGGACGGCGACCGTCGCGGCGGCGGCCAGGATGCACAGGATTCCGCAGAGCCCGACGAACGACAGCTCCGGGTAGTCGTACACGACACCGATGAGCAGCATCGTCAGCGACCCGGTCGACACGGACCAGCCGGTTCGGGTGACCGTCACCGTCGGCTCGCCGGGGCTGGCTGCACCGGCACCGTGTCGAGGATCGTCGCCAGAACTTGCTCGGCGGTGGCGCCGTCGAGTTCGGCCTGGTCACTGAGCAGGATCCGGTGGCCGAGGACCTCCTGTGCGAGCGCCTTGACGTCATCGTGCGCGGTGAACTCGCGGCCACGGGTGGCGGCGCGGACCCGGGCCGCCGTCGCAAGGGCGATGCAGCCGCGCGGGCTGACCCCGAGCCGCAGCTTCTCCGACGTCCGGGTCGCCTCGGCGATGTCGACGATGTACCGCTTGACCGGGTCGTTGACCTCGACCGTCTGCACGATCCCGGCGACGCGGCGCAGGTCCGACATCGCCAGGACGGGCTCGACGTCATCCGCGGTCCGGCCGGACACGCCCAGGGTGATGACGTCGATCTCGTCCAGCGGGTCGGGATAGCCGATCGAGATCCGCATGAGGAACCGGTCGAGCTGGGCCTCCGGCAGCGCATAGGTGCCTTGGAAGTCGACGGGGTTCTGAGTGGCGATGCAGCAGAACGGGGTCGGCACGGAATGTGTCTGCCGGCCGACGGTGACCCGACCTTCCGCCATCACCTGCAATAGCGCGGACTGTACCTTTGGTGACGCTCGGTTGATCTCGTCGCCGAGCAGCACATTGGTGAAGACGGGACCTTCCCGGAACCGGAAGGCGTGCTGGGACTCATCGTAGATTTCGGTGCCGGTGAGGTCCGACGGCAGCAGGTCCGGGGTGAACTGGATCCGTTGGAACTCGGCCCCGTCGAACACCCGGGCAATAGCCCTGGCCAGCGACGTCTTCGCGACGCCGGGCCGGTCCTCGATCAGCAGATGTCCGCCGGCGAAGACACAGATGAGCGCAGACTCAACGGCTTCGGACTTGCCTTTGACGAACGCCTCGATTGCAGCATGGGCGATGTCGAACGACCGCTGCAACCACAGTAGATCGGCGACCAACGAAGCCTCCAAGACCCACGTCGGGACGGCTCCCGCGTATGTGGCACCAGCGTATGGAGACCGCTATCGCGGAGCAGATCGGTCAGGTCGCTCGCGTCGCCAGCGGACCGTATAGTGGCGCCAACCGATCATCTAGCGCCTTCCACCGTTCGGTTCACGCTCGACGTCCATGCCGGTACTGCCAGGACGGCAAGTATTTGACCTGGAATGCATTTCGCTGGCGGTTGCTGTAGTTCGACGTCGTTCATTGTGCAGGTACGAGCGATGTGGAGTGGTGCCGCCCGAATGTGTTGCGGCATCTCGCGCAGTCGATGCTCTCTGTGCAGCGATCAGGTCCGATGCCGATGGCCATCGACCAGATACCGGTAGGGCATGCGGGACCCGATGAACACCGACGCGTCCCGACGAATTCGCCGGAGCCCCGACCTGCCGAACCGGCGCGGCCGACGCTCCGTTCGAGCAGCCACCCAGTTGAGCGGGCTTCCCCGCTGGACTACGACGGTCGAGGCGAACGCACCTGGTGGCGTGCCACCACCCGTGGGGCGGCGAGCACTGGTGCACCACCGCGCAGCGGCAGGAGTCGCCGTCGACGCGAGGTACCGATCGTCGCAGTCCGTGGGCCAGACGCGGCCACGGTGCTGCTCCCCCAGCAGCGCCATGGCGGTTATCGCCTACCTCGAGCGACAGGCGCAGCTGCTGTCCCGGCACGGCACCTATGCATCGCCCCCACCGCGCTTCGCCCCTCTCGGTCGGTACGGCGACTTGGCGGGCCGTTTGCGGTTCTTGTCGAACCGGTTGGTGCTCCCGATCCGGGACGGCAACGCATACGGTGGCCGTCGTGACATGGCGACTGCCACCCGTGCTACAGACACAAAGCGATACCCAGGCATTGGCGCTGCTGCGGGCCTACTATCGCCGGGACTCGGATCGTCCGCTCGGTGTCGCCTACACCGGTGCCCGGTTCGACGACTGGGACTCCACCGGCACCAGAACTGATGACGTGGATCGCTTCACGGCCGACGACCTCGTCGCGCTGCGCTTCCTCAGTATCAAGGTCACTGCCGAAACCGTCGGCGCGTTGCTGCTCCAGACGAGTTCTGGCCGGTACTGCACCAGGAGCTGAGGGCGGATGGATCGATGCTGCACCACCGGCTGCAGCGGCTCCGCGTCGCCGCAGGCCTGCCATCGTCGATCTCTGCCCTGCGCATTTTCGATGTACTGGCATGGATGAGCGTTCGATCCCACGGGCCGCGACTCGTGGGAGCCGAGCGAATCGAATCGTAGGGCTCAATAGGACGTTGGGTGCGGTGGTTCGTCCCAGTGGGCGATCACGCGGCTTGTGGGTTTTGGGAGGTGGACGATGGCGCAGTGGGTGCTGCAATGCAACCCAACCCGGTGGCGCATCTATGACTTCTTCGCTGCCGGACATGAACTGACGTCGTGGACAGTGACACGGCATCTGCAACAGGCTGGCGTTGGCGATGTCTTCGCGCTGTGGGTGACCGGCCGGCCCGGTGGCGTGGTCGGCCTTGGTGAGGTCACTGGTGCGCCGGTTACCGTAGACGCCGGTGACAGCGTCGACGAGGTCGACGACGGGTACTGGACTGAGCCGGCAGACCCGATTCGGGAGCGGCATGTGCTGCCGATCCGAGTGACACGGCTGTTCCTCGACCACCCAGTCCCGCGTGACGTGCTCGCCGCGGACGAGCTGTTCGCCGGGACAGCGGTGCTGCGCCAACCGTGGTCAGGCAACCCGTTCCCGGTCACCGACACCGAATGGAACGCCCTATTCCCGGCACCCGTGCGGCCGGCAGCCCACCGGTCATCCACCTCGACCGACCAGCGCCCGCCGACGACCCGGACGGTCATGGCGCCTTTGACGGAGCCCTCGACCGGAATGTTGTCTCCGCCGCTCGGGGCGAGCAGGTCGAGCTACGCCGGCGGCTCTTCGGCACCCGGCCCGAGGCACCATGCGCACTGTGCGGTGAGGTCTACCCCGTCGGGTTGCTGGTCGCCGCGCACATCAAAAAGCGCGCCGCCTGCACCGACCAGGAACGCCGCGACCTCGGCAACATTGCGATGGCCGCCTGCCTGTTCGGCTGCGACGCCCTCTACGAACAGGGCTACCTCACCGTCGACGCCACAGGCCACATCATCACCGCCACCAAGCCGCACGCTGACGGCGTCCGCCAACGGCTCGAACGCCTCGCCGGACGCCGCGTACCGACACATCGCAGCGCGACGGCGCACTACTTCGCCTGGCATCACGACAACGCGTTCAAGACCGTGCCGCATCGTCACCGCGACCTGCGTCCGGCCTGACACGTACATCACCGGAACTGCCACAAGCTGACGACCAGGGGGTGCATGAGGGCACCGGCCCCAATACACGACTACCCAAACGTTCTCGCGTCCGAGGATCGTGGCGGCCAGGGCGAATCGGCCGTTGTCGAGCAGCGTCCACACCCGGGCGGTGTTGTCCCTGCCTACGGTTGCCAGGGTTCGTCCGTCCGGGCCGAACGCCACACCGATCACCGCGTCGGTCTGGGCGGTAAGCGTCTGTACGTAGGTCGGGTGCCGCCCGTTCACGTTCCATACGTCGGTCCGGCTCACGAAGATCGTGGGTGGTGGGGCCTGGCCATCGCCGGCTGGCTCGGCCCGCGCTGCCGGGATGGCCGGCCGGACGCTACGGACCGATCGCCTCGGTGACTGCCGTCTCCTCCATGCCGAAGAGCAGGGCCTCGGCCGTCGCGGGCGCGACGTGGTGGGTGTCGATCTCGATCCTCAGGAGGATCTCGCCGGCCGAGCCGAACACCGTGCCGTCGTCGACGTTGAGGAAGATCCGGGCGTACACCTCGTCGCGCTTGATCGGCCAGCGCATCGTCGTGCGCGGCAGCGCGGCCCGGATGTCGGCGGGGTCGACGACCTCGGGGCGGAGCGGGCCGCGGCGGTCGTTGTAGAAGCTTTCGAGGTCGAGTTCCGGGCCCCGCTCGCGGACCACCTCGGCGGTGACCTCCTCGAGGCGGGCGCGGTCGTAGTACCCGTACTTGTGTGCCGTCATCGCGGCCCGCCGGACCCGGTCCAGCGCCTCGGCGAACGGCTGCCCGGCGACGTCCATGCTGCACAGGCTGGTCTGCGACACCGGCCCGACGACCGCGGCCAGCCCCGGGCGGAACCGGTTGCTGGTGACGAGCCGGGTCGCGACCGGGTTCACGCCGCCGACGCGGGCCATCGTCACCGCGTAGACGGTCTGCATGATCGCGGCCGGGTCGACCTGGGTTCGAGCGGCGAGGGTGCGCAGGGCGAGCTCGAGGGCGACGGAGGTGAGCTCGCCGCGCCAGTACCGCGGCTGCTGCGGGTCGCCGTCGCCCGTCAGCCGACGCAGCGGGATGGCCCGCATCGTGTTCGCCCAGTGCCGGATCGCGGACGCGCTCTGCCGCTGCCCGGCTGGCGAGCGCTGCCATCGCACCTGATCCAGGGCCTGCAGACCGTCGACCGGCGCGGTTTCGTGGCGCGCGCTCTCGGCCAGCATGACCGCTGATCCACCGCCGTCCGTGACGAGGTGGCTCATGATGGCGACCAGGTGTGTCGGCGTACCGTGCTGCTCGACGATCGCCATCCGGACCGGCCACTCGGCGGCGAGGTCGAGGTCGGTCTCCTCGTAGCGACGCTGGACGGCCCGCCCGGCCTCCAAGGGGTCGCCGTCCCCCGCGTCGACGACCTCCAGCTCGATCGTGCCGGCAGCGTGCACCACTTGCCGGGGCGTGCCGTCGGCCTCGAACTTCAGCCGGGTGCGCATCGACGGGTACCGGGACATGAGGTACCGCAGCTGCTCGACCGCGTCCTCGAGGGTGTGCCCCGCGGGCAGCGGCAGCGTCCCGCCGATCGGCATCCAGGTCTTCTGATCGACGAGGGCATGCCAGATCTCCCGCTGCCCCCACGACAGCTCGTCCTCACCGGAACCTTCGCCCGCGAACTCCACGGAGATCATGCGCCTCATCCACCGGATCGTAGGACCCTTTTTTCGAGTCGCAAATCAACCCGCCCCGCTTCCATCCCATCGGCCGAGGCGCACTCCAGCGATCGGCCCATGGACGGCAGGCGCTGGTTCGTTCATGAACAGTTCGCTCAGCGCGGCGATCAGTTCGGCGTACTCAGCGTCGCGGTGAACTGACCGGAACGTCGGTCACGTCCAATACCGGCTGGCCCCGCAGGGTGAGCAGGCCGTTGAGCACGTCGACGGTGGCCTGCCAGTCGGCGCGGCCGCGCAGCCCGGCGGCGAGCAGCGTCGGCGGGACGTGTCCCGCGTGCAGCAGCCGCTGCCACCCGTTGACGTCGAGCTCGAGGAATTCCAGCGCGGGCAGGCCGCTGACCGCGTTCAGGTCGGTGACCGCATCCGACGAGGTGGACAGGGTACGGATCCGCGAGTGGCCCGCCAGTGCCGCCAGGTCGACGGGTCCACCCCTCACGTACAGGACCTCGGTTTCCGGCTCCACCGCGGCAAGGGTCGTGCCCGAGACCCGGACCAACAGGCCGCCCTCCGAGGCCCGCCCAGCAAGGTCGACGGGACGCTGGACGAGCAGCTCGGTCAACGACGGCGCGACCCACTGCGCGCCCGAGCTGATCTCGTGGTCGACGAACAGCACCTGGCCGACAGTGCCGCGCGGCGCCGGGGCGAGGTCGACGACGTACAGATTGCCGCCCCAGTCGTCGCCGACGACAAACCAGGCCGGCGACGCCCCGAGCGCCTGGACCCGCCCATGCGGGTCGGGCGGGACGACCTCCGTCGCGCCGTAGGTCCACGACAGGTATCGCGCCTTCGGCTCGAGGTAGTCCCTGGCCGCCGCGTCGTCCAGGCCGACGATCTGCAGCCCGTAGAAGCGGTCCTCCTGCCGCGGCCGCAGGACCAGCTCACCGGAGCCGGCGGCGAGGTACAGCGCCCGCACGTCCTCGGGCAGCGCCGCACCAAGCCGCGATTCGGCCGCCGCCAGCGCCGCCAAGCTCGCCGGCCGGGCCTCCGGCAGCAGCTCGCGCACCAGCGCCGTCACCGCGTCCGGGTCGGCGCCTGGCGACACGGTGACGCCGTCGTGGTGCACGGGTGTGCGGCGGAACGGCTCCGGGTCCGCGCCGGGCACGAGCGTGACCACTTCCAGGACCTGGTTGCCCATCCCGAACGTGACCTGCGGCGCCGCGGCCACGATGCTGACCATCCCGTCGCCGGTGCTCCTGGCCACGGCCCGGATCGCCACGCCCGCCCCGTCGACCAGGTCGGCGATCGGGCCGAGCGCGTCCATCGGCCGCTCACCCCGGGCGAGGTCCAGCTTCCGGCCCGGGTCGCCGTCGTAGTTGGTCGAACCGCCGTACGCGCCGGACGACACGGAGCCGACGAACTCGGTCTCCCGGACATCGGGCGGGGAGCTGCGCAGCAGCGCCTCCACCAAGGGACGCCAGACGGCCGGCTCGTGCAGCGGGTTGTCGACCACCCGCCGAACTTAGCTTGTTGTCAGCCTGCGGGCCGTTGATGGCGAATGCGCGCCGTCGATTGACGAGGACCGGCTGACGGGCCGGGAACACCCAGGGCCGGTTGGGTGGGGATAATCGGCGAACTCATGGCGGCCGCTTGCCCGAAGGAGACCCGGTGAACCGCGACTCGGCCTCGACTCAGTACGAGCGGCTGCGCGGCGACATCGTCGCCGGTCGGATCGCGCCGGGCACGGTGCTGCTCGAGACCGTGCTCGCGGAGCGGCTCGGGGTGTCGCGGACGCCGGTACGTGAGGCGCTCGCGATGCTGGAGCGGGACGCGCTGCTGGAGCGGGACCGGCGCGGGTACCGGGTGCGGACGCGGAGCCCCGAGGAGCTGCTGGAGATCTACGAGGCCCGCATCGCGCTCGAGTCGACGTGTGCGGCCGCGGCGGCCGGGCGGCGTTCGGCGTTCGATCTGGCCCGGCTGCGCCACCTGACCGGCGAGGCGGCCGCGGCCGGTGATCCGGCGCGGCTGCGCGAGTTGCACGCGGCCTGGCACAGGGCACTGCGCGTCGCGGCGGGCAACGCCACGATCATCGAGCTGCTGGAGCGGCTCGACACGCTGCTGGCCGTGTACGACGACGCGGAGCCGACGCTGTCCGACCGGGATGAGGCCGCGACCGAGCACGGGCGGGTGGTCGACGCGATCGAGGCCGGTGACGCCGAAGCGGCGCGGCGGACCCTGGCCGCCCACCTGGACCGGTCCCGCGAGGCCCGTCTGGCGCGGCTCGCCGCCGGGGCGTAGTCCGGCCGAGCAAGAAACGTCACAGGTCAAAGCCTCTTGCCCGAGCGTCGACGCGTGTATACGCTCGCGCTAATTTCCTAGCAATCCTGTCTGAATAATGGAGTAATCATGTTCCGCAGGCTGGTCGTGGCGGTGGCGTCGGTGACGCTGCTGGCCGCATGCAGCAGCACCGGCTCGTCCGGCGACGGCGGGGCGTCCGGCGCCCCCGTGCGCGGCGGCACGGTCGTATTCGCCACCGACGTCGAGCCCACCTGCCTGGACCCGGCGGCCCCGAGCCAGATCGCCACCCAGATCCTGCAGCGCAACGTGTACGACTCGCTGATCCACCAGGACGCGAAGGGTGCCTTCCACCCCTGGTTGGCCAGTTCGTGGGACGTCTCGGCCGACGGCACGACGTACACCTTCCACCTGCGCGACGGCGTGACGTTCCACGACGGCACGAAGTTCGACGCGACCGCCGCCAAGGCGACCTTCGACCACTTCACCGACCCCGCGACCAAGGCGCCGCTGGCCGGCTCGCTGCCGTTCGCGTCGGCGACCGCGACCGACCCGAGCACGCTGGTGGTCAAGCTCAAGTCGCCGTTCGCCCCGTTCCTGCAGCTGGTGTCGTTCTCCGTGCTCGGCATCCAGTCGCCGGCGGCGCTCGCGAAGGGGCAGGCCGCGCTGTGCGCCGGCGGGCCGGGAGCGGCCGTGGGCACCGGGCCGTTCACCACGGCCGCGTACTCCAAGGGGCAGAGCCTCACCTTCGCGCGGTACGACGCCTACAACTGGTCGCCGGAGGGCTCGGCGCATCAGGGCGCCGCGTACCTGGACAAGGTCGAGGTCCGGTTCCTGCCGGAGAACGCGATCCGGGTCGGCGCGGTCAGCAGCGGCCAGGCCCAGCTCGCCGCGAACGTGCCGCCGGTGACCGCGGCCGCGTTCGAGGCCGGCGGCGGGGTGCGGGTGCTCAGCGCGGCCGCGGCCGGGACGCCGTTCACCGCCTACCTCAACACCACGCGGGCGCCGTTCGACGACGTCAAGGTGCGCCAGGCGTTGCAGCGCGGCATCGACATCGACAGCATCGTCAAGGCGGTCTACGCGGGCCGTTTCCCGCGCGCCTGGAGCCCCCTCACGCCCAGCACGCCGTACTCGTACGACAGCGCCCTGGAGAACAGTTGGCCGCAGGACCTGACGCTGGCCAACCGGCTGCTCGACGAGGCCGGCTGGAACCAGAAGGACTCGCAGGGCTACCGCACCAAGGACGGCAAGCGCCTGACCGCGGTCTGGGTCCAGAACAGCACGGTCATGCGTGAGCAGCGCGACGTCGTCGCCCAGGCCGTCGCGGACAACGCCAAGAAGCTCGGTTTCGAGGTGACCGTGCAGGGCCTCGACGCCGGCACCTTCTCGGCCCGGGCCAAGGCCGGCGACTACGACATCACCGACCAGAGCAACCAGCGGGCCGACCCGGACATGCTCTACAACGTGTGGTCGTCGAAGTTCGCGGCGACCAAGGGCGGCGCCAACTACGCCAACGTCACGGACCCGCAGGTCGACCAGTGGCTCAGCCAGGGCACCACGGCGCTGCGGCAGGAGGACCGGCCGGCGGCCTACAAGCCGCTGCAGCAGTGGGTCATCGACAACGCCGCCGCGGTGCCGATCTACGTCCCGCAGTACCTCCTCGGCGCCTCCAACGCCGTGCAGGGCGTGCAGTTCACCGTCTCCGGGTACCCGGACTCCTTCTACACCGTGTGGCGGACCAAGTGAGCGACGACGACTTCGAGTCCTGGCTGGCCGCGCGCGCCGAGGAGGTGGCCGGCCCGGCTGGCCACACCGCCCTGACCGGCACGTACCCGGTCGCCGATCCGCTCGTCATCGACGGCGCGCCCGGCACCTGGAGCGTCCAGGACGGCCGGCTCGCCGTCACCGTCGAGCCGGGCGCGCCGCTGACCAAGGACGGCGTGCCGGTGACCGGTACCGCCTTCGTCGAGGGCGACCTCGAGGCGCCCGGCGTGACGATCCGGACGTTCGTGCGGGAGGACGGGCCGGTGGTGCGCACGTACGAACACGCCGCGCCCGGCCGGACGGGTTTCGCCGGCATCGACCGGTACCCGTACGACGAGCGCTTCCGGGTCCCGGCGACGTTCGAGCCGTTCGCCGTGCCCGAGGCCACCCCGATCCCCTACCAGCGCGACGACGTCCTGCGCGCGCACGTCGTGCCGGGCGAGTTGGCGTTCGCACTCGCCGGCACCGAGCACCGGGTGCGGGCGTTCGAGGGCCATGGCGGCCTGTGGTTCGTGTTCGCCGACGCGACGACCGGCGTGAGCACGTACCGGCCCGGCCGCTTCGTCGAGGCCCGCGGGACGCCGGAGGGGTACGTGGTGGACTTCAACCGCGCGTACCTGCCGCCGTGCGCGTTCTCCGACTGGTACAACTGCCCGCTGCCGCCCCGGGAGAACGTGCTGACGACGGCGGTCGAGGCGGGCGAGCGGTCGGTGCAGCGCCGTGCGCACCCGGTCTGACGGCGGCCGCCTCGCCCGCCGGGCGGCGATCGCGGTCGTGCAGCTGTGGGGCGCCGCCACGCTGTGCTTCGCGATGCTGCACCTGATCCCCGGCGACCCGGTCGACATCATCATGGGCAACCAGGCGCTGGTGTCGCCGGAGCTCAAGGCTCAGGTGCGCGCCGAGTACGGGCTGGACGACCCGGTGGTCGCGCAGTACCTGCGGCTGCTGGGCGAGCTGGTCCGCGGCGATCTCGGCACGTCCTACCAGCTGCAGCGGCCGGTGTGGGGCGCCCTGGCCGAGCAGGTGCTGCCCACCGCCGAGCTCGCGGGGGCAGCACTGCTGCTCGCGGTCCTGCTGGCGGTGGGCGCGGCGGTGCTGGTCCCCGAGCGCAGCCGGGTCGCCCGGACGGTGTTCTCCGGGCTGGAGATGGTCGCCGTGTCGCTGCCGCAGTACTGGCTGGGCATCCTGCTCATCACATTCCTGTCGCTGCGCTGGCACCTGTTCCCGGTCATCGAGGCCGGCACCTGGCGCAGCCTCGTGCTGCCGGCCGTCGCGGTCGCCCTGCCGATCGCCGGCACCCTCGCCCAAGTGCTGCGCGAGGAGATGGACACCGCCCTCGCCCAGCCGTTCGTCACCGCGGCCAGGGCCCGCGGCGCCGGCGCGCTGGCCGTGCGGACCGGCCACGCGCTGCGGCACTGCCTGGTCCCGGCCACCACGCTCACCGGCTGGTTCATCGGCAGCCTCCTCGGCGGGTCGGTCCTCATCGAGCAGGTGTTCGGCCGGCCCGGGCTCGGGCAGGTCGCGCTGACCGCGGTGACGAACAAGGACCTGCCGATGGTCACCGGCGTCGTCATGCTGGCGGCCGCCGTGTTCGTGGTCGTGAACCTGCTCGTCGAGGTCTCCTACCTCATCATCGACCCGAGGGTGCACCGCGATGGGACGTAGGCTCACCGTCGCCGCGGCGGCGCTGGTCGTGCTGGCCGCCGTGACCGCCGCGCTGTGGCCGCAGCTGTTCACCGGTCACGATCCGAACGCGACCGATCCCCTGGCGTCGTTCCGGCCGCCCGGCGCCGGACACTGGTTCGGCACCGACCAGCTCGGCCGGGACCTGTTCGCCCGGGCCGTCTACGGCGCCCGGCACTCACTGCGGATCGCCGCCGGTGCGACCCTCGTCGCGCTGCTCGTGGCGGTGCCGGTCAGCGTCCTGGCCGCGCTCGGCGGCCGGTTCGCCGACAGCGTCATCAGCCGCGTCCTCGACGTGCTGCTGTCGTTCCCGGCGCTGCTGCTGGCCCTCGTCGTCGTCACCATCGTCGGCCGCGGCGAGCTGAGCCTGCTCCTGGCGATCGGCCTGGCCGACATGCCCGGCTACGCCCGCCTGCTGCGCTCCCGGCTGCTCGTGGTCCGCACCGCCGGCTACGTCGAGGCGGCCACCGGACTCGGCGTCGGCCCGTGGACGTCGCTGTGGCGACACATCCTGCCCAACGCGGCCGGCCCGCTGCTGGTGACCGCCACCCTCGGCCTGGGCGTGGCCGTCATCTTCGCCTCCGGGCTGAGCTTCCTCGGCCTCGGCACCCAGCCACCGACCCCGGAGTGGGGCGCGATGCTCGCCGAGGGCCGCTCGACGCTCGCCGTCGCCTGGTGGGCCGGGGTCTTCCCGGGCCTGCTCATCACCGTCACCGCGGTCGCCGTCACCATCCTCGGCCGCGATCTGCGCAACCGCTTCGGCGTCGGCTCGATCCGGCCGTGAACCCTACTGGAGGTGTCCCCGTGCCGACCGACCGCTACGGGCAGCGCGTGTCCACAGTGGACCCCGACGCTGCCGCGGCCTACTTCGACGCCGTCGACGCGTACCTGGTCCTCGACGACGCCGCCGCCGACGGCTTCACCAAGACGATCGCGCTGGACCCCGGCCTCGCCGTCGCCCACCTCGGCCTCGGGCTGAGCCTGGCGGCGGCCGGGCGGGACGGGGAGGCCCGCGAGGCGTTCACCGCCGCCGTCCGGCTCCGCCGCGAGCACCCCGAACGGCTCAGCCCGCGGGAGGCCCGCCAGATCGACCTCGTCACGGCGCCGCCGGCCAACCTGGCCGCGTACGCCGAGCATCTCGAGGCCCACCCCGGCGACCTGCTCGTGCTCGGGTTCGCCGCAGGCCTGCTCAGCGGCCGACGGATCGCCGCGGGCACCGGCCGCGAGGGCGTCCTCGCGCTCGCCGCCGCGTCGGCCACCGCCTTCCCGCAGGACTGGGCCGTCGCCGGGATCTGCGCGCTGGAGCTGGAGGAGGCCTGGCAGTTCGCCGAGGCGGAGCGGGCGGCCGAGCGTTCGCTGCAGGACCGGCCGGACAACCGGGCCGCCTGCCACGGGTACGTCCACGTCCTGCACGAGACCGGGCGCATCGGTGCCGTCGAGTCGTTCCTCAACGGCTGGTTCGGCACCCGGCACCCCCACTCGCCGCTGCAGACGCACCTGCGCTGGCACCACGCGCTCGTGGCCCTCGAGAACGACGACCCAGAGCTCGGACTGCGGCGCTACCACGCCGCCATCGACCCTCGCGTCTCCACCCGCCGAACCACACTCGTCGACGCCGCCGCCGTGCTGTGGCGGCTGCACATCGACGGCCTCCCCGGCCTGCCGTGGGAGCCGGTCGCAGAGCTGGCCCGCGCCCAGGTGGCTGGCCCGCGCGGCGCGCTGTTCGACGTCCACGCCGCCCTCGCGCTCGCCGCCGGCGACCGCGCGGCCCTGGCCGGGCTCCGCGCCACCTGGGAAGCCGAGACCGCGCGGCCCAACCGCGACGTCGTCCTCGCCGTCGTCGACGGGATCGCCGCGCACGCCGACGGCCGCTACGACGTGGCCGCCCGGCACCTCGGCGGTGTCGTCGCGGCGGTGGCCCTGGTCGGCGGGAGCCGCCTGCAGCAGGACATCGTCGTGGACACGCTGTGCGACGCGCTGGCCCGCAGCGGGCAGGCCGCCCGGGCCGCCGACATCCTGCAGGACCGCAAGCACCGGCGCCGGTCGCGACGTGACGAGCGCTGGATCGCCGACCTGCGCCGGGATTCCGCGGCGGTACCGCGATGAGCCCCGACCCGGTCCTGGCCGTCGACGACCTGCGCGTCACGTTCCGCACCGCACGCGGTGCCGTCGAAGCGGTCCGGGGCATCTCCTTCACCCTCCACAAGGGACAGTGTCTGGCCATCGTCGGCGAGTCAGGGTCCGGCAAGAGCGCCACCGCCCGTGCACTGCTCGGCCTGGCCGGCCCGGCCGCTTCCGTCACCGCTGCCACGCTGCGGCTCAGCGGGCGGGACCTGAGCACGCTGACCGAGGCCCAGTGGCGACGCCTGCGCGGCCGCGACATCGGGCTCGTCCCGCAGGACGCGCTCGGCTCGCTCAATCCGCTGCACCGGGTCCACCGCGACGTCGGGGAGCCGCTGCGCCGGCACCGGCTGATCCCGCGTGCGCTGCGGCCCGGCCGGGTGGTCGAGGCGCTCGCCGGCGCCGGGGTGCCGGAGGCGGCCGTGCGGGCGCGGCAGTACCCCCACCAGCTCTCCGGCGGTCTGCGCCAGCGGGCCCTGATCGCCTCTGCCACCATCGCCGGGCCCCCGGTCCTCGTGGTCGACGAGCCGACCACGGCCCTCGACGTCACTGTCCAGGCCCAGGTGCTCCTCGAACTGGAGGGCCTGAAGGCCGGCGGCACCGCGCTGCTCATGATCAGCCACGACCTGGCCGTGGTGGCCCGGATGGCCGACCACATCCTGGTGATGCGCGACGGCGTCGTCGTGGAGTCGGGACCGCCGGCAGCGGTGCTCGGGGCAGCTCGCCACCCGTACACACGCCAGCTCCTCGCCGCGGTTCCCACCGGCCGGCCCTACCGCGACCCGGGCGGGGAAGCCCGCCCGGCCCTGCTGGAGGTCCAGGGGATCAGCAAACGGTACCGCCGCCCCGACGGCACCGACCACGCCGCCGTGTGTGACGTCTCGTTCACCGTCACCGCCGGGCGCACGCTCGGCGTCGTCGGCGAGTCCGGCTCCGGCAAGAGCACCGTGGCCCGCATCGCCCTCGGCCTGTTGCGGCCCGACGAGGGCGACGTCCGCTTCGCCGGTGCCCGGTGGAGCTCGGTGCCGGAGCGGCTCCGCCGCCCGCAGCGCGGCCGCATCCAGCTCATCCAGCAGGACCCGCTCGGCGCGTTCGACCCCCGCTTCACCGCCGGCCGGGTCATCGCCGAAGCGCTGCGGTCCGAGCGCGACCGGACCGCCCGGCGCCGGCGCGTCGGCGAGCTGCTGGAGGCCGTCGGCCTGCCCGCGTCACTGGCCGCCCGCGCCCCCGCCGAGATGTCCGGGGGCCAGCGCCAGCGCGTCGCGATCGCCCGGGCCCTGGCCACCGGCCCCGAGCTGCTGGTCTGCGACGAGCCGGTGTCCGCCCTGGACGTCTCCATCCAGGCTCAGATCCTCGCGCTGCTGGCGGACCTGCAGGCGCAGCGCGGCCTGGCGATCCTGTTCATCTCGCACGACCTGGCCGTGATCCGGCAGATCAGCGACGAGGTGCTGGTGATGAAGGACGGCGCCGTGGTGGAACGCGGCCCGGCCGACGACGTGTTCGACCGCCCCGTCGAGCCTTACACCCGCGAACTGCTCGCCGCCGTTCCCACGCTGCCGGTGTACCCGTAGCGCAGCCCGTTCACCGTTCCGCGACGGTCCGGGTGTCGTAGGCCGCACGGGATCGTTCCACTTCGGCCACGTTCTCCCTGCCCCAGGCGATCATCGGCTTGACCGCTTCGTGGAGGGCGACGCCCATCTCGGTGAGCTGGTACTCGACGTGTGGGGGCATGACCTCGAGCACGGTACGGACGAGGATGCCGTCGCGTTCAAGATTGCGCAGGGTGACGGTCAACATCCGCTGGCTGACGCCGTCCAGGCCGCGCTTGAGCTCGCTGAACCGTCTCGGCCCCGCGTCCAGCATCGAGATGACGTGCAGTGACCACTTGTCCTCGATCAGCGGTCGGCATCCGCTGCGCATGGTTACCTCCAGAGAACCGAGGCACCGGAATGTGCCTGATTGCCCGCTGCATGACATCCGTCAGAACATGAGGGAACTCCCAAGAAACACCCTCACAGCGAAGGATAGGCATGTCCACTTACGTCCTCATCCATGGCGCGTGGCACAGCGGGGCGGCCTGGGACCGCGTCGTGCCGCTGCTGAGCGCCGCCGGCCACCGGGTGCTCGCACCGACCCTGACCGGCTACGGCGACCGCATCCACCTCCTCAGCCCCGAGGTCGGACTCGACACACACATCGACGACGTCGTGCGGCTGCTCGACGACCAGGACAACGTCGTCCTCGTCGGCCACAGCTACGCCGGCATGGTCATCACCGGGACAGCGAACCGCACACCGGACAAGATCGCCCGCCTCGTCTTCCTCGACGCCATGGTTCCCCACAACGGCGAAAGCGCCGTCGACGTGATGCCGGCCACCCAACACCTCATCGACCGGGCGGCACAGACCGACACCCCATGGCGCCTGCCACCGATGTCCCGCTCCTTCGGCGTCACGGAACCGGCCGACCTCGCCTGGCTGGACACGATGCTGTCCGACCAACCGGTCCGCTGCCTGCAACAGCCGGTCGCCCTCGACAATCCGGCCGCGCACGCGATCCCACGCACCCACATCCACTGCACCACCGACGCTCCACCGCGGCGCCCCGTACCGCCGCAGGACGAGGTGTGGGAGCTGCCGACCGGCCACGACTGCATGATCACCATGCCCTTCGAGCTCACCGAACTGCTCCTCAAGGTGCACTAGGGCCGAGCTGCTCCGCGGCGGTCGGTCGGCCAGTCGCGGCACGGCGGCACCGGTTGCGGTTCGTGGGTCTCAGTCTCGCGGGCGCTGCGCCTGGTCGAGTGAACGGTTGAGCCACTCCGTCATCAGGGCTCGCTCGGCGTCGGTGAGCGCGGGCAGCTCGGGCACCACGGTGGCGAACGTGACCGTGACCGTGGTCGTGGTGGCGTCCGGCGCCGGAGGTGCGGCCGTGAGGATCCGGTCGGCGACGGCATCGAACATCACGTCCGCCAGGCCGGGGTCCCGCAGTGCCGCGGGCATGCCCAGCAGGGCCAGGACGGTGCCGGTGCCGGCAGCGTGGATCATGGCCACGGCCCGTCGCTCGTCGACGCGCAGGCGGCCCGCGGCGGCGAGCCGCCGCACCAGCGTGCGCAGCACCTCGATGCCGGCGGTCGTCGCCGGTGAGGGCGTGCCACGGCCGGGGGTGTTGAGCAGTGCGTACAGCTCCGGGTTGGCCAGTCCGAACTCGACGTGCAGCTGCCATCCGGCGCGCAGGTCGGCCACGGGGTCGCCGCTGGGCTGGGCCGCCGAGACCGACTTGCCGGCGACGTAGGTGGCCATGACGTGCTCGGCGAGGGCATCGATGAGGCCGTCCTTGTCGCCGAACAGCCGGTAGATGGTCGGCGCCTGCATGCCGGCGGCCTGGGCCACCGCCCGGGTCGTCACGCCGCGGGCGCCGTGCTCGGCCAGCAGCCGTGCGGCCGCCTCGAGGACGGCGGAACGGCTCTCGTCGCGGACCCCGGCGACCTGCGTCTGCTCCATGTATCGAGGATAACAGGAAGTTGTTTCCGTTGGAAAATCACTGATAACGTCGACCTCATATCAACGGAAACAGGGAGCGACATGATCATCGTCACCGGAGCCACCGGCAACCTCGGATCCCGGATCGTCACCCGGCTACTGGAACTGGTCCCCGCCGACACCGTGGGCGTCAGCGTCCGGGACGCCGGCAAGGCCGCCGCGCTCGCCGAACGCGGCGTCCGAGTCCGGGTCGGCGACTTCACCGACCCCGACACCCTCCAGCACGCGTTCGAGGGCGCCAGCCAGGTGCTGGTCATCTCCGCCTCGATCCGCGGCGCCGGTGCGGTCGCGGCCAACATCGCCGCCATCGACGCCGCACGCGCAGCGGGAGCGCAGCGCATCCTGTACACGAGCCATCAAGCAGCGGCGAAGGACTCACTCTTCGCACCGCAGCTCACGCACGCCTTGACCGAAGAGCACCTCACCCGGCAGGGCGTCGCGTTCACCGCCCTGCGCAACGGGTTCTACGCCAGCACGCTCGGCCACTACATCGGCGCCGCCCTGGAGACCGGCCGGCTCGTCGCGCCTCAGGACGGCCCGGTCTCCTGGACCGACCACGCCGACCTGGCGGAGGTGGCTGCGGCGGTACTGGCAGGCAACATCACTCTCGACGGCGTCACCGCACCGCTGACCGCGCCCCAGGCACTCGACTTCGAGGCCGTCGCCGGCATCCTCAGCGACCTCACGGGGCGCACCATCGAACGGGTCGTCGTGGACGACGAGGCGTGGAAGGCCGCGGCGGTCGAGCGCGGCATGCCACCGCAGGCCGCCGACTTCACCCTCGGCATGTTCCGCGCCGCCCGCCGGGGCGAGTTCGCCGTCACCGACCCGACCCTGGAGGCCGTCATCGGGCGGGCCGCCGTCCCGGCCGGCGCGGTCCTCGCCACGATGACCGCGGCGCAGCTCGCAGCTCGATGACCCGGCGGCCACACCCGGACTCCGGTTTCCGCCCGTGCCCCGGCCGGAGCTGACCGGCGCAGTATGAAGGATGGGCGACCATCGCAAATACGAACAAGACGGGTGAAGAGGATGGGTGAGCAGGCGCGGGCGATGCTCTCGGACCTGCTCCACATCCGCCCGATGCGAGGCACCCACCGGGTCGCGCTGCGGGCCGGCGTCAGCGTCCTGGTCCCCCTGCTCACCGTGCTGGCGCTGGGCCACCCGAGCTGGACGGCCTACGCCGCCTTCGGGGCGTTCACTTCACTGTACGGGCGCAACCACGTGCACCTGTCCCGCGCCGCGATGCAGGCGAGCGCCGCAGCGGCGCTGACGGTGTCGGTCGTCCTCGGCGTGCTTGTCGGCTCGCTGGAGTCGCCGGCGTGGGTCGCGGTGCCGGTCGCCGCGCTCGTCGCGGCGCTGGGCGCCGTGCTCGCCGCCGCGCAGGACTGGCACCCGCCGGGGCCGCTCTTCCTGGTCTTCGCGTTCGGTACGGTCGCCTCGGCCCCGCACCACGTGTCGGACGTCGCGGTCGCCGCCGCCGTGACCGGGGCCAGCAGCCTGTTCGCGCTGCTGGCCGGTAACGTGGGCAGCCTCGTCCGCCGGCAGCGGAGCCGGCCGGCCCGGCTGGCGCACGTGTGGACGTGGGAGCCGGTGCGCTACGCCCTCGCTGTGGTGCTGGCGGGCGGCCTGGCGACCGGGATCGGGATCGGCCACCCGTACTGGGCGACGGTGGCGGCGGTCGCTCCGCTCAGCGCCCCCGGCCGCACCGCCCAACTGGTCCGCGCCGCGCACCGGATCCTCGGCACGCTGCTCGGGCTGCTGCCCAGCGCGGCGCTGCTCGCGCTGCACCTCCCGCCGTACGCGACCGTGCTGGTCGTGGCGGCGCTGCAGATCGTCACGGAGCTGCTGGTCGGGCGGCACTACGGGCTGGCGCTGCTGTTCATCACCCCGATGGCGCTGCTGATGGGGCAACTGGCGGTGGCCCGCCCGGCCGGGCAGCTCCTCTTCGACCGGGCGGTCGAGACGGTGATCGGCGGCCTCATCGGCGGCGCGATCGTCCTGTGCCAACCGTGGCTGCGGCGTCACCGCACCCCAGGCACCACCTGACATCCATTGATGCGGTAGCGCGGCCCGGGCACTGCTGGACGTCGGTGCCCGGATCGCGCCGCGATGGCAGAACGCACGAGGCGCACAGGGCGGTGTGGGCGATGCGTTTTGACGAGTTTCGCAAGGCCAGTGACCTGCACGCAGCCCAGACTGAACGGATCCGGCAGGCGCTCGAGGGCAGCGGCCTCGGGGTCGTCGCGGCGTCCGAGGCGACCCGGCACCCGCTGCGGCGTCCGGCAGGTCGTCCTCCATCCGGCGCAGGGGTCGGTAGGCCAGGCCCAGCGCGCGGCGGTTTGAACAATCTATTGAAAACAGATTGTTGAGCTGGCATGATCCGAAGGCGTGACGGAGATGCTGACTTTCCCTGACCCCGAGGCACGGCGCGCGGAGCGGGTATACGCCGCGCTGGCCCACCTCACCGAGCGCCACGCCGCGTCGCCCGAGCTGCGCTCGCGGCATACCCACGCGGACGTCGCCGCCCCGCACGAGGTGGTCCGCGTCGCCGCGGCGATGGCCGCCGGGTCGATCCCGCCGGCCCCAGGCGAGCCCCCGCTGGACAAGTCCGACCTGGTCGCGGCGCTGACCCTGCTACCCGAGGTGCGGGCGGAAGTGGACGCCACCGAGCTCTACCTGCTCAGAACCGCCCGCGCCCGCGCGATGACCTGGCAGGACATCGCGCTGAGCCTCGGCCTGGGCACCCCGCAAGCGGCCCGGCAGCGCTACGAGCGGCTGGAGGCCCGTAGCGACCCGACGACATGATCGGGGATCTGCCCGAGCGGCTCGATGTCACTGAGCCGGCGCGCCCGTGGAGAGGAGCTGCCATCCCGACAGCCCGCACCCCGACCCGACCCGACCCGCGAACGTCAACCGGCATGTCCGACCCGGCCGACGTTCGCGGTCACAGCACCAGCCGGGACGGCTCGGCTTCAGACCGGGGTGGCGACCGGCAGACCGGCGACGCAGCGCACGTTGAGGCGGAGCTTGGCGGCCAGCAGGTCGATCTCCACGCGCGCCGTGTCACGGGCGCCGCCGTCCATGCTCACGACCTTCGCGCCTGGGGCGGGCCGAACGTCGAGGACGCGCACCTTCCCGTCGGCGCAGCCGGCGACCACGACCCCGCCGAGGGTCGACAGGCTGACGGCGACCAGCGCCGGCGTCGCCTCGGGGTTGGCGCTCGTCACCGGCGCCGTGGTGGCCGGCGCGCCGGCCGCCGGCGGGGCGGTGGTGACGGCGGGCCCCGGGTCGGTGTGTCCATCGCCGTCCGTGGCGTTTCCCGGGCGTCCGGCCGCGCCGCCCGACTCGATTCGGCCGTTGCCCGCCGACGGATCGCTTCCAGTACCCGGGGACGGGCTGGTGCCGGCCTCGACCGCAGGTTCCGTCCCGTCCGGCTGCGCGGTGCCGGCCGCACCCGGTTCGCGTCCTGCGGAGCTCGGCAGTTCGATCGGCCCGGCGTCGTGCGCCAGCAGGAACGACCCGAGGATCACCGCCGCAGCGGTCGACAGGGTGAGAGCGAGCCGCGTACGACGCCGGGTGTGGAACTCCTCGGCGACGTCGTCCGCCGGCGATCCGGTGAAGATGCCGATCGCCCGGACCGGGCGGTGCGGCACGCCGGACGGGAGCCGTTCGGTGACGTGGTCCTGCCCGTCGGGCACCTGTGATTCATCCACGAGCATAGTTTGTATCAGACGGCTCAACGCGGCACGGGCAGCGCGGGACGCCCTCGCGAACCGCGGTCAGAACGTGGCGATCGGGTTGACCGGGCTGCCGGACGTCCCGGCGAAGCGGACCGGTGCGACAGCGAGGTGAAAGTCCCATTGGCCGAGCTCGGCGGCCGTCGTCGCGCACGCCTCCAGGTCGCAGTTGTCGAGCAGCCACAGACCCATCGCGACGAGACCCACGGCATGAACCGGCATCAACACGTCGTCGTACCCCGACGGCTGAACGTCCTGAGGGGTGTCGGCGCCGATCAGGGCGACCTGTCGTTCGCGCAGCCACGGCAGGCAGGACGCGTGCCAGCCGGCCTGGGTGAAACCGCCGGCCGGACCGGCTTCGTGCCGGACGCGGCCTTGGCCGGTCCGCAGGAGCACCGCATCGCCGGATCGCACCCGCACACCCTGGCGACGCTCGGCCTCCTCGAGATCGTCGGGGAACACACCCTCCCCCGGCTCCAGCCACGGCACGTCGCGGACCCTCGCGATGTCCAGCAGGACGCCACGCGTGACGATCCCGTTCGCCGCCGCCGTGACGGCCCCCCACGCCGATCCCGTTGCGGCGTCGACCGACGAGTGCGGCCGCCCGTTGTACATCGTGCCGTCCCAGAAGATGTGACACGGCGAGTCGACGTGGGTGACGGTGTTGCCGTGGAACGTGATGCCGAGACGCTCGGACGAGAACCCCCAGCGCCGGTCGTTGCGGAATCCGGGCAGCGGCATGTGCTCGGCACCCGGCATGTCGGCGGCGCACAGGCACGTCGTTGTCGACCGCTCCATCTCGTCCGGGACGGCGACCTCCCACGCGCACGACACGCTCCTGCCGTGGCGCACGGCCCGCGCCGCCGCCAGCCGGACCTCGTCGGTGATGTGGTTCAGCGTCCCGAGCTCGTCGTCGTCGCCCCATCGCCCCCAGTTCGACAGCGCGCTGAAGTACCCCAGCACCTCGTCCTGCGTGGGCATCGGTCGCCCTGCCGTCATCCCAGCATCGACTCCTCCGGTCACGCGGTTCGAGGCACCGCGGGTAGACCCCGACCGTACTCCCGGCACGGCCGAGCGCACCTGGACGGCCGGCCAGGCCGGACCCCGCGGCATTTTCGCTGGTGCTGCCGCGAGGTCGGCCTGGTCTCCCGATCACGTGCTGCCGTTGGACGACCGCGTCGAGAACGGTGCGTCGGATTACACGCGCACCTGTTCGTCGGCCTGGGCCTGGACCTCGTCCAGCGAGTCGGGGATCTCGGCGCCCGCTGCGGCGTCCGGCAGGTCGTCCTCCATCCGGTGCAGGGGTCGGTAGGCCAGGCCCAGCGCGCCCCAGATCACCAGCAGCACGCCGCAGGCCAGCAGGATCAGTCCCGTGCCGCGGGCGTCCCCGACGCCCACGACCCGCCCGACGGTGTCCGCGAGCGCGCCCCCGGGCCGCAGCAGCGGCGCGACCGCCTCCGTGAACGGCGGCGCGGTCAGGAACGCGACCGGTGTCATCGCCACGGCGAGCATCTGGTTCGTGGCGAGGACCCGGCCCTGCAGTTCGAGGCCGACCTTGACCTGGATGATCGCGAGCCAGTGGGCGTTGAGGATGGTGAGCGAGGCGTACCAGATGAGGCTGCCCGCCGCCGCGAGCGCCGTCGATGGCCGTAGCCCGACGAGCGCGGCGCCGAGGCCGACCCCGATGACGAAGCCGACCATGCCGGTGGCACGGCGTTCGGCGCCGCCCCACAGCACCATGGCCAGTGCGCCGAGGGCGGCCCCGATGCCGCTGAACGCGGTGACGACGCTGACGGCCGTCGTGCCGCCGAAGGCGTACACGGTCGGCACGGTCACGGCGAGGGCGAGCATCGCGAGGTAGTTCTCGACCACGAAGAACACGATCATGACCATGAGCGGGCGGCGCCGGATGAGGAACCGCCAGCCGCCGACGATCGCGCGGACGAAGGTCTCCTCCTGACGGCGGAAGAGCCGGTCGGGCAGGCGCACCAGCAGCAGCGTGCCGACGCCGACGAGCAGCGACACCACGTCGACCGCGACCACCCACGGCATGCCCAGCGCCGTGATCAGCGCGCCGCCGGCCAGTGGGGCGATGAGCATGCCGATGCCCGGGCCGAGGTTGGCGAGGGCGTTGGCCTGCCCCAGGTACGGCTTCGGCACCAGCTGCGCGACCGCGGCCAGGTAGGCGGGCCGGTGGAAGGCGGTCACCGCTGACAGCAGCCCGGCCAGCAGCCCGACGCTCCAGATCTCCAGGCGGCCCAGCGCCAGCAGGGTGACCACGGCGGACATGACCGCCGCGCCCGCCCCGTTGCAGGCCAGCATGATGCGCCGCCGGTCGATCCGGTCCGCCACGGCACCGCCCACCGGCAGCAGCAGGATCGAGGGCAGCAGGGCCAGCATGGTGACGAGGGCGTAGTCGGCGACGCGGCCGTTCTGCTGGTACGCCCAGACGCCCAGGGCGAACGAGCTCAGCGCGGCACCGATCAGCGAGGCGGTCTGGCCGGCCGTCATGACGTAGAACTCGCGCAGGTCGCGCCGGGCCCGGCCGCCGGTGACCGCGGTGCTGACCACCTCCGGCGCCCGGCCCGCGCCCCACTCCCGCAGCGTGCCGGCGATCTCGTCGGCCGCGGCCGCCGCCTGGTGCTTGAGGAAGTAGTGCCCGGCCCGGGGCAGGACGGCGAGGGCGACGCGGTCCGCGAAGGCGCCCCATTCGGCATAGCGTTCCTGGTACAGCTCCGTCGAGCGGTCCCGCGCCCCGATGAGGCACAGCACGGGCGCCCGCAGCCGCCGCCGGTCGGGCCGGGTCAGCTCGCGGGTGAACCACGTCTGGGACTCGTCCACGTCGTGCCGCAGGCTGCGCAGGATCACGTCGGCGTCGAGGCCCTCGTCGTCGTCGAGGCCGCCGAGTGTACGCAGGAAGTCGCGGTACGCCCGGTCGGAGGTGAACCAGGTGGCGTGGAAGCGCCGGTGCAGCCAGGACGACACCCGCCCCGGCAGCCGGGCCGCCGGGAAGCTGCCGCCGACGACCAGTCCGGCGACCTCGCGGCCGTCGGACTCCAGTCGGAGGGCGAGCTCGGTGGCGGCCGCCGAGCCGACGCAGTGGCCGTAGACCAGCACCGGGCCGGTCGGCAGGTCCGCGACCACGCGGTCGATCAGCTCGGCCATCGGCAGCGGCGGCTCGTCGGGCCGGGCGGGGTCGTGCCCGGGCAGTTCGATCGCCAGGACGGCCGCGCCCGGCAGGCGCTGGGCGAGTTCGGTGGCGAGCGGCCCGTAGGCCGCGGCCGAGCCGCCGCCGTAGGGCACGCAGACGACGGTCAGGGTCGCGTCGGCCGGGCCCGCGAGGCGGTGCAGCAGCCCGGTCGAGCCGGTGTCGCCGTCGAGGTAGGCGGCCAGCTCGCGCACGGTCGGGCGGGTGAACAGGTCGATGACCCGCAGCTGCGGGTCGATGGCCCGCACGGCGCGCACGGCCTTGAACGAGTCGCCGCCGAGGGCGAAGAAGTCGTCGTCGAGCCCGATCTCAGCGCCGTCGAGGACCTCGGCCCAGGCCGCGGCGACCCGCAGCTGCGTCGGGGACTCCGGCGCGACCCGGGTGGCGGCGCCCGGCGGCTGCGGTGCGGGCAGCGCGGTCCGGTCCACCTTGCCGTTGGCGGTCAGCGGGAGCCGGTCGAGGATCACGAACGCCGACGGCACCATGTAGTCCGGGAGCCGGTCGCGCAGCGCGGCCCGCACCTGCCCGGGATCGGCGGTTGCGGGCGTGATCCAGGCGGCCAGCCGGCGCGTGTGTGCTTCGCCGACGGGCAGTACCACGGCCTCGCCGACGCCGGGGACCCCGCGCACCGCGGAGGCGACCTCGTTGAGCTCGACCCGGAAACCGCGGATCTTCACCTGGTCGTCGACCCGGCCCAGGATCTGCACGAGGCCGTGGGCGTCGACGCGGACGCGGTCGCCGGAGCGGTACCACCCCTGCTGGAAGCGGTCGTCGACGAGGTTCAGGTAGCCGCGGGCCACGCTCGGGCCGCCGATGCGCAGCTCACCGGGCACCCCGTCCGGCACCTGGCGGCCCGCCCGGTCGGTCACCCGGCATTCGACGTTCGCGAACGGGCGTCCGATGGGGACGATGCCGGTGCGGCGCTCGGCCGGGACCTCGCGCACGTCGCAGCCGAAGACGGAGACGGTCGTCTCGGTCGGGCCGTAGTGGACCTGGACCTCGAGGTCCGGCCGGACCCGTTCGATGCGGTCGACCAGCTCCCACGGGCAGGGCTCGCCGGCCAGGACGAGCAGCTCGCGGGGCAGCAGCGCGGCGAGGTCGCCGTGCGCGGCCAGCAGCTCCAGGTGGCTCGGGACCAGCTTCATCGCGTCGACCGGGTGCTCGGCCAGGTAGGCCGCGAACGCCTCCGGGTCCGTGGCGGTCTCGCGGTCCACGAGGTGCGCCACGCCGCCGGTGGCGAGCGCCCCGAACAGGTTCGTCATGCCGAGGTCGGCGGCGTGGGTGGACACCAGGGCGTAGGACCTCCGGTGTCCGATGCGGTCCGCCACCGCGTGCAGGTAGTGCGCGATGTTGCGGTGCTCGACCATGACGCCCTTGGGCCGCCCGGTCGAGCCGGACGTGAAGATGAGGTACGCGAGGTGGTCCATCGGCACCACCACGGCCTCGGCCGGATCGCCGGTGACGTCCGCGACGACGATCGCCTCACGGCCCGGGACACGGCACGGTGCACGGTCCGCGAACGCCGTCTCGGTGAGCACGAACCGGGCCTGGGCGGTGTCGAGGATCTCCGCCACGCGGCCGTCCGGGTAGCCGGGGTCGACGGGCAGGTAGACGGCGCCGGCCTTCAGCGTTCCCAGCATCGCGACGGGCAGGGCCGTCCCGCGCTCGGTGAGCACCGCGACCGGCTCCTCGGGCCGTACGCCGGCCGCCAGCAACCGGGCCGCCACCGCCCCGGCGCGCCGGTCCAGCTCCGCGTAGGTCAGCCGGCCGTCCGCCGCGACCACCGCGGTGGCCTCCGGCGTCGACCCGGCGTGGCGGGCGATGAGCTCGTGCAGCGGCCGGTCCAGCGGGTAGGACACCCGCGGGCCGTCCGGCCCGGGCCGCACGCCGGGCTCCAGCGCCAGCGCTCCGACGGGGCGGTCGGGCTCGGTGACCAACCCCGTCAGCAGCGCCAGGAACCAGTCCACCAACCGCCGGACGGTCTCCTCGTCGAACAGGTCGGTGCGGAACACCAGCATGCCGCGGTAGCCGTCGTCCACCCGCGACAGCGTGAGGTTGAGGTCGTACTTGGCGGTGTGGGTCGGCAGCAGGACGCCCTGCGCGTCCAGGTGCGGCAGGCGCGGCGGCGCGGCCGGCTGCTCCAGCACGTTGAGCAGCACCTGGAAGATCGGCGTGTGGCCGAGGGTGCGCTCGGGCTGCAGCCGCTCCACGATCCGCTCGAACGGGGTCTCGGACTGCGCGAGCGCGTCGATCGCCACCTCGCGGACCCGGGCCAGCAGCTCGCGTCCGGTCGGGTCGCCGGAGCAGTCGGTCCGCATGACCAACGTACCGATGAAGCAGCCGATCATCTTCTCGATGTCGGGGTGGTGCCGGCCCGCGACCGGGACCCCGATCGGGATGTCGTCGGTGCCGCACACCCGGGCCAGCAGCGCCTGGAGCGCGGTGAGCAGCACCATGAACGGGGTGGCCCCGCAGGAGGCGGCGAGGTCGGCGAGCGGGCCGGCCAGCGCCGCGGGCACGTGCACCGGCACCTCCCCGGCCCCGTGGCCGGCCACCGCGGGGCGGGGCCGGTCGGTCGGCAGGTCCAGCACCGGCGCCAGGCCCTGCAGCCGCTCGACCCACCGGTCCAGGGCCGCGGCAGACGGCTCGCGGCCGGCCTGCCAGCGGGCGTAGTCGGCGTACTGCAGCCCGGGCGCGTCCGGCGCCGGGCGGCCGTCGAGGCGGGCGGCGTACAGGTCGGCGAGCTCGCGCAGGGCGAGGTCGACGGACCACTCGTCGAAGGCGATGTGGTGCACGACGAGCAGCAGCACGTGCTCGTCCGGCCCGTCGCGGCGGATCAGCGCCCGCAGCGGCGGCTCCTCCTCGAGCCGGAACGCCCGCTGCCGGACGTCGTCGATCTCCCCATCGGTCTCGACGAGCACGTCGTCCGCGCTGCCCAGCACCGCGCTCGGCTCGCCGTCGCGGTCCACGTACCGGGTGCGCAGCACGTGGTGGCGCTCGGCGAGGTCCCGGATCGCGGCGGTCAGCGCGGCCACGTCGAGCGGGCCGGTCAGCCGCACGGTGGCTGTCACGTGGTAGGAGCCGCTGTCGGGCTCCAGCTGGTGCAGGAACCACAGCCGGGCCTGGGCCGGTGACAGCGGCGCCGGCGAGTCCCGGTCGGGGGACGCGGGAATGGTGCTGGCGGCGCGGGCGGCGTTGCGGCGTGCCCCGGCCAGCCGCTGCTGCAGCAGCGAGCGCTGGGCGTCGGTGACTGTCACGCCTGCGCCGCCTCGTCCAGCAGCAGTGCCTCCAGCGCGGCGGCGAAGTTCGCCAGCACCGGCTGCTCGAACTGCAGCCGGACCGGCACCGGGAAGTCCAGCGCGTCGCGGAGCCGGCCCACGACCAGCGTCGCCGACAGGGAGTGCCCGCCGAGCGCGAAGAAGTTGTCGTACACCGACAGCTCATCGCGCTTCAGCACGGCGCTCCACATCTCGGCGACCAGCTGCTCCGCCTCGGTGCGCGGCGCGACCCGCTGCTGCACCTCGTCCCGCGGCTCGGGCAGCGCGGTGCGGTCGACCTTCCCTGACGCGTTGACCGGCAGCGCGTCCAGCGTCATCCAGCGGCGCGGGACCATGTAGTCGGGCAGTGTCGCCCGCAGCAGGGCCTCCAGGGCCTGTGTGTCCGGCGTCGACCCCGGGCGCGGTACGACGTAGCCGACGAGGTGCGCGTCGCCGGTCGGGTCGGCGACGGTCACCACCGCCTCGGCCACGTCCGGCGCCGAGCGCAGCTGCGACTCGATCTCGCCGAGCTCGATGCGGTGCCCGCGCACCTTCACCTGGTGGTCGCGGCGGCCGAGGAAGTCCAGGAGTCCGTCGGTGCGCCAGCGGACCAGGTCGCCGGTGCGGTAGCAGCGTTCGCCGGGGCGGACCGGGTCGGCGACGAACGCGGCCTCGGTCAGGTCGGGCCGGCCGTGGTAGCCGCGGGCCACACCGGCGCCGCCGATCCACAGTTCGCCGATGGTCCCGGGCAGCGCGAGGCGGCCGGCAGCTGGGGAGTTGGGGTCCATCACGTACACCCACTCCCCCGCCATCGGGGTGCCGATCGGCACGGTGTCGCCGACGGGGGCGGTGAGGCGGTACATCGTGGACGCCACGGCGGTCTCGGTCGGGCCGTAGCCGTTCCAGCACTCGCCGAGCCGGGCCGTGAGCTCGCGGCCGAGCGCGGGGTCGAGGGCCTCGCCGATGGCGATCCCCCGCACCTCCGGCGACTGCCAGCCGGCCGCGACGAGCATCCGGAACGTGGTCGGGGTCGCGGTCATCACGGTCACCTTGGACTCGGCGATGCGCTGCGCCACCAGGTGCCCGTCGACGGCCACGCCGCGCTCCAGCAGCACCAGCCGGGCGCCGTTGCCGAGGCCGCACCACAGCTCGATCCCGGCCACGTCGAAGGAGAGCGCGGTCAGGCCGAGCATCACGTCGTCGGGTGTCACCGGCACCAGCTCGCAGTTGGCCGCGACGAACGCGGCGACGGCGCCGTGGCTGAGCTCCACCCCCTTGGGCCGGCCGGTCGAGCCTGAGGTGTAGAGGATGTACGCGAGGTCGTCGGGGCCGGTCGCCGGGAGTTCGCCGGGCTCGGCGGCCAGCGCGTCGGCCAGGTCGACGAGGACGGCGCCGGTGCCCTCGACGAGCGGGCGGGCCACGTCGAGCGTCTCCGCGGCCGCGAGGACGACCTTGGCGCCGGAGTCGCTGAGCTGGTAGCGCAGCCGCTCGGCCGGGTGGTCGGGCTCCAGCGGCACGTACGCCGATCCGGCCTGCCAGACGCCGACCAGCGCGGCGGGCAGGTGCCGGTCGCGGGGCAGGCAGATCCCGACGGGCGCGCCCGGCCCGGCCCCGTGCTCGCGCAGCGCGGTCGCGATCCGGGCCGCGGCCCCGGCCAGGTCACCGTAGGTCAGGGTGCCGCCGGTGGCGTCGACGGCGACGGCCGCGGGGCGGGCGTCGGCCTGGGCGAGGACCGCGTCGAGCACCGTGGCGGGCGCGTCGGCGGGCAGGCCGGGGCCGGTGCCGAGGGCCACCAGGTCGGCCCGTTCGGCGTCGCTGAGCAGGTCGAGCTGTGAGAGCGGGCGGTCGGGCTCGGCCAGCATCCCGTCGAGCAGGGCGAGCAGCCAGCGCGCCCAGCGCTCGGCCGTCGCCCGGTCGAACAGGTCGCGGCGGTAGTGCAGCTCGCCCTCGTAGCCGCCGCCCTCGGCCTCCAGCGACAGGCTCACGTCGAACTTGTTGAAGTCGAGCGGGGCCTCGAGCCGCTCGGCGCGCACGCCCGGCAGCACCGGGTCGCGCTGGACGGTCTCCAGCAGGTACAGCATCGACTGGAAGATCGGTGTCGTGGCGGTGGAACGCTCGGGTGCCACGGCCTCCACGACCCGTTCGAAGGGCGCGGTGGCATGCGCGAACGCCTCGATGGTGGTTTCCCGGACGCGGTCGAGCAGCTGCCGGCCGGTCGGGTCGCCGGACAGGTCGGTGCGCATCACGAGCGTGTTGATGAAGCAGCCGACGACGCCCTCCGTCGCGCGGTGGTGGCGCCCGGACTCGGGCACGCCGACCGCGACGTCCTCGCTGCCGCAGAGCCGGCCCAGCAGCGCCTGCCAGGCCGCGAGCACCACCATGAACGGCGTCGCGTTGCATTCCCGGGCGGTCTCGCGCACCCGCTCGGCCAGCGCCGGGGACAGACTGAACGGCAGGTAGCCGCCGCTCCAGTCGGCCACTGCCGGGTAGGGCCGGTCGACGGGGAACGCGAGCGCCGGGGCGAGCCCGGCCAGCCGCTCGGCCCACCAGCCGACGTGGTCGTCCGCGGTCCGCGTGGCCTGCCACTCGGTGATGTCGGCGTACTGCAGCCGCGGCGGGGCGGGCGGTGTTCCCTGGCCGAGCCGGGCGGCGTACAGCGCGCCGATCTCATCGAGGATCAGGTCCTGCGACCACGCGTCGGTGGCGATGTGGTGCACGGTCAGGGCCAGCACGTGGTGCTCGGCGCCGACCCGGAAGAGCACGGCCCGCATCGGCGGCTCGCGGTCGAGCTCGAACGGCCGGCTCACCTCGGCCCGCAGCGCCGCGTCCAGCGCCGGCTCGTCGATGTCCGCCAGGGACAGTTGCAGCCGGTCGGCCGGGCCGGCGACGGCGTGCCCGGGCGGCGCGATGACGCTGCGCAGGACCTCGTGCCGGGCGGCGACCTCGCGCAGCGCGGCCAGCAACGCGTCGGCGTCGAGCGGGCCGGTCAGCCGCAGCACCGTGGGCACGTTGTAGATCGACGTGTTGGTCTCGAACTGCGCGTTGAACCACAGCCGGGCCTGCGACGGTGACAGCGGCTGCGGCGCGGCCGGGTCGGACCGGCGCGGGATCTCCGCGTCGGCCCGGGCGGCGGCGCGGGCAGCCGCGACCCGCCGCTCCATGACGGCCCGTAAGGTGTCCTGGTCAGACATAGACATATTTGACTTCCTATTTTCTAGTTGCCGGTGGCCGGTGCGGCCACGATGTCGTCCAAAACAAGCCGCTCGAGCTGCCCCGCGAAGTTCGCGAGGACCGGATGGTCGAACAGCAGCCGCACGGGAATCGCGCAGCCGAGCGTCTCGCGCAGCCGGCCGACGGCCCGGGTCGCGGCCAGCGAGTGCCCGCCGAGACCGAAGAAACTGTCGTCGGCGCCGATGCGATCAGTGGGGAGGATCTGGGCCCACACGTCGGCGACCAGCTGCTCCATCATCGACTCGGCCGGCCGGTGCGGCCGGTCCTCGCCGGGCTCGGGCAGGGCGCCCAGGTCGACCTTGCCGCTGGGCGTCATCGGCAGCGCGTCGAGCACCACCCAGCGGTGCGGCACGAGGTAGGCGGGCAGGCTCGCGCGCAGGTGGGCGGCCATCTGCCCGGCGGTGACCGGGCCCGCGACGTAGCCGACGAGGTGCGCCTCCGCACCCTGGCCCCGCGCCGTGACGACTGCGTGCTCGACGTCGGGGTGGGCGCGCAGCACGGCCTCGATCTCGCCGAGCTCGACACGGTACCCGCGGATCTTCAGCTGATGGTCGCGCCGGCCGCAGAACACGACCTCACCGTCCGGCCGGCGGTAGACCAGGTCCCCGGTGCGGTAGCACCGCCCGCCGGGCACGACGGGGTCGGGCACGAACGCGGCCGCGGTCAGGTCCGGCCGGTTGTGGTAGCCGATGGCCGGCCCGGCGCCGCCGATCCAGAGCTCACCCACGACGCCCGCCGGGACGAGCCGGTCCAGCGCATCCATGACGTACAGCCGCTCGCCGAGCATCGCGTGCCCGATCGGCACGGCGTCGCCGACCTCGAGGACGCGGTACGCGGTCGACAGCACGGTCGCCTCGGTCGGGCCGTACGTGTTCCACAGCTCCCGCACCACCGGCAGCAGCTCCCGGGCCAGGGCCGGGTCGAGTGTCTCGCCGGCGGCCCACACGCGCAGGTCCGCCCCGCCGGTCCAGCCCGCCGCGAGCAGGGTGCGCAGGATCGTCGGCGGCACGTTCATCACGTTGACGCGGTGCTCGGCCATCTGGCGGCCGAGGCGGTACCCGTCCACCGCGCTGTCGCGGTCGACGACCACGCAGCAGGCGCCGACGCCGAGCGCGGACCAGATCTCCGCGCACGAGACGTCGAAGCTGAGCGTGGCCACGGCGAGCATCCGGTCCCCGGGCCCGAAGCCGGGCTCGAAGCGCAGCGCCTCGGTGAGCGCGGCGACGCTGGACTGCGCGACGGCCACGCCCTTCGGCTTGCCGGTCGAGCCCGAGGTGTAGAGCAGATAAGCCCGATCGCCGGACCCGACGACCGGGAAGTCGGCCGCGGGCACAGCCGGCGCCCGGTCCAGTTCCAGGTCCAGGTCCAGCGCGCCTGAACCGGCCGCGGCGGCGGTCGTGGACCGGCAGAGCACGGTCTTCGCGCCGCCGTCCGCGGCGAGCCAGCCCAGACGCTCGGCCGGCAGCTCCGCCTCCAGCGGCAGGTAGGCCGCCCCGGCCCGCCACACCCCGAGCAGCGTCGCCGGCATCCGGTGGTCGCGCGGCAGGCACACGCCGACGACGTCACCGGGTCCGATGCCCTGTCCCAGCAGGAGCGCCGCGATCGCGGCCGAGTCGTCCCACAGCTGCCGGAACGTCATCTCGTCGTCGGCGCCGACGACGGCCACCTCGCCGGGGCGCTCCCGCACCTGCCGCTCGATCGCCTCGACCGCCGTGGCCGGTGCACCGGCCGGGACCGGCGGGCCGGCGGCCAGGTCGAGCAGCTGCGCCTCCTCGGCCGCGGTGACCAGCGGCAGGCGGTTCAGCGGGCGATCCGGGTCCGCGGTGACCTCGGCGAGCATGCGCAGGAGCCGGTCCGCGAACGCTTCCACCCACTCGCGATCCGTGAGGCCGGTGTCGTACTCCACCTGAAGCTCGACGCCGTCGGCCGTCTCGTTCACGAAGACGGTCAACGGGTTCTGCGCCCCGCCGCACCCCAGCTCGCCGAGCAGCTCCAGCCGTACCCCGCCCCGCTCGACCCGGACCGGCATCCCGGCCGGCTGCGCGGCGAGCACCACGGGGGTGAGCATCGCCCCGCGCGACTGGGTGCCGACGGCCGCGAACAGGTCCTCCGTGGACGGCCGGGGCCGGTCCAGCGCGCGGGCCGTCGTCGCCGACGCGGCCGCGACCGTGTCCCGGACGGTGGCCGCGGACTCGAGCCGCAGCCGGACCGGCAGCACGTCGACGAGCGGGCCGATGACCCGGTCGAGCTCCGGTCCGGCGCGCCGGGCCGCGACCACGCCGACCAGCACGTCCCGGCGGGCGGTGAACCCGGCCAGCAGCAGCCCGAGCGCCGTCAGCCAGTCCGCGAAGACCGCGGTGCCGCTCGACGGCGGCACCGGGCGGGTGATCCGCTCGCCGCGGAAGCTTCCGGTGCCCGAGAACAGTTCGCTCGGCGGCGACGCGCCGGCCAGCTCGTCCCGCCATGCGTCCGTCGCGCCGTCGGGCGTGACGGCGAGGTCGCCGACCTGCACCGGCAGCGGCTCGACGGTCCCGGGCGCGGCCAGCTCCGTCGCGAGCTCGGTGAGGAACGTGCCGGTGGACCAGCCGTCGAAGGCCACGTGGTCGGCGACGACCACCAGTTCCGACACCCCGGCGGCGAGCCGGATGAGCTCGACCCGCAGCAGCGGCGCGGTGCCGGTCAGGTCGAAGGCGTGCCGGGCGGCGGCCTCCGCGATCGCGTCCGCCCGTCCGGCGCGGTCGGTCGCGGGCCGGTCGCGCAGGTCGTGCTCGGCCGTGGGCCGGTCGCGCAGGTCGTGCTCGGTCGCGGGCCGGTCGCGCAGGTCGTGCTCGGCCGTGGGCCGGTCGCGCAGGTCGTGCTCGGCCGTGGGCCGGTCGCGCAGGTCGTGCTCGGCCGTGGGCCGGTCGCGCAGGTCGTGTTCGATGACGGGGACGTCCGTCCGCCCGCCCACGACCGCGATCGGCTCGCCGTCGCGCTCGACGATCCGGCTGCGCAGCACCTCGTGGCGCGACACCAGCGCGGCCAGCGCCGAGCGCAGGGCGGGCGCCTCGACCGGCCCGGTGAGCCGGACCCGGAACGCCACTGTGGTCACGGCCGGCACCGAGCCGACCTGCCGCAGCGTCCACAGGCCGCGCTGCGTCGCGGTGAGCGGGTACTCCGTCCGCCCCTCATGCCGGACCGGGGCCGCCGCGGGCCTCCGGCCGCCGTTGACCAGGGCCGCGAGGGCGGCGACGGTGGGCTCGGCGAGGAAGTCGGCCAGGGCGACCGTGGTGCCGAACTCGCGGCCGGCGAGCGCGCAGACGCGGGCGGCAGCCAGGGAGTGCCCGCCGAGGTCGGTGAAGCGGTCGTCGACCCCGATCTCGTCGATGCCCAGCACGTCGCCGACGATCGCGGCGAGCCGCTCCTCCGCGGGAGTGCGGGGCGCGACGAACACGGTCTCGGTCCCGCGCCGGGCCGCGAGCGCGGGCAGTGCGGCCCGGTCGATCTTGCCGTTCGGGCTCAGCGGCAGCCGCTCGGTGATCGCCAGCCGGGTCGGCACCAGGTGCTCCGGCACCCGTCGGCGCAGCCACGCGCGCAGGCTCTGCTCGTCGAGGCCGGTCGCCTCCACGTGCCCGACCAGGTAGGACACGCCGTCCTCGTCGGCGGCGGCGACGACACCGGCGCGGCGCACCGCCGGATGCTGCACGAGCACCGCCTCGACCTCGCCGGGCTCGACCCGGTACCCGCGGATCTTCACCTGGTCGTCGGCGCGGCCGGCGAACCGCAGCACGGTGCCGTCGGTGCGGACCAGGTCGCCGGAGCGGTACCAGCCGTCGCCGAACCCGCCGCTGTCCCGGTTCAGGTAGCCGCGGGCGACGACCGGGCCGCCGATCCACAGCTCGCCCAGCTCACCGTCGGCGACCGGCTGCCCGTCGGCGTCGCGCACGGACATGACGGCGCCCGCGATCGGCTGCCCGATCGGCGGCTCGCCGGCGTCGTCGCGGCCGACCTCGGCGATCGCGCACGTCGTGGTGCACTCGGTCGGGCCGTAAAGGTTGAGCACCCGCCGCACGCCGGGGTTGGCGTAGATCCGGTCGACCAGCGCCCGTGTCAGCGGCTCCCCGCCGGCGAACACGGCCCGCACACCGGCCGGCAGCGGCGACCGCAGCAGCGCGGCGAGCGCGGACGGCACGCCGTAGACGGTCGTGACCTCGTCGCGGGCCGGCAGCGCGGGCAGCGCGAGGACGTTGTCGGCGAGGATGACCGTGCCGCCCGTGACCAGGGGCAGGAACAGCTGGGTGATCGACGGGTCGAAGCAGATCGACGCGGTGGCGAGCAGGCCGCGCAGCTCCTCGTCGGTGTACGCCTCGGCCTCGTACCGCAGCAGGTTCATCGTGTTGCGGTGCTCGACAACGACGCCCTTGGGCTTTCCCGTGGAGCCCGAGGTGTAGATGACGTACGCCGCGTCGGTACCGTCACCGGGCCGGCCGAGCGGCGTCGCATCGGCGTCCGCGGCGATCTCGTCGACCGGCACCGCGACCGCGTCCAGGCCGGCCCACGCCGAGCCACGGGTGGTCGCGACGAGCCGCATCTTCGTGTCACCGGCGATGTACGCCAGCCGCTCGGCCGGATACGCCGGGTCCATCGGCACGTAGGCGGCACCGGTCTTCAGCACACCCAGCAACGCCGGGAGCAGGTGCTCGTCCCGGCCCAGGCACACGCCCACGAGTTCACCGGGACCGGCGCCGGCCCGAGCCAGCTCCCGGGCGATCCGGTTCGCGCGGGCGTCGAGCTCCGCGTAACACATCCGGACGGTGCCGGCGATCACGGCAACCCGGTCCGGTGTGCGCCTTACCTGCTCTTCGACCTGTTCGTGGACACGCTGATACACGCCCAGCCCTCCCAATTTTCAGACGGCCGTGCGTTAGCCGTTTGCCTGCCGGAAATAATGCCGCACCAATCAAGGGGCATTCTGGGCTGCATCCACTGAAGTCAAATGGCCTGTGATCACCGGAAACACCGTCTCACCTCGCAGAACGGGCACCGATCGGCGTGCGGCGAGGGAAAACCCTACCGAGCACCCTAGTGATGATTTGGCTGTAATCGCCCCACCTGCGAGTCTGTTCACATGGCACGAATTGGGGTTGTAGCGCCAAGGGATCTCCCACGGACCGGGTACTGACGCATGCCCGCCGGCCGAGCAGCTCGAATTCAACCGGAATCAACGGGGATCAAGGACGTGCGACTGCGGATGGGTTCTTCAGGTGATCTGGCGGCGCGCCGCCGCCACCCAAACGCCACGGTCGCCACGCCGAACAGCACGATCGGCGGCAGCAGCGACACCGACAGCCCGAACGCCACCACCGACGCGGCCAGCGTCAGCCCGCTCAGCGACCGCGACCGTTCGATCAGGCGGTGAGCACCCACGCCCAGGCTCCGGCCCGGAAGGACGAGGTGGCGTCAGGCATCACCGGCCCTCCATCCGCGCCCGATCATGCGCAGCAGGGCGGGATAGACCACGAGGTACCGGAAAGGTTTGATGCCCGCCATGTAGACGGCGCCGAACCTCCCGTTGGGCTTGACCAGGACGGCCATCTGGCCACGGTGCCCGCCGGCGGGGTCCGAGACCCAGCCCAGATGCATCACCGTGTGGACGGTGCGGTTGGCCAGCTCGGCGGCCCACTCGTCGTGGGTCTGGTAGATCGCGGTGAACGGGACCGCGCGGGTCGAGCCCGCGCGGCCCGGCGCGGAGGTCGTCGGGCAGCCGGTCGCGCAGGCTCGGCACCCGGCCACCGAAGCCCGATCCGGGCTCGTCCCAGCCGAAGAGCGCCCCGAGCCTCCAGCGCAGGGCGAACAGCGCGCGGGATCGCTCCGGGGATCGGCGTGCCGGGCCAGGCTCCGCCGGCTGTTCACGATCGTCAGCACGTCCGGCGAGTCGGTGCGAAGCCCGCTGCTCGACCTCGCGATCCGTGACTGGGCCCGGCGCGACGAGGCCGTGGCCGAGCGGCTGCGACGCGTCGACAACCGGCGGATGGACTATCTGCGCTCGCTGTTCGCCACCTTCTGCCCGGACCCGGACGACGTCGAGGTCCGGTGCATGCTCACGTTCTCAGTGCGGATCGGCGCGTACGTCGTCGGCGCCGACCACCCCGGCCGCAGCCGCACCGACGTCATGAAACTCACCGGCGAGTGGCTGCTGCGGTAGCCCGCGAACGGCAATCTCACGCTGCCTGTCATCCGGACAGCGCTACCGCCGCTTCCCGCAACTCCCGCTGGAGCCGCTCGTCGTCCCACGAGTCGCTGGTCATGCCGCGCTCGTCGCGTTCGGCCAGTTCGGCGAGCCGTGGGCCGGCGCTCCTCGCGCCTATCTCCACGAGCAGGGCCACCGCCTCCGATCCACCGGACCGGTCGGCGGCGACTTCGAGCAGCGGTTCGACCAGCTCTGCCGGGTCGGCGCCGTGCCGCCACAGCGCCCGCGCGACAGGGACGCAGGCCCACCAGTCATCCAATGCCTCACGCAGCAGAGGCCGCAACCCTTCAGCGGCCGGTGCGAGCTCGGCGGCAAGTTCTGCGGCCCTTGCCACCGCCGGATCGCTGTAGCTCGATCTGACCGGCGCAGCACAGGCGATCTCGCCGAGGGCGGCCCAACGCGCGAGAACGGCTCGCAGGTGGTCGCCGCGCAGCGCCGCCTGCACGACCGGCAGCACCTCGGCCGCGTCACCGGTGGCGTGCCAGAGCAGCCGTGCAGCGGCGAGCCGCGCCGTGGCCTCCGGAACGTTCGCCGGCTCACGGCCGATCGCGACCCGTAGCCGCGCGGCCAGCGGCGCGGCCGCCGTCCCAGTGTCAGCAGCGTACCGCAGCTCGTCATGGACGTGGCTGAGCGGCTGACGATCGAGGAGATCCGCCGTGGCAGCCAGCAGTACTTCTGGATCGCCGGTGAGCTGCCAGATCGCGTGTCCCGCCCGGGTGCCGCCGACCCGGCGCAGCGCCGGGAGTGCCTGGTGGGCGGCCGGCCCGATCGCGGCCAACACCGTGCTGGCCACCGCGTCGGCGACGGGCAGCACGGCGATCAGCTCCGGGATGGCCGGCGCCGCGTCCGGACCCCAGGCCGCCAGAGCCGCCACGGCGTCCATGAGCGGCCCCCGCGCCCCCGCGGCATGCAGCGTGGTGATCCACCGGCGGATCCCGTTCAGGGCGACCGAGTCGAACTCCGGCACGTAGTCCTTGAGGAGCCGGTCCGCCCGCGTCCAGCAGCCGGCCTCCCAGGCGGCGATCGCGAGGTCCCGCCACCGCCGGTCCCGGAGCCGGACCAGTGTGGCCAGGGCAGCGGTCGGCGGTTCCGGGTAAGCAGCCAGGCCTTCCGATCCCGCCAATTCGAAGGGAACGGGCAACGGCTCGACATCATCGGCACCGGTACGGGCCGGCTCCAGGCCTGCGGCGGCGATCCGGGCCAGCACGTCGGCGACCTGGGACGCGGCAGCGCCGGCCTCCGCGGCCGCGTGCAGTGCGGCCTCAACGACCGCGGCGTCCGGGTCCGTCAGCAGCGCGCGCAGCCGCGGCATCAACGCCGCCGGCGCAGACCGGCTCACCCGGAACCGAGTGAGCAAGGCACGTCCCAGGAGCACTCGCCCACGCTGTTCGGTGCGCAGCAAGGCGGCGGCAAGCGCGTCGGCGGACTCCACGTCGAACCGTTCCATGGCCTCGTGCAAGGCCCCCCCTCACGGACCAAGGAGTGTGCCAGCTCCCGGCGGCGAAGGAACCCGCCACGGCGGCCACGGTCGCCGGTGGCAGCGGAAGACCGGCTTTCGCATACGCCAACGCGACCGCCGCCGGCTCCAGGCCGGCCTCCGCGGCCGCCGCCCACAGCAACTCACCCGAGGCCCCACCGTTGTGGGCGATGGCCAGCAGCAACTCCGCCCGGACTTCGGGATCGGTCTCCGTGTCCCAGCGACGCCGCAGCGCGCCGACGGTGTGGCCGCCACATCGTCCGAGCACGTAGGCTGCGGCCGCGCGGACCGACGGGTCCGGATCGTCGGCCTGCGGCAGAAGGGCCACACTGCCCGCGACGACCGCCTGCCGGACCGCGGGCGCATCCGGTCCGTCGCACTGCTCCGGATCGGTGAGGGCGCCGAGCATCTGCAGGAGCTGGTCCCGCTCGTGCACACCGTCGGCGGTGGCGAGCTCGATCAGGAACGGCACCACCTGCACGGTCACCGGATAGACGGTCTCCTGGTTCCAGAACGACGAGGCGAACCCGAAGTGGCCCTGCCGGGCGGCTTCCGGATCGGGTGAGGCCATGGCCCGGAGGATGTCCGGCGCCTCAGTACACGGACCGTATGCCCCTCGGTACATCGACCAGTCGACCTCATCGAGCCCCTCCAGCATCGCGCCACTCTACGTTCAGCTGGTAGTGCGTAGCTCGCATGGCACCCACCCGCCCCGTGAACCGTTGCGCTGCGCCCGCCGCTGCGGACGGACTCAGTTGGCCGCCGTGGGACCCGCACCGCCGGCAGGCGGCGTGAGCGGGTTGCCGGGCACGGCGTCGGCCTGCCGGAGCTTCGCGTAGACCAGGTCGAAGGTGTACCCGGCCGCGATGCCCATGGGCACGACGAACCACAGCAGCCGGCGGGCCGACTCAACGGTCAGCGCGTTCTGGTTGGTCAGCACCTGCGATGCCACGTACAGCGTGGTGGCGAGGATCCCGGCGCCGATCCCTCGGGCGGCCGACCACAGCAGGCCGGGATGCGCGTCCCTGGTGTCGCGCACCAGCGCACCGCCCGCAGCCGCGAGGATCGGCCCGCCGAGCAGGCACGCCATGGACGCGCCGACGCTATTCGTCGTGTAGGCCAGCAGGATCGCAGCCGCTGCCAACAGCAGGGCGGTCACCCCGGCGAGGCTGCTCAGCGTCCGCCTGATTCCGTCGCGTCGCTGCAGCTGTAGTTCCGCGGCCTGGGCCGCCTGCCTGCGGGTGCGTTGCCCCAGCAGGCTCGCGACGAGCCGGCTTGCGGAGGCATCGGCCCATGGTCGCCCCATGAGGTGCAGGTCCTCGGCGGTCGCGTCATTCACGTGTTTGCACAGGTGCTGCCAGACGACCGAAGCGCCGGCGCCGAAGCCCGCGACGGCGACGACCGGGATGCGCACGGCGACGCCGATGACGCCCGCGATGCGGGTCGAACGTCCACCACCGATGACGAGGATGCCATCGGCTTCGAACACCGACCGGTAGTATGAGGTCTCCCAGTCGTCTGCCGGATCCGGTTCGACCTGGATCCGGTCGGCCGCCTCCGGTGACACGGCGAACCGCACCGTGGAGTCGTGCGGTGCCCGGACGAAGACCCGACCGTCGCCGGCCACCGCCAGGTAGCCCTCGACCACGTCCCGCTCCACATACTCGGGGTCGCTGGAGAACACCACCAGGTCACATCCCGCCGACGCCAGTTCACGGCCGATCGCCCGGCTCGCGTCGACGAGCAGCGGCCCGTCCTTCAGGGGTGGTGCGTAGGTCCGCTCCAAGTCGCCGCTACCCAGCACGACGATGGCTGGCCGCATGTAGATCCTCCGGTGGCAGATGTCTCGGGTACGAATGCTGCAGCGCCATAACGTGCGCGACTCGTCGCCGCCGAATGTACCGACATCCCCATCGACGGTCCTCGGCCTCCAGGTCAGACCTTGCCGGACGGGCGACAATCCGATGTACGGCGCCCGCATGCACGAGCTGTAAGGTGATTGCCGCCCGGCTTGACGGGTGTTGGCGGCGCAGAGCCGAAGGGGCGCGGATGTACAACCTGCTGGTCGGCTTTCCTGACGAGGAAGCGTATGCAGAGCGGGTCGTAGAGTATACGGATGAAGCGATCCGGTCCTACATTGAACCGGGTGGCCGTCTGGACACCTCACGGCTGTTGAACCTGCCGACCCTCGTGCTGCCGGAGACCGGAAACGATCAGCCCCAGATCGCCCGGGTCGGGCGCCTGGAATCCATGAAGGTGTCCGGGAAGGTCTACCACTTTCGGTTTGTGCCGAGCCCGACGATGCCGGCCATTCCGTCTGCCCGTATCGGGGCACTGGCCGCACGTCTCGGAATCAGCGATTGGGAGTTTCGCCGCACTCACTGGGCCGTCAAGGACGTCGACCTGTACCACGTCCTGCACGAGGTCGCATCAACTGCACCGACGGTGTTCCGGCTCCCGCTGGACTGTCCACAGGAACGTGACCTGGTCGCCGTAATGATGCCGTTCGACCGGCGGTTCGATCCGGTTCACGAGGCCCTGCGCCGAGCGGCCGCGGACGCCGGCCTGCGCTGCCAGCGCGCCGACGACATCTGGCGACATGCGCACATCATGGACGACGTCGTCAGCCTCATCTGGCGCGCGCAGTTCGTGATCTCCGACTTCACCGACAAGAGCCCGAACGTCTTCTACGAGACCGGGATTGCCCACAGCTACGGCCGTACGGTCATTCCGATCACACAATCCCCCGACGACGTCCCATTCGATCTCCGCAGCATTCGATCTGTGCGCTATCTGTCCAACGGCGAAGGGCTCGAACTGCTGAGAGCGCAGGTTGCGAACCGACTGCGCGAGCTCGTCGTAGCGCACACCTGACGCGGCACCACGTCCGGCCCGACCGCGTCGCCCACGGCCCCGATCCGGGTGTCGGTTCGCCCGAATCGGCGACGGCCCGGCACGGTAACGCGGCGGGGGCTCACTGCGGCGCCAGCGCGTCGTCGCCGAACAGGCTGGACTTGTGGCCGCACACCTGGCAGATCCCGTTGGGCCAGTCCCGCTGCCCGTCGCCGCGCAGCCCGTGCCGGCGCAGCCCAGCGGTGAAGAAGAACATCTCCGGCAGCCGGGTGTGGCAGTACGGGCAGCCAAGCCGGACCGCCTCGCGGTTCAGGATCCGTCCCATCTCCTCGTGGCTGATCTCGATGAGTTCGCCGGGCGGCAGGAACAGCAGCTCCTCGACGTCGGTGAACGCCACGATCTTCAGCGCGCCGTCGGGCGGCAGCGGCCTGGGCGACGCCGACCGCCCGGTCAGGTTGCCCAGGTCCACGGGCGGCCGTTCGTGTCCCGCGGTGCCGGCGAGCACCTCCCGCAGCGCGGAGCCCAGGGCCGCGGCGAAGGCGGGCAGCAGCGAGCCGCCGCCGTCGGGGTGCCGGTACGTGATGCCCCGGAACGCCTTGCGCAGGTGCCCCACCTGCTTGTCGATCGCGGTCAGGCGCGGGGTGACGAAGTTGCCGTGCCGGTCGACGGCGTCGCCCATCGTGCCGCCGAGCGCGATCAGGTCGTCCAAGGTCGGCTGGTATCTGGCCTCGCACGCCACGACGGTGTCGGGCAGCCGCTGCAGGCGGTTGAGGTAGCAGATCTCGCGCAGCAGCCCCCGGCCCGTCATCGGGCTCGCGATCGGGCTGTCCATGAACCGTTCCCAGAAGTCGTTGAGCATCTCGGTCATCGGCGGCCCGAACGGGAAGTCCGGGAAGTCGACGTCCTTCGGCGAGATGTTCAGCACGATCGCGTCGGCGGCGCCGATCCGGACGAGGATCTCCCGCCGCCACGTCTCGCGGGTCGCCGGGATCAGCTCCACGGCGCCGTCGACCGTGGCGTCGGGCCCGAACGCGTCGCGCCAGACCGCCTCGATGGCGGCGCGGTCGCGCAGGTCGCCGACGATCTCGACCACCGCCGTGTCCTGCACCGCGAGCGCGAGGCTGGTGAGCACGGCAAAGTTGAGCGGGTCCGGCTTGAAGGTCCGCAGGAACAGCACCCTTGCCCGCGTCATGCCGCATCGTCCGTGTGCACCCAGGTCAGACCCGACGTGCGGGGCGCGCCGCTGTTCCAGGCCTGGACGTTGCGCATGCCGAACGGTGAGCTGAGGCCCTCGCGGTGGACCTCCAGCACGTCCACCTGGCTGATGAGGAACGGCGGGTGGTCCCGCGTCGCCCGGATGTCCGCGAGCAGCCCGTGGAGCTCCGCCAGCGCCTCGGGGTCGCGTTCGGCGACGATCGGCTCGGCGAGCAGCAGCTGCCGCTCCGCCTCGTCCAGGTCCGCGGCGTTGCGCCGGCGCCGGAACCGCCGGATCAGGGCGGTGGCGGCCGACCTGCGATGCAGGGCGGCCATGTCCCGCATCAGGTCGCCCTCGCCGCTGGTCATGTCGGCAGAGGCGATGAGGGCGGCGATGGCGTTGTCGAGGTCGGCCCTGGCCAGCGTCAGCTGCCACCGCCGGATGAGGAACTCCCCCCGGGTGCCGGCCAGCATCGCCGAGCGCCGCTCGGTGGACAGGCCGATCGCGTGCTCCAGCGCCGCGATCGCGCCGTCGACGAGATCCAGGTTGCGCAGCTGCGCGCCGGCCCCGACCATCTCCGAGCTCATGAGCACCACGCACTGCTCGTAGATCGGCAGCAGCTCGGCGCGGACCTGCTGGAACTTCGCCAGGCGTTCGACGTCGACGCCGCGTGCCGCGCCGGCGGTCAGGCCGTTCAGGCAGCCGACGAGCCCGGCGAGGCTGTCCACCCAGGCCGGTGCGGTGCCGACGCCCCGGTTGACGTGCTGGAGGACCTGCTCAAGGGCGTGCTCGTCGCGCCGGCGGTCCAGCTGCAGCGTCAGCGCCGCGAGCAGCAGCGGGCCGAGCGTCTCCGCCGCCTCCTGGCCGGGGTCGCCGGCCAGGGCCGACCCGGCGACCTCGATCGCCCGGTCGAGGTCGCCGGGCGGCCCGCCGACCTGGAACCGGCCCAGCAGCGCCACGGCGAGGTTGTTGCGGTGCCGCGTGCCGTCCGGGTCGCCGGGCGCGAACAGGTCAGCCGCGCGTCCGGCGACCTGTGCCGCCTCGTCGAACAGCGCGCGGGCCGACCCGGTCGCACCGGACTCCCGGTCGTGCTCGGCTCGCAGGGTCAGCGCGCCGAACAGGTTCGACAGGTGCCACGGCAGGTCCGTCTCGGGGTCGTGGGGCAGGCGGACCGACCGGCGGCCGTAGGTCACGGCGGCGTCGGCGTCGCCGGGTTCGCGGGTGCGCCGGTACCGCACCTGGAACAGGTAGCAGAGATTCGACAGGTCCTCGCCGCCGATCCGGGCGCCCGGGCGTTCGGCCGCGGCCTGGGCGGCCTCGATCGCCGCGTCGAGGTCGTCACCGGCGAGAGTCTCGCCGAAGCGGTCCCAGAGCAGGCGGGACCGCCGCAGCTCCAACTCGGTGCGCAGGTCGCCGTCCAGGCACCGGATCAGCTGCCCGCTCAACTCGATCAGCTCGTCGCGGTCCCCGGCGGTCGGCCGGATCTTGCGCCGCTGCGACAGCAGGTCCCACAGCGTGCCGGCAAGTTCGAGCGCCAGCTCCGGATCGGCGGCGTCGGCGTGCGCGTACCGGTAGTACTCGATCGCCTTGTCCTGGTCGCCCGGTTCCCGGGTCAGCTCGAAGCGGGTCAGGTAGGCGTTGGCGTGCGCGGCCAGCAGCACCGGGCTCTCGTCGTCGCGGGAGTTGCGCACCGCCCGTTCACCGAGCCGGATCGCCGCGTCCAGCCACGCCGGGTCCTCGGTCCGCTCGAACTGCTCGAGCCGGGCGTTGCGCAGCAGCACGACCAGCTCGCGGGTGAACCAGTCCAGCGTCTCGGTGCCTTCGGCCGCGGGGGTGCACAGGGCCTCCACGGCCGCCAAGTCGGCCGCGGAGCTCGTCCGGCGGAACCGTTCGAGCAGCAGCGAGGCCCGCGCGACCTGTGCCTCGGCCAGCTCGCGGCCGTCCGCGCCGGTGATCGCGTCCTCGTTTGCCGCGAGCGCCCGGTCGAGGTCGGCCGGGTCGCCGGTGAGGTCGAAGCGCTGCCAGTGGGCGCCGGCCAGCGTATTGCCGCACCGGCGGCGGATCCGGGGCGGGAGCTCGGGGTCCCGCATCTCGGCCAGCAGCGTCTCGACGGCCGCGTCAAGCTTGTCCAGGTCGTCCTGGAAGACCGCCCGGCTGATGGCCCGCATGGCGGCCCGCGCGCCGGACTCGACGGTCACCGCCAGGACCGCGGCGTGGGCGAGCGCGCGCAGGCCGCGCGGCACCTGCTCGGACGCCGCCGCGCGCACGGTCAGCAGCGGCCACGCGAGGTCCGGCGGCCCGGCCGGCGCGCCGTCGCCTGCCTGAACGTCGTCCCAGCAGGTCAGGAACATCGCGACGGCGGCCCGCAGCGTCGCCACGTCGTCACCGCCGCCGGCCTCGAGGGCCTCGGCCGCCTCGGCGAGGGCGGCCGCGGCAGCCGATGTACCTGGATCGAGCAGGGGACCTGTGGCATTGGTATCGACGAATGCCGCGACCGCATTCGCCAGCGTCGCGACGAGCGGGGTGAATTCGGCGTCCAGCGTGCCTCCTCCGGGACCAGATGCGCGGCCGGTCACCGCCGAACCTACCTGTACCGTGCACCGGTGACTCTCCGCCGGTCCGCCGTGCGGGCGACGGTCGTCCGGACGATGTGCCGGTCAGGCGGATAGTCCATGCTGATTGGCGGAAGAACGGCCCCGACACGTCGGGTGCGGACAATTGAAGGGCGAGGTGCGTGGGCGCGAACCGCATTTTCGTCAGCCACACCAACAAAGATCCGGAAGCGACCGTGCTGCTGGAGCAGCTCAAACGGGATCTCGTCGCGAACGGCTTCGAGCCGGTGGTGTCCGACCAGCAGATGACGCTGGGCGAGGTGTGGCAGACGAAGCTGCACAAGGACCTGGACCGCTGCGAAGGTGCCGTGATCATCATTTCCAGGAGCGCGCTGACCTCCGATTCCTGGGTCTATGTCGAGGCGACGATCCTGATGCAGCGCCGGTACGCGACCGACTTCCCGGTCATTCCGGTGATCGCCGGCGAGGTGAGCCGGCAGGAGCTGCGCGACAGCGACCTCGACCGGCTGCGGGTCAGCTCGCTGCACATGCCCAGCCGCGCGGCGAAACATCCGGCCCGCCTTGTCGCCCGGCAGCTGCGCCGGTCCCTGCCGCACCGGCGCCCACTGCAGGTGCTTGAGCAGAAGGTCCAGCATGCGCTGCGGCTGGTACCGGTCGGCGTGCTGGATCTGATGGGCGAGGCCCTCGATGAGGACCTGCGGGGCAAGAGCGAGGAGCAGAAACGCGCCGCGGTCGCGGAGCGGCTCTTCGCCACGGACGTGGCCCGGTTCGTGCGGGCGCTGGAGATGATCTGCAGCCAGAGCAAGGCCGAGGCGGCGGTGATCATCGAAATCTCGTTCCCGTTCGCGTGGGTCGACGGTGAGGCGGCCCGCCCGCTGGTGTCCCGCGACGCCGCCACGCGCTCGTTCGCGCTGAACTCCAACCGGCGGCTGACCGCGAAGATGTACGTGCGGCGGGCCTGCACCGGCCCGGAGACCTACATCGCGGCCGCGCTGCAGCCGAACGTCGAGTCGCCGGACGCGGCGAGCATGCACGCCGTCCGCACGGCGGTGCTCGACGCCCTCGGCTACTGGCCGGACGACAACCCGGCCCAGGAGGCGATCCAGGCGACACTGGCCGCCCACGCCGAAAAGGGCGAGCCGGTCGTCGTGCTGCTGCAACCGCCGGTCGACCCCGACACCCTCGCCGGCATCGCCACCCAGTTCCCGGGCCTCATCTGCCTCATCATGGCGGGCCACCCGCCGCACCGGGAGTTGCCCGCGCAGGTACGTGTGCTGCAACCGCACCTCGACCCTGCGGTCGAGATGGGCTCCCGAGCCGAATACCGCAAGATCATGAAGAAGGCCGGCATCGACGTGCTGGACGACGACCTCGGGAGCCGACCGTGACCGACTCGCGACTGCAGTACCACCGGCTGTTCGACCCGGGCAAGGCCACGCCACCGGAGCGGGCCGACGGCGGCAAGGGCTTCGGCGACCACCGCGAGACCTCGGCGTATGTGTACACCGAGGCGGTGATCCTCGCCGTCAACGTGGCGCTGGCCACCGCCCGGCCGCTGCTGGTGCGGGGCGCGGCCGGCTCCGGCAAGTCCTCGCTCGCCGCGGACGTCGCCGCCAGGAAGCAGTGGGACCTCTACTCGGAGGTCATCTCCTCGCGCACCGAGGCCAAGGACCTGCTGTGGCGCTTCGACGCCCTGCGCCGGCTCCGCGACGCGCAGGCCGGTGACCTCGCCGAGGACCAGCGCCGCTACATCCGCCCCGGCGTGCTGTGGCACGCGTTCGACCCGGCCTCCGCCGCCGGCTTCGGCCCCACGAGCGGCGCGCGGCCGGTCACCGGCGCCGGCGGGGCGGTGGTCCTGCTCGACGAGATCGACAAGGCCGAGCCGGACACCCCCAACGACCTGCTCGTTCCGCTCGGCGCCGGCACGTTCACCGTCACCGACCTCGAACCCGCGCTCGATGTGTCCGTGCAGCGGGCCCAGCAGCCACTGATCATCATCACGACGAACGAGGAGCGGGACCTGCCGCAGGCGTTCGTGCGCCGGTGCGTCGTACTGCACCTGCCGCCGCCCGGCCCGGACCGGCTCGTGGCCATCGCCGCCGCACACTTCGGCAAACAGGGCCGCAAGCTGCACCAGCGGCTCGCGCTGTACTTCGAGGAGGCCCGCGGGCGCGCCGAGTCCGCTGGAGTGGCGCCGCCGAGCACCGCCGAGTTCCTCGACGCCTTGGCCGCCAGCCGGGAGCTGCGGATCGAGGACGACGGTCCGGAGTGGCAGGCGTTGATGCGGGCCACCCTGACGAAGTGGCTGCCCGACGCGGGGACTCCGTGAGCGCCGGCCCGGCCGTGTTCGTCGGCGACCTGCTGCGCGCGATGCAGCGGTTACGTCCGGACCCGGCCGCCGCAGAGGCCATCGCGGAGCTGCTGGGTCTGCGCGGCATCGCCCCGGCCGCCCGCCCGCGGCAGTCGGCGACGCCGGCACCGGCGGCCAGAACGTCTGTTGGTGGCGCCGAGCCGGTCCGGCAGCCACGCCCACCGGGCGTCGCAGAGTCGATCGACCTCGCGCGGGCCATGGCGCCGTTGCCGGCGCCGCCGGCAGCGGCCGGCGCCGCCGAGGTCTCTCCGCGACCGGTCCAGGCGCAGGCGCTCACAGCGCGCCCCGCGCAGCCCCGGCGTGAGGGCGACCGCGTCAAGGCCACCCTCACGATCGGCCCGGTGCTCGGCGCGGCGCTGCTGCGCACGGCCGCCGTCGACCGGTTGGAGCCGGCGGGCCCGGTCGACCTGCCCACCGCCCCGTGGCCACGCCAGGTCGAGCCGCTCGACCCACCGGAACAGGATCTTCCGCCGCCCGCCCTGCCCGACTCGCTGTTCCCCGCGGTGCGCGCGCGGGCCCTGCTGACCGCGGCGCTCGGCGTCGGGCATCCCGACGGCCCACCCGACATCCCGGCAATGGTCGACGCGCTGATCCGCGGGCGGCTGGTCGACCAGGTCCGCCGGCGGCGGCTCAACCTGCGTCTCGGCGCCGAGGTGCTGGTCGACGCGAGCGCCGCGATGACACCGTTCGCGCTGGACGCCGTCGTCCTGCGCGGCCAGATCGAAGGGCTGCTCGGCCCGAGGGTGCGCTTCCTGCGGTTCGTCGGCTGCCCGGTCGGCGGGGCCGGCACCGGCACGGGTCCCCGGCCCTGGCCGGCATACCGGGCACCACTGCTGCCCACCCGGATCCTGGTGGTCAGCGACATCGGCGCCGCACCGGCCGACCTGGCCACACCGGTCGCGGCGTGGCGGTGGATCGCCTTCGCCGCCGCCATCAGGGCCCGGGGCTGCCCGCTGCTCACCCTGACGCCCTACCCGCTGGAGCGGATCCCACCCGACCTGCGCCAGCTGCTCAACGTGGTGCCGTGGCGGGAGACGACGACCGTGCACACCGTCGCACAGATCGCTGGCCGCCGATGACCAGTGCTGCGGCCGCGGACCCCCTGGCCGGACCGGCCCCGGGGCAGCTGCCCACGTCGGCGCGGGCGGCCGTCGACGCGCTCGCCGCCAGGCATCCAGACACTGTGCAGCTCGCGGAGAGCGCCAGCGTTGCCGTGCAGGTGGAGCCCGCACTGCTGCGCCGGCTCCGGGTCGTGCTGCACCGGCGCATGCCGCCCGGGGTGGAGGCGGACCTGTGGTTCAGCCCGCTGGTCCGTAGCGGCAACCACTCCGGCTTCGAGTTGCACTCCGACGTCCGGCTCGCGCTGTTGGAACGGCTCGCCGAGCGCCCCGCCGACCTGCTGGCCAGCTGGAACATCGTGGAACGCATGCACCGCCCGGCCGCGCCGACGCAGCGGCTGGAGGAGGCGCTGACGGTCGCCGTCCTGCGCGGCGACGCCGACCGCGAGGCCGGCGAGCACCTGCTGGCGGTCGCGACCACCATGACGGAGCAGCCGGCACGGTCGCTGCCGCTGGCCAGGTGGGCGGCCGCGGCGATGACCCGGATCCCGCCCGCGGTCTGGCAGGTGCCCGAGGCCTCCCTGCTGGCCATGCTCGTCAGCGCGCGGCTCGACGGGCGGCGCGTCCTGCCCCTCGGCCACCGCCCGCTCGGCGTCGAGGGCTGGGCTCGGCTGCTGCGGCCGTCCGCGCCCGCCGCCGTGCTCCGCGTCGGCCTGCGCTGGATCGACGACGGCCTCGAGCTCAGCGAACCCCCGGCCGCCGGCGCCCAGCTGCTCACGGTGCCGGTCAGCGATCCGGTACTGCTGCATGTGACGAGCCTCGACAGCACCGGCGGCGGGCATTGGCTGGCCCTGGACCGCGGCGCCACCCAGCGGTTCAGCGTGCCGGAGGGCGAGCTGGTCGTCGCCACCACCGACGGCGCGCGGTGGCGCATCGGCCGGGCGAAACTCCGCCCGCAGCCGCACCGGCCGCTCGACCTGATCGAGGCCCGGCACCGTCCGACCGCCCAGGGCCTGCTGCGCACCGCGGCCGTCGCCGACCCGCTGAAGAACATTACCGCCGCCGATGTGACGAACGCCGATGTGACTTGGCCGGCCCGGTGAACCAGCCCGTCGAGGCCATGCCCGGCTACCTCGGCCGCCTGCTGGACGACCGCGGCACGCAGGCCGGGACCGTGTTCCAGCTCCGGCCCGGCATCCTCGTCACCGCCTGGGACCCGCTGGACGCCATCGGTTGCGGCAGTCCCGGCAACGTCTGCCAGGTCCGGGCGCCGGGCAGCGACGATCCACGGCCCGCCACCGTGCACGCGGTCGACGAGCTGCGGAACCTGGCCGTGCTCACCTGCGCCTCGTCGCTGGCCGCCTCCGCCGTCGGGCTGGCCGCTTCGGCGTCGGTGCGGCCCGGGTCCGTGGTGGTGGCCGGATCGCCGCCGCGGCTCGCCGTCTGGCAGGGCCGGGTGGGACGCGCCGACCAGGTCGGGTTCGAGCGGCTGTACGCGCCCGGCGTGATCGCCGCGATGGCCGGCGCGCCGGTCCGCCGCCCGCGCGACGACCGGGTCGTCGGCGTGCTGACCACCCGCTCCGGCGGCGGCTCCTGGACCCGGCTGCGCGACACCGTGTGGGTCGCGCCCGTCGAAGACATCGTTGCCCTGCTGGACGGGCTCGCCGACGTCACGGTGACCGGCGACGGCGCACTGGACGCGTTGCTGTCCATCGACGACACGACGGTCCGGCTCACCGCCCCCGACGTCGACGTGTCCGCCGGGCACCGCGGCGTGCGGCCCGGACTGCGCAACGCGCTGCACGACATGGGCCGGGAGCGGTCCCGCTACCGGCCGACGGCCGAGGTTCCCGGCACGGGCGGCGCACCCGAGATCCGCAACGCGGTGCTGCGCCGGGCCGGGACGCTGCTGGCCCGCTCGTTCCTGCCCCCGGTCGTCAGCGACGCGCTGGCCGCGTTGGTGAGGGGCGCCGACGCCCAGCAGGCCGCACTCCGGCTGGCGATCGACGCCGGGCCGTTCGCCGAGCTGCCGTGGGAGGCCATGCCGGAGCCGGGCTCCGCAATCCCGCTCGCCCTGCATCCACGCGTCTCGGTGTACCGGCAGGGTCCGGCCCGCGAGCCGGCGCCGCTGCCCGGCCCGCTGCGGATCGTCGCGGCCGTCGCCGCGCCGGACGGCCCCGACGCGCTGGTCCGCGACCACGAACGGGAAGTCGGAGCGGTGTTCGACGCCGTCCGCGAGGCCCGCCACGACGCCGCCCAGGTGGTGGTCGTGCCGTACGCCACCACGGCCGCGATCCGGGCCGCCCTCGACGGCCGGGTCCACGTGCTGCACCTGTCGGCACACGGCGCGCCCGGGGTGCTGATGCTGGAGGACGAGGAAGGCGCCCCGCGGCTCGCCGACGCGGCGACGCTGCTGGCCGAGGCGATCCCGCCGGGCGCCGTGCCACCGGTCATTGCGCTCGCCGCGTGTTCCTCCGGCGTCGTTCGCGAGAACTTCGGGCTGTCGTTCGCGGCGGAGCTCACCGCCCGGGGCGCCCACGCGGTGATCGCGACCCAGACCGCGGTGTCAGACCCGTACACGACCAGGGTCTTCGCCCATGTCTACGCCCAGCTTGCGGCCGAGGCGAACTTCGACGTGGTGGCGGCCTTCACGCGAGCCCGCCGGCTGGCGCACGAGGAGCTGGCCGGCTCGCCGGACCCGGCCGACCGGCGGCTGGCCGACCGCGAGGAGTGGAGCGCGTTCACCATCGTGGCCTGCGCGCCCGAGGTACCGGTCGTCGACGTCGTGGCGACCCGCCGGGAGCTGCCGCCGCCGGTGCCGGACGTCGGCTGGCTGCTGGCCCGCCCGGTCGGCGAGTTCGTCGGCCGCCGCGACGAGCAACGCCGCCTGCCGGCCCTGCTGGAGCGCGACGCCACCGCCGGGATGGTGCTGCACGGTATCGGCGGGGTCGGCAAGACCACCCTCGCCGCCGAGCTCGTACGCCGATGCAGTGAGCGGTTCCCCAAGTGGCTGCTGGTGACGTGCGTCGGCGCGGTGAGCGTTGAGCAGGTGTTGAGCGCGATCGCCCAGGCATTGCAGGTGGACGGCGGCGTGCTGCTCGCGCAGTCCGCGCGCGCCCTGCTGCAAGGAAACATCTCGTGGCAGGAACGCTTCGACCGGCTGCGCCGTGAGGTGTTCCTGACCACAGCGGTGCTGCTGGTGCTCGACGGGTTCGACGAGAACCTCGTCCCGGCCGGCGACGGCGGCTGGGAGCCCGGCGAGCCGGTGCTGGCGGCGCTCCTCGCCGAGTGGGTCAAGGGCCCGGGGCGCAGCCGGGTGCTGATCACGTCCCGGCACCGCTTCAGCCTGCCCGGCGGCGTTGAGGACCGCCTGCACTGGCACGACGTCGGTCCGCTGCCGGGCGCCGACGCCGGCAAGCTGCTGCGGTCGCTGAGCGGACTGGGCCGGTACGCCGACGACGCCGATGCCCGGGAGCGGATCTGGCGGGCCGTGGGCGGCCATCCGCGCGCCCTGGAATACGCCGACGCCCTGCTCGCCGGGGGCCTGGGGCGCTTCGTGGACGTGACGAGCCGGCTGCGCGCGGCGGCCACCCAGCAGGCGCTCGCCGGGGACCGTGACCTCGACGGCGCGCTCGCCGACGCGGTCGCCCTCGCCGCCGACGACGCTCGGGTGGCCCACCTGATCGACGGTCTGGAACGGTTCCCCGGCGCGGCCGAGCTGCTGGCCGGGATCAGCGTGTACCGGACGCCGGTGGACGACGACGCGCTGCTGTTCCAGGTCGGTACGCCCACCCCGGGGCAGAACCGTACGGCGCTGGCCGCGGCGATCACCGACGTCCTGCAGTCGCACAGGCTTCGGGCCGAGGACCTGCCCGCCGCACTGGCCCGGACTGAACGGCTGGCCGCCGCTTTTGCCGGGACTGGATGGCTGCCCGCCGCGGACCGCGAGCGGGTCGGCCGGTTGCTGACCGAGTACCACGAGTCCCGACGCCCACCCTTCCAGGCCCAGGCTGACCTGCCGGACCTGCTGTCGCGGCTGATCACCTCGGGTCTGGTGACCCGGGTCCCCGAGGGCCTGGTGATGACCTACCCGTGGGTCTCGGCGGTCCTGCAGGAACGATTGCGCCTCACCGGCCGCCCCCTTGACGTGGGGCACGCCCACCGCGCGGCGGCCCGGTACTGGCGCTGGCGGGTCGAGGTGCGTCCCCAGGATCCGGCCGCCGACCTACGGGACCTGCAGGAGGCCCGCCACCACCTGTTCGAGGCCGCCGACGCCGACGCCGCCGCGGAGATCACCGAGCACATCTGCGCGGCGCTGCACGCCCGCGGCGCCTGGGACCTGGAGAAGAGCCTGCTGCTCGACACGCTGGACCGGCTGCCGGCGGATGCGCCGCGCCGGCCGCTGTTCACCGGGCAGCTCGGCGTACTCGCGCAGGAACGCGGCAATCACGACGAGGCCGACCGCTGGTACCGCCAGGCCCTGGACGGCCTGCTCGACCGGGACGACGAGGCGGGCGTGGCCGGGGTCCGCCGCCAGCTCGGCGCGCTGGCACAGGCACGGGGCAGCGCCCGCGAGGCCGAGGACTGGTACCGCGCGGCCTTGCAGGGCTTCGAGGCGATCGGTGACGTCTCCGGCCAAGCCGGCGTGCGGCATCAGCTCGGCCTGCTGGCCCATGCGGGCGGTCGCGAGCGGGACGCCGTCGAGCGCTACCACGCGGCGCTGCTCGGCTTCGAGGAGCTCGACGACCGGGCCGGCGAGGCCGCCGTGCACCACCAGCTCGGTGTCCTGGCACAGGGGCACGGACGGTTGGACGAGGCCCAGGGCCTGTACGAGCGTGCCGTGCGCACCACCGAGGAGCTGGGCGACCGGCCGGGCCTCGCGGCGGCCCTGCACCAGCTCGCCGCGCTGGCCTCCGAACGAGGGGAAGCCGACGAGGCGGGCCGGCGCCTGCAGGAGAGCCTTGATGTGCTTGCCGCCGACGACGACCGGTCCGGTGCCGCCGCTGGCCAGCACCTGCTGGGCGTGCTCGCCCAGCAGCTCGGCGACTACGACGAGGCGGCGTGGCGCTACGACGCGGCGTCCGGCCTCGCCGGGCAGCTCTCCGACCGGGTCGCCGGTGCCGCCGCCGCCCACCAGCGGGGCGTAGTCGCGCACCTGCACGGTGACCACGCCACGGCCGAACGCTGGTACCTGGAGGCATTGCGCACCAACGACGACGCCAGCAACCTGGGCAGCGCCGGGCACAGCCGGTACCAGCTGGGCAGGCTCGCCCACGACCTGGGCAACCTCGGCGAGGCCGAGGAGCACCACCGGGCCGCGGCGGAGACCTTTGCCGGTCTCGGCCGCTGGGCCCTGGCGACGCGCAGCCACGTGGAGCTGGCCCGACTGGCGAACGAGCACGGCGACAGCTCCGACGCCCGCCGCCGCTTCAACCGGGCCCGCGAACACTTCGAAAGCCTCGAGGACTGGGCCGGCGTCGCCCTCACGCTCATCCAGCTCGGCCGGCTCGCCCAGCAGGACGGCCACAGTGACCTGGCCGAGCGGTACTACGCCCAGGCGCTGGGCATCAGCCAGCGGCTGGACGACCCGCTCGGCACCGCGATTGCGGAGACCCAGCTGGCGCTGCTGGCCGAGGACGACGGCGACCTCACCGCGGCCGTGCGACGGCAGGTGGCGGCGCTGACCATCAGGGCCGACCTGGACATCCCGGACGCGGTGAGCAACGTGGAATCCCTCGTCCGGTTGCGGGCGCGCCTCGGTGCCGGTCAGTTCGACCGGCAGGTCCGCGAGCACTTCACCCCCGCTTCGGCCACTCTGCTGCTGGACCTCATCGAGGAGCGGGCCGCGCTGCTGCCTGCTGCGCCGCCGGCCGGACCACCTGAGCTCGTGCTCCACCCGGCGGCCGGCGGTGTGCCGGTCATGGTGCGGATCTCTCCTGGGGCGCTGCTGGCCGCATCGCCGGACCGCGTTCAGGCACAGCTGCGTGCCGCGTACGAGCAGGCGGAGCGCAGCATCCTCGCGGTGGCCGAGTCCGTGGCCGGCACCATCGCGAGGCTCGCCGGCCCGGGGCCGACATCGGAGCTTCGGGAGGTGCGGGTCGAGTTCGGGGTACACGTGTCAGCGGACGGACAGGCGGAACTCGTGCGTGGCACCGCGCCGGCAACGCTGACGGTCACGCTGACCCATGGTGCAAGGTGAAACGCCGCATCCGGGGATTGTTCAGCGATGACATCTTCTGCGAGAGTCGTCAACTATGGCTGAAGGTCGACCGTATGCACTCACCATGAGATTTGGCACGACCGATGTACTGGTGCAGACCGACGAACCGGAGCCGGTCGCGCGCATTTCGAGCACGCGCGTCACCGCCGACTACGAGGACACCGAGCAGGCGATCCTGGGCGTGGTGAAATCCATCGACGGGACGATCGAGCGGATGTCGGCGCTGTCTGTGCGGCCGAGCCAGGTGCAGGTGCAATTCGGTATGAACGTGCTGCCCAATGGTGAAGCGTTGGTGGCAAGGGGCGCGGGCGATGCACTGCTGACGTTCACGCTGACCTACGCGGCTGCTGATGCTTCACAGGTGAAGTTGGTCGTATAGCACTGCGACGACGTCCGCGGTCGAGCCAGCCGGGCGGTTCGGCGAGCGCTCGTTCCCGAAGCACGCGAGATCGCGGCCCGACGACCGAGCCTGATTGCTGGATTACCAGGCCTCGGCGACTGGATCTCCGCCCGAAACGCCGCCCGCTCCCGCCGTTGCGACCTGCTTGCCCAAGCATGTACGGCCCTTCGGTGGATCCGACTCCAGCCCCTGGCGGCCATACGATTGGACACCCCGTCCGTCCAGGATGTTCGATGCGCCCGTCAATCGTGGTTGTAGGCAGTGGCTCCCTCGACCGCGTATACAAACCCCCGCTGCGTGACGTGGAAGAGCTTCCCGAGGCATGTCAGCAGGTCGGACGCGCGTTGGCCCTCGCGGGGTGCGATCTCGTGGTCTTTTCGAGTGCTGACGATTACGTCGAGAAGGACGTCGTGCACGGTTTTGTCAGCGTCGACGGGCCGGGCCGGGTCGTGGTGCGTACGCCGCAACTGGCGCGGGTCGACTTCAATCTCAGCGAGGAGCAGGCCGCCCGGGTCGAGATCGAAGCGGACACCGCCGACGAGTGGGAAGTGTCCTACTACCGCTCGGTCCACCTGGCCGACGGGCTGGTCGTCATCGGCGGCGGCAGGTCCACCCGGATCGCCGGTGTCCTCGCGATCGCGCAGCGAATCCCGATCTTCGCCCTGGCCGGATTCGGCGGCGGAGCCGCCGTGGTGCGCAACTACCTCGACAAGAGCCGCAACGACGCCACCGCCGAAGACATCGTGCTGATGGGTCGGCCGTGGTCGGCCGACCGCGCCGAGCGTCTCGCGGCGAGTCTGATCGAACAACACCGACGCCGTCAGGCAGCGCTCGCAGCATCAGCGGCCGCAGTCCGCCGACACGGGCGTCGGAGGGTCTTCACCGCTCTGGCCGCCGCAGCAACCACACTGCTTGGGTTGTCGACAGTTCCGCTGACGCAGGTCGGGCTGCCCCGTGCCGCAGCACTGGCGGCGCTCCTCGCCGGACCGATTCTGGCTGCGATCGGCGGCGCGCTGCTACGCGAGACCAAGGACAACCGGCCGCAGCCCGAGCCGTTGTGGTCTGCGGTACGCGGTCTCGGCGCCGGGGCTCTGACGACCACGTTGTACCTGTCGTCGCAACTGCTCACCTCACCCGACCTGGACGCGATGACCCTGGCCGGCATCCGACCGTTCCTACTGCTCATCGCACTCGGCATCGCATCCGGATACACCGTCGACAAGGTGTTCGCCCGGGTGCGACACCTCGACGTCATGCCCACCCAGCCGTTCCCGGACATCAACGCGCGAGCCGCGGCCGAGCCGTCGCAGCAGAACCAGTGAGAGGCAGTGCCTCGCCGACAGGCCCCCGACGTAGAAGAATATCGGCCGCTGTCCTCGGCGCCCGGCGATGCGGAGGTGAATGATGGCCGGATCCCGGCGGATTCTGTATCTTAGGCCGTTCCGCTCGGAGCCGGACCATCATTTGATAGTGGCCCTGTCCGCCATCCTCGCGAAGTTCGGAAGCCTTGTCGCCGTGGGGACCACTGAAGCTAAAAACACTTTGCAGGACTACTGCGAACAGCGCGAAACAGGATCCCCTCCCATCAACATCACTTTCGTGGAATGCACCTATGAGGAGTGGAAGCGGGTCATCCACCATGAGATCAGCACAGCCGACTGCGTGCTGTTGTATATCGCCCCGAAGGAGGACGACTTTCCCACCATGAAGGGCCGTGAGGCGGCATTTCCTCGCATGGAGCGCTACTATTCGTCTCCATTCAAGGACCTGGTCACCGGCTCTGGACTGCTGCGGGAGGTGCTATACCTTGATCGACTTCAAATGATCGAGCGAACGATCATCATTTGCAACGAGGAGGATACCAGTTACATCGAGTCTATGATCGCCCTAACGTCAACCAATACACTGTTCTTCATGTCCACGGCACAGGGTCCTCGCGCCCCGACGCCGAGACTCTGGGCACTGGACAGGCAGCTTGCCCGACTCCGCCATGCTGCAGGTACCGTCCCATTCACCAGCCACGACACGGCTTCCATCCGCTCGCGGTTCGCCTCGAACCTGAGGCGGCAAGTAAAGCGTGCAATAAAGCGGCAATCCGACGGCCACGGCAGGACGGAGGCGATGGACCCATCCGCCCCGCTTCCCATCAACGTCTCCGACGATCCCCGACGCCTGCCCCCCGACGGAGAATTAAAAATTGTCAGCCATACCAACGTTGAAGACCTCATCGTCATTCCCAATGGCGAAATCATGGAAGTACCTCCGCGCAAGGCACAGGACATGCTCAGCGGGCGAGCAACGAGGAAAGGCTGCCCAACCTGCAAAGGTGCCGTTGAAAGGATCTTCTTTTACATCTACGGCCTGAGGTGGAACCCCGACGAACATGTGCGAGCGAAGTGTCAGCGCTGCACGTCGTATCTGATGATTGAAGAGCGCAGGTTGATCGAGGTCTGAAACCTCCTCCACCCGCAGGCGCAGCATGCCATCGCCGCCGTTCGACCGTTGAGCGAACCCAGCGGGGCGGCGATCTGCTGTCGACGGCCGCTGTCGTGACTATTCGGTAGCTTGGGCCGCCGATTCGGCCTGAACCACCCGGCTGCCGTCCTGCTCAGTTCTTCAAAGGCCAGCGTTGGGACCCAACCACCCTCCGGCGGCGTCAGCCCGACCTCCTGATCAAAGATCTCGGCGCGCTTCGCGACGCATACCTGGCAGATGATCGGTCCTGCCTTGGTGGCCACGACTCGGACGTACCGGTTGTGGCGGCCGCAGAGAGAGCACGTGACGTCGCTGAACCGAGACGAATCATCCACCATCCGGCGAGGATAGCCAGCCTCGTCCAACGCGCGTTGTCTTCGGCAGATCAGTGCGTACTGGCCGCATCCTCATCACCCACGGGCCGTCGACGCTCAACCACGCAGCCAAGCTCGGGCGGCCGCTCGGGCCCTACGCCATCCAGGCCGCGATCGCCGCCCATCACTCCCGCACGAGGACCTTCGCCGAGACCGGCCGGGCCGGGGTCGTCGCGTTGTACGACGCACTCGCCCAGGTCGCCCCTTCACCCATCGTCGCCCTGAACCGTGCGGTCGCGCTGCTCTACGCGGACGGGCCGGCCGTCGCGGCGATCGACGCGATCCGGAACGACAAGCGCCTGGCCCGCTACCACCTGCTGGGCGCCGTCCGCGCCGACATCCTGAGCCGTCTGGGTCGGGCAGCCGAGGCCGCAGAAGAGCTCGAACGCGCCGCCGACTCCGCACCGACGCGCCACAAGCAGCTGCTGGTCAGATGGCGAGTATGGCGTCGATGCCACGTTCGAAGAGGTCGTCGTCGTTCCATCGCCCGTCTTCAAGGTGTCCGGAGGCAATGAGGGTGGGGTAGGCGTCGGGATGCGCCAACAACTGGCGCCGGGCTTCGGCCCGCGCCTCGGGATCTTCAGCCTGGCGCCAGGTGGCTTCGGTGATGGCTGCGCCGATCACATAATTGGCCAGCAACCGGGTTATGGCGGCCAACTGGAAGCCGGTGAAACCGCCACGGACGAGCGCCGACTGCAGGAACTCGGTGCGCGCCAAAACGTTAGGACCTAGCATCGGCCTCCCGATCAGACTCGGAGCCCAGGGATGGCGAAGCATGATCGCGCGCCACCTGAACGTCAACGCACGCACGTCATCACGCCAGTCGTCACCGACGTCCGGGAGCGGCATCTCTCCGAAGATGTGGTCCAGGGCCAGGTCCAGGACATCGTCCTTCGTGTTCACGTGCCAGTAGAGCGCGGTCGAGGTCACCGCCAGACGCTGCGCCAGGTTTCGCATCGTCAATCCGTCGATGCCACGCTCATCGAGCAGCGCCGCCGCCACCTCAACAATGCGCTCACGGGTCAGCGGGGCCGCCCGGCGCGGCCGGTCCGGCTCCTGACGCAGCCACACTGCGCCAGCAGTTCCACCACGTCGACCGTTCTTTTCTCCGGCCGACGGCTCACCAAATGCGTTCGCGTCCACTCCCTGATCCTAGTACGGTGTTGAGGTAACTTTACGTCGGTAAGTTGGTATTGCGTTGTTAACTACCCGGCCAGAAGGGATGGTATGAACCAATGCCACTGATGCGGATCCAGCTGGACAGCGACAAGAACACCGCACGCCGCGTACTGGAACTCCACCAGGCGGGAAAGGTGCACCATGAGTCCCGGGACGCCGCACGCGAAGAGGTCTGGCGCCACGGCCGCACTCCCGCCGCTGAACCGGTCTTCGTCGGCACCACCAACGGCGAACCCGTTCGGCTCATCTACGACGTCGAGGTCTACCTGGACATCACGCGTTGAACTACACCCTCCGCGCCCATGCGCTCCAACAGGTGGTCGCCGACCCGCATCGCGTTGGCCATGGCGGCCAGTGCCGGGTTCACCGCCCCGATGCTCGGGAAGAAGCTGGTGTCGACGACGTAGAGGTTCTGGACCTCGTGGGTCTGGCAGTTGGCGTTGAGGACGGAGTTGGCCGGATCGTTGCCGAACCGGCAGGTGCCGGCCTGATGGGCGACGCCGGCCACCGGGATGTCGGACTTCATGTAGGCCCACCGGCGGTCCGCGCCGGCCGGCGCCTCCATCGTGCTCGCCGAGGTCAGCTGCAGCAGGTGGTTCACGACCACGTCCTGCAGCGCGCCGACCTTGTCGTAGAAGTGTCCCCGGTCCTCGACGCCGAAGTTCTCAGCCAGGGTGATCTGCACGTGGGACAGGAAGTTGCGGCTCCACACCGGCTCCAGGACGTAGTTGGCGAACCGGAGGACCAGCACCTCCTCCAGCCCTCGCTTGCCCAGGAAGTGGTCGATCCGGTACAGCTGCGACTCCTGGACGTACTGGTGGAGCTCGGCGGCGAGCTCACGAGCCGACTCCAGGTCGTGGCCGAACGGCTTCTCCACCACCACCCGGCCGCCCGAATCAGGTCGGCCTTGCCCAGCCCCTTGACGGCCGGCCCGAACAGGAACGGCGGGATCTCCAGGTAGAACACCGGCTTGTTCATACCCTTGATCGCTTTGCCCACCTTGTCGTACGTGTCCGGATCGGAGAAGTCGCCGGGTAGGTAGGACATGCGCGACGCGAGCCGGTCGAAGACATCGTTGTCCAGCTTTCCTTCGGTCGCCTCGATCGAGCCCTGGGCCCGCTTGCGCAGGTCGTCGACGCTCCAGTGGTCCACGGCGACGCCCACGACCGGGCAGTTCAGCAGGTTTCTCTTCTCCAACCGGTACAGCGCCTGGAATGTCATCACCTTGGCCAGGTCGCCGGTGATGCCGAAGATGACCAGGGCGTCTGCGTCATGCGTGGTCTTCATGTGGGCCTGCTCAGGAGGTTCTGTCCAAGCACCAACTTTCAACCGGCCCGAGCGGCGCGTGCTTCTGCTGTGTCAGCTCCCACGAGACGCCGCCGGCTCGGCCGGCTCAGGGTCCGCTGCCCGGTCATCCGGCACCGTCCTAACGGGACTGTCCCCAGTGGATTCTCGGCAGCTCGACCTGTTCCGGGTCCAACAGCTCGGCCGAGCGGTGGTGCGGCCGGAAGTAGAACTCCTCGGCCCAGGCCACGAACGCCCTGAGCTCGGCCCCGGCGTTGGCGAGAAGCTCGGCGTGCACGCCCAGCCAGGAGGCGAAGGCGAGCCGGCCGTGCAGCTCGTGCCGGTGCGGGCCGATCTCAGCCACGGCCGCCTTCCGGCCGATCATCGCCATGATTCCCTTGTCGCGGTAGTGGAACGATTCCCGGCCCGTGCCGCCGATGTCGCCGATGATGTTCTTCGCCGCCCAGGCGCCTGACTGCTGGGCGACGCTGCCCAGCTGGGGCAGGGCCCGCTCGTCCCCGTGAGGGATGTTGGCGACGTCCCCGACGGCGAAGACGTTCGGATGCCCGGGCACACTCAGGTCGGGCCGCACGTCGATGCGCCCGCCCCGGCCCTGACCGATGCCGGCGTTGCCCGCGATCGCGGAGGCGCTTTCCCCGCCACCCCAGATGACAAGGTGGGTCGGGATTGTGGTCTTGTCCCGCAGCGACACGTGGTCGCGCGCCACCTCCGTCACGGCGGTGCCGAGCCGGAGCTCGACCCCGCGCTGCTGGAGCTGCGTGGCCGCGTATGTGTGCGACTCGTCGCTGAACGGGGCGAGCAGGGCCCGGCCGAGGTCGACCAGGATGATCCGCGCGCCGGCCACTGCGAGGTTCGGGTAGCGGTGTGGCATCACGTCATAGACCAGCTCTGACAACGCGCCAGCGATCTCCACCCCGGTGGGCCCTCCGCCCACGATGACGAAGTTGAGCGCGCCCTCGTCGATGAGTTCCGGCTTGGCGGACGCGTCGGCGAACAGCTGCAGCACCCGCTCGCGGACGCGGCGCGCATCAGTGAGGCTGTAGAGCGGAAACGCGAACTCCTGGGCGCCGGGAGTGTGGAAGAAGTTCGGCTGCGCCCCGGCGGCCAGCACGAGGTAGTCGCCGGTGATGGTCCCGCCGTCGGAGAGGGTAACGCTGCGCTGGTCCGCGTCGGCGGCGACCACCTCCGACCGCACCAGAGTCACGGCGTCCTGGCCGCGGAACACCTCGGTGTGGTCGAACGCCATGTCCCGGCCGGCCAGCTCCGCGGTGGCCACCTGGTAGAGGAGCGGCTGGAACTGGTGGTACCCGTTCTGGTCCACGAGGGTCACCCGGGTCCGTGAGTCCTCGGCCAGCACCTTCGCGCAGGCCACGCCGGCGAAGCCGCCGCCGACGATCACGATGTGAGTGCTGGAGCTCCTGTTCGATTCCATTCGCGGCACCGTCCGGTCGTGGTGCTGGTTGTAACGACGCCCTACCCAAGCGCCTGGCGAACAGTCCCACCCGGAGCATTCCCTAGCGGCTGCCGTTCAGATAGGCATGCGGTACCCATAGAACTCGTGGTCCTCGTTGTAGCCGCTCTGTCCCGCGCCGAGATGTTCGAAGCTCTCGACGAACTCGATGGCCTGGACCCATGTGACCTGCTTGAAGCCGAGCTCGAGCTCGTTTCGCAGCCGCAGTGGGGCACCGTGCAGCTCGTTGAGCGGCGCGCCGTTCATCTCGTAGGCGAGAATGGTCAGCTCGTGGCCCATGTGTTCGATCTTGTGGGCGTCGTAGTACAGGCCTCCTTCGCCGCCTGCACCGAAGGAGTAGAACACGACGAAGCGCGCATGGGACGATGGCTTTCTGCACCACCCGGGGATAGCGCAGCGTGAGCGGTGAGGCGGCCCACCAGGCAGCCGCGACGACGGCCATCCAGATGACGTACAGCCACCATCCGGTTCAAGAGGCGATGTTCCGGCCGGTGGTGATGTGATTGAGGTTCACCAGCAGTCCGGTGATCCAGACCATGAGGGTATGGACGAAGATGAACCCGACAAAGATCACCATGAAGCTGAAGTGGACGATGCGGGCCGTCTGGCGGTTGATCCGGCCCCAGCCCAGCCCAGCCCGAACTTGGCGGCGATGGCGGGCGCCTGCAGCAGGCCGGTGACGAACGCCAGCGGCGCGGCGATGAAGACCGCGACGAAGTAGGCAAGGATCTGCAGCCCGTTGTACTGCGTCCAGCCCTTGTTCGCCGGAAACTGCAGCGACCCGTACTGGATGGCGGTCGAGATCGCGTTGGGGATGACGCTCCAGTTCGTCGGCACCACCCGCGCCCACTGGCCCGTGGTGAAGAGCAGGACGTAGAACACCACTCCGGTCAGGATCCAGAGGAAATCGCAGCTGAAGTGCCACCAGCGGGCCAGGCCGATCGAGTGCCGTATCCCCGGGATGCCGAGCCAGCGGGGCAGGGTGACCGCGTCGTCCTTGGCGGTCCACGCACGCTCGGGCGGAACCTGGGCCATCCGGTCCGGCGGCACCGGTCCGCGCAGCCGCAGCAGCTCCCGGCCCGGCGTGGACCCGGCGTCTGTTTGCAGCCGCGGGTGGTCGGCCAGGATCTGTATCCCGGACCGGATGATGAACAGCATGAACAGCAGGTTCAGGAAGTGCAGGATGCGCAGCCACAACGGGAACCCGGTGGTGACCGGCGGCTGGAAGTCACCGGTCCCGGGATGACTGGCGATCCAGCTCTGCACCGCCGGATAGGTGCGCAACTGCTGGCACACCGCGATCCCGATGACCAGCCCCACGATGCTGATCGGGATCAACCAGGCGGTGCTGTACCAGCGCTTGCCGATGCGCACTTCGGGTATCCGCGCCCTGATCGGGGGGATCCGCCTCGACCACTCCGCGACGACGACGCGGTCCTCGGCGGAGCTGAGCCCGGCCGCCAGTGGATCTGGAGTGCCAAGAGGGTCAGGAGATGCAGCGCTGGCTGCCGCGCGCGCCTGGTCCGGCCCTGTCCCCTCCGCCAGGTCGACCCGTCTGCCGACTCATGCGAACCTCTTCACCAGAAGTAGTTGGAGATTCACTTTCCGTGAGATCATGAATTCGGGCCGCGAATTCCGGTCCGAGAACAGGCCGGGTTAGCTGCGTCATGAGCGGATCAACGCTGACGCGGTCACCGTGTGAGAACAATGACGACGCTGCCCGGCGTGCCCGCGACGGCGGCCGGACTCCGGGTTCCGTCAGACGCCTCTTGGCCGGTGCCGGCGCTGTCCGGCGGCTGGATGCGTTCTGATTCCTCGTCGTCGATAGCAGACCGTCCCGCCACCCGTACGCATCGAGGGCATCCATGCGGTCCGCCGGGCGTCTGTGCACCGATCCAGCCGTGCCGGCTGAACAGGCTCCAGGTCAGTGTCCAGGAATGCAGACTGGCGCCGAGATGATCCACAACCAGCCCGCAGCAGTCGCACACCAGGCTGAAATCCGTGCCGTCCTGTGTGTGCAGCACCGTCATGCGAGGCCCCGCCCTTCCGGTCACGGGCGGTCTGCGAACGACGGCGATCCGCCCCGTGCATGTCATGCTCACCGGAGCGCATGGCGGTCGCCCATCGGAATTGTGACGATCGTACGACGCTTACCGTGACGGCTCACCCGGCGCCGGCGCGCCTCCGCCGACCATCTCGGGCAGGGCATCCGGTCCGGACAGCTGCACCAGGTGCCGTATCTGCGTCGACGGTCCCAGCAGGGTCAGCCGTCCGCCGAGGTCGCGCAGCCGGCGGTGCAGCTCGACGAGGAGGTCGACGCCGGCCGCGTCGACCGACGGGCACCGGGCGAGGTCGACGTGCATGTGGATCGGCCGCCGACCCAGCGCGCCGGTGAGCATCGTGATGTACAGCGCCAGGTGCCCCATGTCGCGGGGATCCTCGACGACCGCGTCGAACCGTAGCGAACGGCCGCGGGTCATGCCGTGTCTGCCCGGTCCGTGGCGAGCACGGCGATCACCGTCGCGACGGTCCGGCGGTTCGGGCGCCACCGGCGCCGCCCGGCAGACAAGGCCCACGGCACCGGTCGTGGTGTCGCTACCGGTTCGTACCGGCGGTGAAGGCGCGACGGGGCGGTTCTCGGCACCGTCGTCGGCACGCTCACATCGGCCGTGTCCGGATCCGGGGCGGCACCGTGCTCGGCCAGTGCCTCGCGCGGCAGCTGCGCCACGTGATGGCTGGACGGCCGCTCCTGCGGACCATTGGACAGGCATCGGTCGCACAGCCGGTACCGGCCGCCGATCAACGGCATGACGTCGACACCCCCAGGTCTTGCTGCACGGCGTGGCTCCGCCCGGAGCCGCTGTCGCGATCCTCGCCGCGCGGCATGGCGGGCGCTCCTCATTCGTGTGACAGTTGTGCGACGAGGCAGGGCCGGCTGCCTCCACACCGCCCGGCCGACTGGGTTCTCCCGCCGGACATCCCGCGACCGCTGGGCGACCGAAGTTCCGATTCCGGGGAGCGGCCGGCAACGCGAACATCTGTCGTCCGGACGACCTACTCGCCGGCAGCCGGCCGAGTCGTGGCCTCGCGCCGGCGGGCCTCGGCCGCCTCGAGCACCATCCGGTTGGCGGTATCGGCGTCGCAGCCCGTGCTGCGGATCTGGTCGCTAGCGATCGTCCGCAGCTGGGTCACCATCCCCTGCCCGAACTGACCAAGGCCGCTCTCCGACGCCCGCCCAGCCAGGCGCGCCACGTCGCAGGCCGCCGCCCGAATCGGGGTCAACTGCCTCCCGCGGGGGCCGGCTCGCCGCGCGGCCCGGACCGTCGCAGCGACCGCGGCCACCGCGTCCCGGAGTGGTCCGGGCACCCGCTCGCCCTGTTGCAGGCCGTTGGCCGCCCACCGGGCCAGCTCCCGGCACTCCAGCACGATCGGGTCCAGGTGGTCGATCGCGTGCCGGTACCGCTCGACGTCGCTGCGGCGTTTCCACCGCGCCGGCGCGAGCCTCACCACCTCCTCGGCCCCGTTCATCGCCTCGTGCATCCGCCCGAGGTCTGGCTCGAGGGCCCGCAACCGCTCCAGTGCCTGGACCGCGAGGTCCGGCTCATGCTCGTCGAGCGCCCGGGCGACGCGGTCCAGCTCGGCCGCGAGGGTCCCGACGATCGGGGCGGCGGCCCGGTCGAGCACCCGCATCGGGTTGAGCGGCAGCAAGAGCGCCACCACGACGAGCCCGACGACGGCCCCGACGACGGACTCCTCGATCCGCTGCCACCGTACCGCGGGCGTCGCCGCCGACAGCGTGGCGATGAGCACCGCGGAGCTGCCGGCCTGGGCGACGAGCGCCCCGCTGCGCCCCACCATGAACAGCGCGAACCCGACCGATAAGGCGACCACGAGCCCGGTCTGCCACGGCCCGTACCCGATGAGCAGCAACAGCCCGTCACTGACGAGAATGCCGATCGCGACGCCGACCAGCAGCTCGACGGTGCGCCGTGCCCGCTGCCCGAGCGCCGCGACGATGGTGCCGACGGCCGCGCTGGGCGCGAACACAGGCGTCGCGACGCCGAGCAGGCCGTGTGCCACCTCCCACGACACCGCGGCAGCCAACCCGCACTGCAGGGCGATCAGCGCCGTGACCTCCAGCTGCCGCAGCCGGGCCTGCCGAGCCTCCCGGAAGACACCCACATGGCCGCCTACCCCTGGCTCGGCGCGGCGAACCGCGGGGACATGCCGCGCGTGGCAAGCCAGGCGTTGCGGGCGATTGTGCCCGGCGTTGGACGGGTACGGGCCAACCATGTGCGGAATTGTCGGATGGGTCGCGTATGACCGGAATCTCGTCCATGAGCAGTCGGCGCTCCGGGCCATGACGGCCACCGCCGCGCTCCGCGGACCCGATGCCGAAGGGCTTTGGCTCGATCAGCACTGCGGCTTCGGCCATCGCCGGCTGGCCGTGATCGACCTGGCGGGCGGCGTCCAGCCCATGCTCGCCGAAGAGGACCGGCAGCCGACCGTCGCCCTCACCTACAGCGGGGAGGTCTACAACTACCGGGAGCTGCGCGCGGAGCTGCGCGCGCTCGGACACGACTTCCGGACCGACTCCGACACCGAGGTCGTGCTCCACGCCTACCTCGAGTGGGGCGAGGATTTCGCCGAACGGCTCAACGGCATGTACGCCTTCGGGGTGTGGGACGGCCGCCAGCAGCGCCTGTTGCTGGTCCGGGACCGCATGGGGGTCAAGCCGCTGTGCTTCCATCCGACGCCGGACGGGGTGCTCTTCGCCTCGGAGCCGAAGAGCATTCTGGCCCATCCGGACGTGTCGGCCGAGGTGGATTTTGACGGGCTGCGGGAGCTGCTGGCGCTGGTGAAAACGCCGGGGCACGGCGTCTATCGCGGGGTGCGCGAGGTCCGGCCGGGTCACGTTGTCGTCGTTGACCGGGATGGAACTCGGACGCGCCGCTACTGGGGGCTGTCGGCGCGGCCGCATACGGATGACCTCGACACGACCGTACACACCGTGCGAGACCTGCTGGAAGACATCATCCGTCGGCAGTTGATAGCGGATGTACCGCTGTGCACCCTGCTGTCCGGTGGGCTCGACTCGTCGGCGGTCACCGCGCTCGCCGCTCTCGGGTTGCGGGAACAGGGGCTCGGGTCGGTGCGCTCGTTCGCGGTCGACTTCGTCGGGCAGACTGAGCACTTCCACCCGGACGCGATGCGGCCGGAGCCGGACACGCCCTACGCCCACGAGGTCGCCAAGCACGTCGGCTCCCAGCACGCCGACATCGTGTTGAACAGCGGCGATTTGACGGATTCGTTGTACCGCACGGAGGTCATGGTCGCCAACGACATCCCGACCAGCCTCGGCGACCTGTACACCTCCTTGTTCCTGCTCTTCCGCGCGGTGCGGGAGCACTCGACCGTCGCGTTGTCCGGCGAGTCGGCGGACGAGGTGTTCGGCGGGTACCGCTGGTTCCACGACCCCACCGCGGTCAACGCCGACGGGTTCCCCTGGCTGACCGCGCTGCCGGATCGACCGGGCAGCGCACAGGGGCTGTTCGCCCCGGAGTTGGAGCGCGCGCTGGATCTGGACGGGTACCGGGACGCCGCCTATCGGCAGGCACTGGCCGAGGTCGATCACCTGCCCGACGAGTCGCCGGCCGAGCACCGGATGCGCGAGATCTCCTATCTGCACCTGACCCGATTCCTGCAGATCCTGCTGGACCGCAAGGATCGGATGAGCATGGCGCACGGGCTGGAGGTCCGGGTGCCGTACTGCGACCACCGGCTGGTGGAGTACGTCTACAACACGCCGTGGTCGATGAAGGCATTCGACGGCCGGGAGAAGAGCGTGCTGCGCGCCGCCGTCGCCGACCTGCTGCCCGAGTCGGTTCTGCGCCGGCGGAAGAGCCCGTACCCGTCGACGCAGGATCCGGTGTACGAACAGACGTTGCGCCAGTCGTTGATCGAGGTCGTCGACGACCCGCAGGCACCGATCGCGGACCTGATCAACCCGCCGCGGATCCGCGAGACGCTGGCCGCCCCGCTGGAGGAGAGCGGGTTCGGGATGAGCCGGCGGTCGGTCGAGCTGCTGCTCGGCCTCAACCTGTGGCTGCGCCGCTACCCGGTCCGGCTGGCGCTCACCTGATCGAGGAGAGCCGCGAGCGCAGGGCCGTGCCGACGGGCGGCGAACCGGGACAGTTCCCGCGCCACCAACGGCCGGTACCGGGCGGGCTGTTCGGTGAGCATCCTGTGCAGTCCGGCCAAGGCCCGCCGGCGCACCGGCTCGACCCACTCGACGGCCCGCTCGGCGAGGAACGGTACGTACTCGGGCCGCGGTCGTTCGACCATCGCCGACACTGCGGCTTCGCACACGTGGCCGTCGGGGTGCAAGCTGGCGAGGGCCCGGGTCACCGGGTTGGGACACTTGCGTAGCCGGTCGGCGAAGGGTTGCAGCTCGCGCCGGAGGTCACCGCGCCGGGCGTGGAAGAACAGCCCGTCGATCAGCGCCGGCCGGCTGCTCAGTTGCGCGAGCGCGATCGGTGACCGTCGGCGCAGCGCGGCCAGCAGTTGCCGGTAGCCGTCGAGGTCGTGCCGGGCGGGGCGTTCCGTGAGCCGCCGGAACCGGTCGGCTCGATCCTGCCGGCGTGCGGCGACCCACCTGTGTGCCTGCATGGGGCCCAGCACGACGACGGCGCCGATCGCCAGACAGACCGTGGCGAGTCCCGGGTCGTTCACCCAGATCCGGGCGAACCTGATGACCTGCCACAGGCCCGCCGACATCACCACCCCGATGAGCACCACCGCGACCGCCACCGCCGCCCGGTCTCCCCAGGACGACCTCGCGGCACCGGATCTCGTGCGGGCAGGCATGCGTCGGACCGTACGCGACACGAACTCCCTCAGTCGACAGCCGCCACCTGAGCGCCGCCCGGACCGGACGCCCAGGCGTCAGGCTGACGTGCGGACAGCCGTCATCTCCAGCGCGATGTCGACCAGCATGTCCTCCTGTCCGCCGACGAGCCCGCGCCGGCCCGCCTCCATGAGCAGGCTGCGCGGGTCGACGCCGTACGTCGTCGCCGCCGCTTCCGCGTGGCGCAGGAAGCTCGAGTACACCCCGGCGAACCCCAGCGTCAGGGTCTCCCGGTCGACCCGCACCGGCCGGTCCTGCAGCGGCCGCACGAGGTCGTCGGCCGCGTCCTGCAGCGCCAGGAGGTCACAGCCGACGTCCCAGCCCCGCAGCGTGGCCACGGCGACGAACGGTTCGATGGGGCAGTTGCCCGCACCGGCGCCCTGGCCTGCCAGGGACGCGTCGACGCGGTACACCCCCTCCTCCACCGCGGCGAGGGAGTTCGCGACCGACAGCGACAGGTTCTCGTGCGCGTGGATGCCGACCTGCGTGCCGGCGCCGAGCACCTCCCGGTAGGCCCGGACCCGGGCCCGCACGTCCTCGGTGGTCAGCCGGCCGGCGGAGTCGGTGATGTAGACGCAGTGCGCGCCGTAGGACTCCATCAGCCGGGCCTGGGCGGCCAGCTCGGCCGGCTCCAGCATGTGGCTCATCATGAGGAAGCCGGAGACGTCCATCCCGAGGTCGCGGGCCGCGCCGATGTGCTGGGCGGCGACGTCGGCCTCGGTGCAGTGCGTCGCGACCCGCACCGAGGTGACGCCACGGGCGTGGGCCTCGCGCAGGTCGGCGACGGTGCCGACGCCGGGCAGCAGCAGCGTGGTGATCGTCGCCCGGGACGCGGCGGCGACGGCGGCGTCGATCCACTCCCAGTCGGTGTGGCTGCCGGGGCCGTAGGTGAGGCTCGACCCGGCGAGTCCGTCGCCGTGGGTCACCTCGATCGCTGCCACGCCGGCGCGGTCCAGCGCGCCGACGATCGCGCCGACCCGCTCCGGGCTGATGCGGTGGCGGATGGCGTGCATCCCGTCCCGCAGGGTCACGTCCTGCAGATACATCCCGGTCACGCCGCCACCCCCAGCGCGATGCGCTCGGCGACCCGCATCGCGGCCGAGGTCATGATGTCGAGGTTCCCGGCGTACGCCGGCAGGTAGTGCGCCGCGCCCTCGACCTCCAGGAACACGCTGACCTTCCAGCGGGCCCCGTCGGGCGCGAGGAGGCGCACCTCGTCCGGGTCGACCGCGGTGAACTGCACCGCCTGCTTGAGCCGGTACCCCGGAACGTACGCGGCGACGTCGGCGACCATCCGCTCGATCGACGTGCGGACCTCGTCGTGGTCGGCGTCGCCGATGAGGCACAGCACGGTGTCGCGCATGATGAGCGGCGGGTCGGCCGGGTTGAGGATGATGATCGCCTTGCCGCGGCGGGCCCCGCCGACCGACTCCAGCGCGTGGGCGGTGGTCTCGGTGAACTCGTCGATGTTGGCCCGGGTCCCGGGGCCCGCCGAGCGCGACGCGACGGTGGCGACGATCTCGGCGTAGGCGACCGGTGTGACCCGGGAGACGGCCGCCACGATCGGCACCGTCGCCTGGCCCCCGCAGGTCACCATGTTGATGTTCGGCGCGGCCAGGTGCTGCTCGAGGTTGACCGGCGGGATGACGAACGGGCCCAGCGCCGCCGGGGTCAGGTCGATGATCCGCCGGTTGTGCGGTGCCAGGGCCGCGGCGTTGGCGAGGTGCGCGGCGGCGCTGGTCGCGTCGAGCACGATCTCGACCGAGCCGAACTCCGGCATCCGGATCAGGCCGTCGACCCCGTCGGAGGTGGTGGCCACGCCCATCCGGCGGGCGCGGGCCAGTCCGTCGGACCCGGGATCGATGCCGACCATGGCCGCCACCTCCAGCGGTCCCCCGGCGCGCTTGATCTTGATCATCAGGTCGGTGCCGATGTTGCCCGATCCGATGATCGCTACGTGGTGAGCCATCTCAGCCTTTCTTCGTGAACGTCGCGGACACGCGGCCGAGCGGGCCGATCTCGGCCTCGATCCGGTCGCCGTCGCCGACGGCGACCATGGGCCCGAGTGCGCCGGAGAGCACGATGTCGCCGCGGCGCAGCGGCGCGTGCAGTTCGAGCGCGGTGCGGGCCAGCCAGGTCAGGGCGTTGAGCGGGTCGCCGAGGCAGGCCCGGCCGTCGCCCTCGCTGGCCAGTGCCCCGTTGTGGTACATCCGCATCGGCACGTCGGCGGGGGTGAACTCCTCCAGCCGCAGCGGGATGTCGCCGAGCACGAACACGCCGCTGGAGGCGTTGTCGGCGACGGTGTCGGTGATCCCGATGCGCCATCCGGCGATCCGGCTGTCGACCACCTCGATCGCCGCGACGGCGTGCCCGACCGCCGCCGCCACGGCCACCGGGTCGGCGTCGACGATGTCGGCGGCGAGGACGAAGGCGACCTCCGCCTCGGCCTTGGGCTGCAGCAGCCGCTCCATCGACACCGAAGGCCCGCACAGCATGTCGTCGAAGAGCACCCCGAAGTCGGGCCGGTCGACGCCGACCTGCCGTTGGACGGCCGCGGAGGTCAGGCCGATCTTCCGCCCGACGATCCGTGCCCCGCCGGCCAGCCGCCGGGCGGTGAGGATCGACTGCACCGTGTAGGCGACGCCGATGTCGGTGCCGCCGATGAGGTCGGTGACCGGCTCGCACGGCACGCCGGTGCGCGCCGCCTGCTCGAGCCGGTCGGCCGCCGCGATGACCGGGTTCATGCGGCGACCGCCAGGTGCTCCAGGACGATGCGGTGGAAGGCGTCCGGTTGCTCCCACTGCGGCCAGTGCCCGGCCCGGTCGATGAGCGCGAAGCGGCCGTGCGGCAGCTGTTCGGCCATCTCCAGGCCGGCCGCGGCGGGCCCCGACGGGTCGTCGCTGGTCCACACGACCACGGTCGGCGCCGTGACCGCGCCGAGCTCCGCGGGCGTGATGAGGTTGCGCCGGCGGATGTCGGGGTCCTGCAGGCACAGCAGGTGCCGCATCGACGCGGCGAACCCGGGCTGGGCGTAGATCGCCTGCCGGATCGCCACGAGCTCCTCGGTCACCGACGCCGGCTCGGCCATCAGCCACGCCAGCCGCGCCCGGATGCGCTCCGGGGTCGGGTCGTCGGCCGCGGCCTGGCTGAGGGTCCGGATGCGCTCCATCACCTCCGGCGTCGCCATCGTCCCTCCGGGGGTGTTCAGCACGAGGCGGGCGACCCGGTCCGGGTGGGCCGCGGCGAACTTGACCGCGACCCAGCCGCCCAGCGATTCGCCGCTGAGGTGCGCGCGCTCGACGCCGAGGGTGTCGAGCAGGCTGTGCAGGTGCGTGGTGTAGTCGGCGATCTCGAGGTCACGGGTGGCGAGGGTGGTGCGCCCGTGGCCGGGGAAGTCGTAGGCGATCACCCGGAAGCGTCCGGCGAGCGCCGGCACGTTGCGTGCGTACGCCTCCAGGTGACCGCCCGTGCCGTGCATGAGGACGAGCGGCTCACCCGTGCCGGCCTCCAGCACGCGCGTCGACCACGCTCCGACCTGGACGGTGTGGACGCGGAAGGCGGTCGTGGCAAGGTCGGTCCAGAGTGTCATCGCTGTCCTTTCCGGGCTCTTCGACGGGGACGGAAAGTGGCTAGGAACCGACCTGGTACTGGCCGTTGACCTGGGCGGAGGACGGAATGAACGGGAAGTCGTCCGGCGTCGGCGTCGGCGTGTGCTTGTCCTTCGTGAACGTGTACTGCTTCTCGGTGAGCCAGTACCCGTCGGGGACCTTGAGGTTGTAGACGGCCTGGACCAGCGAGGTGGGCAGGTCCTTGAGCGCGCCGTCGCTCGACGCGGCGGCCGCGATGAGGCGCAGCTGGTCCCAGGCCAGGGACGGCGTCGACAGGCTGTTCTGGATCGGCTGGCCGCCGGAGTACCGGGTGAGGAAGTCCTTGAAGACCGGGGACTGCTGCGCCTCGGGCACGGCGACCTCGACCTTGAACACGAGGATCTCGAGGTTCTTGTTGGCCTCCGGGGAGCCGTACTTGAACGGACCGCCCGCGGTGAGCGACATGCCGCTGCCGGCGATCGTCGGGATGTTCACGGCGCCGGTCTGGACCCGCGCCTGCAGCAGCCGGGTCGCCGCGTCGCCGGTGGTGTCGATGTAGGCGAAGTCGGGGTTGGCGTCGAGCATCCGCCGGTAGGAGACGGACAGGTCGATGTCGGTCGGCACGAACTCGAAGTTCTTCACCTCGATGCCGCTGCCCTCCAGCTGGGTCTTGACCGCCTGGACGACGCCCTTGCCGTACTCGTCCTGGGAGACGAGCAGGCCGAGGCGCTTGGCGCCCTTGGACTCCAGGTGCTTGCGCAGCCCGGTCAGCTGGGCCGCGCTGTTGGGCACGCTCTGGAAGTGGTACGGGTACTTCTGCGGGTCGTTGAGCAGCGGGCTGGCGCCGAAGGCCACGGACGTGATCTTGCTGCGGGTGAGCAGCGGCACCATGGCGAGCGCTTCGGCGCTGGTGCCGCTGGGGATCACGACGTCGGGCAGGTTGTTGCCGGAGAGCTCCTCCTGTAGGAGGCTGACGGCGCGGCGCGCGTCGCCCTGGGAGTCCTTCACCTTGATGACCACGTTGCGGCCCTTGACGCCGCCGTTCTCGTTGATGGACTTGGCGGCCGCGTCGAGCGCCTTGGTGGTGGCCGCGACCGTCGTCGCGGCAGGGCCGGTGACGCCACCGATGAACAGCACGTCGAAGTTCTCGGTGGCGCCCTTGTCGGCGGCGTCGTCGCCGCAGCCCGCGGTGAGCAGGACGAGCGCCGCACCGGCGGCGAGGAGCGAGCGGTATCTGCTGGACCTTCCGGATGACTGCATGACCTTGCCTCTTTCGGGGGGAATGGGGGCGGGGGTGTGGCCCGTCACAAGACGTCCTCGGCCATGTAGGCGCGCTGGATCGCCTCGCGAAGGCCCGTATCGGTGGCGTGACCGGAATGGACGGTGCGGCCGAGGTTGAGGACCACGACCCGGTCGGCCGCGGCGAGCGCGAACTCCACCGCCTGCTCGACCAGCAGGACGGCGAGCCCGCGCGTACGCAGGTCGCGGATGACGTCGAGGACCTGCCCGACGATCGCGGGTGCGAGGCCCGCGGACGGTTCGTCGAGCAGCAGGACCCGGGGGTCGGCGATCAGGGCCTGTGCGATGGCCAGCATCTGCTGCTGGCCGCCGCTGAGCTGCGCGGCCCGGAGCTTGCGCCGCTCGGCGAGCAGCGGGAACCGCTCGTACATCTCCCCCATGAGCTCGCGGCCGCGCGTGGTGCTGCTGGCCGCGTACGTGCCCAGGAGCAGGTTCTCCTCGACCGTGCGGGACCGGAAGATGCGCTTGCCCTCCTGGACGTAGGCAATGCCGGCCCGGGCCCGGCGGTAGGCCGGCATGGTGGCGAGGTCGGCGCCGTCGAGCGTGGCGCGGCCCGACGTGATCCTGTTCAGCCCGGCGATGGCCCGCAGGGTCGTGGTCTTGCCGGCGCCGTTACGGCCCAGCAGCGCGGTGACACTTCCGGCGTCGACGCTGAGGGTGGCGTCGGTGACGACGCGCAGGTCGCCGTAGCCGCAGGCGATGGCCTGCACTTCCAACGTGCTCATGCCTGGCCCGCCTTCTCGCCGGCGGTGCGTTCGGCCGTCACCCGCGTGCCGGTGATCTCGCCGCCCGCACCCAGGTAGGTCCGCACGACCGTGGGGTCGGCGGCGATCTGCGCCGGTGTGCCGGTCGCGATGACCTGCCCCTCGGCCAGCACCACGATGCTGTCCGCGACCGCTTTGACGAGTGAGAAGTTGTGTTCGACGAGGACCACCGTGACGCCGGCGGCCCGCATCTTCGTCAGGACCCGCACCAGGCCCTGGATGTCCTCCTCGTCGAGCCCGGACGCGACCTCGTCCAGCAGCACGAGCGCGCTGCCGCCGGCGATCGCCCGGCCGAGCTCCAGCAGCCGGCGGGTGCCGAGCGCGAGCTCCGCGGCCGGCAGGTCGGCATACCGGTCCAGCCCGAGCGCCCGCATGATCTCGCGGCTGCCGCGGCGCTCCTCGGCGAGCGCCTTCCAGTGCCGCGGCAGCCGCAGCGCGGTGGCCAGCAGGGACACCGGGTGGCTGCCGAGCCGGCCGGTGATGATGGTGTCGGCGACGGTCAGGCCCTGCGGGATCAGCGGGGTCTGGAACGTCCGGCCGACGCCGCGCCTGGCCACCCGGTGTGCGGGGAGGCCGGAGACGACCCGGTCCCCGAGCGTGACCGTGCCCGCGTCGGCGCTGTAGTACCCGGAGATCAGGTTCATGATCGTGGTCTTGCCGGATCCGTTGGGCCCGACGAGTGCCGTGATCTGGCCGGGGAGGGCGTCGAACGACACCCCGTCGACGGCGAGGTTGCCGCCGAACCGTTTGGTGACGCCCCGCACCGCCAGCGGCTGACCGTCGACGGCGGGCAGGTCCACCGCCGTGCCGTCGGCCGCGTGCGGGTCGGCGGTCGCCGCCTCGCGGCGCCGGCGCACCTTGAGCCGGCCGACGAGCCTGGTGGTGACGCCGGCGAGCCCGTTGCGCAGCAGCAGCCCGCCGATGATGAGGAAGACGCCGTACGCGACGAGGGCGTACTTGTCGAAGACGGTCACCCGCAGCGGCCCGATCTGCATGATCGCCGCGCCGATGATCGCCCCGTACACGCTCGTCGGCCCGCCGAGGATGCCGGCGGCCAGGATGATGATCGACAGTTCGAGCCCGAAGGTCAGCGGCGACAGGTAGGCGTCGACGTAGGCGGCGAAGCAACCGGCGATCCCGGCGGGGACCGCGCCGATCGCATACGCGACGATCTTGGTGCCGTGCGGCGAGGTGCCGACGGCGGCGGCGAGGATCGGGCTCTGCTTGAGCACGAGCAGCGACGCGCCGTGCCGGGACACCGCGATGTTGCGGAAGATGACGAACCACAGCGCGGTGACGGCGATGACGACGACGTAGAACGCCGGGCCGTCGAGGTCGATGCCGAAGACCGCCGGTGCCGGGATGCCGATCATTCCCTCGTAGCCGCCGAGGCGGTCGCCGAACGCGTTGACGATCGACGGGATGAGCAGGACCACGAAGAAGGACGTGATCGCGAGGGTCCAGCCGCCGAGGCGCAGCCCGGGCAGCCCGGTGACCACGCCCACGAGCACGGCGACGAGGACGGAGGCCGCCATCGCGACGAGCAGGTCGTTGATCACCGCCGTCGCCAGGTAGCCGGTCGCGTAGGCGCCGGCCGCGTAGATCGGGACCTGCGCCAGTGCCAGTTCGCCGGCGTACCCCAGCGTGAGGTTGAGCCCGCTGACGACCAGGGCGAGGATCGCCACGAGGGTGACGAGCCGCAGTGTCGCGCCGCTCGCGCCGAGCCAGGGCAGGGCGATGATCAGCCCGACCGCGACGGCCCACGCACCGGCCAGGGGGCGTACCGCAGTGCCCTGGGTCATACCGCTCTCACCTTCCGATCGCCGAAGAGTCCTTGCGGGAACGCCAGCAGCACGACCGCGAACACACCGAAGACGACGACGTCGCGGTAGAGCGGCCCGATGTAGCGGGCGCCGAACGCTTCGATGAGGCCGATGCCGAAGGCGGCGATCAGCACCCCGCGGTGGCTGCCGACCCCGCCGAGCACCAGCACGACGAAGCCCTTGACGGCCAGCACCAGCGCCAGCGAGGTCGCGGCGAAGGTCTTGGAGACCAGCAACGGTCCGAGCAGGCCGCCGGCGGCCGACGCCACCGCGAAGCCCCACATCGACAGTCCGCCGACGTTGATGCCGCGCAGCTGCGCCGCTTCGCGGTCGTCGGTCTGGGCCAGTGCCGCAAGGCCGACCCTGGTGCGGTGGGTGATCAGGTGCAGCCCGGCCGCGAGGACGATGGCGGCCGCGACGATGATCAGGTCGAGCGGCTGTGCCCGGCCGCCGAGCAGGACGACGGTCTGTTCCGGTCCGAAGAACGGCACGCGCAGCGCGTCGGTGCCGAAGGCGACGGCGATGACCCCGGTGATGACGGTGGCGACGCCGATCATGGTGACCAGTTCGGCACTGCCGGACGTGTTGCGCAGCGGCCGGATGGCGAACCGTTCCTCGACCAGCCCGACGGCGCCGGCGATGAGTAAGGCGATCAGGAACACCAGCACCGTCGGCAGGCCGCCGATGCTGTGCGCCCAGTACGCCACGAACATCCCGAGGACCATGAGGTTGGCGTGCGCGAAGTTGAGCACGCCGGACGCCAGGAAGGTCACGTTGTAGCCGAGGGCGACCATCGCGTAGATCGCGCCCGTGGTCAGTCCAGCGATGATCTCGGTCAAGGTCGGTCTCCTGACGGTGCGGCGGTGCCGACGCTTCCTGTGCGGTGCGGCAGTTGCCCGGTGGCGACGCCGGCCAGGTATCCGCCGTCGGCCCAGATCACCTGCCCGCTGACGTAGCTGGCGTCGTCGCTGTTGAGGAACGCCAGGACGCTCGCCTGCTCCTCGGGCTCGGCGACCCGGCCCAGCGGCTTCGGGATGGCCTCGAGGAAGGCGTCGCCGCGGGCCGCCCGGGAGGCGTCGAGGATCGGGGTCGCGGTCAGCCCCGGCGCGACGCAGTTGATCCGGATGCCACCGGCGGCGAGCGCGACGGCGCGGGTCATCGTGTACCAGACGATCGCGTCCTTCGAGACGGCGTAGCCGGTGCCGATGTCGGCCGCGTGGTCCCGGCACCAGCGGGTGGCCTCGGCCCGGTCCCGCGTGGCGAGCAGCCCCGCGACCAGCTCGCGCCGCTCCAGGTAGTGCGAGGCGGCGATCGACGCGGTGCTCACCACCGCGGCGCCGGGCTCCATCCGCTCCAGCAGCGCCTCGGTCAGCTCCCTCGTGCCCACGAAGTTGACCCCGACGATCGTTGCCGGGTCGGCGGCGCCGGACAGGCCGGCGACGTTGAACAGCGCGTCGACGGGACCGCCGACCGCCTCGACCGCCGCGCCGATGGAGGCGGAGTCGGCGAGGTCGACGCGGACGAACCGGGCGACCGGCGCTGTCGTCGGGGTCCGGTCCAGGCCGGTCACCCGGGCGCCGCGCCGGTGCAGCAGGTGGACGAGGCGCTCGCCGATGCCCGACGCGCAGCCGGTGACCACGACACTCCGTCCGGCGTATCCCCGGCTCATCCGGTCACCCCGTGCACCGCGATGTCGTTGGCCGCGACGTACGCGAACGTCATCGCCGGGCCGAGGGTGGCGCCCGCTCCCGCGTAGCTGCGGCCCATGATCGTGGCGGCGACGTTGCCGGTCGCGTACAGGCCGGGGATGGCCGCACCGCCGGTGTCCAGTGCGCGGGCGCGCTCGTCGGTCAGCACGCCGCCGTTGGTGCCCAGGTCGGACAGGATCAGGGCGAAGGCGTAGTAGGGGCCGGCGCCGAGGGGTCTGAGGTTGGGCACGGGCAAGGTGATGTCGCTGTAGTAGCGGTCGTACACGCTTTCCCCTCGGTGGAAGTCGTCGTCGCGGCCGGCCTCGGCGAGCGTGTTGTAGCGCTCGGTGGTGCGGCGGAGCCGGTCGGCCGGCACCCCCATCCGCTCGGCGAGCTCGTCGATGCTCCGGCCGGTCACCACCGAGCCCGACGCGAGCCAGGAGCGGGGCAGCTTCCGTCCGGTCGGGACCGGCGCGAAGGGGATTCTGGGCAGCGGCAGGTGCCCGAAGACGACGTAGCGCCGCCAGCACCAGTCGTCGGTGATGAGCCAGGACGGGATGTGCCGGACGCCGGCCGCCTCGCCGGCGATCATCGCGTGGCCGAAGTCCTCGTAGGGTGCGGCCTCGTTGATGTACCGGTCGCCCGCGCCGTTGACGATGAACTGGGCCGGCATCATCCGCTCGTTGAGGCTGAACTGCACCCGCCCGCCGCCCCAGGCCACCGCCGGGTACCACCAGGCGTTGTCCATGAGCGCGGTGTCCGCGCCGGCAGCCTGGGCGGCGACGATGCCGTCGCCGGTGTTGGTGGTGGCACCGAGGCTCAGGGTGGGGTCGGCGAATGGCTGGTGCGTGCGGCGCAGCGCCGGGTCGTGGTCGAACCCGCCGGAGGCCAGGATGACGCCGCCCCGGGCGCGGACCCGCCGCACCGTCCCGCGGTGGCTGACCTCGGCGCCGACGACCCGGCCGGTCCCGTCGGTGATCAGCGACGTCATCGGTGCTTCCAGCCACAGGTCGAGCCGCTTCTCGCGGAACGCGAGCATCAGCCGGGCCATCAGGGCCTGGCCCATGGTCACGACCCGCTCGCCGGACAGCCGCGCGCGCACCATCCGCCAGAGCAGGCGGAGGAAGACCCGCTTGCCCTTCCAGGTCTGCCGCAGCCGGTAGAAGTCGACGAGCTCGTTGGGCCCGATCCAGAAGCCGCTCGGCGCGACGGCGTGCGGGGGCAGCAGGAGCGCGGCGTCCGCGCCGAGCCGACGCAGGTCGATCGGCGGGATGTTGATCACGCTGCCCTCGGTGGAGCCGCCGGGCGCCTCGGGGTAGTAGTCGGGGTAGCCGGGCTTCCACACGAACTGGAGGTGTTCGCTGGTGCCCTCCAGGAAGGTGAGCATGGCGGCGGCGTGCTCCAGGTAGGCCTGGAGCCGGGCCTCGCTCACCGTGCCCTCGGTGATGTGCCGCAGGTAGGTGAGGGCGTCGTCGCGGTCCAGGTGGACGCCGGCCCGGGTCTGCGCCGGCGCGCCCGGCACCCACAGCCCGCCGCCGGACAGTGCGCTGGAGCCACCGAACCGGTCGGCCTTCTCGACCACCAGCGTCGACAGTCCACGTGCGTCGGCGGTGAGCGCCGCGGTCAGCCCGCCGGCACCCGAGCCGACGACCAGGACGTCGACCGTGTGGTCGTACCCGTTGCGATCAGCCATGATCGGTCACCTCCACCGTGGCCCGGCGCGGCCCGCTGAGGACCAGCGCGTTCGCGAGCTTTCGCGACACCTCCGACGCCTCCTGCGCGATCGACGCGGCGGCCACGCAGCGGTCGGGGCGCAGGAACACCACCGACTCGGTGTGCGTGTCGAACCACGTCTTCAGGCGGCCGAGATCGCCGACGACGAGGACCTCCGGCGGGAAGGTGGTGCGGCCGAGCTGCTCCTTCGGCACGATCGCGACCAGCCGGGCGCCGAGCCCGCGCCACATGTGCAGCGCCTCGTCGTCGAGGATCGCCGTCGGGTCGTTGTTCCAGCACAGCACGGCGAACCAGGCGCCGAGGGCGTCGTCGAGCAACACCGTGCCCTCGAGGGTCTCCACCTGCGGCTGGATGAAGAGCCGGCCGACCGGCGACTGCGGGCTCGCCGCCGGCACGATCGCGCCGCTCTCGTACCGTGGCATGGGTTTGAAGCGCATCTCGACGATGTAGCGCTTGAGCGACGGCAGCAGCGACGCGGCGCCGGCCACCCGGTCGCGCAGCCATGCCAGGGGGCGGCTGCGGATCGAGATGATGCGGCCGACCGTGGTCGACAGGTCGATCATCGCCTTGGCGTGTCCCCGGCGCTCCGCGTCATACGTGCCGAGCAGGTCCTCGCCGCAGTGCCCGGCCACGACCGCGGCCAGCTTCCAGCCGAGGTTCATCGCGTCGCGGATGCCGCTGTTGTACCCCTGCCCCTGCCAGACCGGCATGAGGTGCGCGGCGTCGCCGGCGATCAGGACGCGGCCCTTGCGGAAGGTGCCGGCGATGCGCGAGTGGTGCGTGTAGACGCGGTGCCGGATGATGTGGACCTCCGCCGGCCGGGGCACGAACGGTGCGAGGAGCCGGTGCAGGAACTCGGGGCGCTCGACCTGCTCGTCGGTCTCCTCGGCCATCACCATGAACTCGAAGCGGCGGATGCCGTGCGCGATCGAGATGGACGCGAACGGCCGGGCCGGATCGGCGCCCACGTAGCTGTTCGGCGAGCCCAGCGGGTCGTTCTCGATGTCGACGACGACCCAGCGGGTCGAGGAGGTCGTGCCCTCGAAGGTCGTGCCGAGCAGCTGCCTGGTGCTGCTGCGGCCGCCGTCGCAGCCGACGAGGTACCGCGCCCGCACCTCCCGGGCCTCGCCGCCGGTCCCCTGCAGCCGCACGGTCACCGCGTCGCCGCCGGGCTCGTACGACTCCATCCGCAGCTGCCAGGCGACCTCGACCGACGCGTGCCGCACCAGACCGGCGAGCAGCTCCGCGTCCACGAGCGGCTGGACGAAGCCGCTGCGCTTGGGCCAGCCGAAGTCCTGGCCGCTGGGTGCGATCTCGGCGAGCAGCCGGCCTTTGCCGTTGACGAAGCGGAGAATCTGGTTGGGGATGGTGTGCCGCTGGACCTGCGTGGCGAGCCCGATGGACTGGAACGTGCGCAGGGACTCGTCGTCGATCCCGACCCCGCGGGGATAGTCGATCAGGGCGGCCCGCTCGTCGACGACGAGCACCTGGATGCCTCTCGCGCCGAGGATGTTCGCCAGGGTCAGCCCGACGGGGCCGGCGCCGACCACGACGACGTCGACGCGGCCACCGGCGGTGTCCAGCTGCGGGACATCTGCGGGCTCGTGCGTCACGGCGGGGAACTCAACGTCGCGCATCTTCACCTCGTGTATCTATCGCACATGTTGTTGCGATAGTCGAACGTTAACGAGCGACATCCCGAGCCGTCAAGGGATCATTTCGAGCCGTTCTCCGCAGGTCACGCAGGGTGCACGGGCAGCGTGAGGCGCCGCCCCACGGCCGGGCCGTGAGGCGGCTTCTCCGTCAGCCCCCGGTCAGCGGGGCAGTGCCGTGGTGGTGGCGAAGCCGGCGAACCACTCGGGGATCGCGCGGTAGTAGCGGGAGCGGACCTCGTAGGGGCCCTGCGCGGCCAGGGCGGCGTACGCGGCGATCCAGGTTCGGACCTCGTGCGCCGAATGGCCGCCCTCCTCGACGAACCAGTCGTTGCCGCGACCGTCCAGGGCGGCGAAGTCGCCCGCGGCGAGGGAGTCCAGGACGAGCGCGTCCCACGCCGGATTGAGCGGGCGGAACGGGCCACGGCCCGCCGCGAAGTCACGGGCCGCCGCAATGGTCCGGCCCTCGCGCTGCGCCCGCTGCTCCCGGGTCGGGTTGCGACCGTGCTTCAACCGCTCGACCACCTCGGGCGGCGCCTCCGCCAGCCGGGGCACCGGCGGGTCGTGCGACAGCCCGCCCGAGCCGACGACGAGGACGCGGCGGCCGAGCTCCCGCACCGCCTCCCCCACCGCGGCGCCCAGCAGCCGGGCCCGCACGGCGGGCCCGAGCGGCTCCGCGACGCAGTTGATGAAGACCGGGACCACCGGGACCGCGGTCAGGGACGCGAAGAGGAAGGTCAGCGGCTGCACGAGCCCGTGGTCGACCTGCATGTCCTCGGAGACGGCGACGTCGACGCCGGCGTCGAGCACGGCGGTGGCGATGGCGTAAGCGGTGTCGCGGTCGACGTCGAGCGGGCCCGACGGCAGCCCGTAGTCACCCACCGAACTCGCCGCCGCCCCGACGCAGAACGACGGCATCATGTCGTAGAGGAAGCCGTTGTAGTGGTCGGGGGCGAAGACGACCACCAGGTCCGGGGCGAAGCCGGTGACGAACGCGCGGGCCTCGGCGAGCACCCCGTCGACCTCGGCCCGCACCTGCGGATCCGGGTCGTGGAGGCCGATCAGCGGCGAGTGGGATGTCGTACACAGCGCGAGTGGCATGGCGGGTCCCCTCTCGACCCGAGATGGGTCGGGGTGTATCGTTATTTACATCAGCCTGCTCGTTATTTGTACGAAGGTTACGCACGGCCGGTAGAGCCGGTCAACGGCAGACACCTCCCGTGGGAAGCTGTGGGTCCGCCCGCCAGCGTCCGGCGGACCGGCTCGATCAAGGGGATGTGGCATGACGGAACAGTCGACGGGGCGCACCCAGGTGGGCAGCCAGACCCTCGCCCGCGGGCTGCGTGCGTTGCTCTCGGTGGTCGAGTCGCCCAACGGCGTGACCATCCAGCAGCTCGCCACGGAGCTGGGCGTCCACCGCTCGATCGCCTACCGGCTCCTGCAGACCCTCGCCGACTTCGGCTTCGTCAGCCAGAGCGCCGACAGCTTCTACCGGGCCGGTCCCCGCCTCGCCACCCTCGCCGACGCGTACCTGCCCACCCTGCGGGAGCTCGCGATTCCGGTCATGCGGGAGGTGGCCGACGAGCTCGGCTGCACCGTGTCCCTCTTCGTCGCCAACGGCGCGGAAGCGGTGTCGATCGAGCTGGTCGAGCCGACGACCACGTCGCACCACATCGCCTTCAAGGCCGGGATGCGCACCCCCATCAACCGCGGCGCGGCCGGCTACGCGCTGCTGGCCGCCGGGCCGCAGGTGGCCGGCGAGCCGGCCGAGGTTGCGCTGGCCCGCGAGCGCGGCTACGCCACCAGCGTCGGCGAGATCGAGATCGGCTGCTACGGCGTCGCGGCGCCAATCCCGAACTGCAGCCCGCGCGCCTGCCTCAATCTCATCACCTACCGCGAGGACCAGGCCAAGGCCGCCGAGGCGTCCATCCTCGCGGCGGCCCGCCAGGTCGGCGAGGCGCTGCCAGGCTGAGACTCGGTCCACCGCGGGTCGCCGCGGGCCCGCCGGGCGCGATCAGCGCGACCCGCGGCCGGACCACACGGCCGTCACGAAGCCGCCGGCAGCGCCAGCGGCCAGGTGTTCGTGAGACCGCCGTCGACGACGAGGTCGTGGCCCGTCACGTGGCCGGCCAGCCGGCAGGACAGGAACAGCACGGCGGCGGCGATGTCGCCCGGCTGCGCGAGTTTGCGCAGCGGCGTGCGCTCGGCGTTCGCGCGGTTCGCGCTGACGTACCGGGGGTCGGCCACCATCCGTGGAGTGAGCGTGGCGCCTGGCGACACCGCGTTCACCCGGATCCCGTGCGGTCCGAGCTCGACCGCGGCCGTGCGGACCATCGAGAGCAGCGCGGCCTTCGCCATCCCGTACAGGCCGTGGCCCGGGGCGCTGGTGAACGCGGACACGGACGCGATGTAGGTCAGCGATCCTCCGCCGGCCCGCCGCAGATACGGCACCGAGGTCCGCAGGACTCGCACGGCCTGCGCGGCGACCACGTCGCTCTGCCATCGCCAGTCGTCGTCACCGGCGTCGGGCAGCGGCTTCCACCGCACGAGGCCCACGACGTCGGTGACCCCGTCGACACGGCCGAACCTGCGCTCGGCGTCGGCCAGCACGCCGGCGAACTCATCCGGGGCGGTGATGTCGCAGACCGCGGCGGCGCCACCGACCTCCGCGGCGACCGCGGCGGCCTGGTCCTCGTCCACGTCGACGCACACGACGACGGCGCCGGCGGCCGCGAGCGCCCGGGCGGACTCCCGGCCGATGCCCGGCCCGACGCCGACGACCACGTGGACCCGGCCGTCGAGCCGGATGAGGTCCGTGTAGTCGCCGGTCTGCGGCGGCCCGCTCATCCTGGACCACCCGTGACCGCGCCGCCGCCCGGGCCGGCCAGGAAGTCGAGCAGCAGCCGGTTGACCACGGCCGGCCGCTCGATCTGCGGGCAGTGACCGGCATCCTCGACGACGACGCTGCGGCCGGCGCGGACCTGACCGGCCAGCTGCCCGGCCCAGCCGGCCGGCTTGAGCTTGTCGGCGCCACCCTCGACGAACAGGGCCGGGACGGTGATCCGGCCGTAGTCCGGCGCTCCGCGCGCAGGGGCGGCGGCGGGGGCGGCGGCGCCCGGCCGGCGGAAGCGGGCGGCGGCGATGGCCTCCCAGGCTCCGGGCGCCGTGCTGGACTCGAACCGCCGCCGCACGTAGTCGTCGTCGGCGGGGTAGGCGGGGTCGTGGAACAGCGCCGCGACCAGGCGGCGCATGGCCGGTAGGGTGGCGTCGTAGTCGTAGAGCGCGTCGACGTGCTCGTTGCTCAGGATTTCTCCCCCACCGCAGATGGCGACGATGCCCCGGGCGGGCAGCATCGGGGCGTCGGAGGTGGCGTCGGCGAGCAGGTTCACCGCGCCCATGGAGTTGCCGACGAACGTCGCGGACTCGATGCCCAGCGCCTCGCAGAGGCGGGCGACGTGCCGGATCCGCATCCGCCTGCCGTCGACGAAGTCGATCACCTTGGCGGTCCGGCCGTAGCCGAGCTGGTCCGGGGCGACCACGCGGTGCCGGTCCGCCAGCGCCGCGATGGTGCGCTCCCACCCAAGCTCGGCGTCGGCGCCGAACTCCCCGCCGTGCAGGAGCACCACGGGCTCGCCCTCGCCCGCCTCCAGGAACCCGGTCGTGAGGCCGTCCACGACGATCGTTCGGCGGTGGACCGCCGGCTGCCGCGTCATGCCATCGGCGCTTTCGAACCGGTGACGGCGTGGTGCGCGGCGCGGTGCCCCCAGGTGAGGGCCGGTCCGATGGTGCCGCCGGCGCCGCCGTACGCCATGCCGGTGGTCCCGGCCATGGCGTTGCCGGCCGCGTACAGGTTGCCGATCGGCTGCCCGTCGAGGTTGAGGACCTGCGCGTTGTCGTCGGTGCGCGGGCCGCCCTTGGTGCCCATGCAGCCGATGTCGACCCGCACGGCGTAGAACGGTGCCGAGTCGATCGGACCGAGGGTCCGCGCCGCGACGGTCGGGGCGGTGGTGTCGCCCCAGTGCCCGTCGTAGGCGCTCTGCCCGCGCCCGAAGTCCGGGTCACGCAACTGCTGGACGTGCCCGTTCCACGACTCGACGGTCGCCCGCAGCGCCGGGCCGTCGATGCCGGCGGCGCCGGCGAGCTCGGCGATGCTCGCGGACCGGTGGAACCAGGCCGGCACCGGGTCGTCGGCGGTGACGCCGAGGAACCCGTAGCGCACGAGATGCTCGTGGTCGAACACGATCCAGGCCGGCAGGTTCGGGTACTCGAACCGCGCGGGGTCGAACTGGTGGAACGCGCCGCCGAGGCTGTGGTAGTCGCCGGCCTCGTTGGCGAAGCGCCGCCCGTGCCGGTTGACCATGATGGTGCGCGGGCGGGTGCGCTCCAGCCTGACGCTGCGGTGCCGCTGCTCGCCGCCGAACGTGTCGCCCGGGATCCGCACGATCGGCACCCACCAGGCCTCGGCCATGTTCCCGAGGGCGGCCCCGGCCCGCATCGCCATCCGCAGGCCGTCGCCCACGTTGTTCGGCGGAGAGGTAGGGCCGTTCATCGGCCCCCGCAGGAACGCCTTGACGAGGGCACGATCCCACTCGAACCCGCCGGTGGCGATGACGACGCCCCGCCGGGCGTGCACGACCCGGCGCCCGTGCGGCCCTTCGACGACGACGCCGGTCACGGTGTTGCCCTGCACGACGAGGTCGACCGCGCGGGTGGAGGTCTGCGGCTCGACGCCGAGGTCCAGCAGCCCGCGCAGCAGCGCGGCGACCAGCGCGGCGCCGGCGACACGGACGTCACCGGCGACGCCGTCACTCGCGGTGGCGCGGTCGCCCCAGATCCGTGCCCGCGTCTCGGCGTCGAAGCCGACGTTGCTGTAGTCGTCGGGGAACGCGGTCACCCGGTCGACCCACTCGCCGAGGCGGGCGGCGTCGAACGGCGCGGGGCTCAGCGACCGGCCGCCTTCGGGTTTGCCGCCGGGCAGCTCGGGTTTGTAGTCGGGGAACCCGGCGGTGACCGACAGCCGCAGTGGCGTGTGCGTCTCCAGGAACTCGACGGCGACCGGGGCGGAGCGCACGAACACCTCCGCGAGGTGCTCGTCGATCGTGCCGTTGGACAGCGCGCCCAGGTAGGCCAGCGCGTCCCGGGTCGGCAGCGGCACCGGCGCGTCCGGGCGCTCGTGGGCGGGGACCCACACAACACCGCCGGACACGGCCGTGGTCCCGCCCACGGTCGGGGTCTTCTCGAACATCCCGACCGAGGCGCCCAGCGCCGCGGCCGTGACCGCGGCGGCGAGGCCGCCCGCGCCGGTGCCCAGCACCACGACATCGTAGGTGTCAGTCATATGGCGGTACTCCGTTCCCGTGTCCCGGATCAGAGGTTGTGCAACTATAGTGCGCGCAAGCGCTATATCTACACACCCTCCGTGCCGGCGCGCAGGTTGTCAACCCGGCGGGAGGCCAGACTTCCCGGCGGGGACGCGCCGGTCGATACCCGGCAACCGCTTTGACCGCAACCTGCCATCGACATGCGGCCCCGGCTACGGAACGCGACATCGTCGCCCACCACGAGCTGCTGCGAGCCGACCTGACCAGGTGGGAGAGCTCAGCCGCGCGATGGACCTGGAGCAGGACGGACGCGGCCGTGGGGCTCGGCTCAGGATCGGGGTCGGCACCGCGTCGGCATGCCGGCGTCGTCGCTCAGGCCACGGGCACCGGGTCGGTCGGCTTTGCCGACGGCGTCTGCGGCTCGGGGGTGCGGAACTCGTCGATGCGGACCAGCACGACGCCGCCGATGATGAGCAGGCCGCCGACCAGCTGGATCATGCTGGGCAACTCGCCCAGGACCGCCCAGGCGATGAGGACGGCGAACATGACTTCGGTCAGCCCGACGAATGAGGACAGTCGGGCGCCGAGGATGCGGGCCGCGCCGATGCCGGCGACGTAGGACACGACGGCCGCCACGATCGACAGCCCGGCGAGGGGTACCAGCCAGCTGACCTTGTGGTCGGCGAAGGTCACCGGGCCGAACGTGGCGTGCAGGGGCATCGCTCCGGCGGCACCGAGCGCGAGGAGTGCGAGCGCACCGGCTGCCATGCCGCCGCTGGCGAGCGCGACCGAGGGCAGTTCGTTGTCGGTGCGCGCGGAAAGGACGAAGTAGCCGGCGAGGCCGACGGCGGCGCCCAGGCCCCACAGGACACCGACCGGGTCGAGGTCGGCGTTGCCGGTGAGGTCGAGGACGAAGACGAGCCCGAGCACGGCGGTGACGGCGCCGGCGACGGTGAGCCGGCGGGGACGCTGCCCGTGCGCGGCCCACATCCAGCCGACGACGAGGATGATCCCGAGGTACTCCAGCAGCAGCGCCACCCCGATCGGCAGGTACTGCACGGCGTTGAAGAAGCAGGCCTGGGCGGCGCCGACGGCGAGGATGCCGAACAGGCCGAGCGTGCCGAGGTTGCGGCGCAGCACGTGCCAGCGGCCGCGCAGCGCGAGCACGGCCGGGACGGCCAGAATGAGGGCGGCGACCCCGACGCGGGCGGCGACGGCGGCCCCGGCCGACCAGCCGGCGTCGATGAGCGACCGGGCGAACGTGCCGGACGTCGCGAACGTGACGGCGGACAACAGGGCCAGCCCCAGCCCGGCGGTGTGTCGGCGCTGCATGACGCCCCCCTCGGTCGATGTCATGAGCTATAGCGGCTACACTCATGACACTAGGTACACGGGCGACAGGGGTCAAGATGGTTTTCGCTCATGACACCGAGATCGCGCTCATCGCTGCCGCCGCACTGATCAACACCGACGGCAGCGACGGCGAGCTGCTGGGTGACGTCGCCGCGCTCGACGCGTTCTTCGCCGAGCAGGGCTGGACCGGTCGGCACGAGCGCACCGACGCCGAACTGGCGGACGTCAGGGCGCTGCGGCCACGGCTGCGCGAGCTCTGGCATGCCGAGGAGGACCGCGTCGTCGGCATCGTCAACCAGCTGCTCCGTGCGGGGCAGGCGTTGCCGCAGCTGGTCAAGCACGACGGGTATGCGTACCACCTGCACGCCACGCCGTCCGACGCGCCGCTGGCCGACCGCATGGCCGTCGAGGCCGCGATGGCCTTTGTCGACGTGGTCCGCGGCAACGAGCTGAGCCGGCTGCGCGTGTGCGCCTACCCGGGCTGCGGCGATGTCTTCGTCGACCTGTCCAAGAACCGCTCGAAACGCTTCTGCGACAACAGCTGTGGGAACAAGGCGGCGGTCGGCGCGTACCGGGCCCGCAAGGCCGCCGCCGGCGGTGCCGACGGCTGACCTCACGTGACCGCCCGGTCCGGTCCTCCGCCAACTGGTTGCCGAGGTTCGTCAGCGACAGTGCCAGGTTGCGCCGATGGGTCCGCGGGTCCGCACCGGCGAGGACGCGATACAGCTCGGTCGCCTCCGCCACGAGCCGGTGCGCCCGCTCGCGCTGACCGTGTACCCCCGAGAACGAGGCCGAAGTGCTGCAGTGCGGCCGCCACGTGCGGCAGGTACCGGCGATCGGCACCGGACAGCTGCCGGTAGACGTCGACCGCCTCCATCGCGGCGGTGGCCGGCACCGTTCAGGACGCGGCCCGTGTGGTGGAGCGCAGCGTCACCGCGCCGCGTCCGCCGACGGAGAGGATCTGCCGGCCCCGGCCCGTGTGCGCCTCGCAGGTGACGCCGAGGACCTGCGCGGAGCGCATCAGCAGCCGCAACGACCGGCCGTCGGGTGCCCGCAGCCGCAGCCCCGCCCGGGAGTGCCGCGGCGCCCCGGTCAGCAGCGCGCACCGCCAGACCGCCACGGCCCGGGTCCGCAGGCGTGTCTCGTCCGCGGCACCGTCGCCGAGCAGCAGGTCGGCGGCCCGGGTCCACTCGTCCTGCAAGCGGGCCAGGACGCTGCCGGGTTCGGCCGCCGCGACGTCCACGACGAACGTCTCGTAGCGGCGGCGGATGCCCGCCTCCCGGCGGCCCGTCCAGCAGTCGACCTCGGGCACGGCCCGTATCACCTCGGCGAACCTGGCCGCCGCGTACTCGGCCTCGAACTCCACCCGCAGTGGCGCGCCGTCCCACGCGGCGGCGACCACCTCCCAGTCTGTGCGCCGCCGCGCCGCCGTCGCATGGCGCAGCGGCGCGGTCCCGGCCAGCAGCAGCAGGCTCGCCTCGAACAGGTCGGCGGTGTCCTCATCGGCCACGGGCACCGCCCCGGTTCCGGCCCGGCGCGACGATGCGGAACCAGTACGAGCCGTAACCGGGCAGGGTCAGCAGGTACGGCCGCCGCCCGATGCTCGGGAACGTCGTGTCGCCGGTCAGCTCCACCGGCACGTGACCGGCGAACAGGTCACCGAGCGGCAGCTGCACCGGCTGCGGGTGCCGGGACAGGTTGTGCACGCACAACAGCACCTCCTCGGCGCTGTCAGCAGCGTGACCGGCAGCGGTCCGCGTGACGGTCTCGTCGCGGTACCGGCGCAGGAACGCGAGCACGGCGCCGTTGGTGCCGGTCAGCTCGGTGAAGTCGCCGAGGGCGAACGCCGTGTGCCGCTTGCGGATCGCCAGCATCTTGCGGGTCCAGTGCAGCAGCGACGCCGGCTCCTCCATCTGCCGCTCGACGTTGACCGACTGGTAGCCGTACACCCAGCCGTTGTTCATCGGCAGGTACAGCCGGCTCGGGTCGCTGCGGGAGAACCCGCCGTTGCGGTCGACGTTCCACTGCATCGGGGTCCGCACCCCGTCGCGGTCGCCGAGGTAGACGTTGTCGCCCATCCCGATCTCGTCGCCGTAGTAGATGACCGGCGACCCCGGTAACGACAGCAGCAGCGACGTGAACAGCTCGATCTGGTTCCGGTCGTTGCCGAGCATCGGCGCGAGCCGCCGCCGGATGCCGAGGTTGAGCCGCATCCTGGGGTCCTGGGCGTACTCGCTGTACAGATAGTCGCGCTCCTCGTCGGTGACCATCTCCAGGGTCAGCTCGTCGTGGTTGCGCAGGAACGTGCCCCACTGGCAGTTGTCGGGGATCGCCGGGGTCTGCGCGAGGATCTCCGAGATCGGCACCCGGGACTCGCGGCGGACCGCCATGAAGATGCGGGGCATCAGCGGGAAGTGGAACGCCATGTGGCACTCGTCGCCGACGGTGGCGTCGCCGAAGTACTCCACGAGGTCCGTCGGCCACAGGTTCGCCTCGGCGAGCAGGACCGTGCCCGGGTACTCGTCGTCGACGATCTTCCGGATGCGTCTGAGGTACTCGTGCGTCTCCGGCAGGCCGGCGCACTCGGTGCCCTCACGGGCGAACAGGTAGGGCGCCGCGTCGAGCCGGAACCCGTCGATGCCGAGGTCGAGCCAGAAGCGCACGACGTCGAGCATGGTGTCGGCGACGACGGGGTTGTCGTAGTTGAGGTCCGGCTGGTGGTGGAAGAAACGGTGGAAGTAGAACTGCTGCCGTACCGGGTCGAACGTCCAGTTCGACGTCTCGGTGTCGGCGAAGATGATCCGGGCGTCGGGGTAGCCGGTGTCGTCGTCCCGCCACATGTAGAAGTCGCCGTAGGGGCCGGACGGGTCGGTGCGGGACTCCTGGAACCACTGGTGGGCGTCGGAGGTGTGGTTGAGGACGAGGTCGGTGATGACCCGGATGCCGCGGGCGTGCGCCTCGTCGAGCAGGGTCACGAAGTCCTCGACGGTGCCGTACTCGGGGCTGATCGCGGTGTAGTCGCTGATGTCGTACCCGCCGTCGCGGCGCGGCGAGTCGTAGAACGGTGGCAGCCAGATGCAGTCGACGCCGAGCCACTGCAGGTAGTCCAGTTTGGACACCAGGCCGAGCAGGTCACCGCAGCCGTCGTCGTTGGAGTCGAAGCACGCCTGGGTGAGGACCTCGTAGAACACGGCTCGCCGGAACCAGTCGGGTTGGACCGGCAGCCGCCGGGCGGTGCGGGTGTGCTGGTGCATCGTCGTTCCCGTCGAATGGGTGGGGTGGGGACGCAGCACGGCCGGCGGGTCGTCGTCGACCGGCCGCCGCGGGCGGGGAACAGGTGGCGTCGTTACCGGGGCGAGCCGGCCACGGTGCTTTGCAGGAAGAACCGTTGGAACAGGAAGAAGACCAGCAGCGGCACGGCCATCGAGACGAACGCACCGGGTGCGATGACGTCCACATTGGACGGGAAGGAGCGCATCTGCTCCTGCAGCGCCAGGGTGATCGGCGCGTTGTCGGGCCGGGCGAAGACCAGTGCGACGATGAGGTCGTTCCACACCCACACGAACTCGAACACCGCCAGCGACGCCAGCGCCGGCCGGGCCAGCGGCAGCACGATCCGGCGGAGGATCACGGCCTCGCTGCCACCGTCGATGCGGGCGGCCTCGATGAGGTCCGGCGGGATGGCCAGGTAGAAGTTGCGCAGGAGCAGGACGGCGAACGGAAGCCCGAACGCGACGTGGAACGCGACGACCGCGGGGATGGTGCCGGCGACACCGAACGCGTCGAACAGCCGCGCATCGGGGATCAGTGCCGTCTGGACGGGGACGGCGACGAGCCCGGCCAGGCTCAGCATGACGGCGTGCCGGCCCCGGAACGCCAGCCACGCCAGCGGGTACGCGGCGACGGCGCCGATCGCCACGACGAGGACGGTCGCCGGGACCGAGATCAGCACGGTGTTCCACAAGGCGTGGGTCAGCCGGCCGTCGGCGACGAGACCGCGGTAGTTGCGCAGGGTGAGCTGGGTGGGCTCGGTCAGGACGGTCCACCAGCCGGCGCCACTGTTGGCGGCGGGGCCGCGCAGGCTGACGGTCGCGAGCCCGACGGTGGGGACGAGCCACCACAGTCCGACGGCGAACAGGGTGACCTGCGCGGCCGTCACGGCGAAGCGGCGCGCGGCCCGGGCGGTGCGGCTCGGCGCGGGCGGGGGTGGTTCGGTCCCGGCGGGCACGAGCTCGGGTGCCTCGACCGCGGCGAACAGGCTCATGGTTCGCTCCTTCGCAGCCGGTGCACGTTGTACAGCACCCCGGGCAGCACCAGGACGAGCAGCAGCACGCCGAGGGCGCTGCCGCGGCCGATGTGGTCGAAGGACGACCGCCACATCTCCAGCGCGACGACCGACGCCGAACCCTGCGCGGACTCGGGGGCGAGCACCAGGACGAGGTCGAACACCTTGAGGACGTTGACGGTCAGGGTGACGAGGATGACCACGACGACGGGCCGCATCATGGGGACGGTGACGCGGCGCAGGATCTGCCACTCCCCCGCGCCATCGGTGCGGGCAGCCTCGAGGGTCTCCTTCGGGATGCCCGCGAGCCCCGCGGTGATCAGGACCATCGCGAACCCGGCCCAGATCCACACGTACGCACCGATGAGCGCCGGGGTGATCAGTGCCGGGCCGAGCCAGGTGAGGCCCGCGAACGGGGCGGTGAAGTTGTCCGCGGCGAGCCGCACGACGTAGCCGCCGCCGCGCAACTGCGGCACGCTGAAGGTGCCGTCGGCGGCGGTGCGGGTCCGGGCGACGACGGCGCCGTCGCGGATCACCTCGACCGCCATGTCCGGCAGTCCCCGCTCGCCGGTGTCGATGGCGCCGGACCGGCCGCCGACTGCGGTGAAGTCGGACCACACCACGCCGTGCACGCCGGCGCCGCCGTCCCCACCGGTGCCGGCCTGCCGGGCCTGCGTCGGCAGTCGCTGCGGTGCCAGCCCGACCAGCGGCAGGAGCACGTTCTCGCCGGCGGTGACCGTGCCAGCGGTCTGCAGCGCCCCGCCCGCCGGCACGAGCGCCCGTTCGTCGCGTGGGCGCGCGCCGTGGTACTGCGACGGCGGCCGCACCGCGTCGTGGGCGGTGACGACGGCGGCGTTGAGCGCACCGCGGTCGGGGCTCTCGTCGTACACGAGGCGGAACGCGACACCGGCGGAGACCAGCGAGATCGCCATCGGCATGAACAGCACCACCCGGACCGCGGTGGCACCGCGGACCCGCTGGGCGAGGAACGCGACCAGCAGCCCGACGGCCAGGACCAGGTTCGGCGCCACGACGATCCAGATGGCGTTGTTGAGCAGCGCCCGGCGGATCTGCGGGGTGGTGAGGATGTCGGCGTAGTTGGCGGCGCCGACGGCGGTTCGGCCGCCGGCGTCGTGGAAGCTCAGCCACAGTGTCTGCCCGATCGGGTAGACGAGCAGCACGGCGACGATCACGACGGCGGGCGCCAGGAACCACGCCGCGGTCGAGAACTTGGCGGTGCGCCCCATCACGCCGCCCCGTACGCCTTCGCCGCGGCGTCCTCGAGCCGGGCCGCGACCACCGCCGGGTCGCTCGCCGGTGCGGCGAGGTACGCCTGGAGCAGCCGCCACATGGACGCGCCGTTGCCGCCGCCGAAGCTGCGGGGTGTCATGTCGGACAGGTCGAAGCGCAGCGTCTCCGCGTGCAGCAGCGTCTCAGCGAGCTCCCGGGTGGTCGCGTCGGGGTAGACGGCCGTGTCCAGGTTCCGGTTCACCGACAGGAACCCGCCCCGCCCCGCCATGATCGCGGCCGCCTCCGGCGACGCCAGGTATGCCATGAGATCCATCGTCACCGGCCGGTCCGTGAACGCCACGGCGGCGTCACCGCCGGCGACGACCATGTGGCCGGTCCCGGCGAGCGACGGCCACGCGAAGTGCCGGGCGCCGCTGCCGACCCGGTACACGCCGAGCTTGGCGATCTCGGTGGTGACGAAGTCCGCCTCGTACAGCATGGCCGAGGTCGGCCTCGCGCCGAAGACGTCCGCGACCGAACGGGTGAACGTCGTCTGCAGCGCGACCTTGGGGCCGCCCTGCAGGAACTGCGGCGCCGCCCAGTAGCGGCCCATGGTGCGCAGCGCCTCGACCACGGTCGGGTCCGTCCACGGCAGTTCGTGCGCGGCCAGTTGGTCGTACCGCTGCGGGCCGGCGAGCTGCAGGTAGACGTTCTCGAACCAGTCGGTGAGCGGCCAGCCGTCGGCGCCCGGGACCGTCATCGCCGGTGTGCCGGAGTCGACCAGGGTCTGCGACACCTCGGTCAGCTCGTCGAGGGTGGCCGGTGGGCCCACCCCCGCGGCGGCGAACGCGTCGGCGCGGTACCAGATGACGGACTTGTTCGCGGCCTTGAAGTAGACGCCGTAGAGCTGCCCGCCGACGGTGCCGAGCTGCTGCCACTGCGGCGAGAAGTTCGCCCGGACCGCGGCGGCGACCGCTCCCGTGACGGGCTTCGCCGCGCCGCTCGCGGCGTACTGGGCGAGCACTCCCGGCTGCGGGATCATCGCGACGTCCGGTGGGTTGCCGCTGCCGAGCCGGGACGACACCAGCACGCTGAGGTCGCTGCCGCCGGAGGTGTACCGCACCCGCGCGCCGGTCTGGTCGCCGAAGGCCCGCAGGACCCGTTCGAAGTTCGCCTGCTCGGCGCCGGTCCAGCTGCCCACCACCTCGACCGACTGCCCGGTGTAGCGGCCCGTCGCGGCGGCCGCGCCGGCCGAGCAGCCGGCGGCGAGCAGCAGGGTGCAGCACAGCCCGGCGGCGGTGCCGCGCCACCGTCTCAGCATCGCGGCCTCGTCACCGCGGGTCGCTGTCGGCGGTGAACACCCGCAGGTGCCGGAGGTCGACGGCGAGCATGACCGCGTCGCCGGCCTCGGCGGTGCTGCGCGGGTCCACGCGCGCCGCCAGTCTCGGTGCCGGCTGCCAGCCGGCCGCGTCGGCCACCTCGACGTCCAGGATGCGGTCCGAACCGTCCACCCGGACGGCTCGGACGGTGCCGTGCAGCACTGACGCCGTCCGGCCGGCACGGCCCGCTCCGGGCGGTAGCCCGACGGACGCGTCGTGCAGGTGCTCGGGCCGGATCTCGACGAGCACGCGCCGGCTGCTGTACTGCTGCTGCAGGTGCGTCTGGTCGAGGTGGCGCCGCAGCCCCGGGACCGGCATCTGCTGGCCGCACACCTCGAGCGTGAGGCTGCCGCCGTGGTCGATGAGGACGGCGGCGAAGAGGTTCACCGGCTGCCGCGCGGCGGAGCCCAGGTCGGCCTCCCGGACCAGCAGCGTGTTGTGTCCCATCCGCACCCCCTCGATCGACGTGCCCGCGTGTCACCACGAGTGTTCGTCCTCAGCGGCGGCGCGCACCAGGGTTCGCGGCGGCGTGTGACCCTTCTGCAAAGCGCCTCACAAGATCACTAATGACCGGGCCCGCCGATCCCCGACCGCGTCCACCTGCACGGCCGGCCCGCCCCGATGATCGACACCCGACCGGATGTTGCCAAACAGTGACCTACGACCATCCGACGGCATACGATCCGGACCCGGCCGGACCCGGAAAGGAGGTCGCGGTGCAGCACCCGGCGGACCCGTCGCTGCTGGCCGGCTTCACCGTCGCCGTGATCAGCCACCGGCGCCGGCACCGCCTCGCCGACCTCCTCGAGGGCCACGGCGCCCGGATCGTCTCCGTCCAGGGTGTCCGTGCGGTCCCGCAGCCCGACCGTGCCGCGATCACCCGGGCCACGACCGAGGTCCTCGCCGGGCCTGTCGACGACGTCCTCGCCGCCTCCGCCGGCGGGATACGCGCGTGGCTGCAGGCGGTCCCCGACCCGGAGCGCCTGCTGCGGGTGCTGCGCACCGCCCGCCTGCTCGCCGCCGACGCCCGCGCCGCCGACGCCCTGCGCGGCTTCGGACTCCGGGACATCCTGTCGACCACCGCCGGGTCCGCCGACGAGCTCTTCCGCCACCTGCTGACCCACGCCCCGGCCGGGCGGCACGTGGTGGCCCAGCTCGACGCGCCGGTGCAGGCCGAGGCGTGCGAGACACTGCGACACCGGGGCGCCGCCGTGGTGGAGGTGCCGACGTTCCGGTCCGAGCCGCCGAACGACGTGGTCGGCCTGCGCCGGGCGGTCGAGCTGATCAGCCGCCGCCAGCTCGACGCGGTCGCCTGGCTGGACCCGCTCTCGACCGGACACGTGCTGCGATTCGCCGCGGACCACGGCCGGCTGCCGGCGCTGACCGACCAGCTCGGCACCCACGTCGTCACCGTCAGCCGAGGCCCGCTCGCGGCCGGGGTGCTGCGCCGGCACGGTGTGGCACCGTCGGTGCCGCCGCTGCCGTTCGACGAGGAGACGGCCGCGCTGCTGGCCAGGTCGGTGCTGGACCGGGCGGTGCACGCCACCGTCGGCGCCCTGACCCTGGAGGTGCGCGGGCACGCGATCCTGCTCGACGGCCGGCTGTACCCGGTCCAGCAGGGACCCGTCGACGTGCTGCGGGCGCTCGCCCGGGCGCCGGGCGACGTGCTGTCCAGCGCCGACCTCCGCCAGCAGGTCCCCGGCCTGACCAACGTGGACGACCATGCGATCGAGATGGCGGTGTCGCGGCTGCGCCGGTCGGTCCCCGGCGTCGAACTGATCCACACCGTGATCAAACGCGGCTACCGCCTCGCCGTCTGATCCGTCAGCCATCGGATGCGCTTCGAGCAGGCCGGGCGACGTCTCCCGCACAACTGCCGCCGCGCTTCGCTGCATGGCGGCGGGCGGGCAGGGTGCTATGCGCTGGTGCAGGTCAGCGTCGGTGTCGTCGCGGCTCCGGTGCCGAGCAGACCGAAGGTGGTCGACGCCCCGGCCGCCACGGCGCCGGTCTGGCGATGACGACCGCCGTGGCCAGGGCGGCCAGCGCGAGCCCGGACACGGCCGCCGCGATCGTGCGGGGCTTCAAGCTGTATGTCTTCACGAATGCGTCTCCGTAACGAAAACGGGACGACCGGAGAGCACCAGGCTTGTATGGTCGGGATCGCGACGACGTGGAGCTCGGCAGCAGAGCACCGGGCTCTCAACCCGGAGGGCGCGGGTGCAGGTCCCGCCGCGTCGGCCTCGACATGAAGCTCAGTCAGCAGAGCACCGGGCTTGTAACCCGGAGGGTGCGGGTGCGACTCCCGCCATGTCGGCAGCGACGTGTAGCTCAGTCAGGAGAGCGCCGGCTCGTAACCCGGTGGGTGCGGGTGCGACTCCCGCCACGTCGGCGACGCACGACGACAGCGTGTAGCTCAACGAGACAGAGCGCCGGGCTTGGCCCCGGTGGGTGCGGGTGCGAGGCCCGCCACGCTGGCATGGCCGCGAACACCGACCCCACCCCGGACCCGACCACCTCCCCCACGGGGGCACCGACCGGCGTCAACCTCGGCTACGCCGTGGACCAGCTGGCGCGGGCGCTCGTCACCGCGACGACGCACGAGGACGCTGACACGCGCCGCCGGGCCGACCGCCGCATGGAGCGGTGGGGCGCCGTGCTGCGCGGCGTCCTGGACGGGAAGCTGACGATCGGATCCCGCACACCGGTCAAGGACCTGCCGGCGTGGGTCACGCCGGGTGTCGTCCGGGGTGGCTTCGCAACCGGGTCGGCGGCCGCCGAGGGCCCGTTGCTGCCGCACGAGCAGGCGCTCGCCACGAGGATGCGTGTCGCCGCCGACCGAGCGGAGTTGTTCCGCCACCACCTGAGCAAGCACGGCCTGACCGATCTGTGGACGCTGCTGGACACCGGCGCGTACCGGGTGGACCTGCCGGAGGAGGCGGCCCTGCTCACCGTCGCGTGGCTGGTCCGGGCCGGTGACGACGAGGCCGCGTCGGCGGTCGTGGAGGAGATCGCGCCGTTCGCCGGGCGGCTGCGGTTCGCGCCGCAGCCGGCGGACTCCGCGCCGGCCGACCCGTCGATCGTGTGGCGGCACAGCGCGGGCGAGGTCCGGGAGGAGCTTGCCGCCCGCCGCCCCAACCCGCAGATCGAGGCGATGCGCGAGGCGCTCACGGTCTGGAACCCGTTCGCCGACGAACTGCTCACCCACTGGCTCGCCACCGTCGTCGACGGCCGGGTCGCCGAGCGGGCCGACGAGGCCTGGACGGCCCGTTCCCGCACGCTGCTGGCGCGTTACACCGCACTCACCGACCGGCACCAGCACTGCACGAAGCACCGCAACCGCAAGCAGAACCTCGCCATTCTGCGCAACGCCCTCGCCGAGCACCTCACCGGGCAAGGTCTCGACCCGCGCACCCGGGGATTGCTGCAGCACGCGGTCGACAGCATGGTGCGCCGTCGTGGTGCGCCCGGCTCACCGGCGCACACCGCGCTGCGCGCCGAGCAGGCTGCCATCGGCGCCGTGCCGACCCACCACGGGATCGCCCGGGTCGTCGTCGCGCGCCTGGCCGCCCTGCCGCAGGACGTCGGGGTCAGCGACGTCGACGCCGTCCTGCGGCCGGTCGAGGCCGGCGAGGCACCCGATGCGGCGATCCCGGTCGGAACAGCCGTCCCCGACGCGTTCGGCACCGCCGTGCGTCGCGCCGCCGCCGGCACCGTCGAGGAGCTCCTCGACGCCGGTGTCGTCCCGTCGGCCGAGGTCCTGGCCGTGCTCGTGCCGCAGCTGGCGGCGGCCAGCACCGCCGCCGCATACCGTGACCCGGCGCTGCAGCAGCTGATGACGGCGACCTACCGCGCCTTCCGCAACCGCCGGTCGCTGCTGCTGCTCAACCTCGAACACCAGGTGCGCCTGGAGGAACTGCCGTGGGTGCGGGCGGTGCAGGCCCACCGGCACGCCGACGCCGACACGCGCGGTGCCGCAGCCGGAGCCCTGCGCCGGCTCGGCGAACTCACCCTGGATGCGTTTCCGGCGACTGTACTGCCGAACCCGCTGGTCCGTGAGCTCAGCGCGCTCGGGGCCGAGACCGGTCTGCGGCTGCCCTGGGTCGAGGAGCTGGCAGCCGACATCTTCATGGGGACGTTCTCCGGCAAGTACCTCGCCGCCGCGCAGATCGCCGGCGGTCTGCTCACCGGCAGCCTGTACGAGCGCTACTACGGCATCGACTACGCCGCCCTCACGGCTGTCGACGACGTCCGCAACGGAAGGTACGGCGCCCGGACGTCGCCGACGTTCGACGCGCTGTGCGGCGAGCGGGCGCGGGCGAGCGGATCGACCGGTTCGGGCTCGGTCGCCGCCAACGGCACGGTGATCGAGCAGGCGCAGATCCTCACCACCCACAACCTCGCCACCCTCGTCGGGCCGGCCGGCGTCCGTCCGGCCGGCGACTGGGCGACGCTGGCGTGGCGGGCATACGTGAAGGCGAAGACCCTCGCAGCGCAGGTGCCGGCCAGCCCACATCCGCTGCCGATCGTCAAGGACATCGCGTACGCCTGGCGCCACCTCGTGTTCTACCTGTCGATGCCCGGAGCCGATCCCGCCGAGTTCGTCCGGACGGTCCGCAGCGACGCCGACGGTCTGCCGTTCCACGTGCAGATCCGGCTCCAGCCCGCGATCGGCGGCCTCGAGCACGTCGTCACCGGCGGGACGTTCCCCCCTGACGGTACGGCGGCTCCGGACCGCCGGCGGCTGCTCGGCTGGTCGACCCGCGGCCACTGGATGCTGCCTTCACGGTCCGCCTGACCACGGGCACCGCCGAGCAGTCTGACCGCAGCGAAAGAAGGCCGGCTCACAGGCCCTGTGCAGGAATTGGCACGGCACAGGGAGTTCGGCAGTGTACGTCGATCAGCCGCATGGTTCATGCCATGGCGACTGGGCGATGTACCACGCCGTCGTGCATGACGAAGTCGACACCACTGGTGGCGTCGATGTCGTCGAACGGGTTGCCGCGGACGGCGATCAGGTCTGCGGTGGCACCGGGCCGGATCCGGCCGAGATCGGGCCGTTGCAGCAGGTCGGCAGCGGTACTGGTGGCGGCACGCAGCGCCCGTAGCGGGCTGATGCCGGTGTGCACCATGGCGGGGAACTCTCTCCAGTTCCGATGATGGGGGAACATGCCGGCGTCGGTACCGAAGGCGATCTGCACGTCGCTGGCGGCGACGTTGCGGGCGCTGTCACGCAGCTGGTCCGCATAGCGTCTGAACTTCTCCCGCTCGTCGGGGTCTTTGCCCCGCCAGTAGTCCTCGTCGTCGAGGTGGTCCAGCGCGTCGGCGACCATGAACTGGGTGGGAACGAGAAACACCCCGCGCCGTTGCATCAACGACAGGGTCTCGGCAGAGGCAAGGTTGCCGTGCTCGACGGAGCGCACCCCGGCCCGGACCGCACGGGCGACACCTTCGTCGCCGTAGGCGTGCGGGGTGCACGGAACGCCCAGGTCGGTGGCGGTGGCCACCAGGGCATCCATCTCCTGCTGGGTATACGTGGCCTGCCCGGGGTCGTCGGTGGGCGTGCCGAAACCGCCGGTGGCACCGAACTTGATCCAGTCCGCGCCGGTGCGGATCTCCTCGCGCACGGCGCGGGTCAGGGCGGCGGCGCCGTCGGCAAGCACGCCGATCTCGCGGCCGTATTCGGGTGCGAGCAGGGTGGAGATGTCCCCGTGGGCGCCGCGAGCCGAGATCAGATGTGGCGCCACGAGCATGCGCGGCCCGATGATCAGGCCGTTGGCGAGGGCGTCGCGGAGGTAGATCGTGATCGGCTCGGCGGCGAAGGTGGCCAGGTCGCGCACGGTGGTGAACCCGCGGTCGAGCAGATCCCGCAGCACCGGCAGGGCCCGCAGGGTGATGACCGTGGCCGGGTCGGCCACGAACGCGGTGAGCAGTGCCGACGGATCCACCGTGGTATGCATGTGGCAGTCGATGAAGCCCGGCAGCAGCAGGCGGTCGCCGAGGTCGACCACCTGCCCGGTGCCACGCCCGACCCGGTCGCCGACCTCGACGATGCGCCCGCCGCGAACCAGGACCTCGGTGTGGCCGGACGGTGTTTCGGCCAGCCCGTCCCAGCACCGCTCCGCTACCAGTACGGTTTCGGTCGAGGTGTTCGCTTTCATGGCGTCTCCGTGGTTCGTGCGCCCGTATGACACTTCCCGCCCACTCTCGGGGTATGCGGGCCCGCGTGGCTTTTCAACCGCTGGTGTTGGTCGCCCTGGACGATCACTGTCGCCACCGTCGGGGCAGGCGAACGGTGCGGCGACCAGGGGCCGACCGCCTCGCGGAGCGACAGCGGTCGGCCCTGGAGGCCATCAGCAGTTGATGGTGAGGGTTGACGACCACTTGTAGTTGACGCCGTTCTTCTGGAGCAGCGCCCGGTAGTCATGCGTGCCGTCGCAGTCCCACCATGCGGTCTTCGAACCGTCGTTGCTCCAACGCGAGGTCCTGTCGAGCTCCTCCCAGCCGTACCAGCGGGACCGGAAGAGCACGACCTCCCATGGTCCAGTGCCGCAGCCCTGGGTCGCACCCGTGGAGTACACCCAGTAGTTGCCGGAGATCGTGCCACGGGCAGGGTTTGCAATGGTGGCACTGCAGGCAGCGCTAGCCGGAGATGCGGTAGCGACGGTGAGGCCTGCTGCGGCAAGGGCGCAGGTGATGAACGACATGACGACTCGTCGACTGACTCTTCCCACCGGGAATCCCTTTCATCGGGGCGACCGGCATCGGGCCGGTTCGCCTTGTTGTTCTTGATTCGCGGCCCCTGGTTGGTGCCGCTGGGGTTGCCCGATCAGCATGTGGGCGGCCTGGGTTGTCCGACACTGCTCGCTGCGCCAGACAAACAAGGTCGGACAATCCCGTCGCAGCAGCTGGGTGCCCGCTGGCCTCGGGCCGGTACCAGCCCACGGAGAGCTCGAACCAGTGCAGCCGTCGAGAGGCGCGCACCGGGCAAACACCGTCCACAGAGGACGGATCGGCACCGTGAAGATCGGCAGTCAAGTGGTGGGCCGGGCGATGCACCATGCGAACCGCCGCACCATCGCCATCCAGTATCTGTTCACGTATGAGAACTCGATAGATTTTGGTTCGAGTACATAGACGCAGTTCGCGCTTTTGTGTTAAGAAGTGTTCACGTTCAGTCCTACTGGTGGTGGTATCCGCCATGCCGAACCCCAAGGGATGTCTCATGAAAGTGCGCCGCTGGTCCTCCCCGTTTCCCCTCTTCGCGCATACCGATCGATGGCGGGGGCGAGTGTTCGCCCCGCTCGCTGCGGCGTTCGTCGCGTCGGTCATGCTTGCCGGATCGGCGGCGTCCGCTGCTGCCAACGCCGGCGCGCTAGCGGCTCCGGCCGACGACGGCCGGCTCACCGTGCTGCTGTTCTACAAGACCAACTTCCACGCCTCCAACGTGCAGGCCCGGCAGGCCGTGCGTGACCTGGCCACCCAGCTCGGCACGCAGTACAACCAGCCGGTCGACATCCAGGAGACCGACGACCCCGCGGCCTTCACCACCGCGAACCTCGCCACCAAGGACACCGTGGTCTTCGCGCAAACCGGTGGCGTGCTGTTCGACGCGGCCCAGCGCAGCGCGCTGGAGGCCTACATCCGCGGTGGCGGCGGCTACATGGGCATGCACTACGCCGGATGGTCGGTCGGTCAGAGCGAGCACGACGTCAACCCGTTCTACTACCGCCTCGTCGGCGCCGTCTCCGAGGGGCACCCGGAGAACCCCGGCGTTCGCCCCGGTCGCGTGTTCGTCTCGGACGCCAGCCACCCGCTGGTCCAGGGCGTCACCGCCTCGATCACCCGCAGCGACGAGTGGTACGACTGGGTGGTCAACCCCGCACCCAACGTCCGCACCCTGATCGAGGCCGACGAGTCGTCCTACGGCGGCGGCGCCAACGGCTCCCCGCACCCGCTCACCTGGTGCCAGAAGATCGACTCCGGCCGCTCCTGGTACACCTCCATGGGCCACGAGGGCACCGCCTACAGCGAGCCCTACATGCGCGCCCAGATGAAGAACGGCCTCGCCTACGCCGCCGGGCTGCTGAGCGCCGACTGCTCCCCGCCGCCGCCGGCCGCCGGTGTCCCGATCCGTTACGAGTTCGAGGAAGGCACGGGCACCACGGGCGCCAACACCGGCACCGTCGGCTCGGTCGGCGCGGCCGTCCTGACCGGCACCACCGGCTGGTCGACCAACGGCATCCTCGGCAAGGCGATCAACCTGCCCGGCGGTAGCACCGCCAACGCGGTCGACCTGCCGGACAACCTGCTGCAGAACGCGACGAACTTCACCACCGGGTTCTGGGTGCGCCCCGACACCAAGAGCAACTGGACCAGCATGTTCCACATCGGCGACGGGCTGGGCTCCGCCGGGAGCTACTTCCACATCCAGATGCAGACCCAGGCAAGCGGCAACACCGGGCTCGCCGCCACCTTCAAGGCGAAGACCGGTCCCGAGGAGCGGGTCTATGCCACTCCTGTCCGGGACGTGGTCGCCGGCCAGTGGAACCACGTGGCCTTCACCCGTCAGGGCTCGACCGGCACGCTGTACCTCAACGGCGTGGCGATCGCGACCCGCACGGACCTGACGGTCACCATGGCCGGCATCGGCCCGACAGCCAACAACTGGCTGGGCCGCAACGGGTACGGCGACGCCGCGTTCGACGGTCTGATCGACGACGTCCGGGTGTACACGTCAACGCTGAACGCCGCGCAGGTGACGGCGATGTACAACGAAGGCAGCGCCGTCCGCTACACCTTCAACGAGAACACCGGCACCGCCGCCGCGAACTCGGGCACGAAGACGTCGGTCGGTGCGGCCACCCTGCAGGGCACGACGTCCTGGGCAGCCGGCCGGTTCGGCAGCGCGGTGTCGCTGCCGGGCGGCGCCGCCAACTCGGGCAACCAGGTCAAGCTGCCCGACAACATCCAGTCCGGACTTACCAACCAGTTCGCCGTGTCCTTCTGGGCGCGTCCGGACACCCTCCCGAACTGGGTGCCGCTGCTGCAGATCGGCAGCAGCACGGACACGTTCTTCCTGCTCCAGTCGGGCACGAACAGCGGAACCACCGGCTTCGGCGCCACCTTCAAGGCGGCCGGAAACCCGGCACAGGAGCGCCTCACGCTCGGTTCCGGCCGCGACCTGCCGCTCAACCAGTGGACCCATGTGGTGTTCACGATGAACGGCTCGACCGGCAAGATCTACTTCAATGGCGTGCTCCAGGGCACCCGTACCAACTTCCCCATCGGCATCGGCAACGTGGGCGTGGGCGGCAACACCACGGCCAACCTCATCGGCGGGACGAGCTGGGGCGACCCCCGATTCGACGGTCTGATCGACGACTTCCGCCTGTACGGCTACGAGCTCAGCGCCGACCACGTGACGCAGCTGTACTCGGGTCGCCGGTGAGCACGCTGTTCTAGTGGGAGCATCCACGCCCGCGCCCGGTCGGACTGACGGCTCCCGTCTGAGCGATGGCACCCGCCAGCGAACAGCCGGGTCACAATCCGAGTGAGCGTGGAATACATGACGACGTGGGCCCCAGGATCTCTCCCGGGGCCCACGTTCGTACTGATCGGGTATGAGCCGCATCGCGAGGTGGGTCTCCACGTGCTGGGAGAGCAGGAGGACGCCGACGTCGGGGAAAGCGGACGAGGCTTTACTGCGACTGGCCGGCCATCTGCCGCATCGCAGCGATCTCGGCCTGCTGTGTCTTCACGATACGGCCGGCGAGAGCCTTGGCGTCCGGGTTGGTTCCATGGGTCAGCTCCGCCTGGGCCATCGTGACCGCTCCCTGGTGGTGAACGATCATCATCTGGAGAAACAGCTTGTCGAAGTCGGTGCCGGTCGCCGCCTTGAGCTTTGCCATGTCTGCGCTCGACATCATGCCCGGCATCGTCGGCATCCCGCTGGGCATCATCCCGCTCGGCATCATCCCGCTCGGCATCATCCCGCTCGGCATCATCCCGCTTGGCATCATGCCGTTCGGCGATGCTCCATGCGGCATCATGTTGCTCGGCATGCAATGCATCTCGGGACAGCTCGGCATCGTGGTCGGCTGGCCCCAGGCGACCAGCCAGCCCTTCATTGTCGCGATCTCCGCCTTCTGCCCGGTACTGATCTTGGCGGCGAGTTGTTTGACGTCCGGATCAGTCGCCTTCGTCTCGGCGAGGGCGGCCATCTCCACGGCTTGCTCGTGATGCGGGATCATCATCCGGACGAACACCGCGTCGACGTTGTTGAAGGTGGGGTTGACGCTGACGCTGACGCTGCCGTTGTTCGGTGCCGTAGGACTACCGCCACCGCTTGCGGTGTCACTGCAAGCGGTGAGCGCGACGGTGACAGTGAGGGCGACGCCCACCAGCACGGCGCTGCCTCGGGTGTAATGCCTCATGGCGCACAGACTCTTTCGACTCGGTGTGGTGAGCTGCATCGCCCTGAGCGGCTACCCCTGTGATGCGGTCATACCGAACGCGGGCGTCATCGCCCGGACGGCGTGACCTCGGCGCTGCAATCCGTTCCACAGCCGGACTCGACGCAATCCCACACTCCCGGGCATCCACGGCATGCTTCCCGAACCGGGTGGCGTTATGCGAGCTCCACACCACCGACCAGGAACTCACCCGGCAGCCTGACCGGTCGCCGCTTCAGTGCGGGTCGATGGCTGAGCATGCCCATCGCCGCCCCGCCCGGCAACGCGCCGCGCAGACTGCCACCGGACACCCACATCGTGACCACGAACAGGACGCTGGACGCCAGGACTGAGCCCACGACGGCCGGCCACCACGACGCCGCCCTGCCACCGTCAGTTGATCGGCGATGCCGGGAATCAATACGAGTAGCCGCGCGAGGAGATCCAGTCGGCCAGCTTGGGAGTGCTCAGCCAGTAGGTGCCGTCCCCGCTCGGGTCGGCCGGGTCGGCGATCTTCACCGTCCCGCCGCCGTCACGGTATCCGACGACCGTCAGGTAGTGACCGCCTTCGTAGGCGTGCACGGCACCGGCGGTGTCGGTCACGTGTCCGGCGATGTTTGCCACGATTGCCCGTCCGCCGCCGACCGTGGTCAGCACGTCGGTCTGAAGCTGCGCGGCCTGCGCGGGCGTTGCCGGGTAGACCGGGATCTCTCTGGTCTGGTACAGCGTGCGGCCGTGCCCGAGCACCTGGTTGAGTACGCGGGTGGTGTCGAGGGCCGAGTTCGTCCCGTTGGTGGTGGTGCCCAGCATGGCCGCGGCCTCGTCCTGACTGACGGCGTGGCCGGCTGCCGTGAGCGCGATCCGGGTGGCCGCCGGCCCGCAGAAGTAGTAGTTCGGCTGCAGCTGGAACTGGTACTTGAGGAGCATCGTCGTCGGCGCGGACGGCGCCGCCCCGTCGGCCTTCGGTGGTTTCGTGGTCAGCGCCGCGCCCGCCGCTGCGGTGCGCCCAGACGGCGGATCGCCGAGCTGGCTGAGCACGATGCCGGCCACGGCCGCCGCGGCGAGCATCACGCACATGGTCACCGCCATCCGCGGCCGGCGGATATCCCCGGCGCGGTGGGACTGCGGCTGTACGGATTCAAGGTTCACAACGAGTCTCCAGTAGCCCGGAGCAGGGCGATCGATACGGGCATGACGTGCGACGACACGCGATGCACAGCCATCGGGCAGCAAGAAGTGACGTGCGCGGCGCGAACGCGCAGCGCACAGGCCAGCTCGCCACCTCAGCAGCCGGACGGATGGCGCACAGGCCACGGGCCTGCGGCTCCCTGCCGCACTGCGTCAGTAGCCGCTGCAAACGGAGCGGCCGGCACCTACGCGACTGTGACCACCCGCAGCGTGACAGCAGGCGGCACTAGCGTCCTGTTGACGCCGCTCGGCGCGCGGACGAGCAGGCACGCGCCCTGCGAGGACCTCGGCGATGGGGGTAACGGCTGTGCACAGACACTTCTCCTTACGCGTCCGCCTACCGGGTCAGCTGACGGATTCGGGCGCGAAGGTCGCCCTACCACAGGCCGTCGGCCCGCGGATTCACCCCAGACATGCGGTGGGTCCCCGGCTCGTGCGTGCACGACTCAGCGAGCCTGCCCGGCGTCACCTGCTGTGAGCATGAACCGGACCAAGCGACCCATGACGTTACGCAAGGGGCACTGCCATGGCAAGGCCCGCTAGTGCTGTGTCCACGAACGTTGGCCGGGATTTTCTGTCGTACCCCTGTGCTTGAGTGTTCGTATGCCTCGCCGTCGTGATCCTGCTGCTGCCCGGGTGGTGCACCGCACCTGCCGGGTCGGGTTGCGGGTCACGCGTGGTCAGAGGGAGCGGTGTTTCGGGCTGCTGCGCTCGGCCGGCGACGTGTGGGCGTGTGTGCTGGAGGTCAACCACTGGCGGTGGCGGCATCAGGCGCCGCCGGTGGTGTCGTATCAGGCACTGTGCCGGGAGCTGTCCACGGCCGGTCCAGGCACCTTCGGTGACCTGGACACGACCGGGGCCCGGTCGGTGCTACGCCGGTACTCCGACGCCTGGTTCACGGCGGCGAAACGCCGCAAGGCCGGTGACCTGTCCGCACGGTTCCCGCGCAAGCGGCGCGGTCTGCTGCCGGTCCGCTACTACCACGGCACGTTCACCTTGGACGGGCGGCGACTGCGGCTACCGACCGCGAAGGGTGCGGCGCCGTTGTGGCTGCGCCTGGACCGGGCGGTGCCGTACCCGGTCGAGCAGGTCCGGTCCGTGGCCCTGCTGGCCGAGGGCGGGCGGTTGTGGGTCGAGGTCACCGCCGAGGTTCCCGTCACCGTGTATCCGGCCGACGCAGGTCCGGACCCGGCTCGGGTCGCTGGCGTCGACCTCGGTGTCATCCACCCCTACGCGGTTGCTGGCGCTGACGGGCACGGGCTGCTCGTTTCCGCACGCGCGGTCCGCGCCGAGCACCGTATGCATCTCTCCGACACCAGGCACCGCCGCCGGGCGACCGCCGCCCGGGCCCCGAAACCCGGGCAGCGCGGGTCACGGCGGTGGCGCAAGACCTGTCGCCGTGCCCGCCTCGTCGAGGGCCGGCACCGGCGCCGGGTCCGGCAGGCGCAGCATGAGGCGGCGAAGACCGTGATCGGCTGGGCGGTGCAGCGGCGGGTCGGGACCCTGACCGTCGGCGACCCCCGCGGCGTGCTCAACCTCCCCGCAGGGCGCCGGCACCACCTGCGGCTACGCCAGTGGCAGATCGGCCGCGCCATCGCAGTGCTGCGGGACAAGGCCGAACTCGCCGGCATCACCGTCCACCTCGTCGACGAACGCGGCACCTCATCAACCTGCCCCACCTGCCGCAAGAAGATCACCAAACCGGCCGGGCGGACCATGACCTGCCGGCACTGCAACCTCACCGGGCACCGCGACCTGTTCGCGGCCGCCACCATCGCCACCCGCACCCCCAACCACCCGGGCGGGAACCCCACGGGCGGCGGCACCAGCACCCCAGCAGCAGTAGTGCTGCCGCAGGTGCTTACGCACCGTCGAGCAGGACGACACCTCCCCGGTGCCGGACTGTCCCGGCGTGACCCACGCCGACCCCCACCACGCCATCACGCCGCCACACCCGGCGACGCGACGGTGAACACGATGGGGGCGGCGACAGGAGTCAGTTGGCCGGCTGAGGCCCGCCCCACCACGGTGGGGAGTCGCTCGACCGCACCCGTGCGGCGAGGAACCACAACACCACCAACCCGGTGAACGTTAGTGGTCACAGCACTAGCTGGAAGAAGCCGCACATCATCACTGTTCGGACCGACTACTCAATACGTTGACAGCATCGCGGCATGGGTCGGTTCAAGCGATCTCAGGGTCCCACGATCGGCTGCCGCGGAGGCCATCCCGGCCCGGGCATGACGGCACGGGTCTAGAGTGCGAGTCGAACGCGCGGACGGGAGGCGGTCATGCCGGCTGGAACGAAGGACGACCCGTGGGTGCTGAAGACCCCGCCCGGGTCGTCGGAGTACACCATGTACCGCGACGAGGCCGCCAACCCGCCCGCCCTCGTGTGCCAGGTCGGCTCGACCAAGCTGACGTACCAGCTGCGGGCGGTCGAGGATCTGCATGCGTGGCTGCGCGAGCAGGGCGACTGGGTGCCGCTCGGCGCCGCCGACGAGAACAAGCCCGCCGCCGACGGCACCGTCGAGGCGTGGGGCCGTTCGGAGGACAACCCGGTCGGCGGCTGGTACGGGCTGCGCAAGGGCTACCGGGGCCGGTTCGGAATGTACCTGCCGCCGCTGCTGGAGGTGCTCGGCCTGGCCGAGCTGACGCACGATGCCCGCAACAACCGGATGCGCGCCGTCACGGAGTGAGGATCCGCTTGAGGCGGGCCAGATCTTTCTGGTTGGCCCGGCGCATCGCCGCGGCCATCACCGACGCGGTGACCTTGCCGAAAAGGGCCCAGCGCCGGCGTCCCCCCGTGCCTCACGAGCAGGACCGGCCCGCGAACCGACGCCGCCGCCCAGGCCGCCCGCCGAAGCGGAGGCGGGCCTGACGCCCGAGATCCCCGAGCCACGCGACCCGTTCCAGCGCCGGACTCAGCCGCCGCGGCGAGGTTCGAGGGCGACCACGCCGTCGACGAGCGTACGGCTGGAGGCGCCGTACCGGGGTCGCGGCACCGGCAGGGCCCGGTAGGCCACGACCCGCCAGCCCGGTTCCTCCAGCGGCGTCAGTGAGTCCAGCCCGAAGAGCGCCAGCCCACCGGGGACGCGCTGGGCAAGGGTCTGCATCTGCCTGGCGGAGTCCGCGCTGACGATGTCGGCGATCCAGTGCGCGGCGCCGGTCCGGCTCGCGAGCGTGGCCGCCAGCGCCGTGACTGCTCCGGCCGGCAGGTACACCAGCAGGCCCTCGGTGAGCACGATCACGTCGCCGGATCGTCCCGTCTCGTCCACCACGGCGCTCACCGCGGTCTCGTCGCGGACGTCCAGGCCGACCCGCCTTACCGGGCAGCTGTGCGGCCGGCCGTGCAGGGTCCGGTCCTTCAGCTCGACGACGGCGGGGTCGTCGGCCTCGACCAGCTCGCGGCATCCGGGCAGTCGCATCCGGTACGGCCGCGTGCAGAAGCCGGCCCCGAAGTTCACCACCGCGGCCCCCGGCCGTCGCTCGAGCGCATCGACGAGCATGCGGTCGATGAGGACGGTACGGGCGACAACCTCGTCCCGCCCGGCGTCGGCGAGCCGCGCGATCGGCGCCGCCGCAGCGGTCGGCGTGAACAGCTCGGCGAGCGGGTCCGACACCCGGGGGCGCGGAAGGCGGCTCTCCGCGGCCCGGCAGGCCGCCGCTGCGTACGCGGTGGCCTGCACGGTCCGGTCGACGAGGGGGTTCATTCCCAGCGGAACAGCCAGGCGGCGCCGGCGGCGCAGACCACCACGGTGCCGCCCAGCACCGCGACATCGACGCCGATGGAGTCGCCTCGGTCCAGCCACGCCCATTGCAGCGCGTCGATCGCGTACGTCAACGGAAGGGCGTCGCTGATCTTGCGCATCCAGTCGGGCATCAGCTCGAGCGGGACGGTGGCGCCCGTCAGGAAAATCATCGGGAAGTACACCAGGTTGGCGATGACCAGGGCCGTCTGCTCGCTTCTGGCGATGGAGGCGATCAGCAGGCCGATGCCGAACATGGCGGCGCCGGAAAGCAGCGCCAGACCGGCGAACGCGAACGTCCGCTCCGGCGCGTGCAGACCGAACACGAGCGAGCCGACGACGACGAGCAGGGCGATGCCCAGCACGCAGATGACGATGTTGATCAGCAGCTGTGCGGTGAGGAAGACGGTCGGCCGGGCGGGGGTGCCCCGCAGCCGGCGCAGAAACCCGCGGGAGCGGTACTCGACCATGCCCAGCGGGAAGCTCATCAGCCCGGCGACGGCGAGGACGAGGCCGACGTAGGCGGGCACGGACACGTCGACGGTGCCGAGGCCGTCCCACAGGTCGGACGGCTTGTTGCCGTAGATGCCGCCGAAGATGCCCAGCACCATGACCGGGAACACGAGGCCGAAGAACAGCGGCGGGAAGTTGCGCAGCATTCGCCTCGACTCGAACGCCAGCACGCTAGGAAACATCGACGTTGTCCGCTTCGCTCGAGGCCGTTCCGGCGGCCTGCCCGGTCAGGTTCAGGTACGCGTCGTCCAGCGAGGCCGGCAGCTCCCGCGCGGTGGTGCCGTGTTCGGCCAGGACCCGGTCGACGTCCCCGCGGCGCGCCGGTTGCACCTCGAGCATCAGCCGCTGCCCGGCCGGCTCCACCCGCACCCCGGAACCCAGCCCGGTGAGACTTTCGGCCAGCTTCCGGTTGCCGCCGGCGCCGTCGAGCACGAGCCGGGCCGAGTCGCCGGCGTGGTCCCGGATCAGCTCGGTGGGTGTGCCGGTGGCTACGACGCGGCCCTTGAGCAGCACGTTGACCCGGTCGCAGAGGTACTCGACCTCCTCCATGTGATGCGAGGTGATCACGATGGTGAGGCCGTCGCCGTTGCGGCGGCGCAGCTCGTCCCAGACCATGCGCCGGGCGGCCGGGTCCAGGCCGTTGGTCAGCTCGTCGAGGAAGACCACCTGCGGGTTGTTCAGCAGCGCCAGAATCAGTGACAGCCGCTGCTGCTGCCCGCCTGACAGTTTGACGACCTGGCTGCGCCGCTGCCCGCTCAGGCCGAACAGTTCGAGCAGCTCGATGTGATCGGCCGGGTCGGGGTAGAACGACGCGAAGAGCCGGCAGATCTCCTCGACCGTGGCGCGGGGCGGGTAGACGAGCTGCTGGAGCTGAATGCCGGCGATGCGGGTCATCCGCGTACGGTCGGTGGCCGGGTCGAAGCCGCCGACGCGGATCGTGCCCGTGGCCGGTTTCCGCAGCCCTTCGATGCACTCCAGCAACGACGTCTTGCCGGAGCCGTTGGGGCCGATCACGCCTACGACCTGGCCCTTGTCGGCGCTCAGGTCGACACCGTCGACGGCGACCAGGTCACCGTAGCGGACGGTGATGTTCCGGGCGTCGACGAATGGCTCGGCGGCGCTTGCTTCTGCTTCTTGACTCACCGTTGTCGGCCTCCTCATCGGGGCACTGCGGCCGCGACGGGAGCGACCCGGCGCGAGCTGGTCTGGGTGTAGTAGGCGGCGAACGAGGCATGCACCGCGATCGCCGGAAGGACGCTGCCCTCGACGATCACCAGCAGCCCGCACACCACCGCGAGCACCACACTGGACAGCGCGAGCACGGTGGCCTGCAGGGCCGTCTCGGTCAGCAGGACCTGGCCGACGGTGAAGGTCGCGCCGCTGATCGCGATGGCGGCCCACACCGGTGTGTGGCTGGCCAGCAGGCCGCCGAGGAAGACACCGCGGAAGTAGAACTCCTCGACGGCGGCGCTGGTCGCCGGGACGATGTACCGCCATGCCCGGGGTAGCGCCAGGATCTCGGCGATCCAGCGGACGCCGGTGACCGCGCCGGGCACGTCGGTGCGGGGTCGCACGGCATAGAGGATGGACATGGCGAATGCGGTCAGCGCGCTGGCGCCGGCGGCGGTCAGCACCAGCAGACCGATGTCGTGCGGGGTGACGTGCCAGGCGAGCAGGGTGGCCACGTCGAGGCCGCCCCAGTACATCACGAGGATCGACGCAAGGACGCCGCCGGCCAGGTACACCAGGGTGCCCAGGATCGGGAACACGTATCGGCCGGGCAGCCCCGTGCGGCTGGCGACGGCCAGGCGTACCCGTTGGCGGGTACGGTTGCGCCGGAAGGGCAGCCGGTACAGCGCGAGCCAGGCCGCGGTCGCCGCGACAGCGACGGCGGTGAACGCCGCCGCGTCGCGGGTCACGACGGCTCCCGGCGCCGCAGCACGGTGAGCACGACCACGTTCTGCACCGCGTGCGCCACCATCGGCACGAGCACGTTGTCGCCTCCCAGCAGGTACAGCAGGCCGAACCCGATGCCGGTCAAGGTCTTCTGCGCGACGGTCATGGCGCCGAAGTAGAGGTGGTTGAGGCCGTACACGACGGCGGTGACCAACAGCGCCGCGGCGGCCGGCCAGCCCAGGACAACTCCCAGCAGGTGTAGTCCCACGCCCCGGAACAGCACCTCCTCGGCAGCGGCGACGCCGACCGCGGCCAGCACCACCCAGACCGATCCGCCGCCCGCGAGCCGGTGCAGCGCGATGCCGGCCAGTCGCCGGTGCCGGACCGCCAGCCATGCGGCGCCGGTGGCCCATTCCAGCACCGGGGCAAGGCACCCGAACGCCACCGCGGCGGCGTACCAGCGCCAACCGACGGGCGAGGACAGGTCCCACCGCATCGGCGCGAGCGTGGCGACCAGCGCCGCCATGGCCATCAGCGCCACGGCGAACACCAGCTGCCCGCGCACGACCGGGTCGAGTCTGCGCGGCGCCGCGCCGCGAGCGCCGGTGCCGCCGAGCACTCCGGACAGGGTCAGCCGGAACGCCTGCGCCGGGAACGCCGCGCAGAGCAGTACCAGCACGCTAAGGCAGAGGGTGCGGGTGGACATTCGTCACTCCGCCGTGCGCGACCATGCGCGGATGCGCCTTCGGCGGCATCCCGGGCAGGCACATGCTGAGCAGTTCGGGGATGAGGACGCGAACCACTTTCCAGTCGGTGCCGGCCAGTTCCGGCGGTGTGATGTCGAGGTAGGTCGCCCAGCGGCTCACCCCGGCCACCATCTCGAGCAGCGACTCGAGCGTCGACGCTCCGGCCAGCGGGGCGATCTCGGAGAGCTTCACGGACCCGCTGAACCGCTCGGCGACGATGGCGCGCTTGTGCTCCGCGTCCTGCGGTCCGGCGTAGAACAACACGTTGGAGTCGAGGTCCAGGTACGGCGAGGAATTCGTCGCCGCGTGCACCGCCGTCGTGTCGAAGATGGCGCTGTACATGCCGAGGCCGAGGATGGCCGCGCTCTCCATCGCTCCGCGCAACAGCGCCGAGCGCGGGTCGGCGTCGCCCTGCACCCCGAAACTGAGCATCGGCAGCGCGTCGGTCTTGCGGTCCATGTACACGCCGATGGTCGGCAGTGGGAGGTCGGGTCGGGTCAGGTGGATCGCCCGGACCCGGTAGTCGGCATCCGGCCCGAGGTTCATCGTGGCCAGCACCCGCAGCGCGTCCTCGTCGTCGACGACGACCTGCGGACACGGATTCGGGGTGTACCAGTTGAGAATGAACGAGTCGATCTGCACCGCCTCGATCAACGCGTTGCGCAGCGCGTTCTCCAGGCTCACGTGTGCCGCCGTGCCGGTCGAGAACGACGGGGTGAAGAGCAGGTCGCCGTGCGCCGCCGAGGTGGTGAAACCGAGGAAGAACAGCTGCGCGGGGACCCAGAGGTCCTCCCCCGGCCGGGTCAGCGCCGGGCAACGCACCCACGCGATGACGTCGTCCTCCGTGGGCGGGCGGTCGGCGTACCGGTGCAGCCGCGAGGCCAGGGTGCGCTGCTGTTCCGGACCGAGGATGCCCAGGTACTCCAGTGGCATGCACTCGCCCTCGGCCGACAGCTCGCGCCGTGAGGCGTACCGGAAATCCTGGTCGAACAGGCGGATCGCGACCATCGCGGCGTATCGCTCGACGCTTTCCCCCATCATCTTGATCATGGCCTCTTCCTGGTACAGGCCGTACCCGCTCAGGTGGTACTGCACCTGCAGATGCGGGTCACCCATGATCAGGCGGTGGTAGTGCGGCATGGTCGCCGTCATCGCCCGCATCCGGGGCTCGCCCGGGATGTCGGCGACGGCGACGAAGAACCCCGGCATGATGCCGGTCTGGTTCGCCCCCAGGTGCTTGTACCGCCGCAGCAGCCGCGTCATCGGCGGGTAGTGCGACACTGCGCTCATCGCAGCACCCCGGACACGATCCGGTCCACGGCCGCCCGGCTGTTGAAGTTGATCTCGCGGATCCGCTGGCGGGACACCTTGCCGCAGCCCGGGCAGGCGGGCATGCGCAGCAGGTCCTGCGTCTGGATCTCCAGCGTGGGCAGATGCACGCCGAGCACCCGGCCCGACAGCCGCGACACGCCCACCGTCGCGTGCAGGTATCCCTCGGTCAGCGCCAGCGTGGTCAGTAGGCTCATCATGGGCGCGTCCGCGGCGCGCGGTGCCGCGGACCCGACCGGCGAGCGGGCGAAGTCGTGATAGGACACGTGGTCCTCCAGCCGCGCCAGCGCCCGCTGCTCGAAGCACTCGAAGCAGCCGGTGTGCGGGGACTTCAGGCCCACCACGGACACGAACGGCCCGTCGATGAACGCGCACACCCACGGCACGTCGCGGCCTTCCAGCACACGATTGATGTTGCGCAGCAACGGCAGCGACGGTCGCTGCAGGCACGTCACCAGCGCCGCCGAGCCGGTCAGCGCCGGAGTCAGGTCGGCCATGGCCTGCTCGGTGGCCAGGCCGTCGATACGGGACGTGAGGTCGGCGCTCGAAAGGCGCTCGACCGTCTCCGGGGCGAGCGGCGCCAGCCGCAGCCGCATCCCGGCCGCCAGGTGCTCGGCCTGCGCCGTGGCCGCGGCGGAGTCCGACAGGAAGGCGACCTCACCGCTCGGCGGCTCGCCGTCCCCCGGGTACGGCGACACCATCCGGCCCAGCAGCGCCGCGGTCACCGCATCCTGGCTGTCGCGCTCACGCGCGGGCACGAACAATCCGGCCTGTGCCAGGTCGGCGAAGAGGCGCTCGATGTTGGCCGACTCGATCGGTAGCAGCCCCGGATCCAGATGGTCGGCGACGCGCACCGGCCCGGCGGCCGCCGCGCGCAGCGCGGCGCGCACGGTGGCCCCCACCGCCGGCGACTCGCGGCTGACGTCGATCACCGCCTCCTCGAAGTTCCACACCCCGGTGCGGATCCGGAAGCGGCCGGCGCTGTCCTCCACCAACCGCGCCGTGCTTGCCAGCAGGTAACTGTCCATCATGGACTCGTCTGCGCTCACCGACTACTCTCCCTGCCCGACCACGCTCACGTGCACGACGTGGCTGGTCAGGCCGTCCAGGTCCAGCATCTTCTCGATCGTCTGCTTGTCGTAGCCACCCTGGTCACAGCCGGCCAGGCCGAGCGCCGTGCGGGCCAGGTGCAGGTTCTGCAGGATGGCGCCGACTTCGATGAGCCCGAACACGACACCCCCGTCGCCGTACTTGCGCGAGTTGTCGTAGAGGTTGTACACGAACGTCAGGACGAACCCGCTGCGCTCGACGTCCAGGTCGGGCGAGCGCAGCACCTGTGCCGGCGACAGCTGCGGATGCGGCGCGACCGGCGAAAGACCGTGGGCGTACGGCAGGTACTCGTACGCGCCGGGGGCGAGCCCCGCGACGTTGAAGGCATGGACGTACAGCGTTACCGGGTAGAGACCACCGCCGGAGGCGACGGTGCGCAGCCCGATCACGCCGTGCGGGTCGGCCGGATTGCCGTACGGCAGGCTGCCGGTGGCACCCTGGCAGTGGAACAGCAGCGCCGACAGGTCGGCCAGCGAGATCGGCTCGCCGCTGAACAGGCGGGTGCTGCGCCGCTCGGTGACGACCGCGGTCAGTCCCGCACGGATGGGTTTCGCGGCGGGCAGCTTGACGACGTCACGCAGGTCTTCCTCAAGGTCGGCGTGGCAGGAGGACAGGACCGCATCCGGCTCGTAGAACCTGCCGATGCCCATCTGGAAGCCCAGCCGAGCGTTGTCCGTGCGGTAGTTGAGCAGGAGTTCCTCGCCGGCGAAGGCGTCATCCCCGGTCGCCCATCGGCCCCGCACCACGGAGTCTGGGGTCCGGACGACCGTGGATGACGTATAGATCGAGACAATCGTGTGCTGCATCGCGAAGCTGCCGACCGCCCGGAGGTAGTCGTGGTCCTTGAGCGCTTCCTCGACTTCTTCCCTGGTGCGGCGGTAGGGCATGTCACTCCGATGCGAGCGCGGACAGGGAGGTGACCGGCAGCGGCCGGATCACCAGGAGCAGCAACTGGAGCAGCAGCAGTTGCCGCCGCCGCACGTGGTGGAGGCACCCGGAGCGACCGTGACGGTCAGCCCACCGGTAGCCGTGGTGCCGATCTGGCCGGAGAAGCTGAGCAAGACTGGTTTCCCTTCACTGGTTGGGCGCATGGGCCGGCGACTACCACGAACAGCAACTGGTGCAGCAGCAGTTGCCGCCGCCGCACGTGGTGGAGGCACCCGGAGCGACCGTGACGGTCAGCCCACCGGTGGCCGTCGTGCCGATCTGACCCGAAAAGCTGAGCATGCGATTCACCTCCCAACGACGAATTGACGACATCGATCGATGCGATTTCGTCGGCCGCACGGTAACATGCGCATCAGAGGCGTATCCAGGATGTACTTTCACTGGTCAATGTGCATGGAGCACACGGGCCACGACTGTTCATCCGGCGTACACACCTCCGCCGAGACCTGCGCACGAACCGCAAACAGGCCGCGGCGAGCCTGACGACTACAGCCGGCCGCCGGTCGTGTCGGAGGAGAGTCGCTGGGCCAGGTACACGGGGATGATCGACGCGACGATGAGCACCGCGGCCACGACGTTGATGACCGGGGCCTGGTTCGGGCGGAACAGGTTGTTGAAGATCCAGATCGGTAGGGTCTCGGTGCCGGGGCCGGCGGTGAACGTGGTGACCACGATCTCGTCGAAGCTCAGCGCGAACGCCAGCAGGCCGCCGGCGAACAGGGCGGAGCGCAGCAGCGGGAACGTGACGTAGCGGAAGGTCTGGCCGGGGCGGGCGCCGAGGTCCGCGGACGCCTCCTCGTAGGAGGCGCCGGTGCGGCGCAGGCGGGCGAGCACGTTGTTGTACACGACGACGACGCAGAACGTGGCGTGGCCGATCACCACCGACAGCAGGCCCTTGCCGACGCCCAGCGGCTCGACGACCGAGCGGAACGCGGTGTCCAGCGCGATGCCGGTGACGATGCCGGGCAGCGCGATCGGCAGCAGCACGAGCAGCGAGACCGCCTCGCGGCCGAAGAAGCGGTACCGCTGCACCGCGAACGCCACCATCGTGCCGAGGACCAGGGCGACCAGGGTGGCGCCGAGGCCGGCCTGCAGCGACGTCCACAGCGCCGAGCGCAGGCCGCTGCTGTCCCACGCCCTCGACCACCAGCCGAACGTGAACGATCGCGGCGGGAAGGCGAACGTGCGGTCGGCGTTGAAGGAGTTCAGCAGCACCAGCGCCAGCGGCACGTACACGAACGCCAGGCCGAGGGCGGTGACGGCGCCGAGGACCCAGCGGGCGGTGCGGGAGAGCGTCATAGGTTCTCCAGGGCTCCGGTGCGGCGTACCGCGAGCAGGTACACCAGCATGACGAGCGCCGGGATGGTGGCCAGGGCGGCGGAGAACGGCAGGTCGTTGGCGGCGCCGATGTTCGCGTACACGAGGTTGCCGATCAGCTGGCTCTTGCCGCCGACGATCTGCACGGTGATGTAGTCACCCAGCGACAGCGAGAACGTGAAGATCGAGCCGGCCACGATCGATGGCACCAGCATCGGCAGCACCACCGAGCGCAACGTGCGCCCGGGCCGGCCGCCCAGGTCCGCCGACGCCTCCAGCAGCGAGTCGGGCAGCCGGTCCAGGCCCGCGTAGACGGGCAGGATCATGTACGGCAGCCACATGTAGGACAGCACGAGCACGGTCGCCGGCAGCCCGTAGCCGGGGCCGCCGAAGATCCGGTCCAACGGGCCGTCGTTGGCCAGCATGACCCGCCACGCGTACGCCTTGACCAGGTAGCTCGCCCACAGCGGGGTGACCACGGCGACGAGGAGGATCCGGCGGTACCGCGCCGGCGCCACCTTCGCCATGAAGAACGCCATCGGCACGGCGAGGACCGCGTCGATGAGCGTGACGGCGGCGGCCACTCCCACGCTGCGCAGCACGACGTTGCGGTACACGGGCTCGGTCAGGATCGTGCGGAAGTTGTCCAGCGTGCTCTCGTGCACGACCTCGCCGGTGAAGGTGTTGACCTGCCACAGCGACGAGGTGAGCAGCACCGCGAGGGACCCGAGGTAGGCCACGACGAGCCAGGCCAGCGGCGCCGAGAGCAGCGCCGCCAGCCTCGCCCGCGGGTGGCGGTGGAAGAACCCTGCGATGACCGTCATCCCTTGATGCTCGTCCAGGCCTTGGTCCACTCGCTGTAGTCCTTGCACTTCACGTCGGTGCGACCGTCGACGCAGTCGGCGACCGGGGTCGTCCAGTACCAGACCTGGCCGTAGTACGACTCGTCGTCGGCGTGGTAGGTGGTGCAGTGCTGCGGGTCGGCGGTCTTGGCGCAGGCCAGCTTGTTCGACGGCGCCTCACCGAACCATTCGGCGACGGCGGCGTTGGCCTCAGGGGAGATGATGTGGTTCATCCACAGGTACCCGCAGTTCGGGTGCTTCGCCTTGGCCGCGATCATCCAGGTGTCGGACCAGCCGGTCGCGCCCTCGCTGGGCAGGATCGCCTCGACGGGCGCCTTGTCGGCCTCGGCGAGGTTGGCGATGACCTGCCAGGTGGTGCCGAGCACGGAGTTGCCGGCCTTGAACGCCTGCACCTCCTTGGTGTAGTCCGACCAGTACTCGCCGATGACCTTCTGCTGGCCCTTGAGCAGGTCCACGGCCGCGGTGAACTGCTTGTCGTCCAGCGCGTACGGGTTCTTGATGCCCAGTTCCGGCTTGTGCTTCATGAGGTACAGCGCGGCGTCGGCGATGTAGATCGGCGAGTCGTAGGCGGTGACCTTGCCCTTGTACGGGGAGTTGGCGTCGAAGACCACGTCCCACGAGGTCGGCGCCGGCTTGACCACGTCGGTGCGGTACATGAGCAGGTTCGCGCCGCGGCCGTGCGGGACGCCGTAGGACGCGCCGCCGACGGAGTTCCACGCCTTGTTCTTCAGCCCGTCGAAGACGTCCTTGTAGTTGGGCACCAGGTCGGTGTTGACCGGCGCGACCACGCCGCCGTAGATGAGGCGCAGGGAGGCGTCGCCGGAGGCGGAGACCACGTCGTAGTCGCCGGTCTTCATGAGCGTCACCATCTCGTCGGACGTGCCGGCGACCTTCACGTTGGCCTTGCAGCCGGTCTGCTTCTCGAACGGGGTGACCCAGTCGACCTTCGGGTCGTTGCTGCCGTTCTCGGCGTACCCGGCCCACGCCACGATGTTCACCGCGCCTTCGCCGGCCCCGAGGCTCGCCAGCTTGTCGATCTTCGGCAGCTGGGCTCCGGCGGGCCCGGCCGGCGCGTTGCTCTGCTTGGCGTCGTCCCCGCAGGCGGCGAGGGCCAGCACGGTCGCGAATACGGCGATGTATCGGCGCATGCCTTCTCCTTGATTCGAGCGCGTCAGTCGAGCGCGATGAGGTCGGAGGAGCTCCAGGTGAGGCGGACCGCCTGGCCGCGCAGCGCGGGCAGTCCGGGTGCGGAGGTGAGCAGCACGACCATGCGGGGTCCGGCGTCGAGGTCGACGACCAGGCGGGTGAAGGCGCCGGCGTACACCACCTCGGCGACCTTGCCGGCGGCCGCGCAGTCGCCGTCGCCGTCGAGGCGGATCTTCTCGGGCCGCAGCGAGAACGTGCCGGACCGGCCGATGACGTCGGCGCCGGCGAACTGGTTCGAGGTACCGACGAACCCGGCCACGAACGGGGACGCCGGGCGCTCGTAGAGCTCGGCCGGCGCGGCCACCTGCTCGACCCGCCCGCCGGAGAAGACGGCGACGCGGTCGCTCATCGTCAGCGCCTCCTCCTGGTCGTGCGTGACGAACACGAACGTGATGCCGACCTGCCGCTGCAGGGCCTTGAGCTCGACCTGCATCTCCTCGCGCAGCTTGAGGTCCAGCGCGCCGAGCGGCTCGTCGAGCAGCAGCACCTTCGGCCGGTTCACCAGCGCCCGCGCCAGGGCCACCCGCTGCCGCTGCCCGCCGGACAGCTGCGCGGGGCGCCGGGCGCCGTAGCCCTCCAGGCGCACCGAGCGCAGCGCCTCCTCGGCCCGCTCGTGCCGCTCCCGCCGGCCGGTGCCGCGCACGCGCAGCCCGTAGGCGACGTTGTCCAGCACCGACATGTGCGGGAACAGCGCATAGTCCTGGAAGACCGTGTTGACGTCGCGCTCGTACGGCGGGCGCCGCGTGACGTCCACCCCGGCGAGTTCGACGGTGCCGGCGGTCGGCGACTCGAAGCCCGCGATGAGGCGCAGTACCGTCGTCTTGCCGGAGCCGCTCGGCCCGAGCATGGAGAAGAACTCGCCGTCCGCGATCTCCAGGTCGACCCCGTCGACGGCGTTGACCACGCCGAACGACTTGCGCAGCCCGGTCAGCCGGATCGCCGGTCCGCTCATGCCAGCACCTCCGCTTCCCTGCGGCTGGGTTGACGGAACCGTAGGGAAATCGGGCACCGACTCCAATGGACAGATGTACAGCGCTTCAGCAAATCGTTGTGCAGCAGTACAGTCACGCCCGTGAGCGTGCGCCTCGCGGACCTCCTCGCCGACGACGGGCTGAGCCTCGTCGTGCGGGCCGGTTCGCGTGCCGACCTGCAGCGGGAGGTCCGCTGGTGCGCCGTGACCGAGCTCGACGACCCCCGGCACTGGCTGCAGGGCGGCGAGCTCGTGCTCACGACCGGCCTGCGTCAGCGCACCGCCGCCGCCCAGCGGCAGTTCGTGCGCCGGGTCGCCGAGCGCGCGGTCGCCGCGATCGGCTTCGGCACCGGGCTCACCCACCGGGTCGTGCCGGCGGCGACGATCGCCGCCGCCGAAATCGCCGGGCTGCCGATCCTCGAGGTGCCGTACGAGACCCCGTTCATCGCCGTCGACCGGCTCGTCGCCGACCGGGTCTTCGCCGCGCACTACGGCCGGCAGCGGGCGCTGCTGCGCATGCACGACGAGCTGACCCGGGCGCTGCTGTCCGGCGGCGGCCTCGCCGGCATGGTGGATGCGCTGCGGCGCATGGTCGGCGCACCGATCGGCGTCGTGGACGCCTACGGCCACGTCTTCGCCTCCGCGCCGCCGGGCCTCCCGTGGCCGTCCGGCGCCGCCCGGCAGGACCTCGTCGAGGTCGGCGGAACGGTCGAGGCGGCGCTGTGCACCGGGCCGGTCGCCGGCGGCCAGGACGACATCCTGCCCTACGCGGCCAGCCTCGTCGGCCTGGAGCTGGCCCGCCGCCAGGCCGTCCTCGCCGGCCGGCGGGAGCTCATCGGCCACCTCGTCGAGGACATCGTGCGGACCACGATCGCCCCCGCGGAGGCCGAGCGGCGGCTGCTCGCGTTCGGCGTGGACGTCTCCCACCCGTACACCGTCGTCCTCGCCACCTCGCCCGACGTCGCCGGCCTGCGGGCCCTGCCCGGCAGCGTCTACCCCCTCGCCGAGACCGGGGTCGAGCCGGTCGCCACCGCCCACCTCGACGACCACCTGGTGGTGCTCGTCGGCCGCTCGCCCAGCGCCGCGGACGTCGCCGCCAAGACCCTCGCCTACGTCGCACAGCTCGGCGACGGCGCCCGGGTCGGCGTCGGCGGCGCCTACAGCGGCGTGCACGGGCTGCGCTGGAGCTTCTACGAGGCCCGCGAGGCACTCAGCCGCGGGCCCGGCGTCAACGGCCGGGAGCCGCTCTCCCTACCGGGCCTGCTGCTGGCCAGCGACGACCTACCCCTGGCCGACCTCGGCCGGGAGGTCCTCGCGCCGCTGCTGGACTTCGACACCGCCTCGGGCGCGGCCCTGGTCGAGACGCTGCGGGTGTACCTCGAGGAGGACGGCTCGGTCGCGAAGGTCGCCGCCCGCCTCTACGTGCACCGCAACACCGTGCGCTACCGCCTCGAGCAGATCGAGCGGCTCACCGGCAGGCGGCTCACCTCGACCGCCGACCGCGTGCAGCTGTGGCTCGCTCTGCACGCGGTGTCACTCTGACACGGTCAGCAGCCGTTCGCGGATGTCCCGGTAGCCGACGGCGCGTCTTCTTACGGTCTCCACACCGGACTGCACCGCATCGGCAGCGGCTACAACTATCGAAAGATCCTTAGAAGACCTCGTCCAGGAAGGCCGTCAGCTCGCGCCAGCTGCGGGCGTCGGCCGCCGGGTGATGCGCGCCGCCCGGCAGGGTGAATCCGTGCTCGGCGCCGGAGTACGTGATGACCTGCCAGTCCAGGTCGGGGCGGGTGCGCAGCTCGTCCTGGAAGGCCGCCACCGCCTCGTCGGGCACCACCGGGTCG
>NZ_BAAAQD010000028.1:0-162856 GCF_039531485.1 Dactylosporangium maewongense | reverse complement strand
GCTCACCGTCGACCGGGATGGTGATCGTGCCGGTGCAGCCGTTCTGCGAGGTGATCTGGTGGGCGTGCTGGTCGTGGCCGAGCACGTAGGTCATGGTGACCTTCGAGCAGTCGATCGCCCCGTCCTCCGGGTCGGTGACCGTGACGCTCCACGGCACGCTGTCGCCGAACGAGACCAGCTGGCCCTTCGCCGGGGCGTTGACGACGACCGTCGGCGCGGTGTTGCCGACGCTGATCAGCACGCTGGACGTGGCCGGGGCGTTCTGGTTGTCCCGCACGGTCAGCGTCGCGGTGTAGTTGCCGTTGGTGTTGTACGTGTACGACGGGTTCGCCGCGGTGGAGTCCTGCGTGCCGTTGCCGTCGAAGTCCCACGAGTACGTCAGCGGACCACCCTCCGGGTCGCTGGACCCGGCGGAGGAGAACGTCACCGCGAGCGGCGCCGCACCCGAGGTCTTGTTCGCGCTCGCCACGGCGGTCGGCGCGCGGTTGCCGCCACCCACGTAGTCGTAGCGGTACAGGGCCGAGTTGGCGTCGCCGTTGAAGTAGCCGGTGCCGTAGTCCAGGACGTACAGCGCGCCGTCGGGGCCGAACTGCATGTCCATGACCTGCTTGCCGCCCCACGGGAACGTGTCGATCGCGCCGCGGGTGCCGTCGCTGTTGACGACGATCGGCTTGATCCAGCCACGCCCGAACTCACCGGCGAAGAACATGCCGTTGAAGCTGGCCGGGAATTTCGTGGCCGACGGGTTGGCCGCGTCGTAGCGGTACACCGGGCCGCCCATCGGCGACTCGGAGCCGCCGCCGAACTCGGTCGGGCTGCCGCTGTCGCCGCCGTACTTGATCCACGCGGGCCGCGCCGCGGGCAGGGTGCCCAGGCCGGTGTTGCGGAACGAGTTGTTCGTCGGCCCGCCGGCGCAGTTGTACTTGGCGCCACCGGTGCCGGCGGCGAAGTCCCACTCGTTGTAGATCTCGGTGCTGGTGTTCGAGCCGGTGCAGTACGGCCAGCCGTAGTTGCCGGGCGACGTGATCCGGTTGAACTCGACCTGCCCGGACGGGCCGCGGTTGGCGTTGGTGGTGCCGGCGTCGGGGCCGTAGTCGCCCACGTAGACGATGCCCGTGGCCTTGTCGACGCTCATCCGGAACGGGTTGCGGAAGCCCATCGCGTAGATCTCGGCCCGGGTGTTCGCCGTCCCCGGCGCGAACAGGTTCCCGGACGGGATGCTGTACGTGCCGTTGGCGTTGACCTTGATCCGCAGGATCTTGCCCCGCAGGTCGTTGGTGTTGCCCGCCGAACGCTGCGCGTCGTAGGCAGGGTTGCGGTTGGTCCGCTCATCGAGGGGCGAGTAGCCCGCGGAGTCGAACGGGTTGGAGTCGTCGCCGGTCGACAGGTACAGGTTGCCGGCCGCGTCGAAGTCGATGTCGCCGCCGACGTGGCAGCAGATGCCGCGGTTCGCGGGCACGTCCAGGATGTTGACCTGGCTGCTCATGTTGACGGTGAAGTTCGCGTTGAGGGTGAACCGGGAGAGGCGGTTGACCCCGGTCCAGGTGGCCCAGTCGGTGGCGGTACCGGTGGCCGGCGCGTCGCCCGCGGGGGTGCTCAGCGGCGGCGCGTAGTACAGGTAGATGTAGCGGTTCGTGGCGAAGTTGGGGTCGGCCGCGACGCCCTGCAGGCCTTCCTCGTCGTGCTGGTAGACCGGGATGTTGGCGATCACCGACGTGGTGCCGTTGGCGTCGGTGCGCCGCAGCGTGCCGTTCCTGGCGGTGTGCAGGACCGAGCGGTCGGGCAGCACCGAGATGGTCAGCGGCTCGCCGACCTCGGGCTCGCCCTTGGCGAGGGTGACCTGCTGGAAGTCGGCCGCGTTGATCGCCGCCGCCGCGGGCGCGGCCTGGACGACGACGGCGCTGACGCTCGCGCTCGCCGCAACAAGGAGCAGGGCGGCACTCATCGGCCGCCATCGATGACGTGAGGGTTGTAGGTTCACTGTGTCCCTTCCTGACGAAACGTGCCAGGCAGGGCGCGCGCCGCCGCGCCGGATGCCGTGTGCCTCCGCAACACAGACATGCCCATCGATGCATCCACTGTCGCCGGATAACATCGATGAAACACTCCAGTGTCGTGGGGGACACACTAGGAGCTTCGAACCAACCTGTCCACACTTTCCGTCGCGTTGGCATGAACTTTTGTCCCGCTAACCAAAAGTCACCGCCCGCTACGTCTGCGCGCATGCATTATGATGGGTGGCGTCACCGACAAGAAATTTGGTCGGTGGTGCTAAGGTTGCAGGTAAAGCAGCGCGCCGCCACCGGCCTGGCTCCGTGCCGACTCGGCGGGTCACGGCGCGCCGGCTCGTTCCTTCGTCCCTCATCGACACAGCGCTGGGCGGTGGCCATCGGACAGAACTTTTGACAGGTGTCGAGGAGTTGCCGCCCCGCCCCTCGTGCCCGGACCCGGCACAAGGCTGCTGGAAGCCGGTGAGCGCCGGCGCCTGACACCACGGACCTGGAGCGTTTTGTCGCCTGACACCACGGGCCTGGAGCGCTTTGTCGACGGCTCTACGTGGGCGGCGCGCCGGAGATGTGAGCCCTGGCCAGCCGCACCGCCACCGCCCCTGTCACATCGGCGCGCGGCATGACAGGCGCGCTCCGGAATGCCGACGACTCCGTGAGCCGCCGAGGAGAAGGCCGCGTTCTAGGCGGTCGAGGACGTGCAGCGCCGCTCCGGCGACGAACAGCTGTGGGCCCGCCTGACGGCCACCCCCTTCGAAGGCCCCGAGAATGAGCTCGCCGCCCGCCGCCACCGGCCGTCAACCCCACCGTCAGGATGTGTCCCGGTCTCAACCGCCGTGCGGGGGCGCCGTCCCGCTGGAGCGGCCAGGACCGGCGGGCACTCACCCAGGACACCGTCGCCGAAGGCCTCCTGCTCTTCGGCGCAGAGGGCCTGGTCGCGGGCGACTGGAAGCCCCCGGGTGGCGCCTCGATCAAGACCTGCTTCATCGGCTCGTGCGTGCTGAGTTTCGCGGACCAGTACCGCGCGGGGCGGCGGCACAAGGCCAGATAGGAGCAACACCTGCGGCGGCGATGTCGCGATGATCACGCGCGTTCGGACCCGACCCGTGGGCATCGCCGCACGCTGGGACGGCATCCGCCGGGGGCTTCAGGGAGTTCGGCCCTCGCGCCCGTGACGCGATCATCCTGACCGGGCGCGGCTACTCGCAGATCGAGATCGCCGACTTCGTGAACATCAGCGTCTGCGGTGGCGGGGGGTTCCGCACCGCGATCGGGCCCCGGGACCAGCACGTCACAGACGGGCGCGGGTGAGCGACGTTGGCGTCGAGGTCGGCAAGATCACCATGGTGGTGGGCTTCGTGTTCAGGGGGTCAGGTCCGTTGGCGCCGAGGTGGTCGTGACCTCGCCAGCGCGGGGCGGCGCAGGTCAGCAGGGCTGGCGCCAGGCGTCGAGGTCCTGCTTCTTCTTCATCGACGAGAAGCGCAGGGCGGTGGTCTTCGGGCAGAACTTGGCGGTGTCGACGTCGTACTCGACGTGGAAGACGGGCTTGCCGGCGGCGATGAAGGCCTTGAGGGTGTCGCACTCGTCGTAGTGGGCGCACTCCTCGTTGACCGCGAAGTCGAACGCCGGGGCGAGGGCGGCGGCCTGCTCGACGTCGTTCTTCAGGCCCACCGCGAGGCCGAGGCGGTGGGCGAGGTCGGCGACGCGGCGGTTGAACGTGAGCTGGTCCTCGGCGGTGAGGGGGAAGCCGCTGTTGTTGGCGTAGCCGTCGACGTTGTCGGGCTCGACGGCGTCGAAGCCCTTGTCCTTGCACACCTTGAAGCGGGCCTCGAGCAGCGGCGCCAGGGTGTCCCAGCGGCGGATGTCGAGCCACTTCTCCCCCGGCCAGCCCTCCAGGCCCTTGCCGCGCACCGACTCGGGGAAGTTGCCGGCGTCGGCGCGGAAGTCCTCGTGGGCGCCGGCGTTCACGTAGCAGATGACGTGACGGCCCGCGGCCTTGAGCTTCGCCACCTCGGCGGCGGAGGTGGTGACGGCGTCGACGTCGTACACGTCGACGGCCACCGACGTGTCGAGCGTGCCGGTCAGCTGCCACTGCCAGGTGAGGCCGACGGCCGGCCGCCACCAGCCGACGGGGGTGGCCGGCGCGGGCGACGGCGACGCGGACGCTGAGCCGAGGCCGCCGTAACCGGACGGGGGCACCGCGGCGGTCTTCGGGGTGCCCCGGCCCTCGTCGGGGTCGCCGCCGGCGCCGGTGCACGCGGCCGCGTACAGGACGGTCAGCATGACGAGGCCGAACAGTGCGAGGCGGAGCCGCCGGTCGGTCACCGCGCGGCCGCCGCGCGCTGCCGGACCACCGTCGGGATCCCCTCGTACGGTAGGGGGGCGACGAGGTCGGTGACGAGGCCGTGCGGGGCGCGGGACAGCAGCAGCGCGGTGGCGGCGCCGATCCGCTCCGTGGGGACGCCGTAGACGAGGTGCGCGGCGTTGGGCCAGTCGCGGCCGTCGGGCAGCCCGTACGCGGGCGGTGCGTCCACATAGGACTCCCAGGGGCCTTCGAAGGTGCAGACCACGTCGGCGAGGTCGGCGTAGCCGGGCAGGCAACGGGTGCCGGGGTTGAGGACCACCGATCCGCGCACCGCCCGCACCACCTGTGTCACGTAGGCGAGGCCGGCCGCGTCGGCCGGCACCTGGTCGAAGAAGATACCGCCGACCGGGTACCGCGCCCAGCCGACGATGTCGCACCACACCTCACCGTTGGCGCGGCGGCCGTAGTCGAGGTCGACGTAGCCGAGCATGCGCACGCCGGAGCGGTGCAGGCGGGCGGTCGCGACCGCGTACACCTCGTCGCGCTCGGCGCCGCCGGGGCCGTTGTGGACGTTGACGATCGCGGTGGGGCGTTCGGTGCTGCGGCACAGCGCCTCCCACGCGTCGGGGTCGGCCAGCGGGTGGACGTACATCGGCAGGAGCATCATCGGTAACTCTCCGGGTCACGCAGGACGAGCGCCGCGACGGCGAGGCCGGGCAGCCCCGCACCGAGCAGGGTCGCGACGGCGAGGGTTTCGGTGAACGTGGGGGCCACGTGCACCAGGGCGGGCGCCCAGTGCCCGACGCCCGCGACGAGCAGCGTCGGCCACCAGACGACGAGGGCGGCGGTGCCCGCCCGGCCGTGGGCGGCGAGGACGAGGCACAGGGCGTACACGCCGGTGAGCAGGATCGCGGCGGCGAGCGCCTGCCCGCCTGGGCCGCTGATCCCGACCCACACGGCGCCGGCGATCGCGGCCCCGAGCGCGACGGGGACGCTCAGCACCCCGACGGTGCTTTTGCTGATGCGGGCGAGCCGCCGGTCGAACGCGGCGCGGTCGGCGAGGACGGCCCGCGCGTACGCGATGCGCCGCTGATGCCAGACCAGCGTCAGCTCGATGAGCGGGACGCCGACGAGCAGCGGCACCGCCTGGACCGGCACCCGGTGCGGGGCGATCCCGTCGAGGGCGACGGCCCGCAGCAGCGCCGCCTGGCCGGTGCCGACGAGGCCGTAGAGCAGCGCGTAGCCGATGTCGCCGCGCCACGACCGCCACCGCCGCCACGGCATCCGGCCGCTGACGTCCGCGCCGGCGACGGGGCGGAACGCGACGGCGAGCAGGGCCACGACCCCGCCCAGCAGCGCGGTCACAGCCCAGGTCCCGGCCCCGAGCGCGACGCAGGCGGTGGCGACCCAGCAGGGCGCGGCGGCGGCGAGGACGACCCGTTCGCGGCGGGTGACGAGCGCGACGGCGGCGACCGCGAACAGGGCGAGCTGCACTCCGGCGATCGTGTACGCGCGGACCCCGCTGCCGGCGAGCGCGACGGCCCAGACCGCGGCGAGGCCGAGGAACCCGGCGCCGAGCAGGCGGGCGGCGGCGGTGACGCCCCGCTCCGACAGCGCCCGGTAGCCGAGGTACGACAGCGCCTGCCCGCCGCCCCAGCCGAGCAGCAGCGTGCCGGTCGTCGCGAGCGGCGGGGCGCCGTCGACCTCGGCCGCCGCGCCAAGGCCGATCGCGAGCGGGGTCAGGTAGATCGTCGCGCGGGTCAGCGTGTCGGTGATGACCGCGCGGGGCGTCGGCCCCTCCTCCAGGGGCGTGGCCTGCACGACCGTGGCGGCGGTTTCGACGGTACGGGCAACGACCCGCCCGGCCAGCGCGAACACCGACGGCAGGCCGTACTCCCGGTCGGCGACGCGGTCGTTGATGCCGTTGGCCTCGAGGATCGCGGCGACCTCGTCGACGTCGACGGCGCCGACGCAGTCCTCCAGCATCCGGTCGGCGAGCGCGGCGACGGGGTCGGTGGAGGCCCGCCCGACGTACCGCAGCGACTCGCCGCGCTCCAGCGCCGGCGGCCGCGCCCGCCGCTGCATCGGCACGACCAACAGCGAATCAGCACTCATGCCGCCACCTCTGCTGCGCTCCGGCGTCGGCCTGAGCCACACCTGTCATGCTGGTTCGCGGCTCCTCCGCTGCGCTCCGGCCCGCTCACGCGGGCACCAGGACGGGGTCGGGGACGGGTGCCGAGGCGGTGACGCGGTGGCCGGTCAGCCGCTGGTACCGGCCGCGGTACGCCGACAGGCAGCGGTCCAGCGTGTACTCCTTCAGCGCCCGTTCCTGGCCGGCGCGGCCGGTCGCCGCCCGCAGCTCGGGCGAGGTGAGCAGTGCGACGCACGCCTCGCCGAACGCCTGCGGGTCGCGGGGCGGCACGACGAGCCCCGCGTCGCCGACGGCCTCGGCGACGCCGCCGACGTCGGTGCTGACCGTCGGCCGGCCGCACATCATCGCCTCCAGCACCGTGTACGGCATGCCTTCGGAGATGCTGGACAGCGCCGCGACCTGCCCCTCGGCGAACGCGTCCCGGCTGGAGGCGCACGGCCCGGCCCAGGTGACCGCGTCGGTGAGGCCGAGCTCGGCGGCGGTGTCCCGGCAGGCGGCCGCGTAGGCCTCGTTGCCGGCCGGGACGGGGCCGGCGAGGTGGAGCCGCGCGTCGGGCACCTTCGCCCGGACCACCGCGAGGGCGCGGATGAGGGTTTCGAGGTCCTTGAGCGGGTCGATCCGCCCGACCCAGGAGATGACCGGCCCGGCCGGCTCCTCGGGCAGCGGCGGGAAGCGGGCCGGGTCGACGCCGTTGCCGATGACGGCGAGCTTCGCCGGGTCTGCGCCGTGCCGGACCGCCCACCGCGAGTTGAACCCGCTGACGGGGGTGATGAGGTCCGACTCCCAGTACGCCAGCCGGGCGAGCGCACGGTGGAAGCGCAGCAGCGCCGTCTTGACGCCGGGTGACTGGTCGCCGGCGCTGAGGTAGCGTTCCCGGAGGTACACGCCGTGCTCCGTCATCATGAACGGCACCCCGAGGCGCCATTTCGCGGCGAGGGCGACCATCGCCGACAGGCCGTTGGCGTTGGCGTGGACGAGGTCCGCATCCGGCGGGATCTCGGCGGCGAGCGGGCGGAGCGCGTGCTCCACCAGTACACCGGCGACATCCGCGTCGCGAAGGGTCAGCCGCGGCAGGTGGATGCCGTCGGACCTGGCCCGCGCCCACGCGTCCAGCAGGACGTCCGCGAGCCTGGCGCCGGCCAGTGGATGCCGTCCGCCGCGGGCGGGCAGGAACCGCCCCGGGCGGGGCCGCGCGAGCTCGGCGAGCTCACGCAGCCCCTCGGAGAACACGACCAGGTCGGCCGCGGTGTCGCCGAGCATGCCGCGGCACAGCCTGGCGGCGGCCCGTTCGGGTCTGCCGCGGGCGGGCCGGGCGGTGCCCCAGACCGGGACCGCTGTCAGCGACCGGACGTTGCCGGGCAGCTGGACCGCGGGCCGGTCCGGTTCGGTGCCGACGATGGCGACGAGGTCCCAGTCCACCTCGGACAGTCCTCGGACCAGCTGGTCGCACCAGGTGCTGACGCCGCCGGTGACGTACGGGTAGGTGCCTTCGTTGACGAGCACGACACGCACGGCGCGGACCTCAGGCCGGCAGCCGCAGCTGCTGCGACGCGCCGCGGCCCAGGCTCCGCCAGGTGGAGCGTTCGCCGCCGTACGGGTCGCCGAAGTTGCCGCCGACGACCTCGATGCCGAGCACCGACATGCTGATGACCTTGGTGCCGTTCGGCATGGTCATGGGCACGTCGAGGGCGCCGCCGCCCCGGTTGACGACGGTGACCCGGCCGTCGAGCGTGTACGCCTCCACGGCCCGGCTCCGCAGCGCCGCCGCCCACGCCGCCTGTCGCTTGTTCTGCAGCGCGGTCTCGGCGAACTTCGGGTTCACGACCGGGGTCGCGCTCGTGTAGGTCGCGGTGTAGCGGGCGAGGACCGCGTCGAGGACCGGGTAGAGGATGCGGTCCTCGGCGAGGTTCGACTGGTGCGCGTAATGCGGCGCCGGGCTGGTGGAGACCACGTGGTCGTAGGCGATGCGGGCCTCGACCGGCACGATGTAGGTGTCGAAGCCGTTGGCGCCGAGCGGGGTGATGCAGGTGGAGGCGGGGTTGTTCTCGCAGATGCCGCTGCCGCCGTGGGCCCGGCTGGTGTAGATCCAGTTGTACTCGTCGACCTCTTCGGCCTTCGTCGCCACGTTGTAGTAGATGTTCATCGGGTAGCGGGGCACGGTGACGGCGTTGCCGACGGCGCGGGTGGTCTGCTCCCGGGAGGCGTCGGAGGCGATGTACTTGACGCCGGTGCCGTTCAGCGCGGGCGCGAGGTTCGGGTTGTCGGCCGGCATCTGCGGCAGCGTCTTCAGGCCGGAGTGCTCGCCGGTGACGAGCTCGGCGGCGTCGACGGTGATGCCTTTGCTCTTCGCCCAGTCGATGTTGCGCTTGATCTGGGCGGTGATGTCGGCCTGCGACGTCCACCGGGTGGCGCCGTAGCCGTCGGTCGCGCACTTCCACGGCGACACGGTGAAGTCCTGGACGCAGCCGAGGTACGGGTGCTCGTACGTGTGGTTGATCCAGCGGAACTGGTTCTTGTTGGTCACCATGGCGGTGGTCAGCGGGTCGCCGGCACCGGCCTCGACGCTGCCGCCGCCGTTGAACGCGATGTCGAGCTTGAGGTCGTTGGCCTGCTGCCAGGCGATGAGTGCCTGCACGTCGGCGGGCGTCATCCGGATCGTCGTGTTCTCGATCCCGGGGCCGCAGTCGTCGCCGACGGTGCAGTTGTGTGTGGTGTCCCACCGGTCGTCGGGCAGGAGCACGTCGTCGACGTGGACGCTGAGGAAGTTGCGGGTGTTGCCGAGGTGGACGCCCTTGGTGAGCCAGGTGATCAGGCCGTGGCCGAGTTCCATCGCGTGTGTCTGGTAGCGGTTGGCGGCGAGCGTGACGACGAGCTCCTCGCGGCCGTCGTGGGTGTAGACGCCCATCAGCGAGCCGTTCGGGGCGTTGGGCACCGAGCCGGTGACGAGCGGGGTGAAGGTCGCGCCTTCCCGCCGGGTGCCGAGGTACCCGTAGGACTCGATGACGGCCGGGTCGCGGTCGTCGATGCGGACGGCGCCCTTGAGGTAGCCGAAGCCGGCGGCCTTGCCGGCGTCGGTGACGGTCATCGCCGCGCCGTCGAGCACGCCGCTCCAGGCGAGGTCCTGCCCGACGTTCGGGTTCGCCCACGTGTACGCGTCGATCTGGCGGATCTTGAACTCGCGTTCGAAGTCGGCGAGGGCGGTCGCCTCGGTGCCGGTGACCGCGCTCTCGTTCGGCACGATCACGCCCTGGAACTTGGCCCGCCGCACGCCGCTGACGGAGTCGGCGAGGAACGCGGGGGTGATCCGGGCCCGGCCGGCGTCGGCGAGCTGCAGCGCGTCGTAGGGGACGCCTTCGCGGTCGAGCTGGGCGCGGAGCATGTCGACGCCGGTGCTGCCGTCGTCGAGCACGAGGACACGCAGGTCGATGCGCTGGCGTGGTTCGGCGGCGAGCGCCGGCGGGGCGAAGACGAGGCCGGTGAGGCCGACGAGCGCGCAGGCACCGGCGATGGCTCGCCGGCGGATCCGGAACTTCAACGTGCTGCTCCTTCGGGCGGGGGGTTTCGCTGTTCGCTGTCGCTTGTCCGTGCTTTCGTTCGGCAGGTGTACGAGCAGGTGCCGCGGCGGGCGGGTCAGGCACCCTGACCTGGGGCTCCGCGACCGGGGGCGGCGGGCGGTCAGGCTCTTCGAGGGGGTGGCGGGCGGGGTCAGGCGGCCTGGGGTTCCGCGACGGGGGTGGCAGCGGCGCTGCGGACGATCTCGTCGAGGTCGTGGCGGGCGCGCCAGCCGAGCAGCTCGTGGACCCGGGCCGGGGAGGCGACGACCGCCGCGGGGTCGCCGGTCCGGCGGGGCGCCACGACGTACGGCAGCGGCAACCGCAACGCGCCGGACACCGCGGCGATCATCTGCAGCACCGAGGCGCCCTCGCCGCGACCGATGTTGAGGACCTCGTCGTGGAGGTCGCCGTCCCTGAGCGCCAGCGCCGCGTGGGCGTGGGCCTCGGCGATGTCGGCGACGTGGACGTAGTCGCGCACGGCGGTGCCGTCGGGCGTCGGGTAGTCGTCGCCGTAGACGACCGCCGGGAGGCCCTCGGCGGCCGCCCGCAGCAGTCGCGGCACGAGGTTGGTGCCGCCGTGGTCGCGCAGGTGCGGGGCGCCGGCGCCGGCGACGTTGAAGTAGCGCAGCGCCGCCCAGCCGAACCCGACGCTGGCGGCCGCGTCGCGCAGCATCCATTCACCGATCAGCTTGGTGCGCCCGTACGCGTTCTCGGGTGCCGTGCGGGCCAGTTCGCTGACCGGCGAGCAGGTCGGCGTGCCGTAGACGGCGGCGCTGGAGGAGAACAGGACCGACCGGGTGCCGGTCGCGGCGACGGCGGCGAGGACGGACCGCAGCCCGTCGAGGTTGTCCTGGTAGTAGCGCAGCGGGTGGGCGGTCGACTCGGCGACGTCCTTGCGGGCGGCCAGGTGGATGACGCCGTCGGGCTGGAAGCGGCGGAACAGGTCGCGCATCGTGGTGCTGTCGCGCACGTCGGCGCGCACCAGCGGCACCCCGAGCGGCAGGCGGGCGGCGCGCCCGGTCGACAGGTCGTCGACGACGACCGATTCGACCCCGGACGCCCCGAGGGCGGTGACGACGTGCGCGCCGATGTACCCGGCGCCTCCAGTGACAAGCCATCTCACGATGGGGGCAACGAGGGTCTATCACTACGAATCGGGCAACTGTCGGGTTCCTGACACTTGGAACACCCAAAAGTCCGACCAAAGTCCCCCCAGTTTGCCCGCTTCCTCGACCCACGCCTTCCGTTTTGTCCGATTTACGCCTATTCGAGTGAGAGGCGCGTCGCAAGGCTCATGCCGGCCGTCGCGCTGCCGACGTCTCTGGTCGGAACGACGACCAACGACCGGACGGGGGAGGCACATGACTGAGGCTCGGCTGCCGATCCCGCTGTGGCCCTTCGGACCGCACCACGACCTGTCACTGCAGGTGCACGAGCTGACCGTGCACGGCCGCAACTCCGAGGCGCTCGAGCTCGCCGACCGGCTCGAACACGTCGTCGCCATCCTCGGCGACGACCGCAGCGCCGGCATGATCCGCCAGGGCCGCCTGTACGCGCTGATCAGCCTCGGCCGGTTGCACGAGGCCCTGGAGGAGGCCGACCGCCTCCTGCAGATGCACCGCGCCGCCGGCACCCGCACCGGCGAGGCGAAGATCCTCGCCGACACCGCCGAGATCCTGATCAAGCTCGGCCTGCTCGACGAGGGCCTGCACCACCTCGCGAGCGCCCTGCGGCTGATGGAGACCATCCCGCGCGGCAACGTGCGGTACATCTCCGCGATGTCGTCGGTCAGCGAGGCCGCGCGCGCCGCCGAGCTGTACGAGCTGGCCGACGAGGTGTCCGCGTTCGCCGTCGAGTCCTTCAGCCCCGGCACCGACCAGCGCGCCGCCGCCGAGCTGCAGCGCGCCGAGCTGCTCCTCGAGTGGGGCCTGCGGCTGGAGCACGTCGGCCTGGTGGAGGAGGCGAACGTGCGCTTCGCCCGCAGCGTCGGCCTCGTCCGGTACTGGGTGCAGAACCACTTCCACGACGCGCCGCTCGCCACCGTCCTCTACACGCTCGGCCTGGTGAAGATCGGCGCCGTCGACGAGGCCCTCGTCCTCGCCGACTCGCTGGTCGTGCCGCTGCGCACCAACGGCCACGAGCACGAGGCGCGCCTGGCCCACCTCGCGTACGGCATCGCCCTGCGCTGCACCGGCCGCCTCCGCGAGGCCCGCCGCGAGTTCCTCGCCGCCGACGAGCTGGCCCCGCTGAGCCCGCAGCGGCTGATCTTCCAGTACGAGCTGGCCCTCCTCGCCGCCGCCGAGCTCCCCGGCGACTCCACCGGCGCTCTGCTCAACGCGGTCCGCGCCCACGCCCGCCACCTGTGGCGGCTCCGCCTGGAGCGCCGCTCGATGCTCCAGCAGGCCCGCCGCCGCGTCGACCTGGAGGCCGCCCGCGCCCGCGCCGACCGCGTGGCCGCGTCGGACGCCCTGACCGGCCTCGGCAACCGCCGCCAGTTCGACCGTCAGCTGGCCGGCGTCGCAGGCACCCTGGTCCTACTTTTAGTGGACATTGACCATTTTAAGGGCATCAACGACCGCTTCTCCCACATCGTCGGCGACCGTGTCCTGCGCGAGATCGCCGCCATCCTGCGCTCCCACTGCCGCCCCGAGGACACCGCCGTCCGCCTCGGCGGCGACGAGTTCGCCCTCTTCCTGCGCACCGACCTGCCGACCGCCGCCCGCATCGGCGAACGCATCCTCAACGTCGTCACCGCCCGCGACTGGAACCAGCTGGCGTTCGGCCTGCACGTCACGCTGAGCATCGGCGTGGCCGCCCTCGACGACGGCATGGACGGCCGCGAACTCTACGACCTCGCCGACCGCAACCTCTACACCGCCAAACGCACAGGCCGCGACCGCCTCGCCGCCTGACCCGCGCTCCCCCGCCCACCGCTGGCCAGCCTGTCCCACCCGGTCCGGGACACGCGCGGGCGCGGGGGCGGGGCGGGGGCTGCTCAGGAAGGTCCGGGCCGCTCAGCGAGGCAGGCGGTCCGGTGGGTGTCGGAGGTGCGGGGTCTGACGGCCGGTGGGCGTTCCGCTCTATCCCAGCCTAGACCCGGCTTCCAAACCGGCGAACCGCATCGTCACCCGGTGTAACCGGGGTGAGTTGACAAAAGGCGGTCAGGCGCGGAGCAGGCGGGCGGCGTCCACGGCCCAGTAGGTGAGGATGAGCTGGGCGCCGGCGCGGCGGATGGAGGTGAGGGTCTCCAGGATGACGCGGTCGCGGTCCAGCCAGCCGTTGGCGACGGCGGCCTCGACCATCGCGTACTCGCCCGAGACCTGGTAGGCGGCGACGGGCACGTCGACCGCGGCGGCGACCTTCGTGAGGACGTCCAGGTACGGCAGGGCCGGCTTGACCATGACCATGTCGGCGCCCTCGGCGATGTCGAGGGCGACCTCGCGGAGGGCCTCGCGCAGGTTGCCGGGGTCCTGCTGGTACGACTTGCGGTCGCCGACGAGGGCGGACTCGACGGCCTCGCGGAAGGGGCCGTAGAAGGCGCTGGCGTACTTCGCCGCGTAGGCCAGCTGGGCGACCTCGGTGAAGCCGGCCTCGTCCAGGGCGCGGCGGACGACGCCGACCTGGCCGTCCATCATGCCCGAGGGGCCGAGGACGTGAGCGCCGGCGGAGGCCTGGGCGACCGCCATCGTGGCGTACGCCTCGAGGGTGGCGTCGTTGTCGACCGTGCCGTCGGCGGCGAGCAGGCCGCAGTGGCCGTGTGAGGTGAACTCGTCCAGGCAGAGGTCGCTCATGATGACGGTGGCGTCGCCGACCTCGGCGGCGAGGTCGCGGATGGCGACGTTGAGGATGCCGTCGGGGTCGGTACCGGCGGAGCCCTGCGGGTCCCGGGAGGTGGGCACGCCGAAGAGCATGATGCCGCCGACCCCTGCCTGGACCGCCTCGACGGCGGCCTTCCGCAGGGATTCGCGGGAGTGCTGGACGACACCGGGCAGCGACGAGATCGGTCGCGGCTCGGTGAGGCCCTCTTTGACGAACATGGGCAGGATGAGGTTCGACGGCTCGACGTGCGTTTCGACGACGAGCCGTCGCATCGCTGGGGTACGACGCAGCCTGCGTGGGCGGACGGTCGGGTAGCCAGCCATGGTGAACCCCCTGCGGCAAAAACGATCTAGCGGATGACGACCTAACGGAACCGGAGCGCGGTCGGGCCCTGGACCTTGGAGCCGCGGCGCTGCTTGGCAGGCATCGCGGCGAGCTTCTCGCGCAGTTCCACGGCGTAGCCGGCGAGGGCTTCGACGAGGTCGGGCACGGAGGCGTGCGGCGGCTGGACGTCCACGCGGAGCCCGAACTCGACGGCGGTGTCGGCGGTCTTGGGACCGATGACGGCGACGACGGTGCGGGCGTGCGGCTTGCCGGCGATGCCGACGAGGTTGCGGACGGTGGAGGACGAGGTGAAGAGCACCGCGTCGAAGCCGCCGGACTTGATGGCGTCGCGGATGTCGGCCGGCGGCGGGGCCGCGCGGACGGTCCGGTACGCGGTGACGTCGTCGACCTCCCAGCCGAGTTCGGTGAGTCCGGCGGCGAGGGTCTCGGTGGCGATGTCGGCGCGGGGCAGGAGCACCCGGCCGACCGGGTCGAGGATCTCGTCGTGCGGGGAGAACTCGGCGAGGAGCCCTTCGGAGGACTGGTCGCCGGCGGGGATGAGCTCGGGGACGATGCCGAAGCCGCGGACGGCCTCGGCGGTCGCCTCGCCGATGCAGGCGACCTTCACGCCGCCGAAGTGGCGGGCGTCGAGGCCGTGCTCGGCGAACTTCTCCCAGACGGCGCGGACGGCGTTGACCGACGTGAAGACGGTCCAGGCGTAGCGGCCGTCCACGAGGCCCTTGATCGCGCGTTCCATCTGGGCGGGTGTACGGGGCGGCTCGACCGCGATGGTCGGCACCTCGCACGGGATGGCCCCGTAGGCGCGCAGGCGCTCGCTCATCGCGCCGGCCTGCTCCTTGGTGCGGGGGACGAGGACCTTCCACCCGTACAGGGGGCGGTTCTCCCACCAGCCGAGCTTCTCGCGCTGGGCGACGCCGGCGCCGAGGCACAGGACGACCCGGCCGGCGAAGCCGAGCGCGGCGGCGACCATGCTGTCGACGGTCGTGGCGGAGCTGTACTGGGTCTCGCCGGTGCCGTCGCCGGTGACGGAGACGGGCGTGGCGGGGTCGACGCCGGCGGCGAGGAGGCCGTCGCGGACCGCGGCGAGGTCACCGGCGTCGACGGCGACGGCCGAGGAGCCCCGGCTGACGGCGGCGGCGATGGACTCGAAGTCGACGCTCTGGACGTCGTCGACGTCAGCGGTGACGCGGACCCCGGGGAGGGGCACGCCGGCGTACGTGGCGACGCCCGCCGCCTGTCCGATGCCGGGGACGACCTCGAACGGGACGGCGGTGCGGGCGACGGCCTGCACCTCCTTGAGCACCGTGTCGTGGGCGAGCGGGTCGCCGCCGACGAGGTGGATGGCGCGCAGCCCGGACCGGGCCGCGGACAGCAGCACCTTGGCGACGTCGCCGGGCGCTCCCTCGGCCGGGGAGAACTGCGTCTCGGGGTCGGCTTCGGCGCGGATCACGCTGAGCAGCGACTCGGGGACATTGCGGTCGTGGACGATGTGGTCGGCGGACACCAGCGCCTCATGGGCGCGACGCGTCAGCAGGCCTGGATCGCCGGGGCCGGCCCCGACGAAGGCGATCCGGCCGGTGCTGCCCTTACGGGTGCGGGTCATGCTGCACTCCCAGTGCGTTGTCGGCGCCTTCTTCGCGCAGGTCGCGGGCCAAGGCTCGGCCCACCTCCGCGGCGTCGGCGAGCGTTCCGGTGCGCGACAGCCGGAGGGCGAACCCGCCGTCCGGGCTGAAGACAGCACCGCGCAGATAGATCTCCGGGCCGTCGTCGCCTTCTGCGACCTCGGCCAGTGCCGCGATCGGGGCGGAGCATCCCGCCTCGAGCTCGGCCAAGAGCGCCCGCTCGGCGGTGACCGCCGCGCGGGTGTATTCGTCGTCGAGCGCGGCGAGGAGGTCGCGCAGCTCGGCATCGTCTTCTCGGCATTCGACCGCGAGTGCGCCCTGCGCGGGGGCGGGCAGCATCAGCAGCGGGTCGAGGACCTCGGTGGCTTCGCCGCCGCGGCCGAGGCGGGCCATGCCGGCGTGGGCGAGGACGATCGCGTCGTACTCGCCTTCGGCGAGCTTGCGGAGGCGGGTGTCGACGTTGCCGCGCAGCGGAAGCGGCTCGAAGTGGCGGCCGAGCGCGTTGAGCTGTGCGATGCGGCGGAGTGCGCCGGTGCCGATACGCGCGCCGGCGGGCAGCTCGTTGAGGGTGAGGCCGTCGCGGGCGACGAGGGCGTCGCGGGGGTCGTGGCGCGGCGGGATCGCGGCGACGACGAGCCCGTCGGCGGGGGCGGTCGGCAGGTCCTTGTAGGAGTGGACCGCGAAGTCGATCTCCTTGGCGAGCAGGGCGTCGCGGAGCGCGGACACGAAGACGCCGACGCCGAGGGTCTGGATGGGCGCGCTGGAGCGGTCGCCGGGGGTGACGATCTCGACGAGCTCCACGTCGCGGCCGGTGCGGTCGCGCACGGCCTGGGCGACGGTGCCGGACTGCGCCATGGCGAGGGCGCTGCCCCGGGTGCCGAGTCGCAACGGGTTGGTGGACATCAGGGGTGCACCTCGCCTGCGGCGGCCGGGTCGATGTCGGCGGTGGGGATCTGCAGATCAAATAGTTCCCGGAGCGCCTGAGCATATGCCTCGCCACCGGGTTCGGCGGCAAGTTGGCGCACGCGGACGGTCGGCTGGTGGAGGAGCCGCTGGACGATCCGGTGGACGCTGTGGGCCACCTCGGCGCGGTGGCCGTCGGTGAGCTCGGGGCAGCGCTGGGCGAGCCGGCCGAGCTCGGCCTCGACGACCTCGTCGGCGCGGGCGCGCAGGGCGGCGACGGTGGGCGCGACGTCGGCGCCGCGCAGCCAGGTGAGGAACGCCTCGACCTCGCCGGCGACGATGTCCTCGGCGGCGCGCTGCTCGGCGTCGGCGGTGGTGGACAGCGACGTCGACAGCAGCTCGATGTCGACGAGCGTGACGCCGGGCAGGTCGCCGACGCCGGGTGCGACGTCCCGCGGCAGCGCGAGGTCGAGCACGAGCAGCGAGTCACGGGAGCCGGAGAGGGCGGCGCCGACCAGGGCGGCGTCGAGGACGGGCTCGGGTGAGGCGGTGGCGCTGACGACGACGTCGACCTGCTCCAGTGCGGTCGGCAGGGTGGCGTACGGCACAGCGACGGCACCGTGCAGCTCGGCGAGCCGTTCGGCCCGCTCGTGGCTGCGGTTGGTGACGTACAGGGGGTGCGCGCCGGACCGGCGCAGCGTGGCGAGCGACAGGGCGCCCATGGCGCCGGCGCCGATGACGAGCGCGGGGCGGCCTTCGACGGGGCCGGTGGCGCCCTGGCCGTATGCGAGGGCGGCGCTGACGACGCTCTGCCCGGCGCGGTCGATCTCGGTCTCGGCGTGAACCCGCTTGCCGACGCGCAACGCCTGCTGGAGCAGCTCGTGCAGGACGCGGCCGGCGGTGCCGTGTTCGGCGGCGGCGCCGTAGGCGTCGCGGAGCTGGCCGAGGATCTGGGCCTCGCCGACGACCATGGAGTCGAGGCCGGCGGCGACGCGGAAGGCGTGCCGGACGGCGTCGACCTCGTAGTGGACGTAGAGCTGGCTGGCCAGGTCGCCGACGGTGGTGCCGGACCGTGCGGCGAGGACGCCGCCGATGTCGGCGAGGGCACCGTGGAAGGCGGTGACGGCGGCGTAGATCTCGACCCGGTTGCAGGTCGACAGAACGACGACCTCGTCGACGTACGGCTGGGCGACGAGGTCACGCAGGAGGGTGGGCAGCTGCTCGCCCGTGACGGCGAGGCGCTCCAGCAGGGGCACCCCGGCGGTCCGGTGCGAGATGCCGACGACGAGCAGGTTGGATCCGTTCATGCCGTCACCTGCGCTGCGCTGCGGCGCCGGCCTGATCCGGCGCCGAGCCGCTGGTGGATGGCTGCTCCGCTGTGCCCCGAACTGTTCACGTGGCCACCGCCTCCCCGCCGAGCCGGTTGGCCATGCCGACCCGCCCGGGTTTCTGCACCGCGGCCGGCAGCGCGGTGAGCGCTGACTTGCGGTGCTCGTGGAAGGACAGGATTTGCAGTTCGATGGCCAGATCGACCTTACGCACGTCGACGCCGTCGGGAACGTTCAAGACGCATGGTGCGAAGTTCAGGACACTGGTGACGCCGGCCTCGACGAGGCGGTCCGCGACGTGCTGGGCGGCGTGCGCGGGGGTGGCGATGACCGCGATCGAGATCGATTCCTGTTCGACCACTTCGGGCAGGTCGTCGATGTGGCGGACGACGAGGCCGTTGATGTGCTCGCCGACGCGGCCGTGGTCGGCGTCGAAGAGGGCGGCGATGCGGAAGCCGCGGGTGCCGAAGCCGGCGTACCCGGCGAGGGCGTGACCGAGATTACCCACGCCGACGAGGGCGACGGCCCTGCGGTGGGTGAGCCCGAGGACCTGTTCGATCTGGTCGATGAGCAACGTCACGTCGTAGCCGACGCCGCGGGTGCCGGTGCGGCCGAGGTGGGAGAGGTCCTTGCGGAGCTTGGCGGAGTTGACGCCGGCGGCCGCTGCGAGGCCCTCCGAGGAGACCGTGTCGTGCCCGTCCTCGGCGAGGTGGTGCAGGGCGCGCAGGTATTCCGGAAGCCGGGCGACGGTCGCCTCCGGGAGATCCGGAAAGTCCGGTCCGCCGGTGGGGCCGGTGCGCTGCTGGCTCATGAGTCTCCGTGACGACGACGGTATGCGAGGCCGCTCGCGATGGCTGTGACCGCCTGTGCTAGCGGGGTTCGTCGTTGCAACAGAGTAGGCGCTTGTGAAGCCGTGCACAAATCGCGATCTTGAAGCGTCCACGCCAACCACGTAGAGGTCAGCGCCCGCCCGTGCGGTCCATGTCGACATGGAATGCCCCCGCGGCACCTGCGTGCCCCTTTCCCCGGACCTGGCCGGCAGCGGGCGGGCGCTCGATGAAGTATCACTACAAAATCGGGCATTTCACTGACGCCACGCGGAAGAGAAAAACTCACCAGTAGCCAGGCTACACGTCTCGGTAGGGTTGCCCCTACTACCGAGAAGCCAGGCGGCGGGATGGGATGGGCGGGGCGTCATGCATAGCGTCGATGACATGACAACGACCATCACCCCTCGCCGCCGCGGAGTCTTCCGCCAGCTTGCCGTTGACACCCAGTACGTGCTGCTCGGCTTCCCACTCGGCATCCTGACCGTGGTGCTCTTCCTCGTCGGCTTCGCCCTCGGCGTCGGGCTGATCGTCACCGTGCTCGGCTTCCCGATCCTGGTCGCGACGCTCTTCCAGGCCCGCGGCTTCGCCACCGTCGAGCGCGCGCGGATCGGACCCGTGCTCCGGACCCGGCTACCACACCCCTATTACAAGAAACCCGACCCGGACGACGGCTTCTGGCGAAAGATGATCGTGCCGCTCAGCGACGGTCAGTCGTGGCTGGACCTGCTGCACGGGATCCTGCGCTTCATCCCGAGCACGATCGCCTTCGCGTTCGTCGTCACCTGGTGGGTCGGCGCCCTCAGCGGTGTCACCACCATCCTATGGGACTGGTCGATCCCCCGCCCCCCGGACAACAAGGACCTCAACGAGCTCATCGGCATCGGCGGCGGCGACAGCGGCCGGGTGCTGCTCTACACCGGGCTCGGCCTGATCTTCGCGCTCACCCTGGTGCCGGTCGTGCGGGGCGCCGCGCAGCTGGAGGCGCAGTTCGCCCGGGCGCTGCTCAACGGCGTCAACGAGCTGCGGGAGCGGGTCGCGGAGGCCGAGGCCGGCCGGGACGCCGCCCGCGCCCAGCGGGAGGCCGCCGTCTCCGCGGAGGCGACCGCGCTGCGCCGCCTCGAGCGCGACATCCACGACGGCCCGCAGCAGCGGCTCGTCCGGCTGGCGATGGACCTCGGCCGGGCCGACCTGCAGTTCGAGTCGGACCCGCAGGCGGCGCGCGCCACGGTCGCGGAGGCCCTCGCGCAGACCCGGGAGACGCTCGACGAGCTGCGGGCGCTGTCGCGCGGCATCGCGCCGCCGATCCTGGTCGACCGCGGGCTGCGGGCCGCGCTGACCGCGCTCGCCGGCCGGTCGCCGGTGCCCGTGGACCTGGACCTGCCGGAGCTGGACGAGCGGCTGGCGGAGAGCCTGGAGACCACGACCTACTTCGTCGTCGCCGAGGCGCTGACCAACGTCGCGAAGCACGCCGGTGCCGAGGAGTGCCGGGTGCGGCTCCAGCGGTCGGCGTACGGGCTGCTGGTCACCGTCGAGGACGACGGCGTCGGCGGGGCGAGCCTGGCCAAGGGGCACGGCCTGACCGGCCTCGCCGACCGGGTCAAGGCCGCCGGCGGCGAGATGACCGTCACCAGCCCGCCCGGCGAGGGCACCCGCCTCACCGCGATCCTGCCCGTCTGAGCCGCCCGATCCGAGCCGCCCCCATCTGAGCCACCTCGATCTGAGCCGCCGTGCGGGCCGGGCCTCACGTCTGCAGGTACGTCAGCACCGCCAGCACCCGGCGGTGCTGCTCGTCGTCCGGGGGCAGGTCGAGCTTGGTGAAGATGTTCTTGACGTGCTTCTCGACGGCGCCGTCGGTGACGACGAGCTTGCGGGCGATCGCCGTGTTGGAGCGGCCCTCCGCCATCAGCCCCAGCACCTCGCGCTCCCGCGGGGTGAGGCTGCGCAACGGGTCGTCGCGGCGGCGGCGGACCAGCAGCTGGCCGACGACCTCCGGGTCCAGGACGGTGGCGCCGGACGCGACGCGCCGCATGCCGTCGAGGAAGTCGGCGACGTCGGACACGCGGTCCTTGAGCAGGTAGCCGACGGCGCCGGCCCGGTCGGCGAGGAGGTCGTCGGCGTAGGAGACCTCGACGTACTGCGACAGGACCAGGATCGGGGTGCCCGGCACCTGCCGGCGGGCCTCGACGGCGGCGCGCAGGCCCTCGTCGGTGTGCGACGGCGGCATCCGCACGTCGACGATCGCGACGTCGGGCCGGTGCTCGACGACCGCCGCGACCAGGCTCGGGCCGTCGCCGACGGCGGCGACGACCGTGTGGCCGCTCTCGGTGAGCAGCCGCACCAGACCCTCCCGCAGCAGCACCGCGTCATCCGCGACAACCACCCGCATATTCATGCCGTCACCTCCGCTGCGCTCCGGACCGCTCATGCCGCCAGCTCGACGGCCTCGAGCAGCGTGTACGCCACCGGCAGGCCGGTCGCCTTCAGCAGCGTCTCGTCGGTGAAGCCGCCGGCGTACAGGACGCAGGACGCGCCGACGGACGTGGCGGCCTCGCCGTCGTCGACGGAGTCGCCGATGAGCACGACATCGGCGGGGTCGAGGGCGAGGGCCTGCAGGTGGCGCTCCAGGTAGGTGGCCTTGCGGTGGCCGCCGACGGTGCCGGGCAGGCCGTCGACGCGGACCAGCCGGGCGCCGAGGCTGTGCCGCTCGACCTCGATCAGCAGCTCGTCGTGGAAGAACATCGACAGCAGCGACTGGGTGCCGGTCCAGCGGCCCATCGCGGCGAGGGCGTCGGGGACGAGCTGCACGTCGGCCATGCCCAGCCGGTACGCGTCGTGGAACGCGTCGTCGAGCAGCTGGAACTCGACCTGGTCGACGGGGCGGGCGAGCACGTGCGCGTAGTAGTCGAGGATCGGGCGGCGGAAGTCACGGCGGTGGTCGGCGGCGGTGATCACCGGGCCGCCGACGGTGGCCAGGCAGACGTTGGTGGCGTCGACGACCAGCTTCAGGTCGTCGAGCAGGGTCCCGTTCCAGTCCCAGACGAGGTGCTTCACGCGGGTGAGGATAGCCGTATGTCGCGCAGGAGCCGGTCCTCCTCCACGCGCCAGTAGCCGTGCTCCCTGCCGTCGAGGAGGACGACCGGGATGCGGAAGCCGTACTCCTCCTCCAGGGCCTCGTCGCCGGTGATGTCGACCTCGGTCCAGGCCTCGCCGGTCGCGGCGGCGACCCGTTCCATCGCCTCCTTGGCGACGTCGCACAGGTGGCAGCCGGGCCGGGTGTACAGGGTGAGCCTCATCGCAGCGCCGCCTTACGGATCTTGCCGGTCGCGGAGTGGGGCAGCTCGTCGACGAACTCGACGGCGGTCGGGCACTTGAACCTGGCGAGGTTGCGTTCGCAGTGCGCGATCAGCTCCTCGGCGGTGACCTGTGACCCGGGGCGCCGCACGACGACGACCTTGACGGTCTGGCCGGTGTACGGGTGGGGCACGCCCAGCGCGGCCGCCTCCACCACCGCGGGGTGCGCGGCCAGCACGAGCTCGACCTCGTGCGGGTACACGTTGAAGCCGCTGACGAGGATCAGCTCGCCGAGCCGGTCGACGATGAACAGGTCGCCGTCCTCGTCGGCGTAGGCGACGTCGCCGGTCGCCCACCAGCCGTCGGCGCCGGGCGCCTCCTCGCCGCCGGGCCAGTAGCCGTCGAAGAGGTTCGGGCCGCGCACGACGATCTCGCCGGGGTCGGTGCGCACCTCGTCGTCCTCGTCCAGGAGCACCTCCTCACCGCCGGCGTCGAGGAGCTTGAGCTCGACGCCGGGGATCGGGCGGCCGATCGAGCCGGGCTTGACCGTGCGGCTGGAGAGCGTGCTGGACACCACGGGGGCGGCCTCGGTCAGCCCGTACCCCTGATGCACCGGCTTCCCGGTCGCCTCGGCGAAGCGTCGCTCGGCGGCGGCGTCCAGCGGAGACGCGCCGCAGACGGCGAGGCGGACGCCGGACCAGGCGCGGGTGAGCCGCTCCCCCATCAGCGACCAGGCGATGAACATGGGCGGGACGCCGACGACGCCGGTGACGCCGTGCCGCTCGATGGCCTCCAGGGAGTCGGCGGGGTCGAACCGCTCGACGAGCACGCCGCACGCGCCGTGGTAGGCGACGGCGCCGAGGCCGCTGTTCAGCCCGTACGCGTGGAAGAGCGGCACGGCGAGCAGCAGCACGTCGTCGGGGCGCACCGGCGGCGGGTCGATCGCGGCGAGCTGCTCGTGGTTGGCGAGCAGGGCCCGGTGCGACAGCATCGCGCCCTTCGGGGCGCCGGCGGTGCCGGACGTGTAGAGGAGCAGCGCCAGGCCGCCGTGCGTCTCGGCCGGTGCGGCGGCGGCCGGCTGGAGCAGCTCCGGCAGGTTGCCGCCCAGGGTGTACCGGCGGGCCGGCGTCTCCACGGCGGCGGTGACCGGCTGGGTGCCCACCAGGACCGCGGCGCCCGAGTCGGTGAGCACGTGGGTCAGCTCGCGGGCGGTGTAGGCGGGGTTGATCGGGACGGCGACCAGCCCGGCGCGCAGCACCCCGAAGAACACGGCGGCGAACTCCGGCACGTTGGGCAGCGCGATCGCGACCCGGGCGGGGCCGTGGTCGTCGGCCGGCAGGGCGAGCCCGGCCAGGTGCGCGGCGACCGCGTCGACCTGCCGGTCGAGCTCCGACCAGGTGATCAGGGTGGCGTGTGATCGCAGGGCCGGTCGGGCGCCAGCGGAGGCGGCGGCGCGCCGGACCAGGTCGGCGAAGTTCGTGACGTCCTGCACGGTCGATCAGTCTGCCACGTCACGGGTGACTTGCCGCCACCTGAGAGATCACCCGTCACCTATCACCCTCGGGGCACCCGGTGCTGTGCCAGGGTGCTTAGGCGCCCGACACGCCGACTGAGTAAAGGTCCACTCGATCGTGTGGGTTGGGTGTGTCGCACCCGAGTAAGTGCGGCGTGTCTACGTCCCGTTTGCCCAAGTATGCGGCGTGTTGCACGGCGAGTTGCCGTCGCGTGACGGACAGCATGTGCGCCGAGGCGTCCCCGATCCGTGGGAAGAATTGTGCCCTCACGCCAAAGACTGCCCACATGCGGGTGACGCCGGACCTATCATCACCCAAGTCAGCTCACCCCATTTGTTGCGAGTTGACACCCCTCACCCCGAGGAGGCCGAAGTGCCCGTGATCGCGCCGAATAGGCCGTGTCGTCTGGATTGCGCAGCATGACCGCGATTCAGCACGTGTTCGACGCCGAGCACGCACTCGCCGATGGGCTGTCGATCCTGCGCGAGTCCGTCCGCGACTCAGTGCGCGACATGTTCAGCACGGTGATCCGCGGTGAAGGCGGCAGCGTTCCGCGTACACGGGGACGCCCCCACACCAACGAGGCACCCACCCGGCAGGGTTCCGGTCAAGGCACCGGCACAAACGTCAGACCGAACCCGGGCGCCAAGCCGTCGCCGGGTGCCGGTCTCATCGAGGAGGACACGGTCCCGATCACGAAGTCCGTGGTCGCCGGGACGCTCGTCGACACCGCGCCCGAGCCGGGTGGCCCCGCGCAGGAGCCCGCCCCGAAGCCGGCGCGGCCGGACCGCGGCGACCCCGCCTCGGAGGTGTGGGCGCTGATCGAGCGCGCCCAGGCCGGCGACGGCGCGGCGTTCGGCCTGCTGTACGACCGGTACTTCGACACCGTCTTCCGGTTCGTGTACTTCCGCGTCGGCAACCGGCAGCTCGCCGAGGACCTCACCGCCGACACGTTCCTGCGCGCGCTGAAGCGCATCGGCAGCTTCACCTGGCAGGGTCGCGACCTCGGTGCCTGGCTCGTCACGATCGCGCGGAACCTCGTCGCGGACCACTTCAAGTCCGGGCGGTACCGGCTGGAGGTCACCACGGGTGACGTCCTGGACGCCGACCGGCCCGACCGGGGGCCCGAGGGCAGCCCCGAGGCCGCGGTCATCGACCACATCACCAACGTCGACCTGCTCAAGGCGGTCAAGCAGCTCAACCCGGAACAGCAGGAGTGCATCGTGCTGCGCTTCCTGCACGGGTTCTCCGTCGCGGAGACCGCACAGGCCATGAGCAAGAACGAGGGAGCGATCAAGGCGCTGCAGTACCGCGCCGTGCGTGCCCTCGCGCGGCTGCTCCCCGACGGATTCCAGCCGTGACCGTTGTCACCTTCCGTTACAGTGCCTCCTCCGGCGCCGTAACCAGCTTCCGCTCTGCACCGTTGGTCCGGGTGCGACCGTCGGCTTGGCGCACGGCGGACGCGGTGGCACACCATCCCGCTGCCCTGCCGCGCCTGAGTGACGCGATCAGTGAAGGGGGGTGCCTCAGGTGATCGGCTCCGTCTTCCACCGTCGCCGGGTTGAGCGTTTCGCGCAGCTCGTGGACGAGGCTGCAGGAGCCCGCAGGCACCGCATGAGGTCCACGCTCGACGACTCCCTGACCGAACTGGTCTCGGTCAGCCAACGGCTGGCCGAGATGCCGGTCAAAGTGGAGACGCAGCAGGAGTTCAAGGACGGGCTGCGGGCCATGCTCCTGGCCACAGCAGAACGAGAAGGCATCGGCATCACCGCCAAGGACCCGGAGCCCGAGGCGGCCCGCAGGGGCGTGCGCTCGCTGCGGCGCCCGGCGGGCAGCAGGCCGGCGGTCAGCCGCCGGACCCGGACCCGCGGCGCGATCGTCGTCGGCCTCGCCGCCGGCACCCTCGCGCTGTCGGGCATGTCCGCGGCGAGCGGCGACGCCATCCCCGGCGACGCCCTCTACACGGTGAAGCGGTCCACGGAGAAGGCCCAGCTGGCGCTCGCCGGCTCGGACATCAGCCGCGGCCAGCTGTACCTCGAGTTCGCCCGGACCCGGCTCGACGAGGCACAGGCGGTGAAGGACCCGACGGGTCTGACCGCGGTCCTCGACGACATGGACAGCGAGACGCTCGAAGGTGTGCGCCTGCTGACCACGACCGCCGTGAGCCGCAAGGACGCCGCCGCGCTCGACGCCATCGACGCGTTCGTGTCCACGCAGCACGCGGGTGCCGAGAAGCTCCGCAACGGCGTCGACGGCGACGCCAGGGCACGGGCCGGCAACTCCGTCACCCTGCTCGACGAGATCGACCGGCGCTCCAAGGCGATCCGCCCGCTGATCAAGTGCGGCACCGCCGCGGTCTCCGCCGCCGACCAGCTCGGACCGGTGCCCAACAGCACCGCGTGCAAGCCGGCCGGGCAGAAGACCTCCGGGACCAACCAGCAGCCCGGCAACACCCAGCAGCAGAACAACCCGGGCCAGACCGGCACCCCCGCCGGCCAGCGTCCCGTCCCGAGCGGATCGGCTTCCAACGGCACGGCGACCGAGTCCGCGCCGGCGGTGCCCTCCCAGGGTCCCTCACCTTCCCCCACGAAGAACCAGGGCCTGCTCGACTGGCTGTTCCACTGATGGTCCGCCAGCAGCGTTGAGAAGGGCCCGGTGTCTGACACCGGGCCCTTGTCGTTGTCCATGCCGGTACGGTTGGTCGAACACGACAGGGGGTTTCTCCGCATGCCGATCCGACCTTCGACCGCCGCGCTCGCCCTGCGCCGCCGCCGGCAGGGCCGAATCGCGCCGCCCAGATCCACTTCGCCGTCAGCCGGCTGGGCCGTCGCGGAGGTCGAGGCCGCGCTCGCCGTCCCGGCCGACCTGTCCGCCGCCGCGTTCTTCGACGTCGACAACACCATGATGCAGGGCGCGTCGATCTACTACTTCGCCCGCGGCCTCGCGAAGCGCCGCTACTTCACCAGCGGCGACCTGGTCCGCTTCGCGTACCAGCAGGCCCGCTTCCGCCTCCTCGCCTCCGAGCATGCCGGCACCGTCGCCGGCGCCAAGTCCGCGGCGCTCACGTTCATCGCCGGCTGGAAGGTCGACGACATGTCGCGCCTCTGCGAGGAGATCTTCGACGAGCTGATGGCCGACCGCATCTGGTCCGGCACCCGTGCCCTCGCCCAGCTCCACCTCGACGCCGGCCAGCGGGTCTGGCTCGTCACCGCCGCCCCCGTCGAGCTCGGCCGCATCATCGCCCAGCGCCTCGGCCTCACCGGCGCCATCGGCACCGTCGCCGAGATCCAGGACGACGTCTACACCGGCCGCCTCGTCGGCGACCTCATGCACGGCCCCGAGAAGGCCGCCGCGATCACCGCGCTCGCCTCGGTCGAGGGCCTGGACCTGTCGCTGTGCTCCGCCTACAGCGACTCGGTCAACGACACCCCGATGCTCTCCACCGTCGGCCACGCCGTCGCCGTCAACCCCGACCCCGCCCTGCGCCGCGAGGCCCGCAAGCGAGGCTGGGAGGTCCGCGACTTCCGCACCGGCCGCAAGGCCGCGAAGATCGCCATCCCCGCCGCCCTCGCCACCGGCGCCATCCTCGGCGGCGTCGCCACCGCCGCCGCCCTACGCCGCCGAGCTGTCACCCGCCAACAGCTTCGCTGAAGCGCTGTCACCCGCTGTCACCCGCCTGTGGCCTTCGGCCATGGGCTCGCCTCCCCACCGCTGCCGCGGCGGGGCCCGCCGGGGGATTCTCACCCCGGACCCCCAATGCGCCGCTGCGCGACGCACTGCCAGCGCTGCCGCGCGGCAGGACCGCGCAGCACGCCGCATCCCGGTGGCCGCCCACCGCCGTGGCTGGGCGGCCCTTCCCATCATGATCCGGTAAACCTTGTGCACCCAGGGCTGCACAAGGTTTACCGGATCATGGGAACGGATGCGCCCGGGCTTGCCGCGGGGTCGATCGGGGTCGATCGGGGTCGATCGGGGTCGATCGGGGTCGCCGAAGAGGCGGGAGAGACGCGGTGGTCGGCCACGTCGGGCACGCGTGAGCGGTATCCGGCCAGCGGCACGCGCGGCCGTGCGCCGCTCGCGGCGCATTGGGGTCCGGGTGAGAATCCCCGGCGGGACCCGCCGCGCCAGCGGTGGGGCGGCGAGCCCATGGCCGAAGGCCACAGGCGGGTGACAGCGTTATGCGAAGGCGTCGGGGCGGCGGTCGAGGAGCTTGTAGAGGGTCTGCTGGATCGTCTCGCGGACCTGGTCGGCGAGGTTGAACACGACCATCGGGTCGTCGGCGGAGTCGACGAAGTCGGCGGTGGGGATGGGCTCGCCGAACTCGATGAGCCACTTGCTCGGCAGCGGCACCAGGCCCAGCGGGCCCAGCCACGGGAAGGTCGGGGTGACCGGGAAGTACGGGGCGCCCAGCAGGCGGGCGAGGGGGCGCAGGTTGCCGATCAGGGGGTAGATCTCCTCCGCGCCGACGATGGAGACCGGGACGATCGGCGTGCCGGTGCGCACCGCCGCGGAGACGAAGCCGCCCCTGCCGAAGCGTTGCAGCTTGTACCGCTCGGCGAAGGGCTTGCCGATGCCCTTGAAGCCCTCGGGGAAGACGCCGACGAGCTCGCCCTCGCCGAGGAGGCGTTCGGCGTCGGGGTTGCACGCGAGGGTGGCGCCGGACTTGCGGGCCATCTCGGACAGGACCGGGAGGCGGAAGACCAGGTCGGCGCCGAGGAGCCGGAGGTGGCGCCGGGCGGAGGTCTCGTCGTGGACGGCGACGGAGAGCATGAGGGCGTCGAGGGCGACGGTGCCGGAGTGGTTGGCGACGACGAGGGCCGGGCCTTCCTTGGGCAGGTGCTCGACGCCGAAGACCTCGGTGCGGAACCACTGGTTGTACAGGGGGCGCAGCAGCGGCAGGAACACGCCGTCGGTCAGGTGCCGGTCGAACCCGAAGCCGTCGACCTCGTAGTCGCCGGTGAGGCGTTCGCGGACGAACGCGAGCGCGCCGGCGACCCGGTCGTCCCACTGGTCGGGCAGCGCGGGCTCGGACGCCGCGGCGTCGGACCTCGCGGCACCGGGCGCCCTGGAGCCGGGCACCGCACGGTCCGTCGCGGCAGTGTCAGGCAGCGCGGCGTCGGCCGCCGCAGCGTCCGGATCCGCGGCACCGGGCAGCGCGGCGTCGCGCTCCGAGGCGCCGGGCAGCGCGGTGTCCGGCGGCGTGGCGTCGGGGTCGGGCAGCCCTGGGTCAGGGGAACCAGGGTCGGTCATGAGCCCGCCTCCAACGCGGCGCGCGCCGCACGGGTCCGTCGGAAGCCTTCGAGCAGGGTCTGTTCGACGGCGCGGATACGGTCCGCCGGCAGCGCCTCGCCGGAGCGGCGGCTGCGGACGAACTCTTCGAAGGCCTCCGCCGTGGTCCTGGGCGTGAACCCGAACTCGCGGACGAGCCTGCTGGTGTCGACGACCCGGCCGTGGACGAACAGGTCGAGCTGGTCCAGCGACACGATGCCGCGGCCGAGACCGGCGGCGATGCCGAGGCCGGGCTCGAGGACCGGCATGGTGATGCGTCCGGCGCGCCGGATCGCCTGCGACAGCGTCAGGGTGCCGCCGCCGGCGACGTTGAACGTGCCGGGGTGCGACTCGGCCACGGAGCGGTGCAGGACCTCGAACGCGTCGTCGACGTGCAGGAACTGCAGGCGCGGGTCGCGGCCGAACACGGTCGGCACGACGGGCGCGGCGAAGTACCTGGTGAGGCTGGTGTCGACGGTCGAGCCGATGAACGGCGCGAAGCGCAGCACGGTGGCACCGACGTCGGGGCGCCGGCGGCGGAAGCCGCGGACATAGCCCTCGATGTCGAGGACGTCCTTGGCGAAGCCGCCGCGCGGGATCTCCCGCGGCTCGGTGTCCTCGGTGAAGATCGCCGGGTCGCGGAAGGACGCGCCGTAGGCCGCGGTGGAGGAGCGGACCACCAGCTTGCGCAGCCGGGACGCCTGCTGGCAGGCGGCGAGCAGCTGCATCGTGCCGATGACGTTGAGCTCTTTCATCGCGGCGCGGCCGCCGTGCTGGTCTGCGGCGGTGGTCACCGCGAGGTGCGCCACCGCTTCGACCCGGGCGTCGACGATCACCCGCAGCACCCCGGGGGTGCGCAGGTCGACCTGGTGCACGTCGACGTCCTTGAGGACGGTGGCGAGCTCGCCCGCCGGTGCCGTGGCGTCGATGCCGACGACCCGCTCGATGCGCGGGTCCTTGGCGAGCCTGGCGGCCAGGTGCGCGCCGAGATATCGGCCCACCCCGGTCACCAGGACTACCCGTGGCGTCGTCACAGCGTCACCTCCGAGCCGGGGCGGACCGCCGACGCGTTGCTACTTGCCGAGACGACGACGCTGGACGCGGGTCTTGCGCAGCAGCTTGCGGTGCTTCTTCTTGGCCATACGCTTGCGGCGCTTCTTGACCACCGAGCCCATACGGGTATCTCCTCGAAACAGCGGAACGCGTGCCATCGCTGGCACGCCGAAGACATGGTTAGCGGCTCCAGCGTAGCCGCACCCCCGCGTGATCGGAAAAGCGGGCCCACCATCAGCGGCGAAACGTGCGACTTACGCCGTTTCGCGGAACGCCTCGCGCAGATACGCGTCGACCGCGTGCTCAGGCACCCGGAACGACCGGCCGACCCGCACGGCGGTGAGGTCCCCGGCGTGAACCAGGCGGTAGACGGTCATCTTGGACACTCGCATCAGGGTTGCGACCTCGGCAACCGTGAGAAACCTGACCTCGCCCAACCGGCCTTCGGTGGTGTGTGGCGTGCTAGACATCGCGACCTCCGACCAGCGTGCTCGCCAAGCTGATGAATCAGCGTGTTATCAGTACGGTAACGGTACTGCTGTGACTTGCGCCCTCGCTTCGTCGGATTCTTTGCTGCCAAGGTCAAGTCGGGCGCGGACACACCGCGCGACGCACCACGACTCGCCGTGCGGGTCACTCGGTGCGCAGCGCGACCACGGGGTCGAGGCGGCCGGCGCGCTGGGCCGGCACGACGCCGAAGACGATGCCGACGGCCGCGGAGACCCCGAACGCCAGCGCGAGCGACCACCACGTGATCGCGGCCGGCACGGGCGACAGCGCGGCAACGACCAGGGCGGCGCCGATGCCCAGACCCATCCCGATGAACCCGCCGAGCGTCGTGAGCAGCACCGCCTCGAGCAGGAACTGCACGCCGATGTCGCGGGGCCGGGCGCCGACGGCCTTGCGCAGCCCGATCTCCTTCGTGCGCTCCCGGACGGAGACGAGCATGATGTTGGAGACGCCGACCCCGCCGACGAGCAGGGAGATCCCGGCGATCGCGGCGAGGACGCCGGTGAGCACCCCGAGGATGTCGCCGAGGACGCCGAGGATCTGCTCCTGCGTGACGGCGCTGAACTCGGTGCCGGGGTGCCGGCGGGCCAGCTCGGCGATGATGCGGGCGCTCAGGTCGTCGATCTCGTCCCGGTTCGGGGCCTTGATCGCGATGCCGTCGACCCGGTTGGTGCCCAGCAGGCGGTGCGCGGTGGTGATCGGCACGTGGACCTCGTTGTCGCGGTCGACGCCGAGGCTCTGCCCGAGCTTCGCGAAGACGCCGATCACCCGGAAGCGCACGCCGGCGATGGTGACCTGCTGGCCGACGGCGTCGCGGTCGCCGAACAACGCTCGCGCGACGGTCCACCCGAGGACGGCGACGCGGCGCTGGGTGTCGACGTCGCTGCGGCTCAGGTACGTGCCGCGGGCCAGGCTCCGCACGAACACCTGCGGCGTGGTCTCGATGACGCCGTTGATGGTGGCGAACGTGTCGACGTTGCCGGCCGCGACGGTCTCGCCGGAGGCGACGGTGACGGCGACCCGGTTGCGGTCCCCCACGATCTTCGACACGGCGTCGACGTCGGACAGGTCCATCCGCGACACGGACGGCGCGGAGCCGAGGCTCACCTGGCCGGGCAGGACGATGAGGAGGTTCGAGCCGAGCCCTTCGACCTGCCGTTCGATCTGCTGCTTCGTGCCGGTGCCGATGGCCACCAGCACGACCACCGCCGCGACGCCGATGATGACGCCGAGCATGGTCAGCGTCGAGCGCAGCCGGTTGGCCCGCAGCGCGTCGATGGCGACCCGCCACGCCTCCGCGAACCTCACGAGACGCCCTCATCAGCGGTGGGGGCAGCGGGCGGGACGTCGGTGGACACGATCACGCCGTCCCGCATGACGATCTTGCGGTGGGCGCGGTCGGCGACCTCGTTGTCGTGGGTGACGATCACCAACGCGACGCCCTGCTCGGCGTTGAGCGTCTCCAGCAGGGCGAGCACCGCCTGGCCGTTGCGGGTGTCGAGGTTGCCGGTCGGCTCGTCGGCGAGCAGCACCTGCGGGTCGGTGACCAGCGCCCGGGCGATCGCGACCCGCTGCTGCTCGCCGCCGGACAGCTGGTTGGGCCGGTGGTCGAGCCGGTGACCGAGCCCGACCCGCTCCAGCATCGCCACGGCGCGGCGGCGCCGCTCGGAGGCGCGCATCCCCCGGTACACCAGCGGCAGCGCCACGTTGTCGACGGCGCTGGTGCGGGCCAGGAGGTGGAAGGACTGGAAGACGAAGCCGATGGTCTCGTTGCGCAGCCTGGCCAGGGCCTGCGGGTCGAGGCCGGCGACGTCGCGCCCGCCGATCCGCAGCGACCCCGCCGTCGGCCGGTCCAGGCCGCCGAGCAGGTGCATGAGCGTCGACTTGCCGGACCCGGACGGGCCGATGATCGCGACGTAGTCGCCCGCGTCGACGGTGAAACTGACCCCGCGCAGCGCCGGCACGGTGACGCCGTCCAGCGCGTACTCCCGCGTCACGTCCTGCACGACGAAAGCGGGGCTCATCGGGTCAGGTCCATGCCCTGCTTGACCTTGTCGGTGCCGCGGATCACGACCCGGTCGCCGTCGGCGACGCCGCTGAGCACCTGCACCCGGTCCTGGCCGGCGACGCCGACGGCGACGGGCGCCTGGACCGCCTTGCCGTCTCGGACGAGCCAGACGACGTCCTTGCCGCCGACGTTGAACACCGCGGCCGCCGGCACCGTCACCGCGTCGCGGATCTGCCGGACCTGCAGGTGCGCGACCGCGTTCATGCCGGGGCGCGGCGCCGGGGCGGCCCGCCCGTCGGCGAAGGTGCCCCCGCTCAGCGTGAGCCGCGACCGGTACGAGACACCCCCGCGCGCCGACGCGGACGGCAGCACGTCCGCGGACGTGACCGTCGCCTCGTAGGTGGCGCCGGGTGCCGCGTCGAGCTCCACGCGGGCCGTGACGCCCGGCTCGACGAGCAGGACGTCGGTCTCGTCGATCTCCGCCATCAGCCCGAGCTGCGACACGTCGACGACGGTGAGGATCGCGGTGCCGGCGGCCACCTGCCCGCCGACCGGGACGGCCGGGTCGACCCCGGGGCCGGAGGCGCCCGCGGTGCCGGCGGCGGCCGGAGCGGCACCCGCCGGAAGCGCCGCGCCGAGCAGGTCGGTGATGGACGGCGCGGCGGCGGCCGACGTGCCGCCGAGCTGGACGACGCCGCCGACGGGCGCCCGCAGCGTCAGCGCGTCGACGGTCGACTTCGCCAGGTCGTACGCGGCCTGCGCTTGGCTGCGCTGCGCCGTCGTCAGTGCGGCCATCGCCTTCGTCACGCTCGCCAGGCCGCGCTGCACGGCGCTGATCACGGCGCGGGCCGAGGCGGCCGCCTCCTGGTACGACCTCTCGGCGAAGTCGATCTGGGCGAGGAGGCCGGCCCGTACCGTGGCATCGGCGATGGCCTGAGCGGCCTTGCGTGCCTCGCCGAACGCCTTCGCGGCCGCGTCGTCGGTCTTCTTCTGCGTCGCCGACAGGTTCTTGACGCCGCCCCCGCCGCCGCCGGCGCCCTTGAGCGCGTCGAGGGCCTCCTCGGCGCCGCGCAGCCGCTGCTGTGCCGACGGGGAGTCCACGACGGCCAGCACCTGCCCCGCCGTCACGGTGTCGCCGGGCCGCACGGCCAGGGAGGCGAGGGTGCCGTCGGCGGCCGCGGTCAGCGTCGCCGCGGCCCGCGCGGTGACGGTGGCGGGTGCGTCGACGACCTCGACGACGTCACCGCGGCCGGCGGTGCCGAGTCCGATGCCGTCGTCCTCGTCGGAGCAGGACGCGCCGGTGAGCGAGAAGACGGTCAGGACGGCGACGAGCAGCTGAACACGCGGGGGGACGCGATTCACGCCCGTAAGTCTGCCACGGGCTTTCAGGCGTGATTGCGGACGTACTTGACGCAGTCGGTGGCGACGTCGTCCCACGACACGCCGTAGGCCTTCGGGGCGGCGTCCTGCAGCGCGACGCCCTGCCTGGCGGCCAGGTCGAAGAACTCCAGCATCTTCGCCTCGCCGAAGCGCTCCACCATGCGGTTGACCGCCATGTACGCGACGCCGTACCGGCCGCTGACGTCGGCGGACGTGGTGCCCTCCGGCGGGTCGTCCATCGCGATCTCGTTCTGCCAGCGGCCGCTCTGCACGTACTTGCGCACCGACGAGACGTCGTCGAACCGGCCGCCGAGGCCCTGCACCCGCACGTACTCGGCGATGCCCTCGACGAGCCACCACGTCTGGTCGTAGGCGCGCGACACCTTCGACAGGGTCACCACGTGCGTGAACTCGTGCCGCAGCACGTCCAGGGTCTCCTTCACGTCGACCCGGTTGGCGTTGAGCACGATCTCGGTGGCCTCGGCGGTCAGCGGCAGCGCGAAGCCGGCGACCCAGCTCTCCTGCCGGATGCCGTACCAGGTGGACCACTCCTCCGGCCCGGCCAGGTAGACGACGTACCGCGACGGCGGCGAGGTCCACTTCGAGTAGCGGTCGGACAGCTCGGCGGCCTTCTCGGCGGCGTTGAGCATGGTGGTGAGGCGCGAGGCGTACTTCGGGGTGGTCGCCATGATGACCCGCTTGCCGACGGCGACCTTGAGCTCGCTGCGCTCGAACGGCCGCGGGCCGAGGTCCTCGGCGGTGCCGAACTCGAGCAGCTTCACGCCGGCGGCGGTGACGCTCCACTTCGTCTTCGTCTCGAGGTTCATCGGGTCGCAGGTGGTGACGACGTAGCAGTACCGGACGTAGACGATCACGTCGGCCGTGCTGTCGCCGGCGACCTCGACCTTGTCCAGGACGCTCGGCTCCCACAGCTTCACCTGCAGCTGGCGCAGCGAGTTGAAGCGTTTGGTGAGCTCGTCGCGCAGCGCCGCCGCGGACGGGTCGACGGCCGCGACGAACCCGGCGGAGTCGCCGTTGAGCAGCGCGTTGCCCTGGTCGGTGAGCGCCTGCTTGATCTTGCCGTCGACGGACGCGGGTGGCGGCGTCTTCGGGGTGCCGCTGGCGCCGGGGCGGCCGTTCGCCTGGCCGGGGCTCTTCCCGGCCGGGTCGACGCTCTGCGCGCTGCCAGCGGTCCGCTCCCGGCGCACCGTCTCGAACGCGATCGCCGCGGGCGGCGTGACCAGCACCAGCGCGAGCGCGACGAGCAGCGCCATCCGCAGCCCGGTGAGCTTCCCGCGCCGCGGTGGCTCCGGTTGGTATGGGTGTCCGGTGTACGCCTGGGGGTAGCCGCCGGCGTGCGGCGGGAACATCTGCGGACCGGCCTGCGACGGCACACCGAGGTGCGGCCCGTGCTCCTGCGGCCGGTGCTGCTGCGGTACGAACGGGAACTGGCCGCTCGGGTGCGCCCCGGCCGGCGACGGTCCCGCCTGCCGCGGCACGACCGGGAACTGCTCCGTCGGCGCCTGGCCCGGCGGCGGCACGACGGGGAACTGCCCCGTCGGTTGGCCCGACCGCGGCACGACCGGGAACTGCCCGCTCGGGCGCTGGACCGCCGGCTGTGGCACGACCGGGAACTGGCCGGTGGGGCGCTGGACTCCGGGCTGTGGCACGACGGGGAACTGGCCGCTCGGGCGCTGGACTGCCGGCGGCGGCACGACGGGGAACTGGCCGCTCGGGTGTGATCCGGCCGGCGACGGTCCCGCCTGGTGGGGCACGAGCGGGTGCTGGGCGGTCGGGTGCCGGCCGGCCTGGGGCGGCACCACCGGGAACTGGCCGGTCGGGTGCTGGGCCGCGGGTGGCAGGGGCTCGCCGGGCATCGGCCGGCGCTGCGCCGGCGGCAGGCCGGTGGCCGGGCGCGGCTGGACGATCGGGTGCTGGCCGGTGTTGCCCATCCGCGGCGGGAACGGTCCGGCCGGCGGCCACGGCGCCACCGGCTGCGCCGACGTCCGCGGCCGCTCCTCGGCCAGCGGCTGCGGCGACGGCGAGTCCGGCGCCACCCACATCGGGGCCGCGACGGGCTCGCCGATCAGCTCGGCCGCCGCCGGCTCGGGCGCCCACTCGGCGGCCGGTCGCGGGCGGGGCAGCGGCGGGCGGGCCGGCACGTCGGACGGCGCGGGCTCCGGTGTGGTCTCCGGTCCCGTGCGGTGCGGCGCGTCGGCTTCATCCCCCTGCATCACTGCCGGAACGTACGCGACCCGGTCAAGGCGCCGCGTCGCCCGTACGGACGAGATGCTGAGTAAGCCCGTAACCTCCCGAGATGTCGGACTAGCCGCGCGAACTGACCGCCCGGGCGAGGAAGCCGAGGTTGGCGGGGCGTTCGGCGAGGCGCCGCATCATGTACGCATACCACTGCGTGCCGTACGGAAGGTAGACCCGCACGGTGTACCCGAGTTGGGCGAGGCGCAGCTGCTCGTCGGGGCGCACGCCGTACAACATCTGGATCTCGAACTCGTCGGGGTTGCGGTCGAACCACTTGGCCCGGTCCTCGCCGATGGCGACCAGTCGCGGGTCGTGCGTGGCGATCATCGGGTAGCCGGTGCCGGACATCAGGACGTTGAGGCAGCGCACGTACGACTTGTCGACCTCCAGCCGGGACTGGTAGGCGACCGACTCGGGCTCCTTGTAGGCGCCCTTGCAGAGCCGGACCCGAGAGCCGGTGACGGCGAGCTCGCGGCAGTCGGCCTCGGTGCGGCGCAGGTACGACTGGACGACGGCCCCGGTGGTGGGGAACTCGGCGCGCAGCCGGCCGAGGACCTCCAGGGTCGAGTCGGTGGTGGTGTGGTCCTCGGCGTCGAGGGTGACGGTGGTCCCGGCCTCGCTCGCCTTGGCGCAGATCGCGCGGGCGTGCTCGTAGGCGACCTTCTCGTCGAAGACCTGGCCGAGGGCGGACAGCTTCAGGCTCACCTCGGCGGCGGGGGTCAGCTCGGCGGCGTGCAGGGCGTCGAGCAGCTTCAGGTATTCCTCCCGGGTCGCCTCGGCCTGCTGGGGATTGGCGGTGTCCTCCCCCAGGTGGTCGATGGTGACGGCAAGTCCGGCGGCGACGAGCTCGCGGGTGCGTTGTAGCGCGTCCTCCACGTGCTCTCCGGCGATGAACCGGCGCACGATGCTGCGGCTGACCGGGGCGGTTTCAACGATCCGCTCGACCCGATGTGAGCGGGCGGCGGCGAGGATGACCGATCTGAGCATGTGCCGAGCGTAGACAGAACCGCCCGACTCCGGTGACGCCTGGTCGCCAGTGTGGCATTTCTTGACTACCTTGGTCGGGTGGACTTCGACGCGTATGCGCGGACCGCCGTCGACATCGTCAACGCGCCGCTCGAAAGCATGCAGGATCTCGCCGCCCTGTTCGGCGAGGACAGTTGGCAGACCGCCGAGGCGACGGAGCGCGATCTGATCGCGTTCCGGCGTGCCCGGAAGCGGCTGCGGGAGGTGTTCGAGCACGGCTCGTCCGGCCGGGACGTCGCGGCGGTCGCCGAGCTCAACGCGCTGCTGGAGGTTTATCCCATGCAGCCGCGCATCTCCGGTCACGACACCCACGACTGGCACATGCACGTCACCGGTCGCGGGTCCTCGGTCAGCTCGGAGCTGCTCGCCGGCGCGGCGTGGGGCCTGGCGGTGTGGCTGTGCGAGCACGGCAGCTCCAGGTTCGGCGTCTGTGCGGACGAGCGCTGCGGCAACGTCTACCTGGACACGTCGTCCAACTGCTGCCGACGGTTCTGCTCGGAGCGGTGTGCGACCAGGTCGCACGTCGCGGCACACCGGGCCCGCAAGCGTGCCGCCGAAACGGGCGCCACACTCGCACCGTCGCAGGTAGGGGTGGGCGAGGCCGATCGGGCGGTCGTGACCGCGTAACTGCGCGAAACGGCCACACACGCCGCCAACTTCGGCATATCTTGCGTGTTGTGGTTCGCTTCACCGCGTGCCCGACCAATCCGATTTAACGGGTAAAGTCGGACATGCGGGTAGGGCGATGTTGGGTCGTGGCACCAGTTCGCGGCGCTCGACACCGGGGTCCCGCACCGGATCACGACGCCCTACGAAGGAGAAACAGCACCATGGCACAGGGAACCGTGAAGTGGTTCAACGCTGAAAAGGGCTTCGGCTTCATCAGTGTCGACGGCGGCAACGACGTCTTCGTCCACTTCTCCGCCATCGCCGAGGACGGCTACCGTAGCCTCGACGAGAACCAGCGCGTCGAGTTCGAGATCAAGCAGGGTCCGAAAGGCCCTCAGGCCGAATCCGTCCGCAAGCTCTGACCGGCGACTTCACGGCCCGGCGCGCATTGGCGTGCCGGGCTTTTTCCTGCCTGTCGACTCGCCCTGCCCAACCCCCCTCAGCCGGCGATTGCCGGCTCCCACCCGAAAAATACGAAAAGTCGGATAAGTCTGGCGCTCGCGCCGGACTTATCCGGGGGAACGGGGCGAGGGCGGTCGGCCTTGTTACACCTTGCTCGGTTCGACGGTGGGGGTGGTGGCCAGGTGCCGGCGGGCGAAGTGCAGGGACTCCGCCAGGTCCGCCTCGCGGTCGGCGCGGCTGCTCGCCTTGCGGGTGCCGACCTCGACCGCGACCGACCCGGTGAACCCGCGCCGCTCCAGCGACCCCAGCAGCTGCGCGCACGGCTGGGTGCCCCGGCCGGGCACCAGGTGCTCGTCGCGGCCCTTGCCGGTGCCGTCGCCGAGGTGCACGTGGGCCAACCCCGCGCCCATCGTGTCGGCGAGCCCGATCGCGTCGGTCCGGGAGGCCGCGCAGTGCGAGAGGTCGAGGGTGTACGCGTCGAAGCCGGTGATCGTCGGGTCCCAGCCCGGCGCGTACGGGACGAACTCCCGCCCGACGCCCCGCAGCGGGAACATGTTCTCCACCGCGAACCGGATGCCCGGAAACGCCTTGCCGAGCTTGGCCAGGCCGCTGCTGAAGGTCCGCGCGTAGTCGCGCTGCCAGGCGAACGGCGGGTGCACCACCACGACCGGCGCGCCGAGCGTGTCGGCGAGCACCGCGGCCCGCCGCAGCCGCTCCCACGGGTCGGGGCTCCACACCCGCTGGGTCACCATCAGGCACGGCGCGTGCACCGAGCCGACCGGCACGCCGTAGTGCTTCGACAGGCCCGCGAGCGCGCCCGCGTCCTGGCTCACCGCATCGGACCAGACCATCACCTCGACGCCGTCATACCCGACGGCGGCCGCCATCTCGAACCCGGCCGCGGTCGGCTCGGGGAAGACTGACGACGTGGACAGCAGCACCGGCACTCGATGACTCACTCCCCCAGGCTAGCCCCAGCCGGGTAGCGTCTCCTGTCGATCAACTCGACTCCAGCACTTCCAGCCGGCGAAGAATCACCCCTTCGCGCAGCGCCCAGGGACAGATCTCGACCTCGTCGATCCCGAGGGTGCGCATCGTGACCTCGGCGACGACCGCGCCGGCGAGGATCTGGTGGGCGCGGCCCGGGCTGACCCCGTCGATCTCGGCCAGGGCCGCCGACGGCATCCTGCGGATGAACGACAGCACCTGGTGCAGCCCCACCCTGGTCAGCTTCCGCGGCGCCCGCGGCCCCGCGGACGACGGCGCGGCGCCGGCCAGGCGGGCCAGGGTCCGGAACGTCTTCGAGGTCGCCACCGGCCGGTCCCAGCCGGCCTCCATCAGCCGCTTCGCCGGCCTGGCGATCTCGGCCTCGGCGTATTCGCACAGCGCCTCGACGGAGGCCCTGGCCGGCGGGTCGCCGTCGAGTCGCTCGCGGGTCAGCCGTCCCGCGCCGAGCGGCACGGACAGCGCCACGTCAGGCTCCTCGTCGATGCCGGTCGCCAGCTCCAGCGAGCCGCCGCCGATGTCCATGACCAGCAGCCGCCCCGCCGACCAGCCGAACCAGCGGCGCACCGCCAGGAAGGTCATGATCGCCTCGGCCTCGCCGGACAGGACCTGCAGGTCGACGCCCGTCTCCTCGCGGACCCGCCGCAGGACCCGCGCGGAGTTCTTCGCGTCCCGAACCGCCGACGTCGCGAACGCCAGAAGGTCGTCGGTCTCCAGGGCGGACGCCGCGTCGCGGGCCTCGGCGCACGCCGCCACCAGGCTGTCGGCGCCGGCCTTGGTCAGCTCCCCGTTGGTCCCGATCTTCTCGGCGAGCCGCAGCTCCGCCTTCTGCGAGTGTGCGGGCCACGGATGGGCGCCATGGTGCGCGTCGACCACCAGCAGGTGGACCGTGTTCGAGCCGACATCCAGCACACCGAGCCGCATCCCTTCACCGTAATGCCGTGACGGGACGCGTACGCTTCACCAAATGGAGATTCACGTCGCGGTCGACGGCACCGGCGAGCCAGAGACGCCGCGCGACCTCGAGGTCGATCTCGACTTCCCGCGGGAGTTCCTGGAGTTCACCGACCCCGCGGACGCCGACCACCTCGTGCGCGCCGACCTCACCTGGCTGCTGTCGAACTGGACCTGTGTCTACGGGCAGGGCTGCCACGGCATCATCGAGGGCAAGGCCGAGGAGGGCTGCTGCTCGCACGGCGCGTTCTTCACCGACGACGACGACGAGAAGCGGGTCCGCGCCGCCGCGAAGCGCCTCACCCCGGAGCACTGGCAGCACTACCGCCGCGGCTTCAAGAACTACACCGAGTGGGACACCATCGACGGCGAGTCGAAGGCCCTGCGCACCGCGACCCGCCCCGGCGCCGGCTGCGTCTTCCAGAACGACACCGACTTCGCCGGCGGTGGCGGCTGCGCCCTGCACGGCCAGGCTCTCCGCGACGGCGTGCACCCGCTGGAGTACAAGCCCGACGTGTGCTGGCAGCTGCCCGTGCGGCGGGACCAGGACTGGCGCAAGCGCCCCGACGGCACCAAGGTCCTCGTCTCCACCCTCGGCGAGTTCGACCGCCGCGGCTGGGGCGAGGGCGGCCACGACCTGCACTGGTGGTGCACATCCTCCCCCGAGGCGCACGTCGGCGCGAAGCGGCTCTACCAGGAGTACGAGGCGGAGCTCGTCGCCCTCATCGGCCGTGCCGCCTACGCGAAGCTCGCCGAGCTGTGCGCGGAGCGCGCCCGGCAGGGCATGGTCGCTCCCCACCCGGCGACGACGGTCGCCCTGACCCTCCTGCCGACCCGCAAGTCCTGACCTCAGCCACAGGACCAGCGGCCGGGGCTCAGTCGTCGTCGGAGCTGGACTCCGAGCGGGTGCGGCGGGACCTCGCGAAGAGGGAGTAGCCCACGGCGGTCATGGACAGCCCGATGAGGATGCTGGGGACGGCCGCGGCCCAGCCCGTGCGGGCGATGGCGGTCCAGGTCGAGCTGATCGCGAGGATCACGCCGACCAGCATCATGAGCGTCCCGGCGGGGCCGGAGTTGAAGCTGCGCACCCCAGGAAACGCTACGGGTCGCGGGGTGTCCGGTGTGTGACAACGCCCGAACCCGGCGGTCGAACCGGCCCGCGGTGCAATAGGTTCATCCGGTGACCGAAGAGATCTTCCCCGGGGTTGAGCTGGGTGAGGGCACCGTGGTGGAGCCAGGTGCGCGGATCGGGGTGCCGCCGCGCGGCGCGGCACCCGGCGAACTGCCGACGATCATCGGGCCGGGGAGCCGGATCAGGTCCGGGACGGTGATCTACGCCGGGGCGCGGATCGGGGCCCGGTTCCAGTCCGGGCACGGCGCGATGATCCGGGAGAACAACGTCATCGGCGACGGCTGTTCGGTGGGCACCAACGCGGTGCTGGAGCCGGGCAACCGGATCGGCGACGGCAGCCGGGTCCACTCGCACTGCTTCCTGGAGAACGTGACGCTCGGCCGCCGGGTGTTCCTCGGCCCGGGCGTGGTCTTCACCGACGACCCGCACCCGCCGTGCCCGCGCTACGACGAGTGCGTCGGCGGGGCCACGGTCGAGGACGACGCCTCGATCGGCGGCAACGCGACGATCCTGCCCGGTGTCCGGATCGGGGCCCGGGCGCTGGTCGGCGCCGGGTCGGTGGTGACCCGGGACGTGGCCCCGGACACCGTGGTCGCGGGCAGCCCGGCGCGCGAGAAGCGCAAGACGTCGGAGCTGGTCTGCGCCCCCGGCCACTTCGCGAAGCCGTACGAGTGGCGCGAGGCACTGGACTCGTAGCACCCCGGCACTCAAGTCGGCGGCCGATCGGCCGAACGTGTAATCGTGACCCTGCCCGCGATCAACGCTCTGGTCGACGTGGTGCTGATGGACGGCGAGGCCTATCAGTCCCGCGTCGAGGACGTGACCGGCAAGCGGCTGACCGTCGCCGCGCCGTTCGGCGTCAACGGCGCCGACATGCCGAAGCTCGGCACCTCCGTCGAGCTGGCGTGGGTGGCGGGCGACCGGCGGCAGGCCGTCGACGTCCGGCTGGTCGAGCTGAGCAAGGAGCACCCGCCGCGCTGGAGCCTGGAGGCCGTCAGCTCGGTGCGGCTGCAGACCCGGCGCAACTACGTGCGCGGCGGGGGCGGCGAGAACGTCGAGGTCGGCAAGGACGGCACCGTGTTCCGCGGGCGGGTCATCGACCTGTCCGAGGGCGGCGTGCGGTGCCGCCTGCACGAGGACCGCTTCGAGCGCGACGACCGGGTCGACCTGCGGATCGCGCTCGACGACGAGACGATCGCGATCCGCGGCACGGTGCTCTTCGTCCGCCGCGACCCGGAGAACGACGCGTTCGACGTCATCATCACGTACGAGACGTCCGAGAACATGGGACGGGCGATCCGCGGCTACGTCCTGCGCCGCGAGATGGAGGAGCGCCGCCGGGCCCGCGAGTCCGTCGCGAACGCCGGGTGAGCCGGGGCCCGGCAGCTTCCTACGGCTCGAACTTGTAGCCGAGGCCGCGCACGGTGACGATGAAGCGCGGCGCCGACGGCTCCGGCTCGATCTTCGAGCGCAGCCGCTTGACGTGCACGTCGAGCGTCTTCGTGTCGCCGACGTAGTCGGCGCCCCAGACCCGGTCGATCAGCTGGCCGCGGGTGAGGACCCGGCCGGCGTTGCGCAGCAGCAGCTCGAGCAGCTCGAACTCCTTCAGCGGCAGCTGGACCGCGTCGCCGGCGACGGTGACGACGTGCCGGTCGACGTCCATGCGGACCGGGCCCGCGGACAGCGTCGGCGGGGCCAGCTCGCCGACCGTGTCGACCTGCCGGCGCAGCACGGCGCGGATGCGGGCGACCAGCTCGCGGGGCGAGTACGGCTTCGTGACGTAGTCGTCGGCGCCGATCTCCAGGCCGACGACCTTGTCGATCTCACTGTCCCGGGCCGTGATCATGATGATCGGCACGTTGGACTTGGTCCGCATCTGGCGGCAGACCTCGGTGCCCGACATCTCCGGCAGCATCAGGTCGAGCAGGACGATGTCCGCTCCGGTGCGGTCGAACTCCGTGAGGGCCTCGGTGCCGGTCGCCGCGATGGAGACCTCGAAACCTTCCCTGCGGAGCATGTACGACAACGGGTCCGAAATGGACTCTTCGTCCTCGACCACGAGTACGCGCGCCAACGTGCTGTCCTTTCGTAGTTGCCGGGGAGCCGCACTGCGCTGCGAACCGCGGGTCTGATGTTGCGATTGGGTCACAATCATGGGGTGCCTCCGATCTCAACGGACGGCGGTAGCGCCAGCGCGGCATCTGTCGGACGCGCGGGGAGCCGCAAGGTGAACGTCGAGCCAACTCCGACCGTGCTGACCACGTCAACCCGGCCGCCGTGGTTGGTCGCGATGTGCTTGACGATCGCCAGGCCGAGGCCGGTGCCACCGGTCGCGCGGGACCGGGCCCGGTCGGCCCGGAAGAAGCGCTCGAAGATCCGGTCGATGTCACGCGGCTCGATGCCGATGCCCTGGTCCTCGACCGCGATCTCGACGTAGCTGGCGTCGGCGTCCGTCAGGACCCGGGTCGACAGGCTGACCGTGGTGTTCTCCGGGGAGTAGGCGATCGCGTTCTCCACCAGGTTCACCACGGCGGTGACGAGCTGGTTCTCGTTGCCGTAGACGGTCAGCCCGCGGGTGCCGCTCGACGCGACCTCGATGTGCTTCGCGGAGCCGGGCGTCTTCGTCCGGTCCAGCACCTCGGCGACGATCTTGTCGACCTCGACGGGCTCCGGCTCCGGCAGGGGCTCGGCGCCCTGCAGGCGCGACAGCTCCAGCAGCTCGGAGACGAGCCGGCCGAGCCGGGCCGACTCGTGCTTGATCCGCTCCGCGAACCGGATCGCGGCCGCCGGGTCCTTGTCGGTGGCGTCCAGCAGCGCCTCGGCGAGCAGCTGCAGGGCGCCGACCGGGGTCTTGAGCTCGTGGCTGACGTTGGCGACGAAGTCGCGCCGGACCCGGGCGACCCGGTGCGCCTCGGTGACGTCGGTCGCCTCGATCGCGACCCGGCCGCCGTCCAGCGCCACCGCCCGCACGTTGACGCCGAGCGGGTCGCCGTGGGTGAGGCGGGGCAGGTCGAGCTCGACGACGCGGGTCACCCCGTTGCGCCGGACCTGGGTGGCGAGGCTGCGCACGATGGTGTGCGCCTCCTCCGCCGCGCCCTGGCGCTGCCGGACCAGGCCCATCTCGCGGGCAGCCGCGTTGACCAGCACAGGCTGGTCGGTGTCGTCGAGCACGACGACACCGACCAGGAGGGCGTCGAGGATCTCGGTCATGGCCGAGCCCATCGCCGCGCTGTCGGCCTTCGACTGCCGGAACTTCCAATCCACGACCTGATGGTAGGAGGTCGCTTACCCGACGGACGGTGGTCCAGGGCACGAAACGGGCTCACATCACCCAGTGTTCACTCTCGCGCGGGATGAAGTTCACCGGATGCGCCGGTGCGGGACCTACCGTGAGGGACACCACGATAGGAGAACCATGCGCGACGAATACCGTGCCGACCTGCTGCAGGTCAACCGTCTACTGGTTTCGATGGCGGACGCCGTCCGCAGCGCGATGATCCGTGCCACGAAGGCGCTGCTCACCGCCGACCAGACCGACGCCGAGGAGGTCGTGGCCCGCGACGCGGAGGTCAACGCCCTCTACCGGCTCGTCGAGGACAAGGTCTACGACCTCTGCGCCCGCCAGGCGCCGGTCGCCTCCGACCTGCGGGTCGTGCTGACCGCGCTGCACCTCGCGGCGGACCTCGAGCGCATGGGCGACCTCGCCGACCACGTCGCGAAGACGGCGCTGCGCCGGCTGCCCGAGGTGGCGGTGCCGGAGCCGCTGATCGCGACGTTCGAGGAGATGGGCACGGTCGCCGACCGGATCGCCGGCAAGATCTCCCGCGCGATCTCCAACCTCGACGTGGTCGCCGCCGGCCAGCTGGACCGCGACGACGACGAGATGGACCGGCTGCACACCAGCCTGTTCGAGACGATGTTCGGCCCGAAGTGGACCGAGAGCACGCAGGCCGCGGTCGACACCGCGCTGCTGGGCCGCTTCTACGAGCGCTACGCCGACCACGCCGTCAACGCCGGCCGTCACGTCGTGTTCCTCGTCACGGGCGAGTCGTTCGACTCCACGCAAGCCTGAGACCCACGAGAAGAGGGGGCCGCTTCCGCGGCCCCCTCTTTCTGTATGTGAGCGGTTACCGGCCCTGGTTGGCGACCGCGGCCGCGGCCTCCTTGGCCGCCTCCGGGTCCAGGTAGGTGCCGCCGGCCGTGACCGGCCGCAGCGCCGCGTCGAGGTCGTAGCGCAGCGGGATGCCGGTCGGGATGTTGAGCTTGGCGATGGCCTCGTCGGAGATGCCGTCGAGGTGCTTCACCAGGGCGCGCAGCGAGTTGCCGTGCGCCGCGACCAGCACGGTGCGGCCGGCGAGCAGCTGCGGCACGATCTGGTCGTACCAGTACGGCAGCATGCGCTGCACGACGTCCTTGAGGCACTCGGTGCTCGGACGGATGTCCGGCGTCAGGTTCGCGTAGCGCGGGTCGGAGGCCTGCGACCATTCGTCGTCGTCGGCGATCGGCGGCGGCGGCACGTCGTAGGAGCGGCGCCAGAGCATGAACTGCTCCTCGCCGAACTCCTCGAGCGTCTGCTTCTTGTTCTTGCCCTGCAGGGCACCGTAGTGCCGCTCGTTGAGCCGCCAGCTGCGCTGGACCGGGATCCAGTGCCGGTCGGCGGCGTGCAGGGCGATCTCGCTGGTGCGGATGGCACGGCGCAGCACTGACGTGTGCACCACATCCGGCAGCAGACCGGACTCACGGAGCAGCTCGCCGCCCCTGCGGGCCTCGGCCTCTCCTTGGGCGCTGAGGTCCACGTCGACCCAGCCGGTGAACAGGTTCTTCGCGTTCCACTCGCTCTCACCGTGCCGCAAGAGCACCAGTGTCCCGACTTCACTCATGCCGCAATCTTCCCGCACTGAATCACTTCGACAGCACCGGACCTCCAATGTAAGGATGCGGGCGTGCCGCGCAGCTTACAAAAACGGTTACCGTCCCAGTTCTGGGTCGTCTGGACCGCCACCCTGATCAACCGTGCCGGCGGGTTCGTCGGCATCTTCCTGACGATCTACCTGACGACGGAGCGCGGGTTCAGCGAGTCCACGGCCGGGTTCGTCCTCGGGCTCTACGGGCTCGGCGGCGCGATCGGCGTCACCGGCGCCGGCCACCTGACCGACAGGTGGGGGCGGCGGCCGACGGTCCTGCTGGCGATGGGCTCCGCGTCGGTGCTCATGGTGGTCCTGGGGCTGGCGCACAGCCGGCCCGCGATCATGGCCGGCGCGCTCGCGCTGGGGATCGCCGCCGAGGGCGCCCGCCCGCCGCTCGGCGCGATGATCGCCGACCTGGTGCCGGCGTCCGACCGCGGCCGGGCCTTCTCCGTGTACTTCTGGGCGATCAACCTCGGCTTCGCGACCGCGGCGATCCTCGCCGGGTTCGCCGCCGGCAGCGGCTACCTGACGCTGTTCCTCGCCGACGCCGCGACGACCGGCGCCGCGGCGGTCCTCATCGCGGTACGGATCCGCGAGACGAGGCCCGCGACGACGGCGAGGACCGAGCAGCGGTCCGGCCTGGGCACGCTCGGCCGCGACCGGGTGTTCCTCGGGTTCGTCGTGTGCAACCTGCTCATCGCGCTCCTGCTGCTCCAGCACATGGCGATGCTGCCGATCGCGATGATCGACGACGGGCTGAGCCCGCGCACGTTCGGCGTGGTGATCGCGCTCAACGGCGTCCTCATCGTGCTCGGCCAGCCGCTCGCCACCCGCCTGCTCGCCACCCGCCGCGAGGCGCTCGTCGCGCCGGTCGCGGCCGTGGTCATGGGGGTCGGCTTCGGCCTCACCGCGCTCGCGCACACCCCCGTCTGGTACGGCGCGACCGTGCTGCTCTGGACCGTCGGCGAGATGCTCAACGCCCCGTCCAACGCCGCGCTGCTGGCCGGGCTGTCACCGGTCGACATGCGGGGCCGCTACCAGGGCGCGTACGGGCTGTCGTGGCAGGCGGCGTCGTTCCTGGCGCCGACGCTCGGCGGCGCGGTCCGCGAGCTCGCCGGCAACACCGCGCTGTGGCTGGGCTGCCTCGGGCTGGGCCTGGCCGCCGGGGCGTGGAGCCTGCTCGCCGCGCCCGCCCGGGAGCGCCGGGTGGCCGAGGTCACCGCCGCCGCGGAGGCGCCGGTCGAGTTGGCTAAGATCTAACTGTAAAGATCATTAACAATTCTGGAGCAAACGTGCGCGTGTGGTACCGGTCCACGATCGGTGGTCTGCCGAGGATGTACTGGTACCTCTGGACCGGCATGCTCATCAACCGCGTCGGCGGGTTCGTCGCGCTGGTGCTCTCGCTGTACCTCACCGCCGACCGCGGCCTGAAGCCCGGCGCCGCGGGGCTGGTCGTCGGCCTCTACGGCATCGGCGGGATCGCCGGCGTCCTGCTCGGCGGCGTGCTCGCCGACCGGTGGGGGCGCCGGCCGACGCTCCTGCTGGCCCACTTCGGCGCGGCGGCGTTCGTCGGCGGGCTGGCCCTGACCCGGGACATCCCCGCGATCGCCGCCCTGGCCGCGCTGCTCGGGCTCATGCACTCCATGCCGGGCCCCGCGTTCGTCGCGGCGATCGTCGACGTGGTCCCCGCCGCCGACCGCAACCGCGGGTTCAACCTGCAGTTCTGGGCGATGAACCTGGGCATGGCCGCGGCGTCCGTCATCGCCGGCGCGCTCGCCGAGGTCAGCTTCCCGCTGCTGTTCACCATCGACGCCGCCGGCACGCTGGTCACCGCCGTGCTGCTGCTGTGGAAGGTCCACGAGACCAGGCCCGCGACGCGGACGATGGGCGGGCCGGCCAAGGGCGGGCTGCACACGGCGCTGACCGACCGGGCGTACCTGGCGTTCGTCGGGCTGAGCCTGCTGCTGGCCGTCGTCACCATGCAGAGCTCGACGATCCTGCCCCTCGCGATCAACGCCGACGGGCTGCGGCCGACCGTGTACGGCTCGGTCGTCGCCTACGCCGGCCTGCTCATCGTCGCCGGGCAGCTCTTCGTGCCGAAGCTCATCGACCGCTGGCGCAAGGGCACCACGCTCGCCGTCGCCAACGTGTTCCTCGGGCTCGGCTTCAGCTGCGTCGCGCTCGCCTCCGGTGTGCCCGGCTACCTGGTCGCGGCGACCATCTGGACGATCGGCTCGATGCTCGCCGCGCCACCGAACGCGGCCGTCATCGCGGAGCTGTCGCCGGAGGCACTGCGCGGGCGGTACCAGAGCGTCTTCTACCTGATCTTCCCGGCGGCGAGCTTCATCGCGCCCGCGGCCGGCGGCGTGAGCCTGGAGTTCCTCGGCGACTGGCACTGGGTGATCTGCGGCGGGCTCGGCGCGCTCGCCGCCGCCGGTCACCTGCTGATCCAGCCGGCCCGGGAGCGCCGGGTCGCTCAGGCCGAGAAGGAGCGTTTAGCGGTGCCGGTAGCGGGGTAGACGCCGCCCTTCGACGTGACAGGGGGCGAAGTGGACGGTTTGACGGCGAAGCTCGAGGCGCCGGACCCCGGCACGGTCGTCATCCGGCTCGACGGGGAGCTCGACCTCGCCACCCGCGACCACCTTTCCGAAGCGGTGCGGGCGGTGCTGCCCGTCTTCCGGCCGGGGGCGCTGGTGGTGGACCTGGCCGGCGTGACGGTGCTCGACTCCGCCGGGATCGGCGCGCTGGTCGGCTGCTGGAAGCTCGCCAAGGAGACCGGCTGCACGCTGAGCCTGCGCAACCCGCGCCCCCTCGCCTACGCGCAGCTGCGGCTGACCGGCCTGCTGCCCGTCTTCGCGCTCAGCTAGAGCGTCCCGTCATACCTGGCGGCGCCGCTGACGGTGGCGTCGGCGCGGAGCCGGCCCTTCGCGGCGCTGTCGCTGTAGAGGGTGTACCGCAGGAAGTCGAGCATCGTCCTGGACACGGCCTGGTTGGCCGGTGCCGAGCCGAACAGCCCGCCGCCGTGGTCGCCGCCCAGCAGCGTCAGGAACGCCTTGGGCCAGCCGCAGCCGTCGTACAGGCCGCGGCCGCTGCTGTAGGGGACGGTGCCGTCGGCGTCGCCGTGGATGAACAGCACCGGCGTGGCGGCGCCGCTGAACTTCCCGCCCATGCCGCCGCCGGAGACGATGATGCCGCCCTTGAGCCGGGCGTCGCGGCCCGAGCCGGACAGCATGCCGGCGGTCGTGTAGCCGCCCGCCGAGTGGCCGCCCGCGGCGACCCGGCCGGTCTCGATGTGACCGGCGAGCGCGGCGCCGGCCTTCGTGTCGAGCTTGAGCACCTCGGTGATCACGGCGGACGCGTCGGCGGGCTGGTTGCCCATGTCGTTCTGGTTGAACGGGTTCGCCGCGGAGTTGGTGAACGGGTAGGCCGGCGCCGCGACGACGAACCCGGCGGCGGCGATCTTCGCGGTGACGCCCTGGTAGCCCTCCGGCGAGCCGTGCAGGCCGTGGCTCCACAGGACCAGGGGGAACCTGCCCGCGGCGACACCCGCGTTGCTCTTCGGCGAGCCGCCGGCCGCCCCGATCGCCGGGTAGAAGACCAGGGTGCGCAGCGTGCGGCCGGCGCGGCTGAACGTGAACTGGCTGACCCCGACGGCGAACGTCTGGGTGGGCGCCTTCACGGCGGGCGGCGCGGCGCTCTTCGAGGCGGCGGCCGACGCGGACCCGGAGGGCGCGGCCCCGGCGGCGGCCAGGGCGGCGACGGCGTCCCCGCTCGCGGCATCCTCGCCCGCGTTCGCGTCCGCGGATACGGACATTTCCGGATTCGCCGATGCGTCGGTCTTCGCGCCGCAGCCGGCCAACGTGACGACGAGCAAGAGACCGGCGAGAGCACCGCGCATCCGCATGCGAGAGAAACTACGGCTCTGCGACTTTGTGCGTCTTTACGCCGGACTTAAGTTTGGGGCCGATGCCCAGTCCTGAAAACTCGTACCGGCGGCAGCGGGTGGCGTGCACCCCCAGTCCACGACCACCCGCTCTGCTGCGGTCTTTCGACCGCGCGGTGCCGCCGGTTGCAGTGGTCGCCCCGCCCGGACAGACCACTGCGAGTGGGCCCGTGAAGGCCCAGAAACACCCCCGTCGCTCCCCAACTTCAGGAATCGCCGGTATCCGTGATTGACGGTACGCGGCGAGGAATTGCAGCGACAAGTAACGGGACTGTCGGCTCCCTCACACACTTGAAATAATTGAAATCAATCGAAGTGCTGGAAGCCCGGCCACAGGTCGGCCCAGGTGCCCCTCAGCCCCCGGCACACGAAGACGCGAGCTGTTTGCTCTTCGTTCTCCACGCCGTAACCATTGTCCAGATTCGCCTTGAACTCGCATGATACGAACGCCGGCGAGCGGCTCGGGTCACCCTGTGTCACGAGCACGACGACGGTCGCGGACTCCGGCGGCGGGCCGAACCGGTGCAGCTCGTTCTGTCCACTGTAGACATCCGGCAGGCCGAGGGCCCTGCCGTAGCGGTCCAGGGCGCCGGCCTCGCCGTAGTTGCCGGTCAGGAGCACCGTGTGCGGCTTGTCCTGCGCCGGGAGGGCCTCGTACACGTCGGCGACCTGCCGCACGTACCGGCGCCAGCCGACCTGGTCGGAGATGCCCTGGTTGATCGCGGGGATCGGCGTCCCGCCCACGACGCCGACCGGCAGCACCGGCAGCGACATCAGGATCGCGAAGCCCACGTTGACCGCGGCACCGGCGACCAGGATCCAGCGGCGGGTCACACGCCGCGCGACGGGCACGGCGCCGATCGCGAACAGCGCCGACAGCAGCCCGACCGTGTAGTACGGCTGGCCGGCGATCACGAACAGGAGCACCAGCATCAGCGGGTACGCCACCCCGAGCGCCCGGATCGGGCGCAGCGCCGGGTTTCGCAGGAGCGTCACGATGCCGGCGACCCACACCGGCACGAAGAACGGGCCCAGCCACGCCAGCTGCAGCGGGATCAGGGTGATCCTGGCCTCGTCGCCCTTGTTCTCGGCCAGGGCCGCGGCCATGTCGAGCTGCGGGAAGCCGTTGGCGATCTGGTACAGCAGGTTGGGCAGCCCGACGACGAGCGCGATGCCGGCGCCGGCCCACAGCCACGGCGACAGCAGGACCTTGCGCGGCCCGGCGACCAGCAGCCCCGCCGCGAACGTGAGCAGCAGCAGGATGACCAGGTGTTTGTTGTACAGCGCGAGCCCGGTGACCAGCCCGGCGGCCAGCCAGTACCGTGGCAGCTCCCGCAACGACGCCCGCATGACGCACAGGACGACCCCGAGCCAGACCAGCAGGTCCGGCCCGGTGGTCAGGGTCAGGTGCGTGGACACCAGGGCGAACGTGGTCAGCGCGCCGGTCCCGGCGAGGGTCTGCGCGACCGCGCCGCCGCCGGCCTCGCGGGCGATGAGGGCGAGCAGGAAGACGGCGGCGGGCAGGAACAGCACGCCGGGTAGCCGGATCGCCCACGCCGAGTCGCCGAAGACCTCGGCGCACAGCCGGATCAGCAGCGGCGTGAACGGCGGCTGGTCGACGTAGCCCCAGCTCGGACGGTCGCCGAGCATGCGGAAGTACAGCTCGTCACGGTGGTAGTCATAGCGGTTGATCGTCAGCAGGAGCGCGACGGCGGCCGTGGCCGCCACCGCACCGACAGGTCTCCAAGCGAGCGGCGCCCGTTCGATCACCGGCTCAGAGTAAGCTAGCTCGTACGCTCCACGAAGGCCGTGAATGCCTTGAGATTGTCGAGGGGCTCGCCGCGCTTGACGCGCCACTCCCACTCGCGGCGGATCGCGGAGCCGAAGCCGATCTCCAGCATCGGGTCGAAGCTCTCGTCGGCGTAGGTCAGCACCGCGCCGAGCAGCCGGTCGAGCTCCTCCTCGGTCACCGCGTGCAGCGGCAGCCGGCCCATCAGGTACACGTCACCGACCGTGTCGACGCTGAACGCGACGCCGTACATGCGCGAATTGCGCTGCAGGAGCCACTGCCACAGCTCCTCGCGGTTCTCGTCCGGGTGGCGCATCACGAACGCCTCGACGCGCAGCGTGTGCTCGCCGACGATGAGGTTGCAGTTGGTCTTCTGCTTGTGGGTGCCGGGCAGGACCGCCACGTAGGCGTTGTCGCCGGTCTTCTCCCAGGCGATCTCGCGCTCGTCGCAGACCCGCTCGATCAGCTGCTTGACCGCTTCGCTCGGGTTGCCGCTCCGCTGCCCGCTCATGACATCGCCGCCAGCAGCTCGGTTTCGCGGTGTGTGGTGAGGGCGTCGCGGTACGCGGCGAGCAGGCCGCTCGCGGTGTGGCTCCACGAGAACTCGTGGGCGTGCCGGACGGCGCCTTCCGAGAGCTCCCGGCGCCTCGCCGGGTGGGCCAGCAGGTCGCCGAGGACGGCGGCCCAGTCCTCCGGGCGGTGCGTGTCGACCAGCACCCCGGAGACCCCGTCACGGACGGCGGTCACCAGCCCGCCGACGGCCGCCGCGACGACCGGTGTGCCGCACGCCTGCGCCTCGATCGCGACCAGACCGAACGACTCGTTGTAGCTCGGCACGGCGACCAGGTCGACGGCGCGGAACAGCTCGGCGAGGTCCTCGCGCGGCTGCGGGGCGAGGAACCGCACGCAGTCGGCGATGCCCAGCTCGGCGGCGAGGTCCATGAGCGCGGTCGGCCGGTCCAGGCCCGAGCCGCTGGGGCCGCCGCAGACGGCGACGACCAGCTTCGCGCCCAGCTCCGGGTCGCGGGCGCGCAGCTCGGCGGCGGCGCGCAGCAGCACGTCGGGCGCCTTCAGCGGCTGGATCCGCCCGACGAACGCGACCACCAGGGCGTCCTCGGGGAGGCCGAACTTCTGCCTGTTCCTGCCGTCGCCCGGGGTGAACGTCTCCAGGTCCACGCCGGGCGGCACCACGCTGACCCGGCGGGGGTCGGCGGCGTACAGCTCGATCAGGTCGGCGGCCTCGGCCGGGGTGTTGGCCACCAGGCCGTCGGCCGCGGCGACGACCTGCTCCTCGCCGATGACGCGGGCCATCGGCTCGGGCTTGTCGCCGTCGGCGAGCAGCTGGTTCTTCACCTTGGCGAGCGTGTGGGCGGTGTGCACCAGCGGGACGCCCCACCGGTCCTTCGCCAGCCAGCCGACCTGACCGGACAGCCAGTAGTGGGAGTGGACGAGGTCGTACCAACCGGGCGCCTGCGACGCCTCGGCGCGCAGGACCCCGTTGGTGAACGCGCACAGCTGCGCCGGCAGGTCCTCCTTGGCCAGGCCCTCGAACGGGCCGGCGATGACGTGCCGCACGAGCACGCCCGGCGCCATCTCCACCACCGGCGGCAGCTCGCTGCACGTCGCCCTGGTGAAGACCTCGACCTCGACGCCGGCCCGGGCCAGGCGCTCGGCGACCTCGACGATGTACACGTTCATGCCGCCGGCGTCGCCGGTGCCCGGCTGGTCGAGCGGGGACGTGTGCACGGACAGCGTCGCGACCCTCCGCGGGAGAGAGCGACGGGACTGCGGGGTGTGCCTGTGCAGCGAGTCGACCCGCGCCACGTCGGTGCTCCTTCATCTGTTGCCGGACGGTTACATCTTCCCAACCGTCCATGTTCCCTCGCGGGCGGCCGTCTACCCACCGTTGCGTTCATCACTGCGGTTCGCGGTGCATGCGGGAGGATGGTCGGCATGTCTTCTCCTGTTGCCGTTGTGACCGGCGCTTCCAGCGGTATCGGCGCAGCTACCACCCGCCGTCTGGCCGCCGAGGGCTTTCACGTGGTGGCCGTTGCCCGGCGCGCCGAGCTGCTCTCCGCGTTGGTGGACTCGCTGCCGTCGGCGACCGCGGTTGTGGCCGACATCACGTCGGATGCGGACATTTCACGACTTGTCGACACGGTCGCCGCGTTGGGTGCGCCCGTGGAGCTGCTGGTCAACAACGCCGGCGGGGCCATCGGCGCGGAGACCGTCGAGGAGGCCGACCTCAGCGACTGGCAGTGGATGTTCGAGGTCAACGTGCTGGGCACGGTCCGGGTCACCAAGGCGCTCCTGCCGCTGCTGTCCGCCTCGGGCCGGGCGACGATCGTCGTGATCTCCTCCACGGCTGGTCTCATCGTGTACGAGGGCGGCGGCGGCTACACGGCGGCGAAGCACGCCCAGACGGCGGTCGCGGAGACCCTGCGGCTGGAGCTGAACGGCCGCCCGATCCGCGTCGTGGAGATCGATCCCGGCATGGTGAAGACCGACGAGTTCGCCCTCAAGCGGTTCGAGGGCGATTCGGAGAAGGCCGCCGCCGTCTACAAGGGCGTGGCGGACCCGCTGGTCGCCGAGGACATCGCCGACTGCGTCGCGTGGACCGCGACCCGGCCGCACCACGTCAACATCGACCGGCTCGTGGTCCGCCCGCTCGCCCAGGCCGCCCAGCACAAGGTGCACCGGGTGACGTGATGCGTGTCCTCGGCGCGATCACGCGCGGGACCACCAATCCCAACCGGCTGCGGCGGGTCGACAACTGGATCGCGGTGACGCTCGGCCCGGTGCTGGCCCGCGCCGACGCGCCGCTCGTCGTCGACCTCGGGTACGGCGCATCGCCCGTCACCACCCTGGAGCTGCGCCGCCGCCTGCTCGACCTGCCGGGCCCGCCGGTCCGGGTGGTCGGCCTGGAGATCGACCCGGAGCGGGTCGCGGTCGCGCAGCCCTTCGCCGACCCGCCGTTCCTGGAGTTCCGCCGGGGCGGCTTCGAGCTGGCGGGGCTCGCGCCGACCGTGGTCCGGGCGTTCAACGTGCTGCGCCAGTACGACCTGGAGGCCGTCCCCGCCGCGTGGGCCGCGATGACCGCGACCGGGGCGGTCCTGGTGGAGGGCACCTGCGACGAGCTCGGCCGGCTGGCGTCCTGGGTGACCGTCACCGGCGGCGTGCCGCGGACCCTGACCCTCGCCAGCCGCCTGTCCACGTTGGACACCCCGGCGACCCTGGCCGAGCGGCTGCCGAAGTGCCTCATCCACCACAACGTGCCCGGGCAGCCGATCCACGCGCTGCTGTCCACACTGGACACCGCCTGGCGCGCGGCGGCGCCGCTGTCGGCCTTCGGGCCGCGCCAGCGCTGGCGGCGCGCGGTCGAGGCCACCCGGGACGCCGGCTGGCCCGTCCTGGACCGCCCCGCCCGCTGGCGCCTGGGCGAGATGACGGTCCCCTACAGTTGCCTCGCTACAGAGAGCAGTTGACGAGGACCGGCTCCGGGTGCAGCCGCACGCCGAACTTCTCCTGGACCCCGTGCTGGATCTCGCGCGCCAGCCCGAGCAGCGCGGCGGTCGTGCCGGTGCCCCGGTTCGTCAGGGCGAGGGTGTGCTTGCCCGACAGCGCCACGCCGCTGGCCGGGTCGCCGTAGCCCTTGCCGAACCCGGCCCGCTCGATGAGCCACGCCGCGCTGAGCTTGACCATCCCGTCGGGCGCCGGCCAGGCGGGCGGCTCGCCGGCGGCCCGGCGCACGTGCTCCACCGCGTCCGCCGCCACCACCGGGTTCGTGAAGAACGAGCCCACCGAGAACGTGTCACGGTCCGACGGGTCCAGGACCATCCCCTTGCCGGCGCGCAGCTTCAGCACCGTCTCGCGCACGTCGGCGAGCGGCGCCGACTCCCCCGCCTGCACGCCGAGCGTCCTGGCCAGCTCCGCATACCGGATCGGCGTCGACAGCGGCGACACCGCCAGCTCGAACGTCACCGACAGGACCACGAACCGCTCGTTGTGCTTGAAGACGCTCGTCCTGTACGCGAAGCCGCACGCGTCCCTCGGCAGCGTGACGATCTCGTCGCGGGTTCGGTCGTACGCCCGGACGGCGGTGATCGTCTCGGCGACCTCCTGCCCGTACGCCCCGACGTTCTGGATCGGGGTGGCGCCCGCCGACCCCGGGATGCCCGACAGCGACTCGATCCCCGCCCAGCCGTTGGCGACCGCCGCCGCCGCGACCTCGTCCCACGGCTGCCCCGCCTGGACGGTCAGCCGGACGCTCCCGCCCTCTTCCTGCACGTGGATCCCGCGCTGCCGCAAAAGCACCACGGTGCCCGGAAACCCCTCGTCGGCGATCACGACGTTGCTGCCTCCGGCGAGGACGAGCACCGGTTTTCCGGTTCGTACCGCGGTGACCGCCTCCTCCTCCGAGGTCACCTCCACCAGTTCCCCGGCGGGGCCACCGAGGCGCAGAGTGGTCAGGTCGGCGAGGCTGGGCGCGGACGCGGCTGCTTCGGGCACCGCACCAGAGTAAGGCGTGCCCTAATGTTGGAGCTGCAGCGTCCGGACCGGGAGAGGGATCGCCGATGAGCAAGCCTCAGCTCACCAAGGAGTTCTGGCTCACCGCGCTGCGCGCCGAAGGCGACGCCTTCCGCGCCGCGCTCGGCACCGTCCCCCTCGACGCCGCCGTCCCCACCTGCCCCGGCTGGCAGCTGCGCGACCTGGCCTGGCACCTCACCCAGATCTATGTGTGGGTCAACGCCATCGCCCCCCGCGGCGTCACCGACCGCCCCGACCCGCGCCCCGACACCCCGCTCCCGGCGGACGTCGACCCGGCGGTCGCGTGGACCGACGCCTTCACCGAGCTCCTCGCCACCCTCGACGCCCTGGAACCCGACCTGCCCGCCTACAACTGGGCCCCGCAGGCGAAGAAGGCCGGCTTCTGGCACCGCCGCATGGCGCACGAGACCGCCATCCACCGCTGGGACGCCCAGATGGCCGCGGGCCTCAGCGAGCCCATCGAGCCCCGCCTCGCCAGCGACGGCGTCACCGAGGTCCTCGACACCTGGCTCCCCGCCGGCCGCCGCTCCGGCCCCACCAACCGCGCCGGCATGATCGCCCTCCACGCCACCGACGTCGACCAGGTCTGGTACGTCCGCCTCCGCGGCGCGGGCGTCGCCCTCCTCGACACCGACACCCTCCTCGACACCGACGACCACCACGAACGCGCCACCGCCAGCGGCCCCGCCAGCGACCTGGTCCTGGCCCTCTTCGGCCGCGTAGCCTTCGACACCCTCCTCGTCAGCGGCGACACCACCCTCCTGGAAGGCCTCCGCACCGGCTGACCCCAATTACCGAGCCAGGGACCAGTCCGCACCGAAGGTCTGCGTCACTGGCTCCACACCGAGCGGTTTCAAGCCGGGGTCAGCAGCGGGTTTCGCGGCGCAGGTTCCCGCCGGAAACCTGCGATGGGGGGGGGTTCCGCGTCGGCCGGGTTCGCCCGGAAGTCCGCTTCAACGCCCCGCAATGAGGGTCCACGCCGGAAGTCCGCACCGAGTGCTCCACACACGAGCTCCCCTCAAGGACCTGCGGTGGGGTCCGCGCCGGAAACCCGCGACGTGGACGCTCGCTGGGAGCCGGACCGCCTGCCGGCAGCATGGTCGTCGCCGTGTCCTGCCCGTCCGGTAATGCGCCCACACGGACCTATGGCACGCCCCCTCAGCGACAGGCCCGCCTTGGCGGCACGCCCAACCAGCAGCAGCACTCACCAACACCGGACCAGACTCCCGACCAGCCGCCCCCAGGTCACCGCCGCCGCTCGGTGGCACACCCGACCCGATGGCACACCCCGCCCGGTGACATGGGCCGCCCGACCCGATGGCAGCCTTGGTCGGCGGCACGCCCGGACACGTGCGGCCGGTCGCCGCGACCGGTCGCCGCGTGACGGCGAGCGTGGCCATGGTGGCGGTGATGGTCGCCGAGGTCACCGCATGCCGAGGTCACCGCATGCCGAGGTCACCGCATGCCGAGGTCACCGCGTGGCGGGGCTCGCCGCTGCCCGCCCGGCCGTCACCCAGCGGTGCGGTGGCCTGTCCTCCGTGCCGGGCGCAACGCTCAAGCCTGCCTTCGCGAGCCAAGGCGGGTGACCCGTCGCGTGGGCCGGTCGCGTCGGCGCCATCGTTGACGTGGCGGCGGAGCCGGTGGACAGTTTCCCACTCGCCGAAGCTCTGCCGCACGAAGCCCGACGCTTCCGCCGCAGCAGCGACCGCGGAACCGGGCGCCTCCCCCTGTTGCGCCGGGCGCCTGGCCACGCCGTATCTCAGGACCCAAACGCGGGCGAACCTCCGAAGACCTGACAGACACGGTTGCCTGCCAACCGTCGGCGTTCAGGTCAGACGGCGGCGCGGACCGCGCCGAATGCCGCTTGATAGTCACAAACCGTCATGCATCCTCACTCCCCCCGGTCGGAAGCGGTCAGGTCACAACCGGCCGGCTACTCCCACATCATGCCCGCCAGGTACGACAGTTTCCGGGGCTCGGACGAGCGGGGGCTTGCCGAGGGCGGCGGACGGCTTGTCGGTCGGAAGGCCGAAGAGCCTGCGGGTCAGCAGGGTGCTGCCGGCAACGGCGGCGGGGACGACCAGGACCGCGGCGAAGGGGATCAGCAGCATCACGAAGACCGGCATGCCGAAGCCGAGCGCGAGCGGGCGGTTGGCGCGGAGCATGGCGCGGCGGTCCTTCAGGCGCAGGCCGCGGCGGTTGAACGGGACGCCGGTCAGCTCCACGGCGAGCAGCCAGCCGCCGACCACGACGTCGAGGACCGGGATGACCGTCTGGCCCAGGACCGGGACGAAGCCGAGCAGGAACAGCGGGACCGAGACGACGATGCCCAGCAGGATGAGCCTGATGGAGTCGGCGGCGTTCTTGAAGAACGTGCGGTGCCACGGCAGGTCGGGCAGCCCCGGCGCGCCGCCGTGGTGGTCCTCGACGCGTTCGGAGATGACCTCGTAGAACGGGTCGCCGATGAGCAGGGTCAGCGCCGTGTACGTGAGGACCGACACCAGGGCGGACACGATGACGATGCCCGCGCCGGCGCCGAACCTGATCACGCCCCGCCACGGCGACCCCCAGTCGTCGGCGAACCAGGTGACAGTCGCGGCCAGGTCGCGGATGAACCAGAGCAGGAAGAACCAGGCGGTCGCCAGCAACAGGAAGGAGATGACTGCCGGGATCAGCCCGAGGAGCAGGAGGCGGGGGCTTCGGCTGTACAGCGAGAACCCCCGCCCAAGCAGTCTCGCCCCCTCGGCGAACTCGTCCCACATCGTCTTCAGCGGCGCCACTCCGTCATCTTTCACGACCCAGAGACCGCCCCGACAGCAAGCCCCGGATACGGAGGAGGCCAGTTTGCCGACTCGTGCGTTGCGGTGGGATGATGGTGGGGCCATGTACGCATAGGACGGCAAGCGGACAAGATCATGGGGTTATCTACCGTTGGGGCATGATCGACCGGAGTTCGGATCGGCCGTTGTACCAGCAGCTGGCGGACCTGCTGCGTGAGCAGATTCGGGCGGGAGAGCTGGCGCCGGGGGCGTTCGTGCCGTCGGAGAGCAGCCTGATGCAGGAGTACGAGCTGGGCCGGCCCGCCGTTCGCAACGCGGTGGCGGTGCTGCGGCAGGAGGGGCTCGTCGTGTCGGCCCGGGGCGCGCGGACCATGGTGCGGCCCGCGCTGCAGCGGGAGGTCGTGGAGCTGCGAGCCGGCGACGAGGTGATCGGGCGGATGCCGACCGATCCGGAGCGACGCGACCTGGGCATCGATCCGGGCGAGCCGATTCTCGAGGTGACCAGGGCCGGCGGCGAGAAGCTGATCCTGCCCGCGGGAGCCAACCTGCTGCGAGCCGCCCCCTGAGGTAAGCAGCCGCGAACAAGCGGGCGCAGGAGCCGAGCAGGCCCGGAGCCGAGCGGACGCAGGAGCCGAGCAGGCCCGGAGCCGAGCGGACGCAGGGGCGAGCAGGCCCGGAGCCGAGCAGGAGGCCACGGCGAGTGGGCGCAGGGCGAGCAGGTCCTGCCTGCGGGAGCCGACCTGCTGCGAGCCGCCCCTGAGGTAAGCAGCCACGAACGAGCGGACGCAGGAGCCGAGCAGACCCGGAGCCGATCAGGAGACCCACGGCGAGCAGGCCGTGAGCGAGCGGGCGCAGGGCGAGCAGGTCCTGTCCGCGAGAGCCAACCTGCACAGGTCGGACCCAGCAGCGGGCGAGCGCGGACCAGGCAAGCGGGGCCAATTGGCAGGCCTTGGGCGAGCGTGCCCCGAGCGAGTGAGTGCAGGGCGAGCGGTCCTACCCCTGAACGCCGAGCTGCTGCGGGTCAGACCCCGAGCAAGCAGTAGCGGCCGGAGCAAGCACGCACAGGGCGAGCAGGTCGTGTCCACAGGCGCCAACCTGCCGCGGGTCGGACCCCTGAAGCGGGTCAGCGCGGAGCAGGCGAGCCGGCGCGTACGAGGGCGGCGGGCGGGTGCTGTGGTGGGGAGCGGGCGTCAGTCGGTCAGGCGGACGCGGACTCGGCGGTTGGCCTTGCCTTTGCTCTCGACCTTGACGACCTGGAGGCGGCCGATCTGGGCGGTCGAGGCGACGTGGGTGCCCCCGTCGGCCTGGGCGTCGAGGCCGACGATGTCGACGATGCGGATCTCCTGCTCGTCGGGCGGGATCAGGTTGGACTGGGTGCGGATGATGTCGGGCAGGGCGAGGGCCTCGTCGCGGGCGAGGACCTTGGTGACGACCTTGCGGTCGGCGGCGACCTCGGCGTTGATGAGCTCCTCGAGCCGGGCCTTGAAGTCGGGTGGGACCTCGGGGAGGTTGAAGTCCATGCGGGCCTCGGCGGGCTCCATGGAGCCGCCGGTGACGAGGGCGCCGAAGTCGCGGAACACCACGCCGCCCAGGACGTGCAGGCCGGAGTGGGTGCGCATGAGCTTGGTGCGGCGGTCGTCCTCGATGGCGCCGATCACCTCGGTGCCGGCGGGCGGGAGCGGGTCTCCCTCGGCGGGCTGGAGGTAGAGGTCGTCGCCTTTGCGGGTCCCGGCGATTCGCGTCTGTACCCCCTGCCACAGCAGCACGCCGTGGTCCGGAGGCTGGCCGCCACCGCCGGGGTAGAAGGCTGAGCGGTCGAGCACGATGCCGTCGGTGGCATCGGAGTGCAGGACGACGCACGTCCACTCGCGCAGCGTCGGGTCGGCGAGGTCGAGGCGGGAGGTCCTGCCGTGTTGCGTGACACCCATGTCCGAAACTCTATGTCGGTCCGGCCCAGCGGCGCAGCGCGGTCATGGTCCGATCCCCCTCAGGTCAGTAGTGGCGAAGTTGTCATCCATAGGACAGACGCTCCGGGGTGCCACTCTGATACGTGCCGGGGGTCAGCCGTTCGGACAGTTTCGGTCGGGGCCGAGGTTCAGGAACGTGGAGATCCGGGCGCGCAGGTCGGCGCGCTGGGTCCAGACGACGCCGGGGCGGTCGTACACGTGCAGCTCCGCGTCGGGGAGCGCCTCGGCGAGCTGCTCGGCCACGGTGACCGGGTGCAGCTCGTCGCCCCTGGAGCCGATGACGAGGCACTTCGCGGTGACCGCGGCGAGGTCGGCGCGGTCCTGCACGGCGACCTGGGCGGGCAGGCTGGCCAGGCCCCCGGCGAGCCCGTCGCGCATCAGCTGGTCGAGCCGCTGGCGCAGGAACGCCCAGACCGGTGGCGAGTTGCGGACCTGGGCGGGGACCTCCATGGAGAGCACGTCGGCCACGGCGGCGGCGTCGCCGGCGTCGATCGCCTCGATCAGGGCGGTGAGGCGCTCCTGCGCGGCGGCCGGGCGTGCCGTGTCGAGGACGGCGGGGAGGAAGAAGACGGCGCGCTCGAAGCGGCCAGGGTTGTCGGCCAGGAGGCGGCAGAGGGCGCCGGCGCCGAGGCTGACGCCCAGGGCGCGGGTGGCGCCGGAGAGGTCGGCGACGGCGCGCAGGTCCCGGGCGAGGTCGGCATAGGTCCAGACGCCGCCGGGCGCGGCGGAGTGGCCGTGGCCGCGGAACTGGAAGAAGACCTTGCGGCCGGCGACGGCGCTGCCCAGGGGGCGGGTCTCGGCGATGCCGCTGCCGAGCCCGTGCGCGAAGACCGTGACGGGGTCACCCTCGCCGGTGAGGAGCCACTCCAGCTCGACGCCGTGCGGGGTGGCGATCTGCTCGGTCGGCGGCGCGGGGAGCGTGGGCCGGCCGGTCTGCGGCCCGCGCGTCACGGGCGGGCGGAACCGGTCGGGCCTGCCGTCGGGCGGCGGCGGCCAGCGGAAGTCCATCAGCGGACCGCCGTCACAATCGCCGTCGGAGAAGCCACCAAGCCAGGCGCCGTTGCGACCGCCATCGCACGGGCCGGAGCAGCCGCCGTCACAACCGCCAGCCCAGCCGCCGGCGGCACAGCCGCCGCAGGCGTCGGCACAACCGCCGGCCCAGCCACCGTCACAGCCGTCGGAGAGGCCACCGAGCCAGATACCGGCGCAACCGCCAGGCCGGACGTCGGAGCGACCGCCGAGCAGGGCAGTGGCGCGATCGCCGGGGCAGCCGTCATTCCGGCCGCCATCACCAGGAGCCGTGGCCGTCGACCGCGTCTCGCAGCGCGGGTCTGATGTCGAGCAGGTAGATGGCGAAGATTCCCGCGGAGATGAGCAGGAAGATGCTGAGGTAGCCCATGCGCAGCTGCGGCGCCAGGGCCGTGAGCAGCAGGCCGCCACCGTTCATGGCCAGCCAGACCGTCTTGGACATCGTGCCGATGGCCGGGAACGCGTCGGCTCGCTGGACGAGACAGTGCAGCAACGCCGCGGCGCCCAGCACCAGGCAGAAGACCCACACCGCCAGGTTGATGTACAGCTCAACCCTGTCGTAGAACACCGGCACTGCAGTCACCATCCCCCGAGCTTATTCCGAAGCCCTCCGAACCGTGCGAGACGGTCCGGAGGGCTCCCGACAAACTCCCGTTACTTCTTGGCGGCGGCGGTCTTCTTCGCCGCGACCTTCTTCGCGGGGGCCGGCGTGTCGGTCTCGACGGGCGTCACGGCCGGCGCGATGTCGGCCGGGGTGGGGGTGACGGCGACCTCGGTGGTCACGGTCTTCGTGGCCGGCGCGATCTCGATCTTCGCCTCGGCGGTGCGGCCGCCGGCGACGACCTTCTCGCCGCGGTTCACGAGCTCGGTGTACACGGCGACCGCGCGGTCCTGCGCGACCTGGGCGCCGGCGAGCAGCGACGTGGTGTTGCGGCGGGCCGCGTTGCGCAGGCGGTCGGCGGCCACGGTCAGGTCGGCGCGGAGGTTGGTCTCGGCGACCGCCGGGCGCAGCTCCTCGACCCGGGCGCGCAGCTGGGCGACCTGCGCGGGCAGCTTGCGCAGCTGCTCATAGGCCAGGTCACCGGCGCCTGCGGCGGCATAGAGCGGGGTCGGGATCTTCCGGGTGGTGGTGCTGGTGGTCATGATGACTCCTCTGACTTCGTCGGTGGTGCCGGGTCGGCGTCGCGCCCCGCCCCCGAGGCGGCGCTGTCGGCATCGCTGCGCGAGTTCTCGCGCCGGAACGTTTCGTAGATCTGCGTGAGCGACTGTTTCTGGGCCGTCGTGAGATCACTGTCCGCAGCGATCGCGGCCAGCACGTCGTGCCCCTCGCGCTCGAGCAGGCCGGCTCGCAGGTACATCAGCGGGGTCGACACCCGCAGTGCACTCGCGAGCTGCGCGAGCACCTCGGCGCTCGGCTTACGCAGGCCACGCTCGATCTGACTGAGGTACGGGTTGCTGACGCCGGCTTGCTCAGCAAGCTGGCGGAGCGAGATGCGCGCGTTGCGGCGCAGGTCACGGATGAACCCACCCAGGTCGCGCGGCTCTTCAGTCACATCACCGACCGTAGCTCGCCGTGCTAACTGTTGCAAGCAAAATGCTAACTCCAGCTAGCGTGAAGCCGCTCACCAGACTGTCCGGACCGAACCTACCCGCACGCCGCCGCCCATGACCGGCATGTCCGAAAAGTCACCCAGGGAGAAGCCGAGACGCGCGAACCCCGCGCTCAGCACGGGCAGTCGCGGCCGCGCGGCGCCGTCGTCGATCTTCAGGGCCACCGCGCCGACGCCCGGGACCGCCGCCGCCATCACGCCCTCGGCCCCGATCTTCGACAGCAGCGTGGGGAACGCCCGCATGAGCTGCGTGTCGTGCCCGTCGGCGTCGGTGCCGGAGACCAGGTCGGGGTGGGCGCGCATGGCGTCCGCGACCAGGCGCGGGTGCGAGCCGGACGGGGCCGACACCAGCCGCAGGAACGCCGCGGCCAGCCCGCGCAGCGACACCGCGAGCAGCGGCGCGCCGCACCCGTCGACGCCGACCGCCGCGGCCGGCTCACCGGCGAGGGACTCGACGCCGGTTCGGATCGCCACCTGCACGGGGTGCGCCGGGTCCAGGTAGCCGGCGAGGGGCCAGCCGTTGGCGGCGCAGGTGCGCAGCATCCCCGCGTGCTTGCCGGAGCAGTTCATGTACAGCGGCGACCGCTCCCCGCCCGCCCGGACCACGGCGTCGCGGGCGTCGTCGGACAGCGGGTAGTCCGGCGGGCAGCCGAGCGCCGAGGCGGGGAGGTCGGCGAGCACACCTCGTACCGACGCCACATGCGCGGGCTGTCCACGATGGCTCGCCGAGATGATCGCCAGCTCCGCCGGTGTCGCGGTGAGGCCGGCCGCCAGCATCCCCACCGCCTGCATGGGCTTGTTGGACGAGCGCGGGAAGACCGGGCCGAGCACGTCACCGGCCCACGCCGTGACCTCGCCGTCGGCGTCCAGGACGACGACTGACCCGCTGTGCCGGCTCTCCACGAACCCGTTGCGCTCGACCTCCGCGAGCAGCTCCCCGCCGAGGTACAGATCGCTCATGCCGCCACCTCCGCTGCGCTCCGGCGTCGGCCTGAGCCACACCTGCCATACCGGTTCGCAGCTCCTCCGCTGCGCTCCGGGCCGCTCATGCCGCCACCTCCGCTGCGCTCCGGCGTCGGCCTGAGCCACACCTGCCATACCGGTTCGCGGCTCCTCCGCTGCGCTCCGGGCCGCTCACGCCGGGATCCCCAGCAGCGCGCGGGCGTCGGACGGGGTCATCGGCGGGCGCTGGGCGAGCCGGGCGAAGGCGGAGGCCCGCGCGACGAGCTGCGCGTTGCTCTCCACCGGCGCGCCCTTGGCGTAGGTGACGGTGTCCTCCATGCCGACCCGCAGGTGCCCGCCCGCCGACAGCGACGCGAGCAGGACCGGCAGCGTGCCGCGGCCGATGCCGGTGGCGGAGAACGTGGTGCCGGACGGCAGGTCGCGCATCGCCTGCACGCAGGCGACCAGGGCCTCGGCGGTGGCGGGCATCCCGCCGGGCACGCCCATGACCAGGTCGAGGTGCACGTGCCCGCCGGCGGGCAGCCCGTGCTTGTCGAGCAGGCGGCGCAGCGTGGTGAGCTGGCCGAGGTCGAAGATCTCGTACTCGGGGACGATCCCCCGGTCACGCATGCGGGTGTGCAGCTCGACGATGAACGACCACCGGTTGAGGAACACGTCGTCGCCGAAGTTGACCGTGCCCATCGTGCAGGAGGCCATGTCGGGCCCGGCGTCGAGGACGCGGAGCCGGTCGGACTCCGGGTCGGTGACCGCGCCGCCGCTGGAGAGCTGGACGATGAGGTCGGTCTCGGCCCGCAGCGCGGCGACGGCATCCTTCAGCCGGCCGAGGTCGAGAGTCGGCCGGGCGTCGTCGTCGCGCAGGTGCACGTGGATGATCGAAGCGCCCACCGCCTGGCACTCCTTGCCGGTCGTGACCAGCTCGTCCAGGGTCACCGGCAGCGCTGGCACGTCGGCCTTGCTCGATTCGGCGCCGGTGGGCGCCACCGTGATCAACGTCGTTGTTGTCATGGCTCTTTCTACAGCGGGTCGATCGCGGCCGTGGACGGGCCCACCAGCAATTGACCCCCGTCTTCGTTGACGTTCTGCCGGACGACGGCGAGCGCGATCTGGCCGAGCTCGTAGTGGCGGGCGGCGGTGCCGACGAACCCGACCGCCCGGCCGTCCCGGACGACCTCGGTGTGCGGCGCGGGGAGCTCGTCGGTGGCGATGCCGTCCAGGTGCAGCAGCACCAGCTTGCGCGGCGGCCGGCCGAGGTGGTGCACCCGGGAGATCGTCTCCTGCCCCCGGTAGCAGCCCTTCTCCAGGTGCACGGCGTGCGCCGTCCAGCCGACCTCCGCGGGCAGGGTCTTGTGGTCGGTCTCGAAGCCGAACCGGGGGCGCCGCGCCGCGACCCGCAGCGCCTCGTACGCCCAGATCCCGGCCAGCGGGAGCTGCGCGGCGGCGACCAGGTCGGGCACCGCGGACCGCGGCACGATCAGGTCTGCGCCGCCCTCCACCCGGCGGACCAGCCCGTCGAACGCCGGCAGCGCGGCCGCCGCGTAGCGTGCGGTCGGCCGGGGCGGCACCACCCCGGTCGCGAACTTCGCCGGCGGCACGGGCACCACGTCGGGCGCGGCGAGCGTGACGCCGAGCGCCCGCAGGGCCTCGTCGGTGTGCGGGCCGACGATCGACAGCACCGCCCGGTCGGCGGTCACGTCGGCGGGCTCGACCCGCATCATGAAGATCATCCGGGACAGGAACGTCAGCAGGCCCGCACCGGCCCCCGGCTCCAGGTCCAGCCACGTGGCCGTGCCGTCGTCGACGAGCATCGCGTGGTGCTCCACGTGCCCGTGCGGCGACAGCACGAGCAGCTCCGAGCCGCTCATGGGGTCCAGGCCGGTCAGGTGCTGGGTGGTGAGGCTGTGCAGCCAGGTCAGCCGGTCGGCGCCGGGCACGGCCAGGACGTCGCGGTGCGAGCGGTCGACCAGCCCGGCCCCGGTGTCGAGGATCTTCTGCTCGCGGGCAGGGTCGCCGTAGTGCGCGACCGCGGCACCGTCGGCGGACGAGGGATCGATGGACGCCACGGTAACTGGCTTCACGGAGCTACTCCTCTTTGGAGCCGCAGCTGCCGCACACGCCGAACAGGGCCACATGGCCGATGTCGAGGCGGAAGCCGCGGGTGGTGCGCAGGTCCTCGGCGAGGCCCTCGAGCATGGGTGGCGGCAGCTCCTGCACGTCGCCGCAGCCCCGGCACACGAGGTGGGCGTGCTGGTGCTCGCCGAGCGGGTGGTAGGTGGGCGCACCGTGCGACAGGTGCGCGTGCGTCACCAGCTGGAGCTCCTCGAGCAGCTCCAGCGTGCGGTAGACGGTGGTGATGTTGACCCCGGCGGCGCGCTCGCTGACGTCGGCGTGGATCTGGTCCGGCGTCGCGTGGCGCAACCGGTAGACCGACTCGAGCACGAGCTGCCGGGGCGCGGTCAGCCGCAGGCCCCGCGACCGGAGCACTGCGGCCAGATCATCGAAACCCACGACGTTCAGATTAACGCGCGACTCAGCCCGCGACGCGTTCCAGGCGGGCGGACAGGTGCGGCTGGAGCGGCTGGCCGACTGCGGCGAGGTCGAACGCGTAGAGCAGCGCCCCCTCGACGATCCCGTAGAGCCGCTTGGCGCCGCGGACCTCCTTGGCGGTCGACGTGCGGACCACCGCGTCGGTGGCCATGTCCCACTGCGTGGTGCCCTTGGCCTGGCCGATGTAGAGCTCCATGATCCCGGTCGGCTGGCTGAGCAGCACCTCGACCTCGTCGGTCGCCTTGCCGTCCGCGAGCACCGGCCGCCACCAGCCGGTCTCCCGGTTGCTGGGCTTGATCGGGTTGCCGTCGACGTCGATCACCCAGGCACGCGACTCGTAGAACAGGAACGGCCGCCCGTCGTGGCTGAAGCGGATCTCCTGCGCGTAGTGGAAGCCCTCGATCGTCGGGTAGTCGCCCTGGCCGCGCCCGCGCCACACCCCGACCAGCGGCAGCAGCCCCAGCAGCGCGGGATGGAGGTCCGGGCCGACCCGCAGGTCGTGCGTCTCCTCGTACGGGTACTCCCCGACCTGGGCCAACCCGGCCCATGGCGGCTGTTCGTCTGTCACCAACGCCCCCTCGACACCCTCACCGCGAGATAGATCAGCCCGCCTGCGAGGGCGCCCATCCCGGCGACCAGCAAGCTGACGAACCCGATCTCGGTAACCATCCCCCGAATCCTATGCTGCGAGGCATGGCACGCTCTCTGGTCATCAAGACAACCGCCGGCTCGGACGCCCCGGAACGCTGTTCGCAGGCCTTCACGGTGGCCGCGACCGCCCTCGCCGGCGGCGTCGCCACCTCGCTCTGGCTGACCGGGGAGTCCGCGTGGTTCGCGCTGCCGGGCCGGGCGGCGCAGTTCGAGCTGCCGCACGCGGCGCCGCTGGCCGACCTGCTGGACGCGGTGCTGGCGGGCGGCACGGTCACGCTGTGCACCCAGTGCGCCGCCCGGCGCGGCATCGGACCCGACGACGTCATCCCCGGCATCCGCATCGCGGGCGCGGCCGTCTTCGTCGAGGAGGCCCTCGAGGAGGGCGCGCAGGCGCTCGTGTACTGAGGGCTAACAGCCCGCCGTCGAGGTGATGTGCAGCTCGCTGCCGTCGACGCGCAGGGCGACACCCGCCTCGCCCGCGCGGAAGGCGAAGAGCTTCGGCTCGTCGAGGACGACCGCGGAGGCCGGGACCGTGGTGCGGGACGCGGCGCCGTCGCCGGTGGTGACGGCCTCGACGGTCCACAGGGTGCCGCCGCCGGGGCAGGTGACCCGATGGGTCCGCCACTGCGACGCGCTCTGCTTGAGGGTGTCGAGGACGGCCTGGACGGGCGCGCGGTTGGCGGTCTGTGACTGCGGGGTCGCCTCCTCGACCGGGGCGTCCTGCACCCGGCAGCCGGTGTCGGCGGTGAAGCGCAGCTGACCCGGCTGGATGACGCTGCCGCGCACCGCGACGAACCCACCGGCGTCGGCGGTCATCGAGTGGCTGCTCGGGCCGCTCACGAGGTGGACGTCGTACGACGCGGGCAGGGCCGCCTTGATCCGGTCGAGAACGTCCGGCTCGGTGCCCTTCTTCACGTACACCAGCAACACCCGCTCGAAGCGGGTGCCCTCGCGGGCGGAGGTGACCCGGCAGCTGCGGTCGACGCGCGTGTAGCCGCCGAGCACCGGGACCGAGGTGGCCGGGTCGACCGCGGCGGCGATGCGGCCGAGGGCCTGGTCGGCGATGGGCAGGCCCTGCGCGATGGTGGTCTGGTCGCGGGAGGTCGGCGTGCCGTGGCGCGAGGAGTAGTAGGCGAATCCGGCCACCACGAGGGCCCAGGCCACCGTTGCGGCGATGATCCAGCGACGTTTCACGGCGGCAATCCTCGCAGTCCGGCACAGTGCCGCCAAATGCCGCCGCCCCCCGGGGTTGGGCCCGGAGGGCGGCGGCACGGTGCGTGCGAAGGTCAGGCGACCGCGACCGCGACCTCGTTGATGCCGCGGGCGGCGGCGAGGCTCGCGTCGCCGTTGCCCTGGCGGGACAGGGCGCGCAGCGTCCAGTTGCCGGGCGCGGCGAAGAACCGGAACTGCCCGGCCGGCGAGGTGACGACCTCGGCGGTGAACTCGCCGGTCGCGTCGAGCAGGCGCACGTAGGCACCGCCGACGGGGCCGTCGCCGGAGCTCACGACGCCCGTGATGACGGTTTCCTTCTCGACGTCGACGGAAGCGGGGATCGGCGCGCTCTGCTCGGGGGCGCCGCAGCTGTCAGCAACACTCATGATGCTCTGCCTTTCACGCGTTGCCGGGCTCGTCGCCGACGGCGACGGGGACACCGACAAGGGAGCCGTACTCGGTCCAGGAACCGTCGTAGTTGCGCACGTCGCTGTGCCCGAGGATCTCCTTGAGGACGAACCAGGTGTGCGAGGAGCGCTCGCCGATGCGGCAGTAGGCGATGGTCGCCTTGCTGTCGTCGAGGCCGGCGGCGGCGTAGATCTCGCGCAGGTCGTCGTCGGACTTGAAGGTGCCGTCCTCGTTGGCCGCCTTGCTCCACGGCACGGACACGGCGGTCGGGATGTGGCCCGGGCGCTGCGCCTGCTCCTGCGGGAGGTGGGCGGGGGCGAGGAGGCGGCCCGCGAACTCGTCGGGCGAGCGGACGTCGACGAGGTTCTGCACGCCGATCGCCTTGACCGCGTCGTCGCGGAACGCGCGGATCGACAGGTCCTGGTCGTGCACCGCGACGTAGCTCGTGGCGGGGCGGCTGACCTCGTCCTTGGTCAGCGGGCGCCCGTCGAGCTCCCACTTCTTGCGGCCGCCGTCGAGCAGCTTGACGTCGCCGTGGCCGTAGAGCTTGAAGTACCAGTACGCGTACGCGGCGAACCAGTTGTTGTTGCCGCCGTAGAGGACGACCTTGTCGTCGTTGCCGATGCCCTTGCTGGACAGCAGGGCCTCGAACTGCTCCTTGTTGACGAAGTCCCGGCGGACCTGGTCCTGCAGCTCGGTCTTCCAGTTGATCTTGACCGCACCGGCGATGTGGCCGCCGTCGTAGGCGGCGGTGTCCTCGTCGACCTCGACGAAGACCACGTTGTCGGCACCGATGTTCTGCTCGGCCCAGTCGGCCGTGACCAGTGCGCTCTCGCGACTCATGAGTGTTTTCTCTCCCAGGGACGATTTTGGGGTGGGTCGAGTCGGCACACGGGTCGGGGTGTGCACCACGCCGCGCGCGACCCGAGGGGACGGATCACGGTTTCGGCGATGGGTCTGAGAACTGCCGCGGACTGGGAATCGCCCGCCAGACCCATCGGTCTGGGGCGCCGCTGCCTCGAGCCGTTAGTCGAGCACGCTGCAGGGCCGCACCACTAGGGGCGGCAACACAGGCAGGTGGCCACGCGGCACAGGTCGACCGCGCGCCGTCTGGTGAGCAGCATGCTCATGGTCAGGCAGCCTAGCACCGCCGGAGGTGTCATCCCAGGGTCCGCTTGGTCACTGTCCGCCTGTTGGACCTGATCACCGCCCGGAAGGGGGCACGATCACCGCCCGGAAGGGGACCTGATCACTGCTCGGACAGCGGAACGTCCTTCGCGGAGGCGGTGACGCGCAGGCCCGAGTCGGTCGTCTCCGCGGAGTTGATCACCAGGTTGTACGGCAGGCCCGGCAGCTTGACGGTGACCTGGAGCCGGCTCTTGTTGGCCTGGATGAAGTCGTTGACGAGCTTCGGCAGGTTGCCCTGGTCGGTGGTGACCGAGTCGAGCTTGAGCCGGACCTTGCCCGACTCGACGACCATGCTGCCGTTGGCGATGATCGTGACCTTGAACCCCTGGTACACGAACGGGATCCGCATCACGATCTTGTTGTTGACCACCTTCACGTCGATGGCGGAGGGGTCCACACCCTGCGGCAGGTTGGTGAACTCCAGCAGCTTCCGGACGTTGTCCCAGGTCATGGTGGCCTGGCCGGTGACCTCGCCGGCCACCACCTCGCCCCGGCCGTTCATCAGGTCGCGCGCGTCGGCCTTGACCGCCTTGGCGTCGACGTTGAGCGTCTCGAGCTTCACGTTGTCGATCTGCGGCTTGCTCAGGGCGATGCTGATCTTCTCGTACTCCCCCGCGAGCACCTGGGTGAGGAACGGGAAGCCGGCGATCTTCACCGAGGGGTCGCCCTCGTAGGTGACGGAGTTGGCCGCGAGCTGCTTGCGGGTCTCGTCGGTGATGCGGTCCCGGGCGGTGCTGGCCGCGATCCGGTCCGCGACGAAGAGCACTCCGACCAGGATGACCGCCAGCACGACCAGCACGATGCTGACCTTGGCACCTCTGCTCGCCACAGCTCTCCTTCCGCGCCCCGGGGTGGGTGTAACCGGGACGTACCCAGCCACCAGGATTTCCTACCCTCGCAACCGCGGGGCCCTACAGCAGTACTAGAGCAGTAACAGCGTGCTGGCGACGTAGGCGGCGGGCGCGGCGAAGGCGAAGGCCCCCATCGGCCCCTGGATGTGGCGGGCGAGGTACATGGCGGGCTCGTCACCGTCGATGACGCGGCTGGCCTCGGCATACCCGACGGACAGGTCCACCATGACGGCGACGATGGCGGTGGCCAGGCCGGCGAGGGCGCTCCACAGCGGCGTTATCCCGTCGAGCAGGTTGCCGATCGCGCCGGCGGCGGCGGTGCCGGCCATCGCGCCGAGCACGACGCCGGCGCCGCCCCGCGGGACCTGCGGCGCGATGCGGGGCAGCGCGACGATCGCGTCGGTGAGCCGGGCGATCACGATGGCGATGCCGGCGGCGGCGAGGCAGGCGACGATCGCCTGGGTGCCGCGCGGGATCCTGCCGAGGACGATCAGGCTGGCGAAGGCCACGACGCCGAGGGTGACCACGAGCGAGGAGCCGAGCGACTCGGTGACCCGCTGCCGCCCCGCGGGGCGGGTGAGCTGGCCGACGACGCCGACGATGAACCCGGCCGCGGTGACATACGCCAGCGGGGCGAGGGACGCCGGGCGGGTGAGGACCGCGGCGACGTCGGTGCCGACGGCGACCGCTATACCGACGGCGGCGACGACGCGCGGGGCCGGCGGCCGGCTGGCGATGATCCACACGCCGACGAACAGGACCTGCACGCCGAAGATCACCACGGCGTAGGACTCGTGCCTGGTCTGCGCGCCGACGACGAGCCCGACGGTCATCAGGGCCGCGAACCCGGCGATGCCGAGGGAGACCATGCGCCGCACCGGGGGGATTTGTCCCGGCGTTTCGGGATTGTCCGGGACGTCGGCCTGCTCCCGGCGCCGACGCCGGGGCGCCTCGTCGGCGGCCGAAGGCCAGGCGCCGTGGTCCTCGGCGTGGTTCTCGGCGGAGGGCGGGGTAGCGGGCACGCCCCGATGGTGCCAGAACTCCCCTCACCCAACCCCCACCGGGATGACGAAATCGCGCATAGCACGCGACGGGGAACGGTGGAGTGTGGCTCAGCCGACTGTCCCGATCTGGATTGCCGCTGGTCGCAAACGATGAATACTCCGATATTCTTGGGCTGAGATACCCCCACAACCTCCCGTCAGTGTGGCCGGGACGAAACAGAGCCGCGGAGGTGACTCGTGGAGATCTTGCTGCTGACCGCGGCTCCCGCGGGCCAGGTGGTCTTGCCCGGCCTCGACCTGCTGCCCCACACGGTGCGCACCGCCCCGCGCGATGTCCGCACACTGGTGAACGGTCCTAGCCCCGACGCTGTGATCGTCGACGCCCGCACGGAGCTTGCCGACGCCCGCGCGACCTGCCGGATGCTGCACGCGACCGGCCTGGGCGTGCCCCTGCTGGCGGTGGTGACCGAGGCGGGCCTCGTCGCGCTGCACGCCGACTGGGGCCTCGACGACGTCGTCCTGGCCAGCGCCGGCCCCGCCGAGATCGAGGCCCGGCTGCGGCTGGGCGTCGGCCGGCTCAACTCGGCCGCGGCCGCGAGCGGGGGCATGATCAAGGCCGGCGAGCTGACGATCGACCCCGACACCTACGCGGCGAAGCTCAAGGGCCGCCCGCTCGACCTCACCTACAAGGAGTTCGAGCTGCTCAAGTTCCTCGCCCAGCACCCCGGCCGGGTCTTCACCCGCGACCAGCTGCTGCGCGAGGTCTGGGGCTATGACTACTTCGGCGGCACCCGCACGGTCGACGTGCACGTGCGGCGCCTGCGCGCGAAGCTCGGCTCGGAGTACGAGTCGATGATCGGCACGGTGCGCCAGGTCGGCTACAAGTTCGTGGTCCCGCCGGCCCGCCCGCTGCACGAGTCCGAGCCGGTGCGGGTCTGACCGCCGCACAGGGCCGACACACAGGCCGACACACAGGCCGACACACAGGCCGCCGCACGGGGCGATCCCGGTAAGGGTCTGCTCTAGGCTTGGCCCGTGACCGTCGAGCAGCTGGACCGCCTCTCCACCGCGCAGGTCGACCAGGTGCTCGCGCTGAGCCAGGCCGCCGGCGACACCGACGGGGCGCTGCCGCTGTCGGAGCACGTGGTGCTGCACCTGCGGCACGGGGGCGAGACGCAGGCGGTGCACCTGCTGGCGCGCGACGCCGACGGCACCGTCACGGGGTATGCGCACGTCGACACGACCGACGCGGTCGCGGGCGCCTCGGCCGAGCTGGCGGTGCACCCGCAGCACCGGCGGCGCGGGATCGGGCGGGCGCTCGCCGAGGCGGCGATCGCGGTCGCCGACGAGCGCTCCGGCGGCCGGCTGCGACTGTGGGCGCACGGCGACCACCCGTCGGCCTCCGCCCTCGCGATCCGGCTCGGCTTCGACCGGGCCCGGGTGCTGCTGCAGCTGCGGCGGTCGCTGTTCGCGCCGCTGGACGAGGTGGCGCTCCCCGACGGGGTGACCCTGCGCGGGTTCCGCCCGGGCGAGGACGACGCCGCCTGGCTCGCGGTCAACGCGGCCGCCTTCGCCGACCACCCCGAGCAGGGCAGGTGGACCCTCGACGACCTGCGCGTGCGGATTCAGGAGCCCTGGTTCGACCCGGCCGGCTTCCTCTTGGCGTTCCGCCAGGATCCGCCGGAAGAGCTCGTCGGCTTCCACTGGACCAAGATCCACGGCGATCCCGAGGATCGCTCGCACGACCCGATCGGCGAGGTCTACGTGCTGGGCGTCGCGCCCGGCGCGCACGGCGGCGGGCTGGGCCGCGCGCTGACCCTGGCCGGCCTCTGGCACCTGCGCTCCCGCGGGCTTTCGCAGGTCATGCTCTACGTCGACGAGGAGAACCGGCGGGCCGTGTCGCTCTACCAGCGGCTGGGGTTCGTGCGCTGGGCGATGGACGTGAGCTTCCAGCGGTCCGGGCCCCGGGACGGCGCCGCGACGCGCTGACGCAAAACGGGCACCGGCTATCTCCACTGGGCAGTTCACCCATTGGCAAACTGGCCTCCGACCAGGCGTCACCTTCCCCGAAGCACCTGTTCACCGTGCGTTCACCCGCCTCCGGAGGACCGGTTACCTAGCGCTCTTAGCGTCGCTTTCAGTCGACGACCCCCGTCGGCAGTACCCCGACGAAGGGACCGCAGTGAACTTCAAGCGGCACGGCATCATGGCCGGCATCGCGCTCACCGCGACGCTGGCGCTCACCGCGTGCGGCTCGGATAACAACGAGACCCCCAGCACGCCGGGCACCGGCGGTGGCAGCACCGCGGCTTCCGACATCACCTGCGCCAAGGGCTCGCTGACGGCCCAGGGCTCGTCCGCGCAGAAGAACGCGATGGACGAGTGGATCAAGGCGTACCAGCAGAAGTGCACCGACGCCAAGATCGACTACCAGGGCACCGGTTCCGGTGCCGGTATCACCGCCTTCTCGGGTGGCACGGCCGACTTCGCGGGCTCCGACTCGGCCCTCAAGGACGGTGACGAGACCACCAAGGCCACCGCGCGCTGCGGCGGCAACCCGGCGCTCAACCTGCCGATGGTCACGGGCCCGATCGCCATCGCCTACAACCTCGATGGCGTGAAGGACCTCCAGCTCAAGCCGGAGACCCTCGCCAAGATCTTCGGTGGCTCGATCACCAAGTGGGACGACGCCGCCATCAAGGCCGACAACCCGAGCGCGACGCTCCCGTCGACCCCGATCAACGCCATCCACCGCCAGGAGTCCTCGGGCACCACCGAGAACTTCACGGGCTACCTGGACAAGGCCGCGGCCGGCACCTGGACCTTCGGCAAGGACAAGGTCTGGAAGGCCACCGGCGGCCAGGCCGAGAAGGGCTCCGACGGCGTCGCGGGCGCGATCAAGAAGGCGCCCGGCGCGATCGGCTACGTCGAGTGGTCCTTCGCCAAGGTCAACTCGCTCTCGACCGCCAAGATCTTCAACGGCGCCGGTGAGTACACCGCGCTGACCGGTGCCGCGGCCGGCAAGACCGTCGCGGGCGCCAAGATCACCGGTACCGGCGACGACCTGAAGCTCTCGATCGACTACGCCACCAAGGAGGCCGGGGCCTACCCGATCATCCTGGTGACCTACGAGATCGTCTGCAGCAAGGGCACCCCGGCCGACAAGCTCGACCTGGTCAAGGGCTTCCTCGGCTACACCGTGAGCGCCGCCGGCCAGGCTCAGCTCGAGAAGCTGGGCTACGCCCCGCTGCCCGAGTCGGTCCAGACCAAGGTCGCTGCCTCCGTCAAGAACCTGGCCTGACAGGACTCTCCTTGAGCCAGCAGACTCTGCCTGCCACCTCCGCCGGTTCGCCCGGCGGAGGTGGCGGTCTTCCGAGGAAGCGCCGTCTCGGCGCTGACATGATCTTCCGTGGCACCGCGACAGCTGCCGGCTCGATGGTGCTCGTCATCATCGCCGCCATCGCCGTCTTCCTGATCGTCAAGGCCGTCCCGGCGATCAACAAGGACACCGAGAACTTCTTCACCTACAAGTCGTGGTTCACCGACGGCGACACCCCGCAGTTCGGTGTCGCGGCGACGGTCTTCGGCACGGTGCTCACCGGCGCGCTCGCGCTGCTACTGGCGGTCCCGGTGGCCCTCGGCATCGCGCTGTGCCTGTCGCACTACGCGCACCGCCGGGTGGCCACCAGCCTCGGCTTCGTGATCGACCTGCTCGCCGCCGTCCCCAGCGTCGTGTTCGGTCTCTGGGGTCGCGACTACTTCTACGAGCCGATCACCAACTTCTCGAAGTGGCTGCACGACACGCTCGGCTGGCTGCCGATCTTCGGGAGCGAAGGCCCCTACGGCAAGTCGATCCTGCTCGGCTCGATCGTCCTGGCGATCATGGTCCTGCCGATCGTCACCTCGCTCTCCCGCGAGGTCTTCATGCAGACCCCGCCGGAGAACCAGGAGGCCGCGCTCGCGCTCGGCTCCACCAAGTGGGAGATGATCCGCACCGCCGTGCTCCCCTACGGCAAGGCGGGCATCATCGCCTCGGTCATGCTGGGCCTGGGCCGCGCGCTCGGCGAGACGATCGCCCTCGCGCTGACCCTCGGCGGCGTCTACGACATCAAGTGGGACTTCCTCGGCCCCGGCGGTGTCACCATCGCCTCCAACATCGCCAACCGGTTCGGTGAGGCCAACGACACCGGTCGCGGTGCCCTCATCGCCTCCGGTCTGGTGCTGTTCGCCATCACGCTGGTCGTCAACATGGCCGCGCGCGCGATCATCTACCGGCGCCGCGAATTCGTCGGGAGCGCATGATGAGCGTCGAAACCCCTGAGCGCGTCGTCGGGCTGAGCAGCGGCCAGCAGCTGCGCAGCAAGTCCCTGCCGTCGTGGTCGGCCTGGGCGGCGGCGGCCGCCGCGATCGCCGTGGCGTTCGTCCTGATCTACCTGACCTCGGCCGGCGGTCTGGTCCTCACCGGGGTCGTCGCGGCCGTGCTGTTCGTGGCGTTCTTCGCGATCGCCGCCTCGATCGTCGAGGGCGGCCGCGCGGCCCGCAACCGGATCGCCACCACGCTGATCTACGGCGCGTTCATCCTGGCCCTGGCCCCGCTGCTGTCGGTGGCCTGGACCCTGGTCAGCAAGGGCACCACCCGCCTCGACGGCAACTTCTTCGGCACGTCGATGAACAACATCGGCGCGTTCGACGAGAAGGGCGGCGCCTACCACGCGATCATCGGCACGCTCGAGCAGGCCGGTCTCGCCACGCTGATCACGGTGCCGCTGGGCATCCTCGGCGCGATCTACATCGTGGAGTACGGCCGCGGCTTCCTGGCCAACGCGATCCGCTTCTTCGTCGACGTCATGACGGGCATCCCGTCGATCGTGTCGGGCCTGTTCATCCTGTCGTTCTGGGTCTTCACGGTCACGCCGCTGTTCAACGACGGCCGGGCCGCCTATTCGGGCTTCGCGGCCGCGCTCTCGCTGAGCGTGCTGATGCTGCCGACCATCGTCCGCTCCACCGAGGAGATGCTGCGGCTCGTGCCCAGCGCGCTGCGCGAGGGCGCCTACGCGCTCGGCGTGGCCCGCTGGAAGACGATCGTCAGCATCGTGCTGCCGACGGCGCTGCCGGGCATCGTCACCGGCGTCATGCTGGCGGTGGCCCGGGCCGCGGGTGAGACCGCACCGGTCCTGCTGGTCGCCGGCGGCCTCAACTCGATCAACTTCAACGTGTTCAGCGGCAACCAGTCGTCCCTCTCCCTGTTCGTCTTCGAGCAGGCCGGGGTCGCCTCGGAGTTCGCGCCCGGCCGCGCCTGGACGGCGGCCCTCACGCTGGTCGTCCTCGTCCTGGTCCTCACCGTCGCGGCGAAGCTTCTGGCCCGCCGAAACAAGCTCGCCCGATGACCCTCTCTGGAGCGCCCCACATGGCAAAGCGCATCGAAGCCCACGGTGTCACCTCGTACTACGGATCCTTCAAGGCCATCGACGGCGTCTCGATGACGATCGAGCCGAAGTCGGTCACCGCTCTCATCGGGCCGTCCGGCTGCGGCAAGTCGACGTTCCTGCGGTCGATCAACCGGATGCACGAGGTCCTGCCCAACGCCAGGATCGAGGGGCAGCTCCTCATCGACGGGCAGAACATCTACGACAAGGACGTCGACGTCACCGCCGTCCGCCGGATGATCGGCATGGTCTTCCAGCGACCCAACCCGTTCCCGACCATGTCGATCTTCGACAACGTCGTGGCCGGCCTGCGGCTCAACGGCGTGCGCAAGAAGTCGGTGCTCGAGGAGGTCGCCGAGAAGGCGCTCCGCAGTGCCAACCTGTGGAACGAGGTCAAGGACCGGCTCGGCCGCCCCGGCGCCGGCCTGTCCGGCGGTCAGCAGCAGCGCCTGTGCATCGCCCGCGCCATCGCGGTCGAGCCGCAGGTCGTGCTGATGGACGAGCCCTGCTCGGCGCTCGACCCGATCTCCACGCTCGCGATCGAGGACCTGATCACCGAGCTGAAGAACCAGTACACGATCGTGATCGTCACGCACAACATGCAGCAGGCGGCGCGTGTCTCGGACCGCACCGGCTTCTTCTCGATCGACAAGACCGGCGACCCCGGCCGCCTCATCGAGTACGACGACACCGCGAAGATCTTCACCAACCCGTCGGTGAAGAAGACCGAGGACTACATCACCGGCCGGTTCGGTTAATCGCGTGGGTCAGATCGGGCGGATGGCGTCGGCCGGGTCACGGTCCGACGCCGCCGCCAGGGCCGCCTCGATGCCGCCCACCCCAGCCAGCTCGACGAGCGTGTGCATGGTGGGCGGCAGCATCGTGAAGCGGCCGTCGGCGGCCTCGGCCGGCGAGCACCACACCGTGTCGTCGGCCTCGCCGCCGACGTCCCTCGTGACCTGACCCTCCGGCAGGGCGGCGAGGAAGAAGTACGTGTCGAAGCGCCGCGGCTCGAACTCCGGCGTGATCCAGCGCGACCAGGGCGCCAGCAGGTCGGAGCGCAGCACGAGACCGTTGTCCGTGAGGAACTCAGCGAAGCCCAGCTCCCGCTGGATCAGCGCGATCCTGGCCCGCTCCCAGTCGGGCCCGCTCACGTCCCCGACCACGGTGTCCACGTCCGCGCCCGCCAGCAGCACGCCGGACTCCTCGAACACCTCCCGGACCGCCGCGCAGACCACCGAGCGCGCCACGGACTCCGGAAGCCGCAGCCGCGCCGCCCACTCCGTCGGCGACGGGCCGGCCCAGCCGGGCTGCACCGTCGCGTCCCGCGGGTCGACGCCGCCGCCGGGGAACACGTACATCGACGCGGCGAAGGCCATCGTGGGGACCCGGCGCAGCAGGTACACCTCGAACGGCGCCCGCATGAGCACCACGGTGCTGGCGAGGCGGGGCTCCACCGGTACAGCACCCGACGCCGCGAACTGACGGGCCTGCTCGGCGAGGGCGGGTGGCAGACGGAACTCAACCATCAGGCCACACTAGGGCCTTGCTCGTGCCCGGGGCGGCCGTGGGTGCGGCGCCGCTCCTTCATCTCGGCCTCGTAGAGGTGCCGGCGGCCCTGGACGAGCTCGTCGCGGGCGGTCCGGTCGAGGTCCTTGAAGGTGGCGTAGTAGTCGTCGTCGAAGTCCTCGACGATCTGGAACGTCCAGTGGCCCGCGATGACGTTGCGGCCCACCAGGTCGGTCTGGATCCGCTCGGCGAGCTTCGGGTGGCCGGCCTCGCGGAAGAGCCTGACGGCCTCGTCCAGCATCAGGTCCGCGTGGCCGATCAGCTGGTGCAGGTCGTAGAGGCGCCCACGGGCCCGCTCGACGCACTCCAGGGCCTCGCTCAACTTGCCCAGCGCCTCGACGGTGGCGTCGGAGACACCGTCTGGCCTGCGGTGCTGCTCATCTGGTCCCACGACGGTCCGGTACCCCGCCGAGCACTAGATTGAACGCCATGGCCGACCGCATTCGCTGGGGCATCCTGTCCACCGGCAGCATCGCGAGCACGTTCGTCGAAGACCTGCACCTGCTGCCCGACGCGGAGGTCGCCGCGGTCGGCTCGCGCACCGCGCAGAGCGCCGAGCGGTTCGCGGCCAAGCACGGGATCCCCCGGGCGCACGGCTCCTGGCAGGCGCTGGTCGACGACCCGGAGGTCGACGCGATCTACGTGGCGACGCCGCACACCGCGCACTACGACGCGACGATGCTGTCGCTCGCGGCGGGCAAGGCGACGCTGACGGAGAAGCCCCTCACGCTCGACGTCGCGTCGTCGGAGGCCCTCGTGGCGACCGCCCGCGAGCGCGGCGTGTTCCTCATGGAGGCGATGTGGATGCGCTGCATCCCCGCCATCCGGCGGATGGTCGAGCTCGTCGCGGCCGGCGCGATCGGCGACCCGACCGCCGTGCACGCCGACTTCGGCATGGCCGGCCCGTGGGACGAGTCGCACCGGCTGCTGTCCCGGGCGCTCGGCGGAGGGGCGCTGTTCGACGTCGGGATCTACCCGGTGACGTTCGCGCACCTGTTCCTCGGCGCGCCGTCCAGCGTGCAGGCGTGGGCGCGGATGAGCGCGGGCGGCGTCGACGAGAACACCGGCATCCTGCTCGGTTACGACTCCGGCGCGCTCGCCGCACTGACCTGCTCGCTGGTCGGCGACAGCGCCCGCCGGGCGACCGTCACCGGCACGACCGGCCGCATCGAGGTGGCCCGCGAGTTCTTCCACCCGTCCGGCTTCACGATCTGGCGCGGCGGCGAGGCCGAGACGGTCGACCTGCCGTTCGAGGGTGCCGGCTACCACTTCGAGGCCGCTGAGGTGCACCGCTGCATCCGGGAGGGCCGCACCGAGAGCCCGCTGGTCCCGCTGTCGGAGACGCTGGACATTTTGACGGTTTTGGATGTTGTACGGGTAAAGGTCGGTCTTGACTACTCGAGCTGAACGGGGTCATCCGTTCGTCGTGTCACCATTACCGTGCGCGATATGGCGAAGGAGATCCGGGCCGATCCCGGCGCGCTGAGCGACCTGGCCGACGCGAGCCTGGCCGCGGCCGCGCACCTGGGCGACCACTTCCGCGGCGGCTACCGCGACCTGCCGGTCCCGGCGACGGCGTTCGGCAACCTCGGCGGCGGCGCCGCCCTGCACGGCACCTGCACCATGGTCCTGCGGGACGCCCAGTCCGTGATCAGCGGGCTGGTGGCGGTCCTGGAGGGCGACGCCGAGCGCCTGTGGCGCACCGCGTTCGCGTATCACGAGGCCGACCGCCTCGCCGACCAGCGCATGGGCGGTTCCCGCGGAGCGCCGGCATGACGAACGCGGGGCTGGTCATGGAGGCGGTCACCGTCGACGACCTGTGGCGGCTCGAGGCGCGGCCCGCGCTGCTCGACGCGGCGGCCGTGGTGTGGCGGCAGGTGGGGCGGGACGCGGACGCGGCGCGCACGGCGCTCGACACGGCGGCCCGGCGGCTGGTCTGGGCGGGCGACGCGGCCGACAGCTACCAGTCGCACCGGGGCCGGCTCGGCCGGGACCTGGACGCCGTGACGGGGCTGGCGCCGGAGGTCGCCTACCGGTACGAGGCGATGGCGGCGCTGCTGCGGCGGGGCCAGGACCTGCTCGACGACGCGTGGCGGGCGATCGCCGCCGTGCCGCACCGGAGGGGGCTGGACGGGGTCACGTTCAGCCCGGCGGACCCGGTGCAGGCCGCCGCGGTCGGGCGGGCCGTCACCGAGGCCGCGACGATCCGGTCGGAGATCGCGCAGGCGCTGGTCGTGCACGACGCCGCGCTTCGATCGGCACGACCGCGGTGGGCGGCGGTGGCGGCCGGTTGGAGCGAGATCGCGGCGGGGCGCGTCGAGGGCTGGCTGGCCGCGGCCGAGGCGTCGCATGCCGTCGACGTGATCGTGGCCGGCAGCGTCGTGGTGGACGCCGGCGCCGGCGACGACGTCGTGACGGTGCGCACCGAGGCCGACGGCAGCAGGATCGTGCTGGTCGGCGGGGTGCCGGTGCGCGTGCCGGCGGGTGCGCGGCTGGTCGTGCGGGCCGGGTCTGGCGACGACACCGTCCGCGTGGAGGGCGGCGGCGCGGTCACCGTGCTCGGCGGCTCGGGCGACGACACGCTGGTGGGCGGCGCCGGCGACGACACGCTGCTCGCCGGCGCGGGAGCGGACACGGTGCGCGCGGGCGACGGCGACGACCTGGTGAGCCTGGGACCGTGGCGGGGCGGCGACCAGAAGGCCGAGACGGCCGCGCTCGGCGGCGGGGACGACCGGCTCTGGGGCGGCGGCGGCATGGCGCGCGTCGACGGCGGCGACGGCGACGACCTGCTCTTCGGCGGCGACGGCGACGACGTGATCAGTGCCGGGGCCGGCGCGGACACCGTCGACGGCGGCGCCGGCGAGGACCGGCTGGCCGGCAACGGCGGCGACGACACGCTCTTCGGCGGCGACTCCGGCGACCACCTCGACGGCGGCGCGGGCGACGACCGGCTCGACGGCGGCGAGGGCGCGGACGTGCTCTACGGGCTCTCCGGCCGGGACGTCCTGACCGGCGGCGCCGGCGGCGACTACCTGGAGGGCGGCACCGGCGACGACGTCCTCGACGGCGGCGACGGCCGGGACGTGCTGTCCGGCGGGCAGGGCGAGGACACGCTGACCGGCGGGGCCGGCGACGACGTCGTCTACTCCGGTGCCGGCGCCGACGCCGTGCGCGGCGGTGAGGGCGACGACCTGCTCTACGGCCAGGGCGACGACCGGGCCGCCGGGGTCGAGCACATGACCGGGGTCGCGACATCCATGGACGCGTTCATCCGGATCGACGGCGACGCGGAGTTCGCCGAGCGGGTCCGGACGGACCTGGACCTGCTCGCCGCCTCCCCCGCCGGCCGGCAGATGCTGGCCGCGCTGCAGGCGACCGCGGTGCCGATCACCATCCGGCCGGTGGGCGACGACAACGGCTACGCCGAGCCGGGGCCGTGGCCGGTGATCCGCTACAACCCGGCGTGGGGTGCCCTGCAGGACGGCCGCCCGCCGCTGTCGACGCTGTTCCACGAGCTGGCGCACGTGTACGACTTCACGCACGGGACGGCCGACGAGCACCCGTACAACGGCGCCAGCGGACGCGATGTGGACGGTCTGGGCAACCCGGTGCTCAACCTCGAACGGCAGGCGACCGGGCTGCCCATCGACCATGACGGCGACCCCGCGACCGCCAACCGCCTCGACCCGCGGCACCCGATCGAGCTCACCGAGAACGGCCTGCGCACCGAGATGCGCCTGCCGCTCCGGGACACGTACGGCCGCCCCTAGGGCCTATGGAGGCTCAGAACATCCAGCGCGAGATCGCGTAGGCGAGGACGGCGATGGCTCCCGCGGCCGGGAAGGTGAGGACCCAGGCGACCAGGATGTTGCCGGCCACGCTCCACCGGACCGCGGAGAGCCGCTTCGTCGCGCCGACGCCCATGATCGCCGAGGTGATCGTGTGGGTCGTCGAGATCGGCACGCCCAGCCACGAGGTGGTGAAGAGCACACCCGAGGCGACCGTCTCGGCGGCGAAGCCCTGCGGTGGGTCGAGGTCGATGACCTTGCGGCCCAGGGTGCGGATGATCCGCCAGCCGCCGGAGTACGTGCCGAGCGCCAGCATCGTGGAAGAGGTCCAGAACACCCACTCGGGGATGTGGCTGGTGTTGTCCTGGTAACCGCCGGCGTACAGGGCGAGGACCACGATGCCCATGGTCTTCGCGGCGTCCTGCATGCCGTGGCCGACCGACATCGCCGCGGCCGAGGCGGTCTGCGCGTAGCGGAAGCCCTTGTTGAGCTTGCGCGGGTTGCCCTTCCGGAAGATCCACATGATGGCGATCATCGCGACGCCGCCGAGCGTGAAGCCGACCAGCGGCGAGGCCACCATCGGGATGACGACCTTCTCCACGATGCCGCCCCACAGGACGGTGGCGTCGTCGACGCCGAAGAGCATCGCCCCGAGCGAGGCGCCGACCAGGCCGCCGACCAGGGCGTGCGACGAGGAGGAGGGGATCCCGAAGTACCAGGTGATGAGGTTCCACACGATGGCGCCGACGACGCCGGCGAACACGATGCCGAGGCCGCTCATCCCGCTCGGCGGGTGGATGATGCCGCTGCCGACGGTCTTGGCGACCTGGCCGCCGAGGTGCGCGCCGGCGAAGTTGCCGAGCGCGGCCATGATCAGACCCGTGCGCGGGCTGAGCGCGCGGGTGGAGACTGAGGTCGCGATCGCGTTGGCCGCGTCGTGGAAGCCGTTGGTGTAGTCGAACACCAGTGCCACGAGGATGACCGCCAGCACCGCGATGAGCTGCGCGCTGATGTCACGACTCCTTGACGACGATGGTCTCGACGGTGTTGGCCACGTGCTCGAAGGCGTCGCACGCGGCCTCGAGCTCGTCGACGACCTCCTTCATCTTGAGCACGGTGAGCGCGTCGTACTCGCCGGAGAAGAGCCGCACGAGCAGCATGCGGTAGGCGTTGTCGCCCTCGTTCTCCAGGCGGTTGCACTCGACCCAGTACTCCTCGAGGTTCTTCATGGTCTTCAGCCGCGGCATGGCCTCGGCGGTGAGCCGGGCCTGCTGGTCGAGGACCTTGACGATCTCGTGCAGTTCGCGGGGCAGCGACGGCAGCTTGGTCAGGCCGTACAGGTACAGCAGGCTGCCGACCGCCTCGAGGTGGTCCATCACGTCGTCGAGCAGCGATCCGAGCCGGTAGATGTCCTCCCGGTCGAACGGCGTGATGAAGCTGGAGTTGATCTTCTTGTAGAGCTCGTGCGTGATCGCGTCGCTGTCGTGCTCGACCTCGACCAGCCGCTCGCTGACCGTCATCACGTCGACGCCGGGAAGCGCGAGCTCGGAGAGCAGCTCCGTGCCCTTCACCAGGTTCCCCGCCGCACGGGTGAAGAAGTCGTAGAACGAATCGTCGCTGGGACGCAGCCTCAAACGCACAGCCTGACCTCGAGACGTGAACGAAATCCGCGAGGGCCGGTTGGTCCTCGGCGGGAATGCTAGATCCCGCCGCCGACCTCGGCAGAACCGCAGTCCTGTGACCTTGTGCAGTTCATCTTCCGTTCAGCTTTTGTTCATCTTGTACGGCAGGCCGCCGAGGCTCGGCCCGATGCTTTCGCTCGCGATCGACTGGTTTGCGGAGAAATCTTGCGAGTTGGGCCCTGTGACGGCTGGCGATGAGGTCGGCGCCCGCCGCGCGCAGTTCCTGCCAGAACGCCAGGCGAACGTGCCGCGGCTCCTCGGGGACGCCGACGAACCGGATCCGGCGGCCGCCGGCGTGCGCGGCGCCGACCAGCGACCGCAGGATGTGCCGCGCCTCCGCGGGGAACTCGGGCCACTCCTCCTGCGGGTCCCAGCCGATCCGCGCGCCGAGCGCCTCGGTGACCAGCGGCGCGACGGTGACGGGCAGGCCGCCGGGCTCCAGGTCGCTGAAGCGGCCCTCCAGGAACGCGAACCGCTCGTAGGCGCCGAGCAGGTCGGCGCGGGACCAGTACGGGCCGGTGAGCACGACGGTGATCGCGCCGGGCACGACGCGGCCGCCGAGGAACGTGGTGAGCAGCTCGGCGCGCGGGCGCAGGAGGAGGTCGAGGGCCTCGTACTCCGGGCGGGCGGCCTGCAGCAGCAGCGCGGCCCGCTGCTGCGGCGCCGTCATGCGCGGCGGCGGGCCCGGCTCCGGGTCGGCGTGGACGAGCAGCAGGAACGGCTCGGCGCGGCGCGGGTGGACCCGGCCGAGCGGGCTCTCGTCGACCAGCGCCGCGAGGGGCTCCAGGACGGCCTGCTCGAAGGTCGGCGCCGGCTCGCCGTCGGGCATGGCGCAGTCCAGGCGCAGGACCGGCGGCGCGGTGTCGGTGTCGAGCCGGACGGCCACCTCGACGCCCGCGAAGCCGGCGCGGACGGCGGCCGCGACGGGGTCGGCGGGGCCGTCGACCGCCACGAGAAGGCCGTCGGCGAGGTACGGCCGGCCGCGCCGCGCCCGCGCCGCGGCCAGTGCGCCCATCGCCGCGAGGCCTACCATGCCGCTGGCGACCGTGGCCAGACCATTGCTCATCCCTAAATGGTATGTAACACGCATATCGCCCGGGTCGGAAACGCCCTGCTTGAATGGGTGTCGTGGTGGATCAGTTCAGCGCGCACCGTGACCATCTCTTCGGCGTGGCGTACCGGATGCTCGGCAGCCGGGCCGATGCCGAGGACGTCGTGCAGGACGCCTGGCTGCGGTACGCCGGGGCGGACACCTCCGGGGTCACCGACCTGCGGGCCTGGCTGACCACCGTCACCGGACGGCTGTGCCTCGACCAGCTGCGGGCCGCGAAGGTGCGCCGGGAGGCGTACGTGGGGCCGTGGCTGCCTGAACCGCTGGTGGAGCGTCTCCCCGACCCGTCGCAGGTGGACCCGGGCGAGCGGGTGTCGTTCCGGGACAGCGTGAGCATGGCGCTGCTGCTGGTGCTCGACTCCCTGACCCCCGAGCAGCGGGTGGCGTTCGTGCTGCACGACGTGTTCGCGGTGCCGTTCGCGGAGGTGGCGGCGACCCTCGGTACAACACCCGAGAACGCAAGGCAGCTGGCCTCCCGCGCCCGCCGTGCGGTCACCGACGGCGAACGCCGCCACACGACGGACCGGGCGCTGCAGGCTTCGGTGCTGACCGCCTTCACCGCGGCGGCGGCCGGCGGGGACATCGAGGCGCTGCTCAAGCTGCTCGCCCCGGACGTGGTCGCCTTCGGCGACGGCGGCGGCGTCGTGTCCGCGGCCCGGCGGCCGATTCTCGGGGCGTCCGACGTGGCCCGCTTCGTGCTGGGCCTGTACCGCCGCACCGCCGATGTGTCGATCGAGGTCGCGCTGGTCAACGGCGACCTGGGGTTGGTGGTGCACTTCGACGGGGCCGCCGCGGTCGCCGGCTTCGGGATCAGCCCGTCGGGGCTCATCACCGGGCTCTACAACCAGCTCAACCCCGCGAAGCTGTCACTGGACGAGATCTAGCCATTCGCGGTACTTGTCGCCGAACGGCTCGATGCGCTGCGAGACGGCGCCGAAGAGCCAATCGGCACTGGCCTGCGCCTCGGCGATCACGTCGGCCGGGTAGGCGTACCTGACCTGGTGCGCGGCGAACTCGTCCTCGTCGAGCAGCTCGACCGCGCCCGTGCGCCGGCGCCGGACGTCGAGGTCCAGGTCGATCATTGTGACCTCCGTCTCCTCCACCCAATGGGGGACGGTGGTGATGTCGCAGTAGATCTCGGTGCGGTGCGGTGCCGCGTTGAAGCACGCGGTCCACCAGGCCTGGCGCGGGAAGAGCAGCACGTGCGGCGCCTCGACCGGGCCGGTCCTCGTCGGTCCGCGGTGCACGATCGTGCCGGTGTCGGCGCCGACCCAGATGCCGTGGTCGTCCTCGCCGAGGATCCTGGTCTCGTAGTTCCAGTGCAGTGAACCGTCGAATTTGCGGTAGACCACCTTTGGCATGCGCCCACAGTACTGATCGTGTTGGTGCCCGCGGGTTTCTGTCGTACCGAGGCGGTAGCTTCTTGGTCGTGACTGCCACGCTTGCGACCGCTGATCTGCTTTCCGCTGCCGTCGGTGCCGTGCCCGGCGGCATGGAGCGGCCCGGGCAGCAGCAGATGGCCGAGGCGATCGCCGCGGCCGCCTCGAGTGAGGAGCACCTGCTCGTCCAGGCCGGCACCGGCACCGGCAAGTCCCTGGCCTATCTCGTGCCGTCCCTGCTGGTCGACGGCCCCGTCGTGGTGTCCACCGCTACCCTCGCGCTGCAGTCGCAGCTCGTCGACCACGACCTGCCCCGGCTCGCCGACGCGGTGGAGCCGCTGCTGCGCCGGCGCCCGACCTTCGCCGTGCTCAAGGGCCGGCACCACTATGTCTGCCTGGCGCGGCTGGAGGGCACCTCCGCCGACGAGCCCGACGACGCGCTCTTCGACGTCGGCGAGGCCCGGCCGACCCGCTGGCTCGGCGAGGCGGGGCGGATCGGCAAGCACATCGAGCGCCTCCGCGACTGGGCGATGGAGACCGAGACCGGCGACCGCGACGAGCTCGACCCGGGCGTCGACGACTCCGCATGGAAGCTGGTCTCGATGCCCGCCCGCGAGTGCGTCGGGGCGGCCCGCTGCCCCTATGGGTCGGAGTGCTTCGCCGAGGCCTCCCGCGCCCGTGCCCGCGAGGCCGACATCGTCGTCACCAACCACAGCCTCCTCGCCGTCGACATGCTCAGCGGCCGCATGATCATCCCGCCGCACAAGCTCCTCGTCGTCGACGAGGCGCACGAGCTCGCCGACCGGGTCAGCTCCGCCTCGCAGGCCGAGCTGACCCCCGAGCTGCTGGAGCGCGCCGCCCGCCGCTGCCGCCCCTATGTCGACGACGACGTCGCCGACCGGCTCATGGAGGCCGGCGACACGCTCACCGTCGCGCTCGCCGACGCCCCCGCGGGCCGCATCACCGACGGCCTGCCCACCACCCTCGGCGAGGCGCTCACGCTCCTCGACGGCGGCGGCCGCAAGGCGATCGACGCGATCGGCGAGGTCAAGGCCGACGACGCCGACCCCGTCCGCAAGCAGCAGGCCAAGACCATGGTCGCCGACCTCACCAAGATCGCCCAGCGCATCCTCTCCGACGCCGAGCACGACGTGACCTGGATCGAGCGCGACGACCGCGGCCGCCGCGCCGTGGTCGTCGCCCCTCTCTCGGTCGCCGGCACGCTCAACACGCACCTGTTCCACGAGCGCACCGTCGTCGCGACCTCGGCCACCCTGGCGCTCGGCGGGCAGTTCGACACCGTGGCCCGCTCGCTCGGCCTGCCTGTCACGGCCCCGGCGCCGGTCCCGGCTCAGCCTTCGTCGCCGGGGGCCGCCGCTCGCGACGCGGTCATGCGCGCCTCCGCCGCCCGCGACGAGGCCGACCTGGCGTGGAGCTCGCTCGATGTGGGCTCCCCGTTCGACTATGCCAAGCAGGGCATCCTCTATGTCGCCGCCCACCTGCCCCGCCCGCAGACCTCCGGCCTGTCCGAGCCGGCGGCCGACGAGATGGTCGAGCTCGTCCAGTCCCTGGGCGGCCGCGCCCTCGGCCTCTTCTCCTCCCGCAAGGCCGCCGAGCGCGCCGCCGAGGTCCTCCGCGCCCGCGCCCCCGGCATCACGATCCTTCTGCAGGGCGAGGAGGCACTGCCGATCCTCGTCCGCAAGTTCCGCACCGACCGCAACAGCTGCCTGCTCGGCGTCATGTCCCTCTGGCAGGGCGTCGACGTGCCGGGCGACGCCTGCCAGCTCGTCATCATCGACCGCCTCCCCTTCCCCCGCCCCGACGAGCCCCTCGCCGCCGCCCGCTCCGCCGCCGTCGACTCCGCCGGCGGCTCGGGCTTCGCCGCCGTCAGCGTCCCGATCGCCGCGGTCCGCCTGGCACAGGGCGTCGGCCGCCTGATCCGAGCCCGCACCGACAAGGGCGTCGTCGCCGTCCTCGACTCCCGCCTGGAGACGGCCCGCGGCTACGGCCCTTACCTGCGCGCCTCCCTCCCCCCGTTCTGGTACACCACAAAGCCCGACGTCGTCCGCGCCGCCCTCCGCCGCCTGTCCACCACCTGACGCGCCCGCTCCCCCCTCGCGGACCGCACCCCTTCGCCAGTCCCACCCAGCGCTGACAGCGGTCACGTCCGCCACCGCACCGAACCTGCCCTGCCGCCCCGTCCACCATCTGACCGCCCACTCCGCCCCCGCCCTCTCGCGGACCGCGCCCTTCGCCAGTCCCACCACCCCGACGGCGGTCACATCGGCCACCACCGGACCTGACCTGCCCCTGCCGCCCGACCGCCACCTGACCGACCACTCCGCCCCTGCCCCCACGCGGACCGCACCGCCTTCGCCGGTCGCCAGCCCACGCCGCACCGACGGCAGTCACGTCCGCCATCGCGCCGGACCTGCCTCGCATCCCGGATCGGCCTACGTCCCCGCCGGCTACCGTCCAACCGTGGCCGCTGCCGCCGCACCGCTCGACACACCAGCCGAGCCCAACAACCCAGTCCGTTGCACGACACCCACCACTGGCCAGCACTGCCGTGCCGACCGACACAGCGCCGATCGAACGATCGCCCTCCGCCGCCTGACCGCCGCTCCAGGCCTGATCAGCGCTGGGACCGGACCGCCGTCGTAGGCCGCCAGCCCCACAACCAGTCCCACCGCCAGACTCCCGACAGCGGTCACGTCCGCCGCCCCGCCGGACCTGCCTCGCATCCTGGATCAGCCCACGTGGCCGCCGGCTGCCGTCCTACCATCGCCGCTGCCGCCACGCCCCTCGACACACCAGCCGCGCCCAACAGACCCAGCCCACCGCACGACACCCACCACTGGCCAACACCACTGCCCCGGTCGACGTGCTGGCCTGGTCCAGCGACACCGCCCACCGCACCTCAGCCCGCCACCGGCCGGCGCCGCGCCGTGCCGACCGACACAGCGCCGATCGGAACGGTCGCCATCCGCCGCCTGACGGCCCGCTTCGGCCCTGACCCCCACTCGGACCGCGCCGACTTCGTGGGTCGCCAGTCCCCACAACTCCGTCCGCCTTTCTGACCGTCTGCTCCGCCCCCGACCTCCTCGCGGACCGCACCGACTTCACTCACCGCCAGCCCACAGCCAGCCATGCCCAGCAACCCCAGCCGACGGCACGGCGCCCTCCCCACCGCCTCCCAGGGCCGAGTCCAGCGGCACCGTGCTTGCAGTGCCCTTCTCCTGTGGCTGGCTTGATCCAAGGACAGGGCTGGCTGCCGGCGCGGCCAGGGCTGGACTTCGATCACCACGTCGACCGGCGCCACCTCGCTGTGGGCGGAGTGCTGCCACCTCGTTGGTGCGCCGGCCTGGTTCGAAGGGCAGGCCTGGCCGGTGGCACGAGCAGGGTCAATCCGCGGAGATGATGACCGAGTCGGGGGGTGGTTCGTGGCGGTGTTGGACCAGGTGGCGGATGCCGGTGTTGAGGACGGCTACCAGGGGGACGGCTACCAGGGCGCCGATGATGCCGGCCAGGACGACGCCGGTGGAGATGGCGACGATGACGGCCAAGGGGTGGACGGAGACGGCGCGGCCCATGATGAGGGGCTGGAGGACGTGGCCTTCGAGTTGTTGGACGGCGATGACGCCGATGAGGACGACCAGGGCGCTGATCGGGCCTTCGTCGACGAGGGCGACGAGGACGGCCACGGCGCCTGAGACGGTGGCGCCGACGATGGGGACGAAGGCGGCCAGGAACACCATTGTCGCCAGGGGGAACCAGAAGTCCACGTCGATGATGACCAGGAGCAGGCCGATGCCGAGGGCGTCGATGAAGGCGACCAGCACCGTCGCGCGGACGTAGGCGACCAGGGTGCGCCAGGCGGCCTCGCCGGCGCGGCGGATGGGGTCGCGGGCGGGGGTGGGCAGGACGCCGGTGAGGAAGAGCCAGATGCGGTGACCGTCGCGCATGAAGAAGAACGTGACGAAGAGCACCAGCAGGAGCAGCGCGAAGAACTCGATGGTGGCGGTGGCGGTGGAGACGGCGCTGTCGGTGAGGCTGCCGCGGTTGTCCTTGAGCCAGTTGGTGGCGGCGTCGAAGGTGGCGTCGAGCTGGCTGCCGTTGAGGTGCAGCGGGCCGGTGGTGAGCCAGTCCTGGATCTGGTTGACGCCGGCCGAGGCCTTGTCGGCCAGGTTGGGGAAGCCGTCGACGAACTCGCTGACGACCAGCGTGAGCACGCCCGCGACGGCGGCGAGGCCGGTGACGAGCACCAGGAACGCGGCCAGGGACGGCGGGAGCTTCACGCGGCGGCGCAGGAACTCCATCATCGGCGCGAGCAGGGCGGACAGCAGCAGGGCGATGCTCAGCGGGATGAGCACCGTGTCGAGCCGGCTGACCAGCCAGAGCAGGACCGCGAGGGCCGCCACGAGGACCAGCAGGCGCCACGACCAGGCGGCGGCGAGCCGCAGGCCACGCGGGATCTCGGCGTCGTCGCGGCTCATCGTCGACGAGTGGATCACGTCGGGCTCGGCCGGCGGTGGAGGCGGCGGCACCTCAGCCTCAGCCACTACCGCGGCGATCGCCTCGCGTTCGAGGCGGGCGTTTTCGAGACGCTGCTCGTACGCCCGCCGGAGATTGGCGCGCACCTGATCGAACCGGCCCACGAAACCCCCTGTGACTGCCTGCGAACCGACCGGACGCTTCACCGTAGTCCGGGTCCCGCGGCGATCGCACGTACCCAGGCGGTAGCGTCGCAACCGTGACAGCCCAGCCAGCCGCCGGTTACCCGCCGGCCACCACCCCGCACGTCGTGTCCGATGTGGAAGGGGGCCTGCCGATCCGGTTGCTGCACGACCGGGTCCTCGTCCGGCTCGAAGGGGCCGAGGGCGAGCGCCGGCACGCGTCCGGCATCGTGATCCCGGCCACGGCGTCGGTGGGGCGGCGCCTGTCGTGGGCCACGGCCGTCGGGGTGGGGCCCAACGTACGGTCGATCGTGGCCGGCGACAGGGTGCTGTTCGACCCGGAGGACCGCTCCGAGGTGGAGCTGCAGGGCCGCGACTACGTGCTGCTGCGCGAGCGGGACGTGCACGCCGTCGCGGCGCGGCGGGTCGAGCCGGACTCGACGGGGCTCTATCTGTAGGTGTAGGGGTAGGGGTATCCGGCGTACATCGGCGGCGGGGGCGGAGGCGGCGGCACGACGACCGGGACGGGCACGACCGGGGTGGGCGGAGCGGCGAGCACCCGGACCATCCCGTCCGGGAAGGTGATGTGGTACCTGCTGCCGTCCCACACCGCCATGGGTGCCTGCGGATCGCGCCCGACGAAGACCTGCCGGTAGGCGGCGAGCGCCGTCAGCAGCTGGCGTTCCTCGGCCAGCGCCTCCATCCGGCGGGCCGGCGTGTTGTCCAGGCCGCGGCGCATGCCGTCGCGGAGCAGGGCGAGCTTCGTCGCGTCGAACTGGAAGGCTTTCATCGCCTTGGCACCCGGGTCTCCGGCGACCCGCTTGGCCCACCGGCGGGCGGACAGCCGCCTGCCGAGCGTGCCGAGCGACGCCACCTCCGGCGGGGAGAACCAGCCGGCCCGCGCGTACTCGGTGAGCATCCGCTCGGTCAGCCTGCCCTCGGCCGCGCGCTGCCACAGCGCGAAGCCGACCATGCAGAGGAAGATCGGCATCATGACGGAGAAGTAGCCGTACAGCAGGATGATCGGCTTCGCGGCGGCGATCACCGACATGAGGTTCCACGAGCCGTGCAGCAGCATCGCGAGCAGCAGGCCGGCGAGGGGTGCGAGCCACTTGACCGCCTTCGTCGAGCTGCGCGACGCGGTGCCGAGCCCGATCGCGGTCATCGACGTGAAGAGCGGGTGCGCGAACCCGGTCATCAGGATGCGCACGATGAAGATGCCGACGAGTGCCGCCGCGCCCTTCACCGCGCCGCCCTGCTCGGCGGTGTCGGCGTAGCCCTTGTACCCGAGGTACAGGATGTTCTCCACCATCGCGAACCCGGTCGCGGACAGCCCGCAGTAGACGATGCCGTCGATCAGGCCGGAGAACGCCCGGGGGCGGCGCCACAGCAGCAGGACCGGCCCGAGGGCCTTCATGCTCTCCTCGATGAACGGCGCGACCACGACCGCCACGATCGCGTCCGACAGGCCGAGCTTGTCGGCGAGGACCCCGCCGGCGGTGTTGACCACGAGCGCCACGCCGGTGGCCACGCACGCGCCCCAGCCGAAGACGAAGACGAGATAGCGGACGGGCTCCGGCTCGTACCGGTCGAGCCACAGGAAACAGGAGACCAGCAGCGGCACCGGGATGACGGCCGCGCCGACGCCGATGACGAGGGCGGTCCATCCGCCGCTGAAGCCGAAGAACGCCAGCAGCGCGACGCCGCACGCCGCGATGCCGCCCATGACGCCGATGAGCGTCCAGAGGCGGCGGCGGTCGGAGCGCTTGGCGGGCGGCGCGGCGGCCAGGGCGAGGGCCGCGGTCGGGTAGCGCTGCTCGCCGGTGTCGGGGGCGGCGGCCTCCGTCACGTTGGGCACGACGTCGCCGCCGGCCGCGTCCCACCCCTGCGGCGCGGCCAAGCCGGCGGCCGGGCCGGCCGCACCACCAAAAGTGCCGCCTGTAGCTCCGCCTGAAGCACCGGCCGATGCGTCGGGCCCCTTGTCCAGGGCGACCGGACCGCCGCTGGACGGGACCGGACCGCCGCTCGACGGGGCAGGTACGGGGATCGGAGCTGCCCAGGGTGACCGTTCCTCGGGCGCGGCAGAGGCGGCCGCTGGTCGTACATCACCCGACGACGGCAACAAGGTGGCGTCACGGTTACCCGGATCCTGAGGCGTCCCAGTCGGCGGGAGATCGGTCATGGGCCAACCATATCCGCGCTACGGTGAGACCAGGTCATGAGTGCCAGCGCTGAAGCCCCGGCTTGCTGGCCGGCAACCCTCGCGTTCGCGGCGGGGTGCCCCGGGTGATGACACGGTCCGGCACGCGGTGTGTCCGGGCAAGCGCGAGCGGAGGACTCTGCCATGTCCACGATCCTGTCCCCCGGTGACGTGAAGCTGCGCGACGGCCGCAGCGTCGACTTCGCCAACCTCGACATCGCCGCGACCGCCCCGTGCCTGCGGGCGGTCGCCGACGCGGTCGCCGAGCTCCTGCCGTTCTACGGCAGCGTCCACCGCGGCGCCGGCGCGCTCTCGGAGCGGTGCACGCGGGAGTACGAGCAGGCCAGAGAGACCGTCGCGGACTTCGTCGGCTGCCGCGACGGCGACACGGTCGTCTTCACCCGCAACACCACCGACGCCCTGAACCTGCTGGCCAGGGCGGTGCCCGAGGGCACGACGGTGCTCACGTTCGACGGGGAGCACCACGCCAACCTGCTGCCGTGGCAGCAGAGCCTCCACCTGGACGCGCCGCGCTCGCCGCAGGAGGCGGTGGAGTTGCTGGAGTGGGCGCTGCGCCGGCAGCCGTGCGGCCTGGTCAGCGTCACGGCGGCGAGCAACGTGACCGGCGAGGTGTGGCCGGTGGCGGCGCTCGCCGAGGTGGCGCACCGCTACGGGGCCCGGCTGGCGGTCGACGCGGCGCAGCTCGCCCCGCACGCCCCGGTCGACCTGACCGCGCTGGGCGCCGACTACGTGGCGTTCTCCGGGCACAAGCTCTACGCGCCGTTCGGGGCCGGGGTGCTGGCCGGGCGGGCGGACTGGCTGGACGCCGCCGAGCCGTACCTGGCCGGGGGCGGCGCGAGCGCCAGCGTCGGCGACGACCTCGACGTCCGGTGGGCGACCGGGCCGGCGCGGCACGAGGCCGGCACGCCCAACCTGCTCGGCGCCGTCGCGATCGCGGCCGCGTGCCGGGCGCTCGCCGCCGCCGACCACTCCGCGGAGCGGGCCCTGGTGGCACGGTTGCGGGCGGGCCTGGCGCGGCTGCCGCACGTGGAGGAGCTGCGGCTGTTCGAGGCGGACGCGGAGCGGGTCGGCATCGTGTCGTTCGCGGTGCTGGGCGAGGACCCCGGCGCGCTGGCCACGACGCTCGGCCGGGACCACGGGATCGGGGTGCGGACGGGGCTGTTCTGCGCGCATCCGCTGACCCGGCGGCTGCTCTCGGAGGCGACGGCCAGGATCGCCCCGTCGGCGCCGGTGCCGCCCCAGGCGGTGCGGGCCAGCTTCGGCCTCGGCACCACGGAAGCCCACATCGACCGCCTCCTGGAAGCCTTGCGCCGCTGAGCCACCAGGCCCGCCGCCACGATCCCGCGGCACCGGCGGCGCCGGCGGCGCCGGCACGATCCGGTGCGGTGTCGGCGGCGCGCCGGCACCGCACCGGGTCACGGCCCGGCGGTGGCGCGGTCCAGCACGACGGAAGGGGTGAGGTCGGCGATGGTCAGCGTGCCCTCGGCGACCTCGTCCCAGGTCAGCGGGGCCGACACCGTCGGCAGGGCACCCGCGCGCAACGAGAACGGCGCGACCGTCGTCTTGAAGGCGTTGTTCTGACTCCAGTCGATGAAGACCTTCCCCGGGCGGAGCTGCTTCGCCATCCTGGCCACGATCAGGTCGGGCCGGAGGCGGGCGAGCTCCTCGGCGACGTCCTTGACGTACGCGCTGATCTCGTCGGCGGTCTCCTCGCCGGACAGCTCGGCGGTCAGCTGCATGCCCTTGCGGCCGGAGGTCTTGGCGGCGGGCTCCAGGCCGTCGGCGGCGAGCCGGTCCCGGACCAGCAGGGCCACCTCGTAACAGTCGGCGAGCGTGGCCGGCGGGCCGGGGTCGAGGTCGATGACCAGCAGGTCGGGGTTGAGCGGCGAGCCGTCGGCGGCGACGCGCCACTGCGGGGTGTGCAGCTCGAGCGCGGCGAGGTTCGCCAGCCAGACCAGCGTGGCCAGCTCCTCGACGACGATGAAGTCGATGGTCTCGCGGCCACGGCTGGAGCCGGGCACCGGCAGCCGGACGGTGCGGACCCAGTCGGGCGTGCCGGCCGGCGCGTTCTTCTCGAAGAAGCTGATGCCGTCGACCCCGTTGGGGTAGCGGATACGGGTCAGGGGCCGGCCGGCGAGGTGCGGCAGGAGGACCGGCGCGATGCGGGTGTAGTAGTCGATGATCTCGCCCTTGGTGTAGCCGACCTGCGGGTACAGGACCTTGTCGAGGTTGGTCAGGTCGAGGTGCCGCCCCTCGACCTCGACCCGGACCTTGTCAGGCATCGACGCCGCCCGAGGAGGAAGCGACGTCCGCGGGCGTGAGGTCCGGCCGCAGGCGCAGGAAGCGCGGGAAGCGGAGCCGCCCGTCGCGCGTCCGGTGGCTGAACTTCACCTCCACCACCAGCGTCGGCGTGACCCAGGTCGCGCCGCGGGCGTCCTCGCGGGGCACGGTGCCGGCGAAGGGCGGCTGCGGCACCGACAGGTCACGCAGCGCGTCCAGCAGGGCGCGCTCGGCCGCGTTGGAGATCCCCCCGCCGACCCGGCCGCTGAAGGCGAGCAGCCCACCGGCCGCCGGCACCCCGACGAGCAGGGCGCCGAGGGCGCGCTTGCCGGGCCGCCAGCCGCCGACGACGAACTCGCAGCTCTCCTCCAGCTTGACCTTCACCCAGTCCGGCGAGCGGAGGCCGGGGTGGTAGTGCGAGCCGGTCCGCTTCGCCACCACGCCTTCGAGGGCGTTGTCGCGGCTGGCGGCGACGGTCGCCGGTCCGTCGTCGAAGCACGGCGGGATCACCGCCCGCGCCCCCAGCGCGAGCCCTTCGAGGATGCGTCGGCGGCTGGTGTACGGCGATGCGAGCACATCCTTGCCCGCGGCCCTCAGCACGTCGAACGCCAGGTAGGACACGGGCAACGCGACCGCCAGCCGCGCGGCCCGGGCCGGCTCGCGGACGTGCATCCGCTCGGCCAGCAGCTGGAAGGACGGCCGGCCGGCCTCGTCCATGGTGACGACCTCGCCGTCGAGGACGGTGTCGTCGAGGCCCTCGCCGATCGCCGCGAGCTCCGGATAGGCGGCGGTCACCTCGACCCCGCTGCGCGCGTAGAGGCGGGTGACGCCGGCGGTGACGACGGCGATCGCCCGGATGCCGTCCCACTTGAACTCATACGACCAGCCCGGCCCGGTCGGAAGCGGGCCGGTCGAGGCGAGCATCGGTGCGGGCGGCCCGGTCCCCATCACCCCACGATAGTTCGCCGCCGACTTCCTCGCGTGGAGGTCGATTCGATGCGAAGCTGGTGTTCCGAGGTCAACACGCTGCGGAAAGGGATCCCTTAATGCGCGCGATCTGGAAAGGCGCGGTCTCCTTCGGGCTCGTGTCGATCGCCGTCCGGCTGTATTCGGCGACAGAAGAGAAGGACATCCGCTTCAACCAGGTGCACCGCGACGACGGCGGCCGGATCAAGTACAAGCGGGTGTGCTCGATCGACGGCGAGGAGGTCGCGTATGACGACATCGCCAAGGGGTACGACCTCGGCGGCGGCGAGATGGTGATCCTCACCGACGAGGACTTCGCCGACCTGCCCCTGACCACGAGCAGGGCGATCGAGGTGCTGGAGTTCGTGCCGGCCGAGCAGGTCGACCCGATCCTCTACAACAAGGCGTACTACCTGGAGCCGGACAAGACGGCCGCGAAGCCCTACGCGCTGCTGCGCGACGCGCTCACCAACACGGAGCGGGTCGCGATCGTCAAGGTCGCGCTGCGGCAGCGGGAGCAGCTGGCGACGCTGCGGGTCCGCGAGGACGTGCTGGTCCTCAACACGATGCTGTGGCCCGACGAGATCCGGGCGGCGAAGTTCGACATCCTCGACGAGGACGTGTCGGCGCGCCCGGCGGAGCTGGCGATGGCCGGCTCCCTGATCGAGTCGATGGCCGCGGACTTCGACCCGTCGACGTACACGGACAACTACCGCGAGGCGCTGCAGGAGGTCATCGACGCGAAGGTGGCCGGCCGGGAGGTCGTCCAGCCGGAGGAGACCGAGGAGGCGCCGGCCGCGGCGGTCGACCTGATGGCGGCGCTGCGGGCGTCCGTGGAGCGGGCGAAGGCGGCACGCGGCGAGCCGGCCCCGGCGCCCGCGAAGAAGGCCGTGAAGACCGCCGCCGCGAAGGACGACGACGTGGCCGAGGCGACCCCGATCAAGCGGGCCCCGGCGAAGAAGGCGCCCGCGGCGAAGAAGGCGACGCCCGCGAAGAAGGTCACCCCAGCGAAGGCGAGGAAGTCCGCCTAGCTGGTGGTGCGGGTGAAATAGACCGTCGAGGAGGCCTTGTCGAGCAGCAGGTCGGTGCCGTCGACCCGCAGCCATGCGGCGCCGGCTGGCGCGAAGGGGCGGAGGTCCTCCGGCACGTCCGGAGCCTCCGCCGCCGTGGTCGCCGGCAGCGCCTGGGCCCGCTCCGCGGTCAGCACCGCGAACCCGTCCATCGTGTAGTCCATCGGCCCGATCTCCGGGCAGGACCGCGCCCTGGCCTCGTGCTCCTGCCAGTGGACCTGCTGGATCGGCGCGAGCTGCGGCCACTGCTGCTCGATGCGGGTCGTCGAGGTGATGATCCCGGTCTTCGTGGGCTTGTCGAGCTCGTCGCAGCCGGCGAGTCCCGGCACCAGGTCACTCAGTGCCAGGACCACGCCACAGGCCGCGATCACGCAGGCGAGGACGGCGCCGGAGACGACAAGCGCGATCTTCGCCGTACGGTTCACCCGTTGATCTGTACCACCTCGAGGCCACCATCCGCATAGTCGGCGCGGACGCGCTTCTTGTCGAACTTGCCGACGCTCGTCTTCGGCACCGCCTCGATGAACGACCAGCGCTCCGGCAGCTGCCACCGCGCCACCTTGTCGGCGAGGAAGTCGCGCAGCGTCCCGGCGTCGGCGCTCGCACCCTCCCTGAGCACGATCGTGGCCAGGGGCCGCTCGCCCCACTTGTCGTCCGGCACGCCGACGACGCACGCCTCGAGCACGGCGGGGTGCGCCATGAGCGCGTTCTCCAGGTCGACGGAGCTGATCCACTCGCCGCCGGACTTGATCACGTCCTTGGCCCGGTCGGTGAGCGTCAGGTAGCCGTTGGGCGAGAGGGTGCCGACGTCGCCGGTACGCAGCCAGCCGTCCTCGAACTTGTCGGGGTCTGGGCCGTCCTCGCCGATGTACTGCGCGGTGATCCACGGCCCGCGGACCTGCAGCTCCCCGACGGCCGTGCCGTCGTTGGGCATGACCTCGCCGGTGGGCCCGACGATGCGGCCCTCGACCCCGGCCGGGAGCCTGCCCTGGGTGTACCGGTAGGCCCACGCCTCGGCGCCGTCGACGCCGGAGGGCTCCCGGGCGACGGAGCCGAGCGGCGACATCTCCGTCATGCCCCAGGCGTGGATGACCTCGATGCCGTGCCGCTCGGAGTACGCGTGCATCAGCGCCGGCGGGCAGGCCGAGCCGCCGATGACGACCTCCTTGAGCGACGAGGTGTCGGTCGGGTTGGCGTCCAGGTACGCGAGCAGGTCGGTGAAGATCGTCGGCACGGCGCCGGCGAACGTCGGCTTCTCCGTGGCGATCATCTGCGCGAGCGGGGCCGCCTGCAGGAAGCGGTCGGGCATGATCAGCGAGGCGCCGCTCATCATCGCCGCGTACGGCAGGCCCCACGCCATCGCGTGGAACATCGGCACGATGCACAGGTCGCGCACCTTCGGCCCGAGCCCGAAGCTCTCCGCCATGCAGACCTCCATCGAGTGGAGGTAGATGGAGCGGTGCGAGTAGGCGACGCCCTTCGGGTTGCCCGTGGTGCCGCTGGTGTAGCAGAGCGCGGCGGCGTCGTGCTCGTCGACGGCGGGCCAGTCGTACGTGTCGGGCTTGCCGTCCAGCAGCGCGTCCCAGCGGTGGACCTCGACGCCGTCCTTGCTCAGCTTCGACGCGTCGCCGTCGCCGACGACCACGATGTGGCGGATCGTGGTCAGGTGCGGCAGCACGCCGGCGAGCAGCGGGATCAGCGTCGAGTCGACGATGACGACCCGGTCCTCGGCGTGGTTGGCGATGTAGATCAGCTGCTCGGGGAAGAGCCGCAGGTTGAGCGTGTGCAGCACGGCGCCCATGCTCGGCACCGCCAGGTACGCGATCAGATGCTCGGCGTTGTTCCACATGAGGGTGCCGACGCGCTCGTCGCCGGTGACCCCGAGGTCGTCGTGGAGGGCGTGGGCGAGGCGGGCGGCCTGGCGGCCGACCTCCGCGTATGACGTGTGCCTGCCGTCGGCGCCGGCCCAGGTGACCACCTCGGAGTCGCCGTGGACGGTGGCCCCGTGCTGCAGAATTCGGGAGATCAGGAGGGGTGTCTGCATCATCGTGCTGCGCATGTACTGCACGCTAATGTGCGGTGGCTCACAACGGAACCCCGGAGCTACTGGTGAGTAGCTCCGGGGTTCCTGTGTCAGAACGCGGCGGCCTTGGCTTCCATCTCGGCCGCGGCTTCCTCGCTGTCGGTCTGCTGCGGCGCCCCGCCCTGCAGCGGCTTGTCCGGCAGCGCGATCGTGATCACCGTGCCGACGAACGCGACGACCGCCGCGGCGAGGAACACCGGGTGCAGCGCGTTGACGAACACGTGCTCGACCGCCTCCAGGACCTGCGGCGGCAGCTTGCGGACCTCGGCCGGCGCGTTGATCGACACGCCCTTCATGCCGCTGTCGCTCATCTGCGCCGCCAGCTTGTTGTTCATCAGCGCGCCGAGCGCGGCGACGCCGACCGAGCCGCCCAGCGACCGGAAGAACGTGGCGGCGCTGGTGCCCGCGCCCATGTCACGCAGGTCGAGCGCGTTCTGCACGGCGAGGATGAGCGGCTGCATGGCCATGCCGAGGCCGACGCCGATCACGGTCATGTAAATGAACGCCTGCCACAGCGGCGTGTCGACCTGCAGCGTCGTGAACAGCAGCAGCCCCGAGCCCATGATCACGGTGCCGGCGACCGGGAACCACTTGTACCGGCCGATCCCGCTGATGACCCGCCCGGCGACGATCGAGGTCACGATGACGCCCGCCATCATCGGCAGCATCAGCAGGCCCGAGCGCGTCGGCGAAGCGCCCTTGACGATCTGCAGGTACAGCGGGACGTAGATGATCGAGCCGAACATCGCGAACCCGAGGATGAAGGTCGCGGTGTTGGCGAGGGAGAACGTCGCCCGCTTGAACAGGCGCAGCGGCAGGATCGGCTCCTCGGCGCGGCCCTCGGCGACGATGAACAGCGCGGTCAGCACCGCACCGCCGGCCAGCAGCCCGAGGATGGTGGGCGAGCCCCACGCGTACTCGTTGCCGCCCCACGACAGCGCGAGCAGCCAGGCGCTGACCGCCGCGACCATGAGCGTGGCGCCCAGGTAGTCGATCTTGTGGTCCCGCCGGACGTGCGGGACGAGGCGCAGCACCCGGCTGCACACGAACAGCGCGAACACGCCCAGCGGCACGTTGATGTAGAAGATCCAGCGCCAGTCCGTCTCGGCGAAGTAGCCGCCGACGAGCGGGCCGGCCACCGAGGAGATGCCGAACACGGCACCGAAGAGCCCCTGGTACCGGGCGCGCTCCCGCGGCGCGACGACGTCGGACACGATGGTGAACGCGAGCGTCATGAGACCGCCGGCGCCGATGCCCTGCAGGGCGCGCGTGGCGATCAGCTGGGTCATGTCCTGCGACAGGCCGGCGAGCAGCGAGCCGACCAGGAACGTCGAGATCGCGAACAGCAGGACCGGGCGGCGGCCGTACAGGTCGCTGATCTTGCCGTACAGCGGGGTCGACGCGGTCGAGGCGAGCAGGTACGCGGTCACGACCCACGAGTAGTGGTCGAGTCCGCCGAGGTCACCGACGATGGTCGGCAACGCGGTGCCCACGATGGTCTGGTCGAGCGCGGCCAGCAGCATCCCGGTCATGAGACCGCCCATCAGCAGCATGATCTGCCGATGGGCGAGTTGCGGCCGGGCCTGTTCCGGCGGCGCGACGGTGGTCATCGAGCGTCCCTTTCGGAGCTTGTTCCTGGCAGCTTCTCGGCCAGCGTCTGGTTCAGTTGCGTGAAAAGGGCGGCGAAGATCTGCCGCTCCTCGGGCGTCCACCCGGCGAGCAGCTCCTGCCACATGGCGAGCCAACGGGCCTTGTTCTCCGCGAACACGTCACGGCCGAGGTCGGTGACCTCCACCAGGCTGGCGCGGCGGTCGGTCGGGTCCGTCGCGCGACGCACCAGCCCCGCCGACTCCAGCGCGGCGACCTGCCGGCTGACCGTGGACAGGTCCAGCGCGACCTCGGTGGCGAGCGCCGACAACCGGAACGGCCCGTCGACCGCGATCCGGCTCAGCAGCACGTACGCGGGGCGCTCCAGCCCACGGCCCGCGTCACTCCACTTGAGCGTGGCGAACAAGCGCTCGGAGAGGCGGATGAACCGCCCCACCTGCCGCCCGATGGCGGCGTGCTCGGCCAGCTCGGCGTCGTCGTCCACGGATCCTCGTCCCTGCGTCGCGATACTTGCTTGCCACAAGCATCGGTTCGCGGGGCATGGTTCACCAACTCAATAACGGGTGATCCGCGTTACGGCTGGCTTTGCTTCAGTGGCCGGTCTTGTGTTACCCGCGCTACTCTCGGCCGAACTCGAAGCGGTCCGCGGGGAACGACTTGTCGCCGACGACCAGGACAGGCACGCCGTCGCCGAGACCGTGCTCCTTCTTCTCCTGCGGGGTGGGCATGCGGGCCCAGACGACCTCGCCCTGGTGCAGCCAGATCCGCTCCCGCGGCGCGTTGGACCGCACGCGGCTGCGGTAGCCGCGCTTGCTCTCCACGAGCCCCTCGCCGCGCAGGTACGCCATGGCGTCGCGAATCGTGTCGCGGCCGACGTCGTACTCCTCGGCAAGGTACTTCTCCGAGGGCAACAGGCTCCCCGGAGCCATCTCACCGCTGTTGATCTTCTGTCGGATCGCGTCCGCGACCTGCAGGTAGAGAGCCAGGCCGGAACTCCGGGAGATCATGACCGCGACCATATGAAGGTCTATCGGCGGGAGATATTGTGGCCTTATGGCCATTGGGCTACTATCTGAGTCAGGCGCGGGGCCGGGCTGGGCGGTCCGGTTCCGTGCCACCAGATCAGGGGTGCGGCGCCGTTACCACGACGCTGCGAGCCGCGCGGCGCCGTACCCCACCTTCAGTGCGCAGCCGACCAATCGGAGCCAGCCATGGACGACGACGACCTCTTCCCCATCGTCACCCTCGACCTGCGCGCCATCCGCGCCGTCCTCACCGAGGACGAAGGCGACCTGATCCTCCTGGTCGACGACGGCGACGTGCAGATCGAGTTCAGCTCCGGCCTCTGCGGCACCTGGGAGCAGGCCATCCTGGGCGCCGAACGCGTCGCCACCGCGGCCACCGACTTCGCCGCCGCACTCCGCCGCGTCCACGCCCCGACCCCCCTCGCCGCCTGACCCACCGGTTGCCTGTGCACCGGACTGGTACCCCAGAACCCCCTGATCACCAGTCCGCTGCAGAAGCAACCGTTGGGTGTCACGGTCCAGCACTGTCCACCGACCGCCCGCCCGTGATCCAAGGACAGCAGCGGCCGCCCGGACAGCCACCACGCGACTTCGATCACAAGAAGAAGAACGCGAGCAGGGCAGGGGACGCGCGGCAGATGCGGCGCGCAGGCGCGGAAGCCGCCGCCCCGCGCCGAAGGCGCGCAGCAAGCGCAGCGTGGCCGGCGGTGCGAGCGCAGCGAGCATTGGGGCGCGGGTGAGAATCCCCGCCGGGACCCGCCGCGACAGCGGTGGGGCGGAAGCACAGCACAGCACAGACAGCGCCGCCCGGGCAGCGGGCTCGCCGGGGAAGGGCGGGCGGCGCTGCACGGGCGGCGAAGGGGTCTCAGGCGGCCCTGCGGCGCGCCAGGATCTGCAGGAGGCGGCCACACACGACGAGGAGGACGCCGCCGCCGAGCATCAGGGCCACGTTGTTGCCGGTGACCGGGAGGCCGCCGCCGGCCTGGCCACCGCCGCCGCCAATACCGCCGCCGCCGCCGTAACCGTCGTCGTCATCGTCATCGTCGTCGCCGGGGCCGTAGCCGCCGTCGGAGTCGTCGCCGGGGCTCTTGGTGGGGGTGCCGGGGGCCTTGGGGGCCGCGGCGGCCGCCTCGAGGGTGCAGATGCCCAGGTCGACGAGGGCGGTCTTGTCGGCCGGGCCGGAGTCGCCGTGGCCGTAGCCGCCGCTGGACTTCCACGTGTTGCGGGCGATCAGCTGGACGCGGACGGAGGCGGCCTTGGCGTAGACGCCGGTGGAGCTGAACTGCTTCTCGACCACGCCGAGCTCGACCCGCAGGACCACCACGCCGCGCTTCGAGGGGGCGGTGCTCTCGGTGGAGGCGGCGGCCGGGGCGGCCGTGGAGGAGCCGAGCAGGCCGCCGACGACGGGGAGGCCGGGCAGGCCGCCGAGCAGGCTGTTGAGGTCGGCGCCGGGCAGGATGGCCGTGGCGCCGCCGACCACGCCGGAGACGGCGGAGGTGATGCCGGTCAGCAGGTCGAGCAGCGGGATGCCAGACAGGATCGGCAGGCCTTCGGTGCGGGCGAGGTCGATGGCGGCCTCGGTGCTCGCGGCGTCGACGGGCACGACCACGTCGACGTGGGACCCGGCGGACGAGACGCGGACCGGGGTCTGGCCGGGGATGGTGACCTCGAGGACGGGGGCGGTGTAGTCGACCGTCTTCTTGCCGCCGGCGAGGACGCGCAGGGTCGGCGGGCTGACGACCCGGACACCGATGGCGGAGGGGCCGTTGTCGAGCAGCTTGAAGTCGGCGATGCCGCCGGTGGCCGTGGCGGAGGCGGCCGGGCGGCTGCCCGAGGAGTCGACGCCCGCGACCGTGGCGCTCTCGACGGCGTTGATGCGCAGCAGCGCGCGGCCGTTGCGGCCCGGCAGGACGGTGATGCCGGCGAGCTTCGCCTCACCGACGGCCCGCGGGCCGTCGGCGCTGGTGCAGCGGCCGGCGTTCTTCCAGGACGCCTGCGCGCGCAGGCCGCCGGTGCCGAGCCGCAGCGCGCCGAGGTCGACGCCGGCGACGTTCACGACGTCGGGCTGGTCGTGGGCCGGGGGCGCCTGCTGGTACGCCCTGGGCCCCAGCACCCCCGCGGGCAGGTCGCCACTGCTGCGCAGGTAGCGGGAGTCGGCGGCGGCGCGCAGGGTGCCGCCGGCGATGCCGGAGTGGGTGGTGGCGACGCGGAGCTCGGGAAGGACCGTGCCGGACAGGCCGGCGGCGCGCAGGTCGACGCGGCCCAGGGCAAGGGTGTTGCTGGCGGCGGTGGCACCGAAGCCCTCTGGGCAGGCCGCGTCGGCCGGTGCCGCAGCCGCGGGCGCCGCGAACGCGACCGGGCTCAGCGCTCCGACGATCGCCGTTGCGGCGAGGGCGGCGAGGGTCCGGGCTGTTTTTGGGCGTGCGGAAGCAACAGGAGACGTCATGCTTGAGGTCCTCCGAGACCGGGAGTACGGGGGTAGCTCGCCGGGGGGCGTGCCACTGCTGCCCCCAACGAGCCCTTTCCGGCCGGAGTTACGGCCCACTTAGCGGGCTCATCCGCACTAGCAACGACGAAGTAGTTGTAATAGCTACGGGGTACACCAAAAGAGTCAAACTGGACTTTTGACCGATAAAGCCGCAGGCCATATGGAACTGGCAGTGGGCCGCGTTACTGTGCACCCATGGGCATGCTGTGCGCGGTGAGCTTCAATCGCTACGGGCGGCTGTTCTACTTCGACCCCGGCGAGTTCCGCCCGGAGGTGGGCGACCGGGTGCTGGTCCCGACCGACGACGGGCCCGAGGTCGCGGAGTGCGTGTGGGCCGCGCAGTGGGTCAGCGAGGAGACCGAGGGCTTCCCCCGGCTGGTCGCCATGGCCGCCGACGCCGACCTGCGCCGCGACGAGCTGCTGCGCAAGCGCAAGGCCGAGGCGAAGGTCGCCGCGAAGAAGCTGATCCGCGATCACGAGCTGCCGATGAAGGTCGTCGCGGTGGACCACGTGCTGGACAGCACCGGCGGGCAGGGCGCGCGGACCACGATCTACTTCACCGCACCCCACCGGGTGGACTTCCGTTCGCTGGTGCGGGATCTGGGCGCCACCCTGCACTGCCGGGTGGAGCTGCGCCAGCTCTCCGCCCGCGACTCCGCCCGCGTCCAGGGTGGCATCGGCTCGTGCGGGCGCGACCTGTGCTGCGCGACGTTCCTCAACGACTTCGAGCCGGTCACCATCCGGATGGCGAAGGACCAGGACCTGCCGCTCAACCCGCTGCGCATCTCCGGCGCCTGCGGGCGGCTGATGTGCTGCCTCAAGTACGAGCACCCGCTGTACCAGCAGTTCCAGGCCACCGCGCCGGCCGTCGGCACGCGGGTGTCCACGCCGTCGGGCGAGGGCCGGGTCGTCGGGCACAGTGTGCCGCGCGACTCCGTCACCGTGCGGATGGACGCCGACGGGTCCCGCTGCTCGTGCAGCCGGGCCTCCGTGTGCGGCTCCCGCCAGGCGTACGAGGAGCGCTACTGAACCGTCACGGTGACGGTGTGCCAGCCGGTCGCCCCGGACGGGAAGGGCGTGGCCCGGTCGGGTGTCTGCAGGGCACCTGTCTTGTCGGTCGCCCGGACCCGGAGCAGGTGGCTGCCGGGCGTCGCGGCCCAGTCGAGGCGCCACTGCGCCCAGGTGTCGTCCGTCGGCGCCGGCAGCAGCGTCGCGGCCTGCCACGGCCCGTCGTCCACCTGCACCTCGACCGCGGCTATCCCGCGCCCCTGCGCCCACGCCGCGCCGGCGACACGCACCGGGCCGGCGGCCGGGTCCAGGCGGGTGAAGGGCAGCGGCCGGTCGATCCGTGAGGCCGTCTTCACCGGGCCCCGCGCCGCCCAGCCCCGCGCCACCCAGTACGCGTCGTACGCCTCGAACGTCGTCAGCTCGATCGACGTCAGCCACTTGCATGCGCCGGCGTAGCCGTACAGGCCTGGCGTGAGCATCCGCACCGGGAAGCCGTGCTCCAAGGGCAGGGGCTCGCCGTTCATGCCGACGCAGAGCATGGCGTCGCGCCCGTCGAGCACGACCGCCAGCGGCGTCCCGATGGTCATGCCGTCCACCGACCGCGCCACCACCTGGTCCGCGCCGGGCGCCGGCCGGGCCTCCCGCAGCAGGTCCGCCAGGGGTACGCCGAGCCAGCGCGCCGTCCCCACGTACGGCCCGCCGACCTCGTTGGAGACGCAGTTCAGCGTGACGTCCCGCTCGATCAGGGGGCGGCGGAGCAGGTCGTCGAAGGTCAGCTCCAGCGGGCGGCCGACCATGCCCCTGACCCGCAGCCGCCAGCCGGCGACGTCGACGCGGGGCACGGTCAGCGCGGTGTCGACGCGGTAGAAGTCCCGGTTGGCGGTGACGAACCCGGCGCCGGACCCGGCCGGCAGCGGCGGCGCCGGTGAGGCAGGCGCGGGGAGCCGGATCGCGTCCCGGCTGCGCTCGGCGGCGCCGCGACCGGCGGCGCGCACCAGGGCGGCCCCGCCCCCGGCGACGGCGGCCCCGGCGGCGACCAGCCCGGCGGTGGTGAGGAAGCGGCGCCGGCCCATCGGCCGAGCGGACCCGCCGGCATCGGTGGCACCGCTCCGGTCGAGGGGGCGCAGCAGCAGGACCAGCGCGGCCGCCGCGACCACGCCGCCGAGCAGCGACGGCAGGCCGTCCAGCGGACCGGCGGCCGGCCGGCTCGCCGCCGCGGCCGCACCGGCCAGGCCGAGGACCGCCGCGCCGGCGAGCCCGAAGGCCTGCCGGCGCAGTCCGAGCACGCCCACCAGCGCGGCGAAGGCGGCCAGCACCACGGCGATCCCGGTGAGCAGCAGCGGCTTGTCGTGCGTGCCGAAGGTACCCACCGCCCACTCCTTCACCGCGGTGGGCGTGGCGTCGACGATCACGCCCCCGACGCCGGCGACCGGACCGGCGGCAGGGACGGCCAGGGCGGCGAGCAGCTCGCCGGCGGCGATCCCCGCGGCCGCGGCCGTGATGCCCGCGAGGGCGGCCCGGATCCGCATGGCCGGTCAGGCCTTCGGCATGAGGACGGTGTCGACGATGTACACGATGGCGTTGGCGGTCTGGACGTTGCCGCAGACGACCATCGACGCGCCGTTGACGGTGAAGCTGGTGCCGCTGCCGCTGACGGTCAGCTCGGTGCCCTGCAGCGTCTTGTGCGAGCCGGCGAGCTGCGCGGGCGTGAGCTTCTCGGGCACCACGTGGTAGGTGAGGATGCCCGTGAGGGTCTTGGTGTCGGCGAGCACCTTGGCCAGGTCGGCCTGCGGGATCTTCGCGAACGCCGCGTCGGTCGGGGCGAAGACCGTCCCGGCGGGCAGGGTGTTGAGCGAGTCGACCAGGTTGGCCTGCTTGGCCGCCGTGACGAGGGTCTTCAGCACCGGGTTGCCGGCCGCGGCCGTGCCGACGGGGACCTTAGCCATGGCGGTGAAGCTGCCGGCATCGGCGGGGTCGGTCGGCACCGCGGAGCAGCCGGCCCCGAACGGCGCGTCCGCCATGGGCGCGGCGCTGGTCGGCGCCGCCATCGTGGTCGCGGCGCCGGTGGTGGCGGCGGGGGCGGCGGTGTCGTTGCCGTCGTCCGAGGAGCCGCAGGCCGCGGTGGCCGACAGGGCGAACACGGCCGCCGCGGCGACGGCGACGAGCTTGGAGGCGCGCATGGTGATATTTCCCTTCGTAAGCGGATGTACACCATGTCTTCGGAGCGCCCCGGCCGATCGGATTGGTGCCTTTTGCAAAAAACCACGGGCGGGTGACGCGGAACCCGCGCCACCCGCCCGCTGACCTCGACGTGTCAGGCCGGCAGGACACCCCAGGCGAGGGCGCCGCCGATGAACGCCGGCACGGTGGCCGCGTCCGCGAAGGACGTGCCCGCCCCGCGGCTGTAGTCGTTGGCCTCGTTGACCGGCTGCCAGTCGGTGCGGCTGACCCGCAGCTGGATCTCGCCGCTGTTGCCACCGGGCGCCACGCTGCCACCGGTGAAGGTGACCTCGATGTACGCGTCGGCGCCGTTGACCGCCGACGGCAGGTTCACGACCCGGGTCGCGAGGTTGCCGCAGCCGACGGCGGCCCAGTCACACCAGATGGCGTAGCTGCCGCCGTCGCGGGTGAAGTAGTAGCGGACCGCGACGGTGTTCAGCGCGAGCGGCGCGGTGCCGCCGTTGACGACCTGGAGGCCGGGCTTGATCTCCTGGTCGTTGGTCGGAACGCTGTTGTTGCGGTACTGCACCCGCACCACCCCGGTCGGGTTGGCGGCGGTCTTGCCGGTGACCGCGGCGGACACCGCGGACGCGTTGCCGGCCGCGTCGAACGCCCGCACCGTGTAGCTGTAGGTGGTGTTGGCGGCCAGGCCGGTGTCCACATAGGTCGTGCCGGTGGCGGTGCCGACCTTCACCCCACCCCGCAGCACGTCGTAGCCCGCGACGGAGCCGCTGTTGTCGGTCGACGCGGTCCACGAGAGCGAGACGCTCGACGTGGTCGTGCCGGTGACCGCGAGCCCGCCCGGCACCGACGGCGGGGTGGTGTCGACCGGCGTGCTCGACGTGGTGGCGGTGCGGGCGGCCGACGCCGCGGACACGTTGCCGGCCGCGTCGAAGGCCCGCACGGTGTAGCTGTACGTGGTGCTCGGCGTCAGGCCGGTGTCCGTGAAGGACGCGGTGGCCGAGGTGCCGACCTTGGTGGCGCCGCGGTAGATGTCGTATCCGGCGACGGTGCCGCTGTTGTCGGTGGACGCGGTCCAGGTCAGCGAGACGCTCGTGCCGGTGGTGCCGGCGACGGTGAGCCCGGCGGGCACCGACGGCGCGACGGTGTCGGAGACGCCGCCGTAGCGGTCGTTGAGGCTCATGCCGTTGGCGCCGAGCTTGACGTCGTGGTCGAGGCCGACGAACTTGTTCTGGTACTGCCACAACGCGGGCTTCAGCATCGCGTACTTGGCCTCGTCCCACGTCTTCCAGTCGTCCAGCAGCAGGCCGCCGGTGTCGCCGGAGTTGGGGTTGAGCACCCAGAAGGTCTGGCTGATGCGCTTCTCGATGATGGTGTCGCGCAGGGCGTACATCCACTTGTCCTGCCGGGCGTCCTGGCCGAGCCGGCCGCCCCACTCGCCGACGAGCAGCGGCGCGGTGTTCTCGGTGTGGATGTAGAGCCAGTTCGGCTGCCACACGTCGGTGGTCAGCGACGCCTTGTCGAACGGCTTCTGGAACCACGGCTGCTCGTAGACCAGCGGGCCGTAGTCGTGCGGCGAGTAGACGATGTGGTTGCCCAGGTTGACCGGGTAGTTCTTGACGCCGCGCAGGTTGCCGCCCCACCAGTTGCCGTAGTAGTCGGCCTCGGCGGTGGAGGACCAGTTGGTGCCGTTCTTCGGGAAGATCTCGATGCCCTCGCAGAGGATGAGCATGTTGGGGTTCTTCGCGAGGATCCGGTTGCCGGCGACCTGGCAGGTGTTCTTGAAGTTGTCCTGGTCGGTGGAGTTGTCCCACTTCGCCCGCGGCGACTCCGACCACTTGCCGTGCGGCTCGTTCTTGATGTCGGCCGCGACCAGGGTGTCGTCGTTCTTGTACCGGTCGATCACCCACTCCCAGCCCTGGTAGAACAGCTCGGACGTGATCGAGCCCTTCCACCACACGGGGTAGATGTGGCCGGAGTTGTCGGCCTCGGCGGAGTGCACGTCCAGCATCACCTTGATGCCGTTCTGCTTGCACAGCTGCAGGAAGTAGTCGAAGACCTGCAGCGTGGTCTTGCCGAGCAGCTCGGGGTTGGCGTAGGTGTTGACGCCGCTGGGCACGGCGGCCTGGCCGGCCTTCCACTCCAGCAGCAGCTGGGTCGAGATCGGCACCCGGACGATGTTGATGCCGCGGTCGGCCATCGACTTGGTGATCTCGGTGATGTTGCCGCTCCACAGGCCGTGGAAGACGCGCTCGGTGGCGTTGAAGCCGAACCAGTTGGTGCCGGTCAGCCAGACCTCGTTGCCCTGGCTGTCGACGATCTTGTTGCCGGCGGTGTGCAGCCAGTCCGCGGTGTCGGCGGCGGTGGCGGGGCTCGACGACACGAACGGCGCGAGCGGGACGAGCAGCGCGGCCGCGGCGGCGGCCAGCAACCTGCGATGGAGGCGCATGCTGACGTTCCTTCCAGATGGCGGTCCAGAACAAAACCGGGGCGCCCCCAGCGTGGCGGCGCGTGGGAGCGCTCCCGGTGACGGGTAGCGTAAGCATGTCGACACCGTCGCGAAACAATGGCGAACATCGTTGGCACGCTTGTCCCGCGGCACGCCGGGACCCGCGCAAGGAGGTCCCGGCATTGACCACTGTCCTCATCGCCGACGACAACAGCGTGGTCAGGGCGGTCGTCAGGGAGATGCTCACCGGTGACATCGTGGTCGTCGCGGAGGCGGCCAACGGTGCCGAGGCGCTCGAGCTGGCCCGCCGGCACCGGCCCGACGTGACGCTGCTCGACCACCGCATGCCGGTCCGCGACGGGCTGTCGGTCGTCGGGGCGATCAGCACGCACAGCCGGGTGCTGATGCTGACCCGCAGCGCCGACGACCGCACGGTGCTGGACGCCGTGCGCTCCGGCGCGATCGGGTTCCTGGTGCACGGGCAGTTCGGCCCGGCGGAGCTGCTGCACGCGGTCCGGGCCGTCGCGGGCGGCGAGTCGCACCTGTCGCCGAGCGCCGCGCGGGTCCTGGTCGCCGCCGTGCGCCAGGCGCCGCCGCGGCATGGGCTGTCGCAGCGCGAGGCGGAGGTGATGGATCTGATCGCCCGCGGACTGTCCAATGGGGACATCGCCGCGACCCTGGTCCTTTCATCGAAGACGGTCGAGAACCATGTGAACCGCATCTTCGCCAAGCTCGGCGTCACCAGCCGGGCGGGCGCCATCAGGCGTTGGGACACCTGACTTTCGGGGGACGAGCACCCAAATCCGCTGGGTGCGATCCCCGCGAATCGCTCCTGAGATGCGGAAACGCACCCAGCGGGAGTTTCGGGAAACGTTGCCAACACGCCGCGCGCGTGGTGTCGTGACGGGCATGCGGGTCCTGGTCATCAGCTCCACCGGTAACAGCCTCGCCGAGCTGCTGCGCCCGTGCGCCGGCGCACTGGACGTGCGCCCGCTGCTGCACGTGCTCAACGGCGGGCGGATCGACGCCGATCTCGTCGTGCTGCACACGCACGCGCCGATCCGCGAGCTGACCGCGCTCGCCACGCTGCCGCCGCCGCGCCCGCCGGTGCTGGTCGTCGCCTTCGCGGTGGTGCCCGGCGACGTGGTGCCGATGCTGCGGGCCGGCGCGCGCAGCCTGCTGGTCGAGGGCCAGTACACCCGGGCGGACCTGCTCGACGCGGCCCGCGCGACCGCCGACGGGCACAGCCGGCTCTCGCCGGTGCCACTGTCCATCGTGGTCGATCACGTGCAGCACCGCACCGCCGACCGGGCGCCGGCGCTGCTGCACCAGCCGCTGACCCGCCGCGAGCACGAGATCATGGAGCTGATCGCGGCCGGCGAGCCCAACGCGGCCATCGCCACGCGCCTCGACCTGGCGGAGAAGACGGTCCGCAACCGGGTCAGCCAGATCTACCTGAAGCTGCGCGTCAACAACCGCACCGAGGCGATCGTGCAGTGGCTCAGCCGCACCGAACGCCGTTCAGGGTGAAGACGGTCGGCGCCGGGTTGGCCCCCTGCCAGGTGCCCTGCAGCCCGAACGTGACGGTGCCGCCCGCGGGCACGGTCGGCTTGACCCCGCCGTCCTCGACCACGACCGCCGGGCCCGTCTGGGTGGCGATCGCGCCCCAGTAGCTGATCAGCTGCTGACCCGACGAGAACTGGAACCGCAGCGACCAGCCGTCGATCGTCCGCGTGCCGGTGTTGGTGAGGACCACGTCGGCGACGAAGCCCGGGTTCCACTCGTTGCGTTTCGAATACCGCACCGTGCAGGCGTTCGCGGCGTCGGTCCCGGTGGGCGGTCCGGCGACCGGCGGTGACGGCTGGCCGGAGGCGCCGCCCGGCGAGGCCTTCGGCGACTTCGTGACGGCCGGTGCGGCGCCCGGCGACGCCCCCGCCGGCGACCCGGACGGCACACCGCCCGGCCCGGTGGGCGTCTGTCCACCCGGGACGGACGGCCCGTCACCCGCGGGCAGTGCGCCGGCGGACGCCCCGGCTACGCGCTCACCAGGCGGGTCCGCGGCTTCACCGAACGGCGGGACCCCGGTGAACGGCAGGATCAGCGCCACCGGCAGGGCCACCGCGGCGGCGCCGACGAGCAGCCGCAGCCGGCGCGACGGCGGTGACGCGGGCGTCGCGGGCTCGGCGGGGACGACCGCGGTGACCCGGCTGCCGCCGCCGGGCCGGGACCACACGGTCAGCGTCCCGCCGCACAGCCGGGCCCGCTCCTGCATGCCGACGAGGCCGTGGCTGCCCGCCCGCTGCAGCAGGCTCAGGTCGTCGGGCACGGCGAAGCCGGCGCCGTCGTCGCGGACCTCGAGGGTCACCTCGCCGCCGGCCCGGGTCAGCGTCACCGCGACCAGCTCCGCCCCCGCGTGCGCGGCCACGTTGCGCAGGGCCTCACGCAGGATCCAGCACAGCTCGATGCCGACCTCGGGGGCGGCGTCGACGTCGGCGTTGTGCAGGATCACGCCGACGCCGCTGGTCACCGACCACTCCCGCCCGATCGCGGCGACGACGTCGGACAGCGGCGCGTCGGCCGGGTTGGACCGCAGCTCGTCGATGAGCACCCGGGCGTCGCGGGCCGCGTCGAGCGATCCGTCGCGCAGCGTCGCCGCCAGCCGGCTGGCCCGGTCGGGCTCGGCGAGCGTGCCCGGCAGCGCGGCCGCGCCGAGGGCGATCGCGTCGAGCGTCTTGCTCAGCGAGTCGTGCATCTCCCGGGCGAGCCGGGCGCGCTCGGCGGCCGCGGCGGCCGCCCGGGCCTCGATCCGCATCCGCTCGCCGCGCGCCGCCCACGCCCGCCGCACCCGCATGGCGAGCACCGGCAGCAGCCCGGCGGCGACGACGGCCGCGACGGCGACGACCGGGTGCGGCTCCGGCGCGGCGGCCGCGGCGCCCGTACCGTCGCCGGAGCCCGAACCCGGAAGCAGCCACAGCAGCAGGACCGCCGCCGGCAGCCAGATCGCCGCGGCGGCGAGGCCGAGCAGGGTGCCCCCGACGGCCGCGGCCACCGCCAGGGGAAGCGTCGCGAGCCCCCCGGGGAGGGCGCCGGCCACCCCGAGCACGACCGCTCCCGTGGCGGTGAGGAGTGCGACGGCCGCACGAAGACGCACTGAGTCACGCATGGTGCGACGAGTATCACTCGCAGCGCGGCAACCCGCTACTGTCCCGTGGGAGCGCTGTCACCGGGGCGACGCGGCCGCCGGCAGCTGGCGCTCCAGCTCGGCGGCGGGGACGGGGCCGGAGAAGTAGATGCCCTGGGCCTTCTCGCAGCCCAGCAGGGTCAGCTCGCGCGCCTGGGCCTCGCCCTCGACGCCCTCGGCGACGGTGTCCAGGTGCAGCATCTGCCCGAGCCGCAGCACCGCCTGCGCGACCGCCGAGCCCTTCGACGTGCCGTCGAGCTCGGCGACGAAGCAGCTGTCGAGCTTGAGCGCGTCGACCGGCAGGCGGGTCAGGTAGCGCAGCGACGAGTACCCGGTGCCGAAGTCGTCCAGCGCGACCCGGATCCCGGCCGTGGTCAGCGCCTCCAGCTGCGCGATCGGGTCGGCCTCGGCGGTGTGCCCGGCACCGTCGGCGGCGCCGCCGACGACCGCGCTCTCAGGCACCTCCAGCACCAGGTGACCGGGGAAGAACCCGGCCCGGTCGAGGATCTCCAGCACCTCGCCGGTGAAGCCCTGGTTGTCCAGCTGACGGGGCGAGATGTTGACGTTGAGCTGGAGCGACGGCACCCGCCGCTGCCACGCCTTCGCCTGCGCGCAGGCCTGCTCCAGCACCCAGCGGCCCAGGTCCTCGATCACGCCGGCGCGCTCGGCGAGCGGCACGAACCTCTCCGGGACGAGCAGCCCGTGCCTGGGGTGCTCCCAGCGGACGAGCGCCTCCACGCCGGCGATCTCGCGGTGCGGGAGGGCGACGATCGGCTGGTACAGCAGCCGCAGCTGGCCACCGGCGATCGCGCCGCGCAGCTCGTGCTCCAGCGACAGCTCGGCCTCGTCGGTCAGGCTGCGGTCCCAGCACTGCCAGCGGGTGCCGTCATCCCGTCGCTTCGCCTGGTGCATGGCGAGGTCGGCGCGGTGCAGCAGCTCGTCGGCCGTGCACTCGCCGGGCCCGCCGACGGCGACGCCGATGCTCGCCGACGCGCGCAGCGTCTGGTCGCCGAACGGGATCGGCTGCTCCGTCGCGGCCGCGATCCGCCTGGCGACGGCGACGGCGTGGTCGACCCGGCCGATGTCGTGCAGCACCGCGGCGAACTCGTCGCCGCCGAGCCGGCCGACCAGGTCGCCGCCGAGCACGCTGCGGCGCATCATCTCGCCGAACTCGACCAGCAGCCGGTCGCCCGCCTCGTGCCCGAGGGCGTCGTTGACCTGCTTGAAGCCGTTCAGGTCGAGCAGCAGCACGGCGGTGCTCCCGCCCGTCCGCCCGCCGCGGGCGAGGGCGCGGCCGAGGACCTCGTGGACGCGGGACCGGTTCGCCAGCCCGGTGAGCCCGTCGGTGACCGCCATCTCGCGGCTCTCCTGCTGCACGAGCGCCTGGCGCAGCATGACCAGCCCGGTGATGCCGGCCGCGCCGGCGACGAGCCCGGCCCACGGGTGCGCCTGCCCCTGCCGGACCGCGGCGAGCACCAGCAGCGCGTAGCCGACGCCGATCCCGGCGTACGGCAGCAGCCGCGTCCTGCCGGGCCGCGCCGCGCCGCGATCGACGGACCGCCGGGTCGCCCGGCGGTTCTGCTCGACGGCGGCGGCCGCCAGCAGGAACAGGGTCGTGCTCCAGCAGGCGAGCTGCCAGGCGGTGCGCCCGACCTGGTCGGCGTGGGCCCGCAGGTGGCCGAGGTGGCCGTCGCCCACGGTGTACACGAGCATCCCGGCGGCCACGATGCCCAGCGGGCGGCGCGACGTCGGGTCGGCGCCGCGCAGGAGCACCATGACGAGCCCGGACAGCAGGGCGAGGTCGGCCGCGGGGCGGGCGGCCGCGGCGACGACCGTGCCGGTCGAGGCGCCCTTCACCGCGATGTACGGCCCGACCACGAAGTACCACATCGTCGTGGCGGCGCCGGCGACGACGATGGCCGCGTCGAGGACGTGTTTGTGGCGCTCGCCGCGGGTCTCCGGGAGCAACGGGAACGCCCGCACCGCGAACAGCAGCACCAGCACGAACGCCAGGTGCGCCGCGTCGCCGGGCGACGGGAAGGGCCCCGTGTCGGTGACGGTGGCGACGACCGGCACGCCGAGCGCGAGCCCGTAGCCGAAGGCCATCAAGCGCCAGGCGCGCCGGGTCCGCCGGTCGAGCCAGTCGTGGCGGGCCGCGCACACGGCGCAGACCAGGCCGGTCGCGCCGGACACGAGGATGCCGGCGACGGTGAGCGCGCCGGCCGTGGCGACGATGCCGGCGACGGTGAGCGCGTACAGGCCGCCGAGCACCCAGAGCACGGCCGCCCAGCGCCGCGTCCGCCGGTCCGCTCCCACCGCCCTGGCAACCTCCGCCCGACACCGTCGTCAACCACCCATTCGGCGGCGGAGGGCCGCGGCTGAGCCAAACGGCCCGCTCGTCGCGGCTGCCGCTCAGGACCGGTCCCGACCTCAGGCGGCAACCACCTCGAACACGACCGCCTGCTGCGGGGCCAGCAGCGGCGCCGGCAGGCCCACCTCCGCCAGCAGCCGGCCCGGCAGGGTGATCCCGCCGTCGAGCAGCCACGCGGGCGGCCGGTCCTGCACGGTCCTGGGCGGGCCGCCGAGGGGCAGCGGCCGCACGGTGTACCGGCGGTCCGGGTCGAGCCCCGCGAACTGGACCGGGGGCGGGATCGCGGCGCCGGAGGCCCGCAGGGTCACCAGGGCGTACACGGCGGCGCCGCGATCGGCCGCGACCACGCCGTGCACGAGCCGGTCGGGGTCGTCGCCGCCGGAGCGGACCACCGTCCCGGTGTGCAGCAGCGGCCGGAGCCGCCGGTAGCAGCGCACCCACTCGGCGACCTCCAGCCGCTGCTCCCCCGACGCGGTGGTGAGGTCCCACTCGATGCCGGCGTGGCCGAACAGCGCGGTGGCGAGCCGGAGGCTCAGGTCGCTGGTGCGCCCCGTGACGTGCGCCGCCGGCGCGCCGACGTGCGAGCCGAGGTGCTCCGGCGGCACGAGCACGCCGGTCCAGCGCTGGATCCGCTGCCGCTCGAGGGGGTCGTTGCTGTCGGAGGTCCAGAACCGGTCGACGAGGTCGAGCACGCCGAGGTCGACGCGGGCGCCGCCGGACGCGCAGCTCTCCACCTCGACGTGCGGGAACCGCCCGCGCAGCTCGGCCAGCAGGCGGTAGAGCGCGGTGGTCTGCCGGTGCGCGGCGCCTTCCTGCAGCAGGTCCCGGTTGTGGTCCCACTTCAGGTAGGCGATCGGGTATTCGCGCAGCAGCGCGGTGAGGCCCTCCAGGACGTGCTCGTAGGCGCCGGACGACAGGTCGAGGACCCGCTGGTGCCGCCAGGTCGCCGCGCCGGGCGGGCCGAGCAGCCAGTCCGGGTGGGCCCGCGCGAGGTCCGAGTCCGGGGAGACCATCTCCGGCTCGACCCACAGCCCGAAGTCCATGCCGCGGGCGTGCACCGCCGCCACGAGCGGGTGCAGCCCGTGCGGCCAGCGGGCCGCGTCGACGGTCCAGTCCCCCAGCGCCCGCCGGTCGTCGGTCCGCCCGGTGAACCAGCCGTCGTCGAGGACGAAGCGCTCGACGCCCGCGTCCGCCGCCGCGTCGACGAGGCCCCGCAGGCGCTCCATGCTCTGGTCGAAGTAGACCGCCTCCCAGGTGTTCAGCACCACCGGACGCGGCGGGACCGGGCCCCGGCGTGCGCGGACCCAGCCGTGCAGGCGCTCGGAGAGGCCGTCGATCCCGGTCGCCGACCAGGCCGCCACCGTCCACGGCGAGGTGTAGGACCCGCCGGGCGGGAGCAGGATCTCGCCGGGGTCGAGCAGCTCGCCCGCGCCGAGCACCGAGCGGCCCAGCGGCTGCCGCTCGGCCCACAGCCGCTTGTCGCCGCTCCACGCGAGGTGCACGGCCCAGACCTCGCCGGCGCGGAAGTCGAAGCCGGGGACGCCGAGCATCATGAGGAACGGGTCGTCGTGCCCGGGGCGGCCGTGCCGGGTCTCGCGGCTCCAGGCGCCGTCGCGCAGCGGGGCCCGCTGCGGCCGCCGCTCGTAGGCCCACACGCCGCTGAAGTCGAGGATCTCCGCGGCCCGCGCGGGCACCGGCAGCACGACGTCGAGCGCGTCGAGCAGGAACGGGCCGGTGCCGTGGTTCGTCAGGGTGTGCCGCATCCTCAGGACGCCCTGCGGCGACAGCGAGACCTCGCCGGCGACCTGGAGCAGCCCGTCGGCCGAGCGCAGGTCCGCCACGACGGCGCCGGAAGAGGGGCGTTCGACGCCGGCGAGCCGCCACGCGGGGCGGGCCGGGCCCGCCGCCCAGGAGCCGCGCACGGCCGGGCGGCCCGTCCAGCCCTCCGCCAGCGCTGGCAGCGTCGACAGCCGCAGGGGCTCGTCCAGGGAGCTGGGTGGCACCGCGGGGACCGCCGCGCCGGCCAGCGCCGCCAGGTCGGCGTCGGCCAGGTCGCCCAGCGCGGCGCCCCAGTGCAGGATCGCGGGCGGCCGCGGGCCGCGGGCGTCCAGCACCAGGCTCGTGCCCGCGGCCTGCAGGTGGATCAGCAACGCTGTCACCCCTCCATCATCGACCGCAGGGTGTCGAGCAGGTCCCCCGTTACGTCCCTGCTCGACACCCCCGTCGTGTGGCGCCTCCCGGCCCGACCACCGCCGGGAAGCGCGGGCGCGCCGGCCCGGAAGCCGGCGCGCCCCCTGTATCAGGACTGGACGTTGACGATCTCGCGGCCCGTGTTGGCGTAGAAGTACTGGTAGCCGGGGCTGTGGACCTGGATCTCGCCGAGGGCGTACGCGTCGCCCACCTTGAACGGTGCCGGCGAGGCTGTCACCGGGACCTTGACCTTCTGGGTGTAGCCGGTGCAGGTGATCTCGGACGTGCGGTTCGAGCCACCGGTGGTGATGTTGCCGACGGCCTGGGTGACGCTGACGTAACCGGTGAAGAGCCAGCCGGCCGGGCAGCTGACGTTCAGGGTCACGACGGTGGCCGCGCCATTCGCCTTCAGCTGGGCCTGCTTGGCGATCTTCACCGTGCCGTGGCCCGGCGACTCGGACTGGAGGTTGACGGCCGCGCCGGCCGGGACGGCGAACGCGAGCACCCCGCCGACCGCGAGCGCGGCGACGCCGAGCTTGGACTTGGTGACCTTCATGATGTTTCCTCCCCGTTGGGTGGTGTTGCGGACTCTTCGCCGTGGGAGGGACCCGCGATGCCCACCAGGACACCGACGAGCAGCGGGACGACCGCCAGCTCCCACAGGAAGTCAAAGGCGCTGTGCAGCGCGAGCGCGGCGATGGCGGCGACCGCCCCGGCCCACAGCGGGATGGGCACGCCGGCACGCCTGCCGGCGCGGACGTGCAGGATCAGGGCCGCGACGAACGCGAGCAGCAGCACGAGGCCGATCGCGCCCAGGTCGACGAGCCACTGCAGGTATTCGTTGTGGACCCACCGGCTCACGACCAGCTGGCCGGTGTGGTCGATCCAGAAGTACCGCCCCTGCCCCGGGCCGCTGCCGGCCAGCGGGTGGGCGGCGACCAGGTCCAGCGCCGAGGACGTGGCCCCGGACCGCCCGCGGGAGGCGAGGGTCGCCCGCCGGGCGAGCAGCGCGTCGAGCCCCGCCACGTGCCGCAGGCCCAGCACCGCCGCGACCGCCAGCACCGCGCCGGCGCCCAGCAGCACGAAGGCGGGCAGCCGCGGCAGGACCAGCGCCACGACGGCGCCGGCGACCAGGCCGCCGACCGCGAGCAGCGGCCGCGGCGACGCGTCCGCCGGGAACGACGGGATGAGCGCCGCCAGGGCCACCCCCGCGCCCAGCAGGGCCGGGACGGCGTGCCGGAGCACGGTTCGTACACCGGAGGCGGCGGCGAGCACGACCAGCCCGGCGGCGAACGCGAGCGCACCCGCCCGGCTCAGCGTCGCGGCCAGCCCCACCTGCGTGAGATAGACGGCGCAGGGCCGCCACCAGACGTTTGGATCGTCGACCGCCAGCGCCAGCGCCAGCAGCGCGGCGGCCGCGAGGACCGCCGCCGCGGCGTTGGAGTAGGTCAGCGTGGACGCGGCGCGCCACATCGTCGACTCGACCAGCACCGACCAGCGCTCCAGCCGCCACGCGACACCGGCCCAGCCGGTCACCGCGACCAGCGTGCCGAGCCCGACCAGGCCCGACATGAGCCACTGCCGGGCGGCCGGGCCAGTCAGGCGCACCGCCGCGAGCGCCGCGACGAGCGTGGCCAGGCTCGCCGCGACCGCGGCCACGACCGGCAGCCCGCCGCTCACGACGCCCCGCAGCAGCGCCCACGCGACGACGGCACCGGCGGTGCCGAGGATCGCGACGAGCCCCGTGAGCAGGTCCCGCCGGGCGTGCAGCGCGAGGCCGAACGCGACCGCGGCCAGCACGGTCACCAGCGTCCTGCCCGGCAGGTAGAAGCCACCCTGAGCGACGACGCCGGCGGTCGCCGCGGCGACCAGAGCGATGTGAGACAGGACCGGATCCTGTTTGTGCACAAGCGTTTCCACCAGCACCACCCTTCCCCGTCAGGGTGCCCGTGGCGGAAACAGTATCGACGTCCGCGAAGATTCGCAGACCCCTATCCGATACAACCTTTTGGGCCGCCCAGGCGTTACAGGGCTCCGGCCGGCGGGCGCTGGGCGGCGGCGAACAGCAGGCCGAGCGCCGCGAACGTCACGACGAAGCTCGCCCCGTCGGCCGCGAACGGCAGCGTGGTGAGGGTCGGTGGGGCCGGCAGCCGGAGCACCCCGACCAGCAGCGGCGCGAGGAGCGACGCGAGGACCTGGCCGCCGAGCGCGACCGCCCACACCCGCTGGAACGCGTGCCGGTCCGGCAGCTCGGCGTCCGGGCGGGCGGCCCGCGTCGCCAGCAGCCCCACCTGCAGCGCGAACACCAGGACCAGCAGCGTCAGCACCAGTTCGCCGGCCCGCCCGCAGACGTCGGCCAGCGACACGGCCCCGGCCGTCTCCCGCGCGACCCCGACGAGATCCCGGGCGGGTGCCGGTTCCCTGACGGCGACCTTCCACGGGTCGAACAGCCACAGGACCGTCGTGACGGCCGCGACCGCGGCGACGCCGGTGCCGATCGGCCGGAGGGTCGCGGTCCACGACGACCGCCACAGCACCCGTCCCGCGCCGAACACCGCGCCGGCCGTGGCGCCGCACACGAGGGTCGCGGCGCCCGGGTCGCGGGTGAACGCGTAGACGGCCAGCGGCGGCACGGCGACGACGTGCGCCCTGACCGCCTCCCGCATGACCCGGTCCCGGCGCCACAGGCACCCGAGCACCACGGCGCCGGACACGGCCGCGGCGAGGACGGCCGCGGGGAGGGCCTGCCGCCAGTACAGGCGCGGCTCGAGCACGCCGTGCGGGGTCGCGACGACGGCGGCGACCGACCCGGCGAGCAGCACGCCGACCGTGGCGACCCAGAGCATCTGGTGCACCGGCCGGCGGGCGACCTCGTACGCCGCGAGGAACAGCAGCGCCGAGATCATGAAGACGACCCATTCGAGGCCGGGCACCACCGGCTCGCGGGCACTGAGCCGCAGCACGAAGCCGATCTGCGCGAGCAGCATCGCGACCAGCAGGAGCCCCCGCAGCTCGCCGGCGCCGGTGGCGGCCAGGCGGGCGGACCGGGCGGCGGTGATCAGGAACAGCCAGCCGCACAGGCCGACGCCCGCGAACGCCGCCCAGGCGACGCGCGGCAGGTCGGGGTCCCTGGCCGCCCACGCGAGGGTCAGCAGCAACGCGGCGAGCGCCTGCAGGCCGGCGCCGGCCGCGTCGCGGTACCAGTGCGGGTCCCGCAGCACCGCCCGGACGGCGCTCACTGCGCCGCCCCCAGATACATCAGGAGCAGCACGAACAGCGCCGACCCGATCGCCAGGCTGAGGACGAACACGGCGTACTCGCTCTCCTCGGTCCGCAGCACCGCCGGCTCCTTGGCCGGCCGCTCAGCCTGCCGGTGGGCATCCGGGGACCCGGACGGCACGCTCACCTGCTCCGGCATCGGCGGCTGCTGCGGTACTGGCTGCGGCACCGAACTCGGCACCGGATGCGGCACCGGCTGCGGTATCGAATGAGGCACCGCCTGCGGTATCGAATGGGGCACCGCCTGCGGCAGCGAGTGCGGCACCGGCGGCCGTCCGTTGTGGGCGGTGCGGTGCGGGACGGCGACGCGGTACAGCGCGTCGTCCACGACCCGCGCGGCATGGTCGCGCGCCAGCGGGTCGACGTATTCGGGCCGGTTGACGTCGATCCACGACAGGTCGTCGCCGCCGTAGCCGCGAGACGACGCCTCGGACGGGACGAACACGATGCGCGGCAGGTCGGTCCCGGCCACGCCCGCCTCCGCCGTCGAGAACGTCCACGGTGGACACTCGTCGGGCCGGAAGCAGTGCTGCGCGCCCCACAGCAGCGCCCGCCGGTACTGCTCGGGCGCCACCACCGCGAAGCGCCCCGCGGCGCCGTCGGTGAGGAGCCCGGCGACGAAGGTGACCAGCCGATCGTGGCACTCCTCGAGCGCGGCGAGGATCGTGGCGTCGTCGTCGCTCGCCGCCCGCCATCCCGGTGGCATCCCCGGAAACGGGCCCTCGCCGTCGATCCCCTCGACCGGCTCGGCGTCGGTGCGGACCCTGACCGCGTCGGCGAACGTGAGCAGCCGCGGCGGCCCGAGCAGGGCCCGGGTGCGGGTCGAGGCGCGGTGATGGCCGTCCCTGGCGGGCCAGCGGTGCAGCAGCGCCATGACGTCGTCGTACTGCAGGTAGCAGGTGCTGCCGGTGTCGTACTGGCCCTGCGGCAGCGACAGTCGCGGCAGCAGACGGTCGTACCAGAGCTCCTGCTCCGGCCTCGGCAGCGACGAGCGGGCGGTCATGAAGCCCTTCGCCTCCGACCACTGGAACAGCATCGTGTGCACCTGGCCGCTCACTACGCCCTCCTCGTCGTCCCGGCCGGCATCTCCGCACCCTGATGCAGCGTCCCGGCGGGCAGCACGTCCAGCTGCGCCAGCAGCGAGAGCAGCGGCTCCAGGCAGCGCTGCGGCCGGGCGCCACGCGGGAAGCGCCCACCGGAGTCGGCGCCGCCGCCGGTCGCCGAGGCGAAGTGCAGCGTGCAGTCGCGGAAGCGGGCGAACGGCGCGAGCAGTCCGGTGCGCCCCCGGCGGTGCAGGTACGCGTAGGCGTCCCGGCTCTCCTCGACGACCCGGTCCCAGTCCAGCGGCGGGACGGCCGTCGAGCGGGCGCGGATCCACCGGTCGACCGGCTCCTCGAAGCGGCCCAGGTCGCTCTTCGTCACGACGATCGCGGCGGGCATGTCGAGCCGGCCGTCGGGGCCCTGCCGGGTGGCGAGCCGGTCGATCACCGCGCCGAACGTCGCGTCGATCGTGTCCATCTCCGGGTCGGCGACGAACAGCAGCGCGTCGACGGCGGACAGGAACTGCGCCGCCCGGGTGCGCTGCTGCCGCGGCTGCAGGGTCTCCCCGGCGACGTCGAAGAACATGAGCGGCCGCGACCGGCCGTTGACGGTCACCACGACGCCGTCGGTGTACTCGACCTCGGCCACCGCGCCGGTGTGCGGGAGCATGGTGCCCTGGTCGTACAGCGGCGTGATGTGCTGCTCGCGGAAGCTGTCGTGCCCGGCCATGTCGACCGCGCCGGTCATGACGTTGAAGTTGGTCAGCCCGCCGGCGTCGATGTCGCGCACGATGCCGGCGAGCAGGTGCGTCTTGCCCGCGCCGGACCTGCCGATGACGGCGACGTTGATCGGCCTGCCGCTGCGCAGGTAGCCCACCGGCAGGTAGTGGTCGGGGCCGTCGCCGGCCCGGTTCGGGCAGCGCTGGATCGCGTGCAGCAGCAGCGACTCGCGCTGCGCCTCGGACAGGTCCGGCGTCAGCTCCAGCGCCCGGTACTTGCCGTCGACCCAGCGGCGCAGGTTCGTCCCGGTCCACTGCACGTCGTCCAGGCACAGGTAGCACCGCCGGGGCGGGTACTGCGCCTCGGGCGCGGCCTGCGCCGGCGGCCGCGACCGGAAGAACCCCCGCCGGGCCGGGCGGGCCTCCTCCAGCGCCGCGGCGGCGTGGGCCGCGCCGTGCCCGCCCGGCACACGGCCGGACCGCAGCTCCTCGTAGCGTCGGCGGCCGGCCGCCAGCCGGTCGTCGGGCTCGCCCGGGCGGCCGACCGGGGACGCGATCGACAGCCGCGCGAGCGCCTCGACGGCGGTCGGCCGGCGCGCGGCGACCGGCTCCAGCATGTCGCCGAGCAGCGCGCCGAACCGCGGCCCGAGGTCCTGCGGGCGGGGCGTGCCGTTCAGCGTCCCGGACACGATCCGCCCGAGCAGCACCCCGACGCTCCAGACGTCGTCGCGCGGGTCGGCGTTGCCTTCGCCGGTACGTTGCTCCGGTGGGCTCCACGGCCCTTCGCCGAGCGGCTCGCGGGGCTCCCCGGCGAGCGCCGCCCAGGAGAACCCGTCGAGGTAGGCGTGGTGCCGGTCCCAGCGCACGGTGTCGGGGCTGATCGCCCGGTGGACCACGCCGACCGCGTCGAGGCGGGCCAGGGCGGTGAGCACGTCCACGAGCACCCGGTCGATGTCCTCGTTGAGCAGCCGGCCGAGGTGGCCGGCCAGCGGCTCGCCGGGCACCGGCTGCCAGAGGACGAACGGCTCGTCCACGTCGACCTTGTAGCCGACGATGCGCGGCAGCAGCGGCCGCTGGTCCCGCTCGCCGAAGCGGCGGTGCAGGCGCAGGCCGGCGCAGATCTCACCGTCGAGGCGGCGCTCCCAGGCGTCGCGTTCGCCGGGTGTGCCGCTGCCGACCAGCCGGCGCTGCAGGACCTGGTATCCGCCGCCGGCGGCGAGGTAGCGGGTGCGGAACCGGAAGCCGCCGTTGTCGAACGGGCCGCCGGAGTCGCCCGGGTCGCTCAGGACCGGCCAGGAGACCTCGTCACCGGCAGGCGTGGTGAAGTCCAGGACCTCGTCACAGATCGCGCCGGACATCCCGGCCACCTCCGTCCTCGTCGGCGCGCCTGTCGCCCGCCGTGCCGTCCCGCTTGCCGGCAGGACCCGCCGGATGGATCAGGCCCTCGGCGGTCGACCACACGGCGTACAGGCCGATGAGCGTCAGTACGCCGGCCACAATCGCCTGCCACGTCCCCAGATCGGTCATGCGGTCGCCTCCAGCTGCTCGAACTCGACGCGGGCGCGCAGCGGCACCAGGTGCAGCATCCCGGCCGACGTGCCGGCGGTCGTCCAGACCAGCTCGGCGGGGCGCGGCCGGCGCCCGGGGTCCAGGCCGTCGACGGCGTCGGCGATCGCCTCCTTGGCGCTGCCGGGCGCGAACGCGACGACGACCGCGCCGGCCGGGTCCTTGCCGATCAGCTGCAGCTGGTCGTCGGCGCACAGCTGCTGCACCGGGCCGTCGTCCAGCGCCGCCCGGCGGAAGTCGTCCAGGCCGCGCCACCAGGTGAGGACGAGCTGGTCGCGGTCGCCGCGGGCGGGCCAGCGGGGCGGCGGGTGCTGGATGCCGTCGTGCCGCACGTAGCGGTCGTAGCCGGTGGCGAGGTCGCGGGCGTCCTGCGCGACCCGGTCGGGCACGCCGTCACGCTCGCCGCGCCTGATGTCGGCGGCGCCGCGCTCCACACAGTCGACGGTGAGGGTGACGAGGTCGTGCCGGACGAGCGCGTTGACCGCGCCGACGGTCGTCGCCGCCGTGTAGGGCGTCCCCTGCGGGCCGGCGTCCAGCGCCGATCCGTGCGCGAGCAGCTCGTCGCCGAGCGAGTCGAGCGTGCTGCCCAGCGTCCGCACGGCGTCGGAGGCGCGGGTACGGGCGTCGGTGAGCACCCATTCCACGGTCGCCTCGTCGTACACGTCGGTGAGCGCCCGCACGAGCCGGTCGGGCTGGCCGGCTGGCAGCCGCAGCCGCCACGCCGCGACCAGGCGGCTCCACCACAGCCCGGTCGCGACGACGGCGAGCAGCACGCCGGCTCCGGCGCAGGCCCAGGCGACCTGCGCCGGCACGGGCGGGTCGGCACCGGCACCGGCACCGAGGTCGTCGCCGAGGCCTCCGCTGAGCAGCAGCGCGGCGCCGACCGCGGGCAGCGCCGCGCTGATCACCAGTACCAGCGCGACCATGGCGACGTCGCGGACGGCGGCGCGGCGGACCAGCCCGATCCGGTTGCGCCGGCCGCGCAGCAGTGCGGCGCCGAGGACGAGCAGCGCCACCACGGCACCGCCGAGCCCGGCGGCGACGGTGCGGCCGAGCGGCGACCCGGCCGCCGGGACGAGCGCGAGCAGCGGCGCGAGCACCATCAGCAGCGGCACCAGGAGGCTGCCGAACCCGCCCGGCATAGCCGGGACGGAGCTCAGCTCCGCGAGGCGCTGGTCGGGGCAGGCCTGGTCGACGGACGGGACCCGGACCGCGCTGCCGGCCGGGCGCAGCGCGCTGGCGGTCTCGAAGATCTCGGTGACGAGCTGCCGCAGCGGCCGGCCCATCCCGATCCCGCCGAGGGTCGTGCGCAGGACCTGGTCGACCGCGGCCGGCTGGTCGGTGGCCGGCCCGCCGGGCGGCGGCGGCAGCGTGACCCCCTCGGCCCGCAGCTTGGCCCGGCGCTGCTCGTCGGGGCCGGCGTCGCCGGTGAGCAGCAGCCGCCGCAGCGCCTCGCGGTAGGTGTGCAGCGTCTCCGCGGACCGGCGGAACAGGCCCGGGATCCCGGGCCCGCGCTGCGGCAGCAGCGGCTGCCAGGGGCGGCCGGCGGTGGCGAGGGCCGCGCCGAGCGCCCGCGCGGCCCGTTCGGCGTCGCCGCGGGCGTGCCCGAACTCGCCGGTGGGCTGGGTCGGGTCCGGGTGCCCGAACCGGCGGGCCAGCTCGCCGCCGAGGGCCACCGGATCCTGGCCGCCCGGCTGGGCCGGGATGACCCGGTCGCCGCCGGTGACGATCGCCTCGACGGCCCGCCGCTGGGCGGCCACGAGCACGTCGCCGGCGACGCGGTTGGACACCACCCGCACCCCGGGGACGGCGACCCGCGACGGCATGGCGGCCGCGCGGGCGGCCACCTCGTCGAAGAGCTCCTTCGCGGTCAGCGCCTCGAGGAGGTCGTCGAGGTGGTTGTACCCGGCGCCGGCCGGGACGAGGACGACGACCGGCGCGGGCCCTTCGCCGGGGTTCCAGGTGATGCCGTGCTCGTCGCCGACCCACAGGACGGTCGTGACCTCGTTGCGCAGGATCGTCGGCAGCCGGACCGGCACGCCCGACGCGTCGTCGGCCATCCCGACCGCGATGCACACGACGTGCCGCACGGCCCCGGCGTTGCGCACGACGGTCAGCGCGTCGCTGTGCGCGAGCAGGTCGACGGCCCGGTCGACGACGACGACCCGGCTCAGGTCGACCTCCCGGACGCCGCCGTCCAGCCCGGCGCCCCGCTGCCGCACGTACTCGTTGAAGGTGCGGCACGCGGCCAGCGCGGCGTACTCGGTGCGCAGGTCGACCAGGAGCGTCCGGCTCTCCGGTGCCTGCGTCGTCAGCGTCGTCGTGGTCATCGCTTCGTCATCCCGGGCATCGGGACGTGGCGGGTCAGCACGGTGTGCTCCAGCTCCTCGAACGTGTTGCCGCTCGGCGCGGTGCCGAGGAAGGTGCGGCGCCGGGCCGCGGAGAACGTGTCCCGCCAGAACCCGAGCAGCTGCTTGCAGTACGGCTGGGTGCCGGCGGGCAGCCGCTCCAGCATGTCCGTGAGGATCTTGATCTCGCGCTCGACGACGACGTCGACGACGTGCACGTAGAGCGGGTCCGGGTCCTCGATGATCGTGGCGAGGCCGTTCGGGGCGGTCTCCATGAGCTTCTCGCAGAAGTTCAGCCGGATCACGTTGCTGTCGGTGAGGGTCCATTCCTCGTACGCGCGCAGCAGGCTGCCCCACGAGGAGGCGGCGCCGAACGGCTGCAGGTCCAGGACCATCCCGGTGGAGGCGGGGGCGCCGCGGCGGGTGACGACCTGGATCCCGGCCGGCGAGTCCCGGTCGCCGCTGACGGTGATCTGCCCGTTCCACAGCGCGGCGAGGAACCGCTGGAGGATCTCCACGCGGTGCCGTTCGGTGGTGGCGAGCCAGTCCTGGTCGTACCCGAGCCGCTGCCGCCACGGGAGGTAGTGCTGCGGCTTCGGTGTCTTCGCCGCCTGGGACCAGTCGAGCAGGACCTGCCGCACCTCGGCGACCTCGGTGACGCCCATGCCGCCACGGGCGAACACGACCGTGATCAGCTCGGTGTTCACGGCGCGGAACTCGGGCGGCGCGACGTTGTGCCCGTGCGGCAGCTTCAGCGTCTCCCGCAGGAACCGCTCGACGTCGTCGTCGGGCGCGCCGGCCGGGTACACCACGAGCGTGTCCAGCTTCCCGGTGCCCTCGGGGACGAACGCGGCCGGGATCATGCCGGCGAGCGCCGAGACGAACCACTGCACGTCGTTGTGCGCGACGGCCGCCTCGTCACGGGTCGCGGCGGCGCGCAGCAGCTGGCTCATGTGCGGCAGCAGCGGCGCCTCCTCCTGCTGCTGCTCGCTGCCCCGCAGGATCTGCACCACCTGCTGCTTGAGCAGGCCGAGCAGGATCTGCAGGCCGTGCTCCGGGCCGCGGCCGGGGGTGAGGCTCTCGGTGAGCGCCGACCGCCAGCCGTCGGGGCCGAGGACCGCGGCGATGATCTCGCCCTCGGTCGCGTTCGGGCGGATCTTCTTGCCGGCGTACCGGTCGGCGAGCCTGCGCAGCATCCGGTCGTAGGTCAGCTCCAGCTCGGTCCGCAGCGGGAGCAGGAACGTGACGCCGACCCGCGACCGGTAGAGCTCGTCGGCGCGCCGGTTGTAGTCCTCCTCGCTCTTGCCGGCGTGGTTGGCGAGGGCGTCGACGAGCGCCCGCAGCTTCTGGCCGAACCGGTCGACCCGCGGGTGCCAGAGGGCGCGGTGGTCGTTCCAGGCGGCGTGCCAGCAGCGGTTGGTGCGGTAGCGGTACCAGGCGTTCTGGGTCTCGATGCTCTTGCGCACGGCGGGGTCGGCGACGGTCACCCGGATCACCCCGCCGAACCCGTTCTTGATCGCGGCGGGCTGGGGCGCCTGGATGCGCCAGTCCTGCGACGGCGGCTCGGGCTGCTGCCGGCGGTTCTCCATCACCCCTTCGACGCCCATCTTGTCGATCTGCTCGGCGAGGGCGGAGTCGCCGCAGAAGACCCGCTTCAGCCGCAGCAGGTCGATCTCGTTGAGGACGTGCAGCCCACCCTCGACCGGGTTGAAGTCCCGGGCGAGCTCCGGCGACCGCCGGGCGAGGGACTGGTCGAGCCCCGTCAGGCCCTCCTCCATCCGCTTGACCCGGGTGCGCAGCATGTTGACGATGTCGGTGGCGCCCCGCACCGCGGCCGGCTCGCGGAACGGCTGCTCCTCCCGCGCCCACACGGCGCCGACGCCGGAGGCGTTGAAGAAGTTGCGGATGTGGTCGAGGTTGGACTCGGCCCGCCCGGGCGGCGCCGGCAGCAGCTCCCGCACGCCCCTGGCCAGCATCCGGCCGGCGAACATGTCGGCGAGGTCGTCGAAGGGCACGGTCAGCGACCCGACCAGGCTGGTGGAGACGCTGCGCTGGCCGATGCCGGTCTTGGAGATCAGCTGCCGCTCGTGGCTGCCGTTGATGAACGTCGCGGCGAAGGACTGGTGGCCGTCGGTCCCGCCGAGGGCCTGCTTCGGCTGCTCCAGGCCGACCAGCGACAGGATCAGCGCGACGATCGAGCGGTGCAGGTCCTCCCGGTCGATGCCGGCGGTCTTGCTGAACAGGAACGCGGTCTGCGCCGCGCCCAGGCGCATCAGCACGTCGCCCTCGTTGGGGTAGGTCACGTGCAGGCCGCGGCTGACCAGCTCGGCGCTGAGCGCGCCGTGGTTGCGGTTGTCCTGGTTGAGGTCGTCGATGAGGCGGAACAGGTCCAGCAGCGACCGGCCGGCGTTGAGCGAGGCGGCCATCCCGCCGCCGCGGCCCTCGTCGAACGCCGACGGCATCAGCACCAGCGGGTAGATGTTCGCCTTGACGTTCGCGCGGGCGAACGCCGAGTCGATCAGGTGCAGGTAGTCGTAGAAGATGCCGGCGCCGGTGCCGCCCGCGACCGAGAACGCCACGAAGACGTCGACCGGCTGCAGCGCCGTCTCCAGGTCGCGGTTGAGCACCCGCAGGTCCGCGGCCGAGGTGTTGATCGCGCCGATCGCCTGCGTGATCGGGTGCCGGACCGCGTCGATGTTCTGGGAGACGGTCTCGAAGATCGCCGCCCGGCCCACCGTCGGCAGCTGCCCGGCGCCGAGCCCGAGCGGCACCACCATCGGCTCCCGCTCGGGGCCCGGCAGCCAGCTCTCCACGAAGTCCGGGGCCTGGATCCGCAGGTTCCGGGCGACCTGCGGGTAGCTCTCGAACGGCGGCAGCAGGTCGTACGCGTAGGAGGCGGTCTTGCTCGCCACGTCCGCGTAGGACTCGTTTGGCACCGAACGGCGGCGGAGCTGGCTGAGCTCCTCCTGGCTCAGGTCGGCGTAGATGAACTGCAGGCAGTGCGGCAGCTCGTACGGCTGCAGGTGCTGCAGGTTGTACTCGGGGCCACGCAGCCGCATGCCGTCGGCGCCGCACAGCTCCTCCCGGAGCCGGCGCTCCAGCTCCGCGCCGACCCGGCAACCGGTGCCGCCGAGGCCTACGAACATGACCGGGTGATAGATATGCATGGGGTCCCCTAGAGATATTCAGGCGCTCGGTTGGTGGGGCTGGTGTCTTCGTGCTGGGGCGGGTCGTAGTCCCGCTGCTTCGGGACCTGTCCCGAGTCCCGCACCGCGATCGAGTAGCCGCCGGGCAGGTGCTGCAGGTCGACCGCCGGGCCGTCGGTGAGGAGCTCGAGCGGCTTGCCGGCGCCGGGGTGCTCCAGCAGCACGCCGCTCTTGCCGCCGCGGCGCGCCGTGTAGGGGCCCTCGCCGGTGTTGGTGGACCGCAGGCCCGCCGGGTCGCGATGGTCCTGGGGCACGAGGATGTCGAAGTCGAACCGGTTCGAGCGGTGTTCGGGCTCGGGCCCCAGCACGCCTCCTTGCTGCTGGTTGCCGCGGTACAGCGCGAACTGCAGCCCCCTGACGTCCTGCCCCCGGACCCGCGCGACGAGCATCAGCGCGGCCTTGACGGCGGCGGCGGCCAGCAGGACCGCGGCGCCCACCAGCCACCAGAAGTACCGCTGCGGCCAGGACGGGCGCTCGGTGACGGTCACGCCGAGCGGAGTGTTCGTCAGCACGTCCCCGCTGGCGGCGTCGACGAGCTGCAGCACGCCGCCGGACGGGCCGACGGCGTCCTTCGCGAACGCCAGGCTGAACTTGAACTCGCTCTGCCCCGGTGCCGCCGCGGCCGTGGCCGGGGAGACCGACACCGACCCGCTCCGGTTGAGGTCCTTGACGAGCAGGCGGACCTCCTTCGGCGCGGTGCCGCGGTTGGTCACCCGCACGACCCCGGACCGGGTCGACCCCGCCTCCGCGGGAGCCCGGTCGAAGGCGATCTGCGCGTTGACGTCCGTCGGCTTGCCGGGCTCGAAGGTCTCGGAGTGCTCGTCGGCGGCGACGCCCGTGCCGCTGGCGACGCCGCGGACGGTGTACCGCCCGGAGGCGTTCGCCGGGAGCTGGAACGAGGCGCTGTAGATCGCGTCGCCGGCCTTGGCGTCCGCGTCCTTGCCGTCGTCGAGCAGCGCCACGCTCGTGTCGGCGCCGGCGCCGGTGAGCCGCGCCGAGAACGTCAGCCCCTCAAGGATCTTCGGGTCGGTGATCTCCAGCGAGCGGGTGTGCGGGCGCATGTACACGGTGAAGGCCTGCCCCGGCGCCGGGCTCGGCGGGTCGAGGACGAACACCGAGCGCAGCACGCCCTGCCACAGCGCGCTCGCGGTGACCAGCTGCTTGGACATCCCGCCGGGCGCGACGAGCTTGACGGCCCAGTCGCCCGGCTTCGGGTTGCGGATCCGCAGCGCCTCGACGGTGCCGCTGTTGCCGGCCAGCTCGAAGGTCGAGCCGTCGGCCTCGCCGCTGCTCGGCGCCTTCCGCCCGTCCGGGTCGGTGAAGGTGACCGACACGGCGGGGTCGGCCTTGTAGACGGTGATGGTGCCGTCGGTCGCGATGGCGGGGATCGGCACCTTCAGGGTGACCTCGCCGCCACCGTCCAGGGTCGTCGGCTCGGCGAACGAGCTGCCGCCGCACCGTGCGGTGGCGAACGCCTCCTGCATCGACTTGAGCAGCCGCGCGCCGCCGGAGTCCTGGACCAGCGTGGCCTTCGGCGTGACCTCCCGGCCGTCGCACTGCGCCCGGCCGCCGTTGGCGGCGAAGAACTCCAGCATGGTCTGGTCGATGTCGCCGCCGAAGCCGAGCGGCCACACCTGGACGCCGCGCTCCTTGGCCTTCGGCAGGACCTGCCGCCGCAGCAGGTCCTCGGCGTGCTGCTGCTGGGCGGTGTCGTTCGGCCCGTAGGAGGTGTCGCCGCGCACGTCGAGCCGGCCGTCGGTGAGCAGGAACAGCACCTTCGGCCGGTCGCTGCCGCCGAGGTCGGAGATGCCCTGGTTGAGCGCGGCGACGAAGTCGGTGTCGTCGCCGTCGCCGCCGGCGCGGAGGTTGATGTTCTGCTGGATGCACCGGCCCATCGCCTCGCGGTCGGCGGCGCCGGCCCCCGGCCGCAGCTCGCACCGCTGCGACTCGACGGCGGGCTTCGTGCCCCTGCTGGCGAAGCCGAAGACGATCACCCTCGACTGCGCCGACAGCTCGCCGAGCGCGATCGTGGTCGCGGCCGCCTTCTCCTGTATGACGGCTTCCGGGCGGAGACTTCCCGACTCGTCCACCGCCACGACGACGTCGATGGGCTTGACCTCGCCCTCTTCCGCGGCCGCCGGCCCCGCGCCTGCGAATACACCGGCACAGGCGGCCAGGGCGACAAGTGCCACCCGTGCAGATACGCCTCGCGTCACGGTTTGCCGTCCTCTCTGCGGTCGAACCCCGTTTCGCCGCATCCCTGACGGACAGCGCTTCCGGCAGCACGTCCCCGCGACCGGTCGCGGTCGCATGTCCGTCAGTCAGGACGGATGGAGGGCACCTCGATGGAGGGTTTTCTCGCCGGTACGGGCGGCGTGGAGCACCCGGCCGCGATGGACGGCGGCGTGCCGGGTGAGCCGTTACGGCTGGGGGTCGCCCTGGGCGTCGTCCTGGGGCTCGCCGTCGGGGGCGTCGGCCTCAAGGGCGCGGCGGCGGGACTCCACGGTCTCGGCCACCGCTTCGGCGTCCGCGCCCGACGCCACGGCGGCGTCACGCAGCGTGCCGAGCTCGGCCCGCAGGAGCTGGGCAAGCTGGTCGCGCTGCTGCGGTGACAGTTCCATGGCACACCGAGGTTAACAGCCACCGGCCCGGCGAGCAGAGCGCAGCGGCGAATGACGGGTCGCCGCGGCCGTCGGGTCAGGGCGGTGCATCCGGCCGGAGTGCCCCGGCGGTGCGGGTGGGGGCGAGGGCGGCGGCGAGCCGGGCGGCGTACGGGCCGGCCGCCCCCACGAACGCGGGCGCCGCCGAGGCGACAGTGGCGGCGGCGGGGTGACCGGCGGGCAGCAGCTCGGCCGCGGCCAGCAGGTGCCCGGCCGCGGTCACCCGGTCGGCGTCGCCGGCGCCTGGCTGCAGCCGGGCGCGCAGCAGGTGGGCCACCGCGAGGACGAGCCGGTCGACGCCCGCCGTGGCGGGGTCCGCTTCCTCGGCGCCGTAGACGATGGTGGTCGCCAGGCCCACCAGCTCGTCGACGGCACCTGCCGCGGGAGGCTCCATGGCCGCCCTGACCAGCACGGCGGCCAGCACGTGCAGCGCGCCCGGCCCGTCCGCGGCCCGGTCCGGGGCCTGGTCCGGGGCCTGGTCCAACGCTTGGTCTGGAGCTTGGTCTGGAGCTTGATCTGGGGCTTGATCTGGGGCTTGATCTGGGGCGCTTGCCGCCTCCGTGGCAAGGGCCGACACCGTGTCCAGCAGGACGAACCGCAGCGCGTCGAGGTCGAGCGGCGCGGCTGCCGGGGCGGCGAGCCGGGCGCGCAGGGTCGTGGTGTCCGTCGGGGTGTCCATCGCGCCGTCCGCCCCGTCACTGTCCACTGTGGACGAGTCCGGCCCAGGCCACGACCCGCGCCGGGTCAGCGCCGGCCAGCCGGCGGGTCAGCGCCTCCGGCATCGCCGGCGGGACCTCGCGCCGGGGGTCGAGCATCCACAGCTGCGCGCGGCGCAGCGCGTCCCACGCCGGGCGGCGCTCGACCATGAGGTGGTGGTGGAACATGTACACGAGGACGGAGGTGTCCTGTTCGGGGGCGCTCCACTGGGTGGACAGCACGGTGCGGACCCCGGCGGCGAGGAACGCGGCGCCGAGGCCGAACGCCGCGTCGTGGCCGCGCCCGGCGACGCCCGTGCGGCAGGCGGCCAGGACGACGAGGCCGATGGCCCGGTCAGGCACCTTCGCCAGCAGCGCCACGAGCTCCTCGGCGGTGAGCCGCCCGTCCGGGCCGGCGAGCACGAGGTGCGAGGTGGTGTCGCCGGCCGCCGGCTGGCTGACCCCGTGGCAGGCGAGGTGCAGCATCGCCCCGGCGCCGGGCCGGCCGCTGGTCAGCCAGTCGCGCACCTCGGCGGCGGTGCCGGCGCCCGACGTGCTGGTCGTGCCGTCGGGCCGGCGGCCGACGTAACGGGCGCCGGGGTAGAACGAGCGGTGGACGGCCTCGGCCCCGGTCCGCGCCGCGACCAGGTCGGTGGTCCCCTCGCCGGTCCGCGGGTCGGCGACGACGAGGCCGACGGGCAGGAGCGGCACCGCGGACGCCGCCGCCGAACGGCACAGCATCCGCGCCGAGACGGTCTGCGAAAACGCCACGAGCCGCACGGCGTGGGTCCCGTCGCCGCGCCGCGCAGCATGCCACGGCACCCGTGCGAGGTCGCCCACCGGCACGAGCACCACCCGCGGCGGCCGTCCACCGGCCGCCGGCGGCAGGGCCGGCAGGAACCGCTCCGCGAGCGGCCCGACGGCGGCCCCCCAGGCCCAGTCGCACAGCGCGTCGAGGCTCCCCGCGACGGCCTCGCCGCCTGGCGCGTCGCCGACCAGGTCCGGTGCGGAGACCGCGGCGAGCAGACGCTCGACGCCGACGTCGGGGACCAGGCCCGGCAGCACCATCAGGCTCGGCGGACCGGCGGCCGGCACCATGACCGCCCAGCCGGGCATCCGGTCGGTGCCGGGCACGAGGTAGACGAGCGCGTCGGTGTCCAGGGCCGCGAGGGCGGCGCGGATGTCGGGCAGTCCCGGCGGGTCGAGCAGGCCGGCGAGCGCGGGGTCGCCCCCGTCCCCGTCCCCGTCCCCGTCCCCGTCCCCGTCCCCGTCCCCGTCCCCGGACAGTGCGGCCCGAGCGGCGGTGCGCAGGTCGGCGGGGATGTCCCCGGCGCCGCCGGTGACCATCCGCCAGCGGGTGGCGAGTCCCGGCCGCCCGGCCCGGTCGAGCCGGGCGGCGACGTCGACGAACTCCGTAGCGGCGAAGAGCGCGAGCCCTCGCCCGACGTCGAGCGCCCGCACGGCCGCGGCGAGGTCGTCGCCCACGAGACAGCGACGGGCGATCTCCAGCACACTGCCGGCGGCGTCGCGGGCGGCCGCCCGGGCGGCGGCCGCGTCGCGCTGGAGCAGCACGTCCCAGGCACAGCGGCGCAGCCCCGCCGGCACAGCGCCGCGCGCAAGGGCGAACCCGGCGTCCAGCGGGTCGTGCATGCCGTCCTCCTCCATGAGTCCCGGCAGCCGTGTCATGCCGCCATCTCCACCACGCTCCACCACCCGACGAACCGGCCGCGCCGCCTTCGCCGCACACCGCTCGACGGCCGGGGTCAGCCGCGGGTGGAGGACGTGTTCCGGCGGCGGTGCGGCCGGTGTCCGGCCGCACCGCCGCGGGTGGGACGGATCATGCCTGGAGATCGATGCCGAGGATGTCCAGGACCGCCCTGGTGATGCGGGCCATCGCCGTCTCGTCGGCGAGCAGGAGCGTGATCCGCTCGGCGGGGTCCGCGCCGGCGCCGGGGACCAGGTCCAGGTCCTCGGCGCCACTGCCGGAGCGGAAGGTCAGGTCCAGGACGATGCCGACCGCCTCGACCGGATCCTGGCCGGCCCGGATCCGGCGGTCGATCGCCTGGACCGCGGCCGCCGCCAGGTCGGCGAGCCGGGCCTCGTCGTTGTCGTGGCGCTCGCTGAGGGCCAGGTGCGGCTGCTCGAACAGGGCGGCCGAGTCGGGGTCCGAGCGGGGCGATGGCGTCACAGGTGCCTGCTTTCTGCCGAGCGGTCGCTCGACGAAGTTCGCGTACCACGTCGTGCTCTGCCGCATCGCCGCGAGGACGGTCTCCACGTCCGCCGCGACCGCCCGCTCGCTGCCGAGCGGCTCCCCCGTGACCTTCGAGCGCAGCTCGGCCCACGCGCTCAGCGGCCAGAGGCCGGTGCCGGCGGTGGCCGAGACGCCGACCCAGACGAGGATCTCGATGGCCAGCGTCGTGTGCCACGGGTCGTGGTGCAGCGCCGTGGCGAGCCAGGCGGGCATCCGCGGACGCTGGAGCGCCCCGACGGCGCCCCGGCGGCGGCGGTGGCCGTCGACGGTCGCCGGGGTGAGCCGGCGGACGATCCAGCCTTCGAGGTTGTGGATCGGCACCTTCGCGTTGCGGAGGAGGTCCTCCATCACCGCCTCGACGTCGTCCTGGAACCGATCGAGGCAGTCGGGGCGCAGCCCGGCGATCGACGCGGCACACGTCGGATGTCCGCGCTGCAGCTCGAAGCGCCGGGTGTGCTGTTCGAAGACGAGCGGCCAGACGACGTCGTAGGCGCCGGCCGTGAGGGCGGTGTAGTCGTTGCTGCCGATGGTGTCGCTCGCCCGGTGTGCCAGCTCGCCGACGCGGGCGAGATCGCGCACCGTTTCCGTCGATTCGGGCACCTCAGAATCCTTTCGCCTGCTAATGCTGCAACAGTGCCCGAGCGCCCCCGCACCGGAAAAGACCATTACGCAAAAGATCCCACTACCCGCATCCAATGACGTTCCTTCGGCTTTCTGCCGTCCGTCGATCGGACGGGTCCCGGCACCCGATATCCCGACCCTTTCATTGGACAAGTACTGGCCAAGTTCTGCGCAATAGTGCGGACATTGAAGAGTGACGTGGTCTGAGCGCCGGAATGGGGGCTTACGCTGGCGCCCGTCGAATCTTCGCTGGAGCAGTTCGAGAGGGGGACCGGTGTCCGCAGAGGACGATCTCGTGCGCGAGCTGGTGCGGATCCGCCGAGGGTGGGGGCTGGACAGCCACGACCTGCGCGCCAGGGTCGGCGAGCGGCTGGCCGCGCTGTGCGGTGTCGAGCCGGCCGACAGCGACCGCGACGTCCGCGACCGGCTGCTCACCTGGCTGGGCTCGCACGTCGTGGACCTCCCTGCGGAGCTGGCCCGCACGACCGCGGTGGCGTTCGCGCTGGAGCGCGACGTCCAGCACCGGCACCTCACCCAGCGGGTCGAGTGGCTGGCCCGGGAGCAGTCGTGCGCGCCGCGGACGGTCCGCCGACGGATGGACCACGCGCTGCGCCTGGTCGTCCGGGCCGCCCTGAACCGGCGGGAGCACCGGGACGCGGCCGGCCGGCAGCTGCGCTCGCTGCGCGCCGTGCTGCACCTGGGCGACGGCACGCTCCAGCTGCACGAGGCGTGCGAGACCGTCGACGTCACCGCGCCCGCGGGCCGCCGTCCGGCGAGGCTGCCCGCCACGCACGAGTCGTGGCTGTCGCAGGGCAGGACCGGCTCGCACTACACGGTGGTGCCGCTGGTGCCCTGTGCGCGGTTCGAGGTCGAGGTGCGCCTGTCGCCCGGCACCCGCCTGCGCATCCACCGGCTGGAGGCGGCGCCCCCGGGCAGCGCCGGCGAGGAGCCCCCGGTTTTGGGGACCGCCGGCGACGCCGTACACGCGGAACAGGACGACCGGGACGGGCAGGACGGGCGCCGCGGGCTGCGGCTGGTCTTCGACGACCTGGTGCCCAGGCACGGCTACGGGCTGGTGTGGACCGGCGGCGACCATGTCCCGTCCCCCTCTCCCCCGATGGACTAGTCATCGCGTTCCGGCGCCTAGTCAACGTTGCCGATATCGATCGTCTCCGCAGGTCGAGAGGCTTCTTGCGTACCTCTCGAGCGACGAGGAGCACGCAGATGACGACCCTTCGACCGACCCTCGAACCGGAGCCGGAGCCTCTGCACGCGGTGCTGGCCCGGCTCGTGCACCACGTGCTGAACGGCCCCGTCGCGCCCACCACCCGGCGGCTGCTGCACACCGCGTCCGGCGGCGACCCCCAGCTGCTGCGGGCCCTGGTGACGAGCGCCCTCGCCGACGGCACCCTGGTGTGGCAGTCGGGGCGGTGGCGCTGGGCCCCGGACCTGTCGCAGGCGAGCCGGACGACCGGCCTGATCGAGGCCAGGGCGTTCACCATGAAGCCCGACCAGCTGGCCGCCCTGCGGACCCTCACCGCCACCGGCGCCGAGCCGTTCGCGGCCGTCACCCAGGCGCTGGGCGACCGCACCGACCCCGGCGACGCCACCGACGAGACCCGGCTGACCCGCCGCGAGCGGGAGGTCCTCACGATGCTCGGCAGCGGCCTGAGCACCAGGGGCATCGCCCAGCGGCTGTGCCTGTCGCAGCGGACCGTGGCCAAGCACCAGGAGAAGGTGTACCGCAAGCTGGGCACCTCCGACCGGCTGACCACCGTCCTGCGGGCGCAGCGGCTGGGCCTGCTGAAACCCGGTGCCTGAGCCGTCACGCAGGCAGGGCCCGGACGCCGCACCCGGCGTCCGGGCCTCGGGAGCGCAGCGGCTCCGGGAGCCTCAGGAGATCTCGCTCGGCCTGGTGTCGCGGTCCAGCTCGTCGCCGTCCACGACGACGACCTCGGCGACGCGGCCGTTGAGGTACACGGTGACCGGCCGCTCCTCCTTGTCCAGCAGGGCCAGCCGGGCCGTGGTGGCGCTCTCCATCGCGGACTGGACGTTCTGGACGACGGAGGTGAACTGGTCTGCGTGGATGCCGTACTCGTGCTGGCCGATGACGATCCGCTTGGTGCCCATGACGGTCTTCCTCTCAGAAGGTGGTGCGTTGCGATGGACGCCGGGCAGCTCAGGCGACTGCCTCGACGGTGAACGAGAACGAGAAGTCCTGCGCGCGGCGCAGGGTCCCGTCGGCCGGGTGCCGTCCCGCGCCGAACCCTTCGTGGGCCAGCAGGGAGGTCCGGTAGAGCCCGATGCTGTCGCCGACGGCCCGGCGCAGCAGCTTGTAGGCGACGTTGACGACGACGGCCCCGGCACCGATCGCGGCGACCGCCAGGGCCGCCTGCGGCGCGGCCAGGGCGAGGCCGGCCAGGGTCGTCGCCGCGCCCTGCACCTCGGGGTCGCCGAGCTCGGCGCGCATCATGTCGCTGAGCTCGAGACTTCCGGCCGAGTCGCGGGACACGAAGACCGCGATGTCGAGGAAGTCGGTCGCCGGCCCGTGGTAGACCAGCAGCTTGTCCAGCGGCAGCCGGTCGCCGTCGCGGACGTTGGCGAAGCGCTGGGTCTGCGCGGTGTAGACCGGCGTGCCCGGGTGCGATCCGCCGGTCAGGACCACGGCGTCGACCCGGACGTCGGCGCCGAACAGGGCCCGGTTGCGGTGCACGACCAGCTCGCCGAGGCGGACGGCCACCCGTTCGGGCGCCGCGCCGCGCGCGGTGAACGACGGCGTGAGCAGCCGCGCCGCCGGGTCCGGACGGTCGTCGATCGCAAAGGTGACCTCCTCGGCCACCGGTGCGGGCACCGGGCTCAGGTCGAAATCGATGAAGCGGACGGTGTACTGGATCTGCGGGCCGGACGACATCACCATGTCGCGCGTGCCCCCTACAGCGATCTGACGGACAAGCTGCTCCAGCGGCGACGGCCAGTGGCCCTTCCGGTTGGTGTACGCGGCGCCCTGCTCCAGCACGGACAGGTCCTGCGGGCGGTCCGACGCCACGACGACGAGGCTCTCCGGGCGCACCGCGCTCGGGTCCAGCCCGTCGGACCAGCCCAGCTGTACCCCCTCCAGCCGCCCCGTCATGTCGTCGAGGCCGAAGAGGTAGAACTGCCCCGGGTCGAGGCGGATGCCCGACGGGCTGAACCTGGTCTGCAGGGTGATCGCGCCGCCGACGCCGATGTCGACGAGCGCGACGTGGACCGTCCGCTCGCCGCTGTTGCCGATCCGGACGAAGACCCGCTCGTCGCGGTACAACACCTCGCCGGTGTGGCGCAGCGGCTGCTCGGCGCCGTCCACGACGCGGCCCCACTCCAGGCTGATCTGCGCGTCCAGGGCGAACCTGGGGTCGTCGTGCAGCTCACGCAGCCGGGCCGCGCGGGCGAGCCGCACCAGGTCGATCTTCACCAGGCCGGCCTGCGCGCCGCCGGCCGGGCGGGGCGGGTGCAGCGGGCCGACCCGGTCGCGCAGCGCCATGCCGCCGTCGCCGTCGAGGACGACGTCCGCGACGGTGGCCTCGCCCGGCTCCGCCGGTCGCAGCAGGGGCGTCGTGCCGACGGCCAGGCGGAGCTCATCGGCCCGCGGGTCGTCGGGGATCCCGACCGGCAGGCTCGGCTCGGACGAGCGGGTCTGGAACGCCCGCGCGCCGGGTGGCACGGCGGTCCAAGTGCCGGCGAAGGTCAGGTGGGCGTGCACCTCCAGGGACCCGACCCGGTCGACGACCGCCGTCCCGACCGCGTGCGCCGGGTCGGCCTCCACCGCCCCGGCCGGCATGACCGCGAACTCGTCGCCGAGCCGGATCCCGAGCAGCGGCGCGACCTGCAGCGAGATCCGCTCCGGGTTGGCGCCCGGCACGACCCGCAGCGCGCCGGCCGCGTCCGGGACCCGGGTGGAGAAGATCACCCGGTCGGCGGCGACCCCCTCGGCCTCGGGGCGCTGCGCCGGGGCGAGCGCGAGGACCTCCCGGCGCACCCGGTCCATCAGCGACGACCAGGTCACCGGCAGGTCGCCGGCGTCGCGCAGCGCCCGGACGAACGCGTCGGTGAACATGCCCGTCCGCACGCCGTGGGCGTTCGTGTACTCGTACGCGGCCTCCTCCGGCGCGCAGGCGACCAGCCGCACCGCGAGGTCGCTGCCCAGGATGTCCCTGGGGAGCCCGCCGAGGCGCTTGAACCTGTCGAGCTCCTCGGCGACGTGCTCCTCGGCCCACTCGTACGGGTAGTGCAGGGCCTTGACCCTGAAGTCGTCGCGCGACACCAGCGCGGAGTGGCACGCGTCGATCATGACCGCGACGTTGTCCGTCTTCCCGGTGAGCAGCGCGAGCAGGCTCGACAGGGTGGCCGCCGTGATGCCCCGGAAGTCGCCCTCGGTCGACTTCTCCAGGTCGTTCGGCACGATGAACTGCACCGAGGGCCGGCCCTGCCGCGACGGGTGCCGCTCGTCCGGCGGGGCGAGCAGCCGCCCGCCGTGCCCGCTGTAGTAGACGAAGACCGAGTCTCCGGTGCCGGTCTGGGCGATCAGCTGCTCGTAGGCGTCGAGGATCCCGGCCCGCGAGGCCGCTTCCCCGGTGCACCGTTGAATGGTGAATTCCCGCCGCGAGAGCGCGTCGGCCATCGCGTCGACGTCGTTTTCAACTCCGGCGAGCCCGTTGGTCTGCGCGCCGATCAGCAATGCCTTCCGCGCCACAACGCCCCCTCAGCAAGGTGGGTGAAGAAATCCACCCCGGACGTTATTGGCTGGGCGGTGCGGCAGTCACTAGCCGACGACTACGTTGGTTCACGTATTGCGCAGGACCGCCCTTGTGGGCAAGCGCTTCCGGTATCGGGCGACACCTACTCCTACGAATCGGCGAACAACTGGAGCCGTTGTGCCGCCATCGCGGCCATCTGCCGGTTCTCGACATCCGCTTTCCGAAGGATGCTGCCGACATGGACCGCCACGGTCCGCTCGGCGATACCCAGTCTCCTGGCGATCTTCCGGTTGGTTTCGCCGGCGGTCAGCAGCTCGAGCACCTCCATCTCCCGGCCGGTCAGCCCCCAGGGGACCGCCGGTCGCCGCTGCTGCGGAATGGCCGGCTGCGGCGGGGCGTCGGACGTCTCGGCCATTCGTACCGGGTCCAGCTCGACGCCGGCCGCCCCGGCCAGCTCCTCGACCGCCCGCATCAGCGGTTTCGCCGACAGCTCGCGGGCCAGCCCGTTCGCGTCGCCGGCCCAGCGGGTCACCGTCTCCTTCGGGCCGGTACGCACCGCCGCCTCGGCCGCGCGCCACAGGGCGTAGGCGCGGTGGTAGGGCCGCTCCAGCCGGGCCCAGCCGGCGGCGACCCGCTCCCACTGCCCGGCGGTGGCGGCGGATCGCGCACGGTCCAGCTCCGCCCGGCACTGCGCCGACAGGACGTCGACCTCCGACCCCGGCTCGGCCGGCCGGGCCCGGTCGAGCAGCGGCTCCAGCGCCGCCAGCCGCCCGGCGAGCGCCTCCTGGTGCCGTTGCCGCCCCTCGCTGCGCGGCACGTCGGCGGCCGCCCGCAGCGCGCTCGCCAGGAACCGCAGCAGCGACAGCACGTGCTCCGTGCCCTTGAGCAGGTCGATCCAGCGGTCGACGGCCTCGGCCGCGGCGTCGTGCTCCCGCTGCCAGAGCGCCAGCTCGATGAGGCAGCAGGCGAGCGGACTGAGGAACCGGGGGTCCGTGCCGGCGTCGGCGCGCAGGTCCCGGAGCAGCTCGGCGGCGCGGCCGAACCGGCCGCGGGCGACGTGGATCTCGGCGAGGGTGAGCCGCGGGTACCGGGTCTCCCGCACCGGCCGGTCGCGGATCGCGCCGGTCAGCAGCGACTCGGCCTCGTCCCACCGGCCGAGCATGACCAGCGTGGTGCTGACGTTGTTGGCCAGCACCCGGGTGCTCTTGGTCTGCAGCCCGGCCGCCTCGCAGCGGTCGAGCTCGTCCAGCGCGACCGCCGCCGACTCGGCCAGCCGGCCGGCGTGCTCCAGGGCGACGGTCAGGTTCCCGTAGGCCCGGTGCAGGTCCTCGAGCTGGCTGACCTCCTTGGCGATCGCGACGGCGGAGAGCAGGTCGGGGATGCCCTGGTCGGGCTCGTCGAGCAGGGTCAGCGCCACCCCGACGGCGTTGAGGGCGCGCCCCTCCTCGGCCCGGGCCCCCGCCTTGCGGGCGTGCCCGACGGCGGTGCGGGCCGCCGCCAGCCCGTCCCGGTAGTGCCCGGACTGCAGCTGGACGGTCGCGAGCGCGGCGAGCACGCGGGCCTTCGCCGCGCTGGGCGGCTCCAGCGGCAGGAGGGTGTCGGCCCGGCGGTAGGCGACCACCGACGCCTCGTTGTCGCCCTGCTCCCACAGGTACCGGCCGAGCCGCTCGTGCAGCTCGCCGGCGCGGACCGGCCGCTCGCCCGCGTCGACCCCGTCGATCGCGCGGCGCAGCAGCTGGAGGGCCTTGTCGAGGTCGCCGGCCCAGCGGGCGGCCTCGGCGGCGGAGGCGAGCAGCCGGTCCTCGGTCGTGCCGGCGACCGCGGCCGCGTCCGGGACCAGCTGCCAGAGCCGGTCCAGCACCCGCTCGTAGTGGCTCTGCGCGACCCGGAACGCCTGGCTGCGCTCGGCCTCCGCGGCCGCGGCGAGCGCCGCCCGCAGCGCCTGCGGCCAGCGGCGGGCCTCGAACCAGTGGTGGGCCAGTGTCGCGGCCGGGTTGCCCTCGGTGGCGAGCGACGGGTCGGCGGTGAGCGCCTCGGCGAGCAGGGTGTGCAGCTCGCGCAGGTGCCCGGGGCCGAGGTCGTCGAGGACCACCTGACGCAGCAGCGCGTGGCGGAAGTCGTACGTCAGCCGCTGCGGGTCCAGCTGCAGGATCTGCCGGTCGTCGCAGACCCGCAGCGCATTGTCGAGCACGCGGGGGCGCAGTTCGCAGACCGTCGCCAGCAGGTCGTAGCCGACGGGCTGGCCGGCCACGGCGTCGGCGTCGACGACGTTCCTGGCGTCCTCGCCGAGCGGGTGCAGCCGCGAGTGCAGCAGGTGCTCCAGCGAGTGCGGCAGCTGGCCCGCGGACGGGTCGGTGAGCCGGCCGTCGACGATGAGCTCCTCGGCGAAGAACGCGTTGCCGCCGGTGAGCCGGTGGTACTGCCGCACGACGGCCGGCTCGAGCTCCTCGGCGACGGACGCGCCGAGCAGCTCACCGAGCTCGGTCTCGGTGAAGGCGGGCAGCCTGATGTGCTCGACCCGAGCGCTGAACGTGGTCTCCGCCAGCAGCGCCATCAGCCGGCTGCCCTCGATCTCCCGGCCGGGCCGGTAGCTGAAGACGAACAGCACCCGCTCGTCCGTGCGGTACTGCACCAGGTACGACACCAGGTCGAGGGTCGACGGGTCCGCCCAGTGCAGGTCCTCGAAGACGAGGATGGTCGGGCCGTTCGCGCCGAGATGGTCGAGCATGCGCAGCACCGCGCCGAAGACCCGCATCTGCGACACGGGCTCGGCGGCGGCACCGGTCGCCGGTCCGCCGCCCGGCAGGCCGGCGATCAGCTTGGTCAGCTCGGTGTACGCCGGCCCGCCGTACTTCGTCACGTAGTCGTCGCCGTGCGCCCGCACGAGCCGCCGGATCGCGTCGACCAGCGGCGCGTAGGGCACGCCGACGCCGAGGTTGATGCACGCCCCCGACAGCACGTGCAGCCTGCCCGCCGGCCCCGCGGCGGCGACGGCCGCCGCGGTGAACTCGCTGATGAGCCGGCTCTTGCCGATGCCCGCCTCGCCGGCGATCAGGACGGTGCCGGTGCCGGCGGAACCGCCGGCGCCACGCAGGAGATGCCGGAGCCGGTCGAGCTCCGTGCGACGCCCGACGAACGCGCGGGCCGTCCGATCGCCTGCCATTGCGCCATCGTGCCTCCGCCACCGGCCGATGTCAGCCGGGCCTGTGCCGAGTTCCCCCTCCGACGCCGCACGTCGGACCGAAGCGGTGGCGCCCGGTAGCGACACGGACGGCAGAAGCCAGGAGAACGGAGGGTGGCGATCAACCCCTGTCGTCGTTGACGGCGCTGAGCCGCTCGGCGACGATCGTGCAGAGCTCGGCCGGGTCGGCCCCGGCCGCGACGGCGGCGCCCCAGGCGGCGGCGAGCTCGCCGGCGAGCAGCCCGGTCAGCCGGCACTGCGCGGTGCAGGGCAGGCCACCGTCGGTCTCGTAGTCACACATGTCGATCTCCGGTCGCTGCTTGTGCGCCAGGGCCGGGCGACCGGCCGAAGCTCGCTGTCCGTGTGCCCGGATCCGCTGGGTCGGGGATGGGACACACGCGTGGTCATGGCCGTTCACCGCAAGCCTCCTGTCGTCAGCAACCGGTCGAGGACGGTGGCGACGCCGTGCCGCCGCACCGCCTGGTGCACCGTGCGGAACCCGCCGCCGTAGACCGGGTCGGGGTTGGTGCTGAGCCGGCGGCGCAGCTCCAGCGCCATCGGGGTGCCGTGCCGCCGCAGCCACGCGTAGGCGAAGAGCTCGCACAGGCCCTCCTCGATCACGTCGTCGACCGGTGCCCGGCCGCGCAGCGCGAGCCAGGCGTGGCCGATCTCGTGGGCGACCGCCCGGCCGAAGTAGGTCGGCGGCAGGCCCGCGACGATGCTGATCCCGGTCACCCGTGTCCCCTCCGCTCCGCCGGTCGTCTGTTCCGTGAGCCCGAGCAGGACCCCCGTCGTCACCAGCCCGGCGGTCGCCGCGGCCTCCTCCGGGCTGACGATGCGCACCCGCACGCGGTCCGGCAGCTCCAGCCCGATGTCGGTCATCTGCCGGCGTACCGACGGCAGGTGCAGCCGGGCGTCCTGCTGGGTCTCCACCGCGTCGGCGAGGCACGTCGGGCAGCGCATCATCCCGGCGGCGAAGGGCCGCCAGCCCGGCGGCGCCGGGTCGGCGTGGGTCCGGGCGCAGAACATGCACTCGGCCAGGACCGGGTGGGCGGCGCAGGTGACCTCGCCGTGCAGCGACTGCCGGTATGCCAGCACCGGCCGGCTCCCGCAGACGGTGCACGCCGGCGCCACTACAGCGGCGTCCATCTGCCGGTCACCCTGTCCCGGATCCATCCTGTCGTCGCGGTGGTCTTCGCCGCCGGTACGACGGCCGCCGGGCGGGGCTGGGGCACCGTCCTGGCCGGGTCGGCCGCCGGCGGCGGCTTGCCGGTGAGCCGGTAGCGGAAGTAGTAGCCCCAGTCCTCGATGGGCGGCCGGCTGCCGGGCACCTCGCTGAGGGTGGCCCGCAGCAGCTGCCGGCCGTCGTCGTCGAGCGCCGCGTCGGCGCGCGCCGGGTCGCGGGTCGTGGACTGCTGGTCGCCGCTGCTGAAGACGCGCAGGACGAACAGGCCGAACTTGTAGCAGTCGGACTGGGTGGTCAGCCACCCCTCCGGCGCGTCCCAGTCGGGCGCGTCGAGCTGCGCGACCTCCGCCATGGTGCCCTTCTTCCGGACGCCGTCGCAGTCGACGAGCATCACCGACGGGTGCCCACTGAGCCGGAACAGCTCGTTGCGGGCGTTGAGGTCGCCGAAGACCAGGTCCATGGCGTGCAGCCAGTGCAGCGCGGCGGCCAGGTCGCGGCAGATCGTCAGGCGCTGCTGCGCCGTGACGACCGGCATCCCGACCAGCGCCGCCCGCTGCGGCGGCACCAGCAGGTTCTGCACCTCCCGCGTCGACGTCTTCTTGGTGCCCGTGCCGGGCAGGGTGCGCAGCTGCATGAACGACGGGTCGATCAGCGGCATGATCACCCCGCTGACCTGACTGCCGTCCTCGACGACCCGCAGCGGCCAGGCGGTGAAGCTGTCCAGCTTGGCGCGGCCGGCCGGCTCCAGCCCGTTGCGGAACTTGACCAGCTGCCGCGGCCCCTGCCGGGCCTTGGACTCCGGCTTGTACTCCTTGTAGACCAGCGGGCCGGGCGCGTCGGGGAGCCGCAGGTGCGGTGCCTCGTACACCCTGGCCTGCCCGCCCGTGCCGAGCAGCCGGCCGAGCGCGCCGAGCTGGCCCACGGTGACGACTTCGTCGGCCACCGCGTCACACGGCCCAGATCGCGACGGCGGTGCGATCGTCGTCGTGGGTCTTGCGGGCGAAGTCGACCTGCGCGGCGAACTGCAGCGGCGCCGGCGGCTCCCGCCACGCCTCGGCCAGGAACCTGCCGACGGTGCGGGTGCCGTCCTCCAGCGGGTCGCCGAGCCCGTCGCTCATGAGCACCACGACGTCGCCCTTCCGCACGGTGGTCGTGACGCACCCGCCGGCGGGTGGCCGGCTGAGCGGCAGCGCCTTCGTCACGGAGGTGGCCGCGCCTTCCCCGCTGTTCTTGGTCTCGAACATCGGCTGCCAGTGCCTGCCGTCGCGCAGCACCCACGCCGAGGAGTCCCCGACGGCGTAGAAGTACGCGTCGACCTCCGGCTCCACCGGGCGCAGGTCGATCACCCCGAACAGGGCGGTGGCGGCCAGGTGCCGGGCGATCTCGCCGGCGTCCAGCTCCCCGCCGTCCGGCGCCGGCTCGACCAGCTTGTTGCCGAGCCGGACGATCTCGTCGCTGAGCTGCGTCACGATCTCCGGCCAGTCGATCTCGGCCGGGGGCTTGCGGGTCAGCGCGAGCGAGACGAGCTCGGCGCCGAGCCGCGTGACGACGGACGCCGCCTTGTGCGACAGCTTGCTGTTGGACACCCCGTCGGAGACGACGGCCACGAGGTGGCGGCGGTCGTCGGTGCAGCGGAACGCGTAGTCGTCCTGGCGGACGGTGCCGTTGTACCGGTGGCTGAGGCCGCGCACGCTGGCCGCGCGCAGCTGCAGGACCCGGCGGTCGGTGACGTCGTGGAGGTACACGCCGTCCAGGACGGTGTCGCGCCGGTCCCACTCGGCCGGGTCGGGCCGCGGCTTCACCCTCAGCGCGGCGGCACCCGGCTCCCCGACGGTGTACGGCGTGAACCCACCGGCCCAGGCAGGTTCCGGCCCCCGGCCCGGCGGCTGAGCCTGGGGTTGTACCTCGGCCCGCGGTTCGGACCGGGACTGGGGCTGCGGCTGGGACTGGGGCTGGGACTGGGGCTGGGACTGGGGCTGGGACTGGGGCTGGGACTGGGGCTGGGACTGCGGTTGGATCGGGGCCAGGGCCTTGGTCAGGACAGGGGTGTGCGCCTTCACCGGGGCCTGCGCCCGGGCGGGCCCGTGCGCCAACACCTGGGGTGCCTGTGCCGCGGTTTCCTGCTTCGTCGGTGACGGGCGGCGCGGGGCCGAGCGGCCCAGCGCGGCGTGCCCCTGGACGATGCGCCGGGCCGCGGCGACCGGATCCACCGGTGCGCCGTCCCAGTCGTGGCCCTGGTGGTACACCAGCCGGACGACGGCGAGCGGGTGCGCCGCGGTCAGCCCTTGCAGCGCCGTCTCCCACTCGTCGTCCCCGGCCTGCGGCCCGTCGGCGAGCACCAGCAGCAGCGGCGGCTGCGAGGCGAGACCGTCGGCCTGGAAGGTGGCCAGGTCCTCCTTCATCCACCCGGCGACCTTCTGGAAGGCGGCACCGTAGGCCCGCTCCCCCTCGACGGGGAGCGGGAGCGAGCCGCTCGCGTGCGCCGGCTCGGCCCGCAGCAGGACGCGCCGCACGGTGCGGCCGAAGCCGACGGCGGTGAGCCGGACCCGCGACCCGAGGTCCGGCTCCTTCAGCACGCCGATGAACCCTTGGACGAACGCGTCGACCGAGGCCTGCTTCGACGGGTTCGCCGGCTCGCCGGCCAGGTCCACGAGCAGGTACAGCGGCAGCAGCTCGGGGCTCATACGAAGTCGTCCGGGTCGTACTGCTTGATGCCGGCCGGCAGGCTCGACTTCGGCGGCAGGATCGTGCCGGTGCCGCCGCCGGCGAGGCTCAACCCGGACTGGATCATGCTGGAGATCAGGATCTCGGCCATGCCGGTGATCGCCTTCGCCGGGTCGTGGCCGGTCTCCATCATGTACAGCGCCATCTTCTTCGCGCCGGCCGACGGGTGGATGAGCGAGCTCATCACCTTGATGTCGGCCTGGTCGACGCCGCACGGGATGAAGTTCGGGTAGATCCGCGCGGACGTGAGGTCGGCGAACGCCCGCTCCCACACCTGCTTCTGGTCGGTGGGCTCGCCGTCGCTGATGAACCAGACCGCCGGCCGGTGCACGACGTACTGGTCGGCCTTCAGCTGCGCGACGTTGGCGTCGATCTCCCGCTGCAGGGTCTGGAACGCGGCGGCGTAGCTGGTGCCGCCGCGCACCGACAGCGCCGGCAGCGTGAGGTCGGGGTCGAGCAGGTCGCACAGCGGCAGCCGGACCTGCGCGTCGTCGGAGAAGTCGATGAGCCCGAAGCGCACCTTGTCCGACAGGATCGGGTTCTCCGACAGCGCGTCGACGATCGCCGGCATGATCTTGTTGGCCTCGTCGAGCTTGCTGCCCTGCATCGACAGCGACACGTCGACGACGAGGTAGAACGGCAGGAGCTTGGCTCCGGAGTGGTCCATGGTGTTCCTCTCGGTCGGGTTGGGATCAGGGGGCGCCGCGGTCGGCGGACAGGCCGCTCACCGCGGTCGCCAGATCGGTCACGGCCCGCGCCTGGTCCTGCAGCCGCTCCAGCTCGGCGGCCACCCTGGCGTTGCCGCCGTCGAAGCGCTGCGGCCAGATGGACGACATGTCCTGCCGGCAGAGGTTCTCGTAGTCGCGTTCGCTGCGGTTGGTGCGGATGACGGTGTCGAAGAACCGGTCGGCGGCGGCGGCGAGGATCCGGGTCATCAGCCGCACCTCGTCCAGCAGCGCGGTCTCCAGCTCGACGACGCAGTGCTCGACGACGGCGGTCAGCTCGTCGTACAGGCCGTCGACGCCGACCGCGGCCGTCTGCTGGAACGCGGCCCGCTGCGGCACGGCAGGGTCCGGATGCCCGAACTGCCCGACGACGCGGGACACGCGCTTGCGCGACCCGTCCGGCATCACCACCCACTGGCTGCTGCCGCCGCCGGTCGGCGCGGCCTGCCGCGCCGGAGCCGCCTGGGCCGGAGCGGCCTGGGGTGGCACGGCCTGGGGCGGCGCGGCCTGGGGCGGCGCGGCCGCGGGGCGTGGCACGGACCGCGGCGGCGGGGGCCACTGCGAGGACGGCGCCGGCGCGGACGGTGGCGCGGACGGCGGCACGACGGTGTCCCAGTGCACCTCGCGGACGATCGGCTGGGTGACCCGCAGCACGACGCTGCCGTAGTCCTTCTTCAGCTCGCACATCCGGTGCAGGGCGCCGGCGAGGATCCTCGCCTGCCGGTCGCCGGCGGTGGCCCGCAGGTCGTGCAGGGCGTTCGGCCCGGCCGGCACCAGCTCCGGCGTCAACCGGCCGCGCAGCACCTCCGCCACGTCGTCCCACAGCTGCTGGACCGACTCGGCCAGCGACAGGTCGATCCCGCTGAAGATCTCCCCGATCCTGGTCCTCGCCCGGTAGTACTCGTCCTGCTTGGTCTCCAGCGGCCCGTGGACGAACTGACCGTGGATCTTGGTGGTCCAGGTGGCCCGGTCGCCGTGCCCGAGCCCGCCGCGCGTCCAGGCCCGCGCCTCGCCGACCGCCTCGGCGATCGCCTCCGTCAGGGTCCGGCCGGCGTCGCCCGCGGCCAGCGCCGCGTCGTACCGGTCGACGAGCCGCGACAGGTCGTCGGCGAGGTCGTTGCGCAGCTCCTCGGCCAGGGTCCGGAACTCGTCCTCCCGGTTCGGCAGCAGCTGCGCCAGGTCCTGGCCGCTGCGCCGCACCTCGGCGGCGAACGCGGCGACCGCGGCGGCGGCCCCGGACGCGACCGACACCGCCGCCCGGACCACCGCGCGGTCCATGTCCGCCAGCTTCCCCGCCAGGTGCCGCAGCAGCGGCTGGAGCAGCTCCTCGACGACCTCGTCGCGGACGGCGACGTCCGCGGTCAGCACCCGGATGTCGCGCTCCAGCGAGGCGTCCCGGACGCTCTTGACGGTGTTGTCGAAGTACTCGCCCTCCGGGTCGTTGGCCCGGTCGCGGTTGACGACGACCACGTAGTAGTCCTCGAGCGGCACGCCGCCGCGCGCGGAGTCGGCGAGGTTGCGGGTGTAGGAGTCCTCGGCCAGGTAGCTGGCGCCCTTGCGGTCGCCGCGCTTGACCATCACCAGCAGGTCGATCTCGTTCTTCACCTGTTGCAGGAACTGCCGGTCGATGTCCAGCCCGGCCTCGCCCGAGCCGGGCAGGTCGATCAGGCCCAGCCGCGTCGCCGTTCCGTCGAGGAAGGACTGCTCGATCCGCACGCTGCGGACCGCGTGATAGGGCTGGACCTCCACCGGGTCGCCGGTCTCCTTGCGCGGATAGGCGATGTACGGCCGGAGCCGCTCGAACGGCACCCTGACCGTGCGGTCCGGCCCGAGCAGCAGCGCCTCGTAGCTGGCCAGCGACCGGTGCGCGGCGTGCAGCTTGCGCAGGTAGTCGTCGGCCTTCGCGCCGGCGGCCTCGGCGCTGCCGGCGGCCGGGTAGCGGTAGTCGCGGAAGCCGGCGACGTCCTGCGGCACCGGCCCGAGACCGGCCTGGTCGTGCAGCGGGGCGAGGTACCCGTCCCGGAACGACGCCCAGGTGTGCAGCATCAGCGTCGCCGACGGCGTGCCCTCGGTGTGGTAGATGCTGCTGGCCGCCGCCGTCGTCGGGTTGAACCGGGTCGACGGCACCACCGTGTCCGGCAGGTTCGTGATCGTGCGCAGCAGCGTGCTCTTGCCGACCTTCGTCGCGCCGATCACGCCGATGTTGACGGTCTCCCGCCGCACCCGGGCGGCCGCCGCGTCGATCTGCCGGCCCGCGTCCACGATCCGCCCGCCCGTGCCGGCGAGCGCGCGCCCCTGCTGGAGCAGCCCGCCGACCTCGGCGATGATCCGCGCCCGCTCCGCGACGTCCTGCTCCCGCCGGACCGCCTGGTCGGCCGCCTCCAGCAGCCCGACGAGGCGGTCGAGCCCGCCGGTCATCGCCGCCCAGCCGGCGCTGAGCCGGTCGACGAACGCCCGCTGGCCGCGCCGCCCGTTCAGCGCCTCATTGATCCGAAGGTGGATGTCGGTCTCGGCCACGCCCCAGCTCCTTCACTCGTCGCTCAAGGCTCACTTGACGGACAGCGCGCCGGTGGCCGCTGTCCGTCAGAAGCCGCGTGCGAGTGAACGCCCGACATCCCGATGGAGGCTGAGTGACGTGTCCATGCTTGGACAGCGGCGCGCGCGTGGCGACGACACGGTGTACGTCCGAGCGACGCCGCAGAAGGTCGAGCTGACCGAGACCTACGCCGTCGACCAGGAGATCTCACGCAACCCCACGATCGAACAGGTCGGCGACGGCGCCGGCCGGATCGAGGCCACCGTCCCGTACGACGGGTACGAGTTCTTCACCCGGCAGGCCGTCGCCGACGTGGAGCGGGCGCTCGGCACGCGCGGCGCCCCGGGCGAGCGCCGGGCCACCATCGGGCACCTGCTGCTCGCCGACCACACGAACACGTCGGGCCTGCGCAACGTCATGCGGCCGCACGGCCAGGCCGGCCTCGTCCCGCTGAGCATTCCGGTGGCGGACCGCGACGGGACGCTCGACCTGAGCGGCGGCCGGCAGGCGAGCGTCGTCACGCTCGACTACCAGCCGGAGAACCCGCCGGTGTACCCGGTGGCGCTGACGGTCGAGCTGGACGACCTGGACACCCTGACCGGCACGTTCGACACCATGCAGACGCTGATGACCCGCGGGCGGGAGAACCCGTCACTGGTCATCGAGCGGCTCCAGCAGGAGGCCAGCTTCTCCAGCGCGCTGCTGCTGACGTTCCGGGTCAAGATCGCGATCCCGGTCAAGGCCGGCTACCCCGCGCTGCGGCCCTCGGTCACCGACATGTCGGTGGAGTGGCCGACGCTCACCTCGATGCGCAGCACCGAGCTGTACATCGAGAACTTCGGCGGAAAGCCCGACCAGCGGATCCGCCGGGCGCCCGTGCGGTACAACCCGGTGAAGGGCCGGCTGGAGTGGAAGGCCGTCCCGATGCGTGAGGTGAAGGAGGGCGGGCCGGGCAACGGCGCCGGCACCCGGGTCTTCCTCAGCGCGAACTGCCTGCTGAAGATCGGGCACCCCGGCGAGCTGTTCGACCAGGACCAGCTCGAGGTGACCGCCCGGGTGCGGGTGCCGGACTACCTGCTGTCCGGGATGGAGGCCCGCCTCTACGACGCGACCGGGCACCCGCAGCGCACGCAGCCGAAGCTGGCCACGAAGCTGAACGTCCGCACCATGGTCTACCCGGCCGACATCTTCGCCGGGCGGGCGTTCTCGCCTTACCACCAGTTCGTCGTCGACGACATCCTCCCCGACGAGAAGCGGATCACCGACGTCGTCACGGTGCTGCGCAACTCGAGGTTCACGGTCGACGAGCCGCGGCCGAAGGATCCGCAGGACCCGCTCGCCCCGACGTGGCTGGTGGTGGCGCACCGCAGCCAGGGGCCGGACAGCCTGGACCTCCTGGTCGCCGTCGAGGGCGAACGCACCACCCAGGGTCACAAGCAGCTCCTGCGCTCGGACTACGAGGTCAGCGGGATCAGGGACAGCGGCCGGCTCAAGGTGTCCGTCATGGCGACGCTGCCACGGGACCACCGGGAGCTCACCCGCGAGATCAACGCATTCCAGAGCAAGCTGCGCGAGCGCTACCACTCTCACCAACTGTCCAGGAAGTCGGCGGGATCATGACTGAAGAACTGGTGGACCGCGCGCCACGGGTGCGCTGTCACGAGTGCGGGTCCGACCGCGTCTTCGCGGTGTGCCACCACTGCCAGCGGCCGATGTGCGACCACCACAGCCCGCTCGCCTACCGGCAGGGCGGCACGCTGGTCCGGATGCCCGGCGGGTCGGCCGAGGAGGCGCGCCCGGCCAGCAAGGAGCTCGCCGGCCTGCACCTGGGCGGCCTGCGGGAGGCCGTCTACCACTGCAAGGACCACGTGCACATGGTCCGCGGCAGCCTGATGCCCTGGGTGTACGCCGGCGCCGGCGCCGCCGTGCTCGGGCTGCTCCTGCTGTGCGTCGCCGCGAAGTTCGGCCTGTTCCTGATCCTGACCGGCGGGCTGGTCGGCGGCGGCGCCTGGCTGCTCGACCGGGCCATGGCCACGCGGATCGTGCGCCCGCCGCTGCCGCTCGTCCCGCAGGTGAACACCGTCGAGCTGCTCGAGCGGCTCTCCGGGTACGTCCGGCTCGAGGACGGCGAGTACACGAGCACCGTCGAGTCCCTCACCGGGCAGCTGACGGCCGAGATGTCGGCCAACGAGGGCCACGCCGCGCTCCGCGCCTACCGCAGGAAGTTCGGGGTGCCGGCCGCCGAGCCGGTGCCGTTCTCCGGCGGGTACCTGATGCTGCAGGGCGACGTCGGCCTGGCGTTCCGGGCCGGGCAGGCGCCGGTGCTCAGCGGCGGCACCGGCGTCTCGATCGGCGGCGAGTCCGCCGACGAGCACGAGCTGTTCCCCGCCGACCCGCAGCTGCCGCAGCGCGAGAGCACCCTCGCGATCGACTACGAGGTGCAGGACCGCCGCAGCCCGCGCGAGATTCCACTGTGGATCGTGCCGTCGCTGGTGCCGGCGTCGGACCGGCGGGCGCTGGAGATCGACCTGCACTGGAACCGGCTCGGCCCCGAGCGGGAGCAGCGGCTCAGCCTCGCCGTGTTCGACCTCATCGAGCTGGAGGTGCCGGCCAGCTGGGGCACCGTGGAGAGCTCCGCACCCGGCCAGGTGGCGATCGGGCGGTCCGGCGGGCGGCGGACGATCCGCTGGAAGCAGCTGCCGCCGCCGCAGCCCGGGGCGCGCAGTCTCACCCTGCAGCTGCGGTTCGAGCGGCCCATCACGGAGGTGCCGGAGTCGACGGACCCGGACGACGACGGCAGCCGCAGCCGGCTCACGCTCTCCGGGAAGGTGGAGGCCACCTTCGAGGGGCTGCTGTCCGGGGTGACCGGCGTCGGCGTCTACCTGCCCGGCGGCGGGCCCGGCCACTCGCCGCTGCCGAAGACGCAGACGAAGGTGGCGGTGACCTTCGACGCCAGCCTCCGCTCGATCCGCTACCAGGACGACCGGGTCGTGCCGGACGAGAACCACGAGAGCGACCTCGCGCAGGGCCGGCACCGGGCGGACGAGTTCCACGGGGTGCTGCCCGACTCGCGGACCGTCGCGGAGCTGACCAACGCGATCAGCTCCGACGGCTACTACGTGAAGAGCGTCGTGGAGCACCCGCCGTTCCGCGACGACGTCCGGATGGGTGTGGTGAACCGCGTCTGGGACATCGCCGGGCGGATGTACGTCGGGCTCTTCCCGATGGACTTCGACATCAACCTGCGCGGCGACGAGATGGCCGTGCAGGACGGGTTCACCGGCAACACGGTCGTGCAGGTGACGGTCAAGGGCGCGTACGCCAAGGGGACCCTGGTCGACAGCCGGGAGTCCTCCGGCACGACCGGCGCCGTCATGGACCTCGCGGACGCGACGGTCGAGACGGACCTGCAGGGCGACGAGCTGCTCCGGCGGATCGAGGACACCTGGGTCAGCCTGCACACCAGGGTCACGGACCTGCTGGCCGCCCGGGCCGAGCGGACCGTCCGGCGGCACGCGCTGCCCGGGGCGGCGGAGAAGATCCACCACGGCGAGCTGGTCGACACCGTCCCGGAGCACGTCGTGCGGGCCGACCCGATGCCCGCCGTGTCCGCGACGGCCGTGCCCATGCAGACCGGGTCCATGCAGACCGGGTCCATGCCCACCGTGCCCGTGCCGGCGGCGCCGGTGCCCGTCGCGCCTGTGCCGGTCGCGTCGAACGGCGGGCCGGCGCCGGGAGACCGGCGCGCCGAGCTCGTCCGGCAGCGGGAGGCCGCGGACGACGCGGTGATCAACGGCCGGATCAACGAGGACACGCACGGCCGGATCGTCGCCCGGATCGAATCGGAGCTCAGCAGGCTGGAGGCGTCACGATGAACATCAAGTGCGGGGTCAACGGCGAGGGGCGCGACGTTCACCAGATCTTCGTGTGCCACCACTGCGGCATGCCGGTGTGCGAGGAGCACGGCTGGGTCGTCGCGGCCGACGACGCGTTCGCCGAGTTCACCCACGTGCTGTCGGTGCTGCCGGACGTGCCGCCACCGGCGACGGGGCTGACGGTGCCGCGGCCCGCCATGCACTGCCGCGACTGCGTGGACAGGTTCCACAAGGGCACGGTGAAGCGGCACGGCTGGGCCGACCCCCGACCGGTCGTCCGGCCATGATCGAGGTCTCCGTCACGCCCGGCGACGTCGTCGCCGGGCGTGCGACGCCGCTGTCGATCCGCTTCGCGAACACCGGCCGCGGCTCGTGCTTCAACGTCGTGTTCAAGCTGCGGCTGCCGACCGGGGTCGTGCTGATGAGCGGCTCCGGCCAGGTCGAGATCCCGGCGATCCGGGCCGGCCAGACCCACACGCACACGGTCACCGTCGCCGCCCGGCGGGCCGGCGCGTTCGAGCTGACCAGCACCAACTTCTCCTACCGCGACGAGAACGACAGCCCGGTGCGGGTCAACGACTTCCGCGCCGGCCTGACCGCGACGGCCGCGCCGGCGCCGGAGCGCCGCAAGCAGCCCTCCGGCCGCCTCCGCGTCGAGTGCGAGGACCGCGAGCTCGACCTCGGCGCGTGGGACGAGCTGTCGGTCAGGGTCACCAACACCACCGGCGTCCCGCTCGACGACGTCATCGTCGACGTCGTCGGCCCCTTCTCCGGCGACGGCAAGCGGTCCCGGATCGCCGTCCTGGCCGACGGCGCGACCGCGAGGTGCACCTTCGCGGTGAACGCGGCCCAGGGCGGGCGCCACGTGCCGGTCACCGTCAGCACCACGTACGGCTACCGGGACCTGGGCGGGGACCTCCGCACGGCCCGGCAGGAGGACCATGCGACCGTCGTCGTGCGGGCGGTCGAGCCGCGGCAGGAGTCCCCGTCGGTGCAGACCGTCCTGTACCTGGCGGCCAGCCCGCGCAACCTGCCGCAGCTGCGGTCGGACCTGGAGATGCGCAAGGTCAAGGAGCGGCTCCAGCTGAGCCGGCACCGGGACCAGTACCGCATCGAGCCCTTCCTCGCCGCCCGCTTCGACGACATCAGCCAGGCCCTCGTCGACTACGAGCCGCAGATCGTGCACTTCTCCGGCCACGGCGACAGCGACGGCAACCTGTGCGTCGAGGACGAGACCGGCAACAGCACCAAGGTCACCCCGGAGGGGCTCGCCGGGCTGTTCGGCCAGCACAGCTCGACGATCCGCTGCGTCGTGCTCAACGCCTGCTACTCGCAGCGGCTCGCCGAGGCGCTGACGGCGCGGATCGACCACGTCGTCGGCATGCGCTACCGCATCGGCGACGAGGCGGCGATCGAGTTCAGCGTCGGCTTCTACCTCGGGCTGTTCGCCGGCTGGGCGGTGCCGGACGCGTTCGCCCGCGGCCGGACGCACCTGCTCGCCCGGCCGGCGCTGTACCGCGAGCACGACTCGCCGCTGCTGTTCCCGCCCGCATGACCAGCGGTCTCAGACCTTCTCGATCCAGAACTGGATGGACTTCGGCGGCAGGGTCAGCGCCAGGACCGGGCCGGTCTTGTCGCCGAGGCCGCTGTTGTACTGCGACGGCGTGTACTGCTGCCCGTGGAAGGTTCGCGTCGAGCCGGTGTCCACGGTGTACGAGACGGATGCGGTGCCCCGGTTGGTGAAGGCGAAGACCAGCTTGCCCTGCGGCGTCTTCCAGGCCATGATCCGCTGGTCCTGGCGCACGGTGCCCTCGTCGACGTGGTGGCGCACGGAGTTCCACGGCAGGTACTGCACGAAGCCGGCGACGGCGTGCCAGTTCTGGCGGTTGTAGTCCCAGTGCCCCTTGGCGATGTTCGCGTACTTCGTGAAGTCGTTGTCGTCGTACGGGCGCCAGAAGCCGAGCGAGTAGCCGGCGGCCTCCGTGTTGTACGTGGGCTTGAGCGCGTGCAGCCAGAACCAGGTCGGCGAGTTCTGGAACGTCATCCAGTTCATGATGGACTGCGCGGTGTTGATCATCCGCCAGTCGCTGGTGCCGCCGGACAGGTACTCGAACTCGTTGTTGTAGACCACCTTCCCGGCCGCGTTGCCGGTGAACGCGCCGGCGGTCAGCTGCTCGTTGCTGTCGGCGCCGATCCGGTGCCAGCTCCAGCCGTCCACATAGGACAGCGCGGTGGCGTCGGCGCGGATGAGCGCGCCGCCGCGGCCGTTCTGCCCGGCGTTGGAGTCGGCGTGGATGTGGATGTCGGGCCGGCTCGCCCGGATCTTCCCGGCCGCGACCTTGAACGCGGCGTAGTACTGCTCGTTGGAGTAGCCGCACGCGGAATACGCGAGGTTGGTCAGGTGCGGCTCGTTCTGCAGCCCCCACATCTTCACCGGGATCCCGTTGGCCTCCAGGTACTCGATGTCGCGCACGAGCGCGTCGCCGAACTGGTCCAGCGCCGCCGGCGTGGTCGAGGCGAGCGTGCCGCCGATGTAGCTGTTCGTGGACTTCCAGGCGGGCGCCGGCGACCAGTACTCGGCCGCCACACCCTCGATCCCGGACTGCTGGATCAGCTCGCGGATCTCGGCCATCTGCTCGGGCCACCGGCCGACGATGTTCTTCCGGTCGGCGGTCAGGCCGCGCAGGTACAGGCCGAGGGCGAGCCGGCAGTAGCGGAACCCGCGGTCGGGGCGGACCTTCAGCATGTCCCGGTAGAGCCGGGTGCGCTCCTCGGCGACCAGGTCGTGCGGCACCGACGTGGTGGCCTCGGGCAGCCCGTTGTTGCCGGAGCCGATCGAGTCGAACTGCAGCTCGACGCCGAGCCCCCAGATCGTCTGGCGGGGCTGGTCGTGGCGGATGACGTAGTCGGCGGCGGCCGCGGACGCGGGTGCGGTGCGGGCGGCGGTGCCGAGGACGGCCCCGGCGCCGGCCGATGCGGCCAGGCCGAGGGTGGAGCGGCGGGTGAGTGCCATGGCGGTGGAACTCCTCTCGGATCTCACAGTGGTGGAAGACCTAAGGCGGCGCGCGGGGCGGTCCGCAGCAGGCTGGCCGCCTGCACGGCCGACGCGCCGCCGTCGAGCACGATCTCGGTCGCCGTCAGCAGGGCCGCGGCGGGAGAGACCACAAAGGACACCGCGGCGGCGACGTCCTCGGGGGTGCCGAGCCGGCCGAGGTGCGCCTCGCGCTGGCGGGCCTCGTCCTCGGGACCACCCAGTCGTGCGGTGGTCGCCGGTGTACGGATCCAGCCCGGTGAGACGGTCACGGCCCGGATGCCGTGCGCGGCGTAGTCCACGGCGAGCTGGCGGGTGAACGCCACCAGTCCGGCCTTCGCGGCGGCGTACGCCGGCAGACCAGGAGCGACGGTGTGCCCGAGCACGGATCCGATGGTGACGATCACGCCCTCGCCGGCGGCCGTCATGCCGGGCAGCACCTGGCGGGCGCACAGGAACGCGGAGGTGAGGTTGGCGTCGATGATCCGGTGCCAGTCGGCCGGGTCGGTGCGGTGGACGGGCGCGCCCTCGGTGAGCCCCGCACACGTGACAAGCACGCCGACGGTCCCGATCGCGGCGAAGACCCGCTCGACCGCGCCGGGGTCGGTGAGGTCCGCTTCCTGCCGGTCGATGCCCACGACGTCGTGGCCGTCCGCCTGCAACCGGGCGGCCACGGCCGACCCGATGCCGCCCGCCGCCCCCGTCACGACCGTTCTCATGCTCTGAACACCTCGTATCTGGCGATGAGCGACTCGTCGAGCGTGACGCCGAGGCCGGGCCCCTCCGGCACCGCCAGCGCACCGTCCACAAGGGACGGCTTGGTGACCGGGAGGTCGTCGCGCAGCGGGTTCGGCAGCCGGTTGTACTCGTAGATCGGCACGTTGGGGGTCGCGGCGGCGAACTGCAGCGCCGCGGCGAGCCCGACCGCCGAGCCGACCCCGTGCGGGGAGACGGTGACGTGGAAGGCGTCGCACAGCGCCGCGATCCGCCGCGCCTCGGTGATCCCGCCGGCCCGCGCCAGGTTGGGCATGACCACGTCGACGGCGCGGGCGAGCAGGAAGTCGCGGTACCCGTACCGGCTGAACTCGCTCTCACCGGTCACGACCGGGATCCGGACGGCGGCGCGCACCTCGGCGAGCCCGGCGACGTCGTCCGTGGCCAGGGGTTCTTCCAGCCACCGCACGCCGAGGCCGTCGAGCGCCTGGCCGAGCCGGATCGCGGTCTTCACGTCGTAGGCGCAGTTGAGGTCGACGTGCAGCGCGGCCCGGCCGGCGAGGGCGTCGACGACCGCCGACACGTGGGCGAGGTCGGTGGCCTCGCCGCGCCCGAGCTTGAGCTTCATCGCGCGGAAGCCCTGGTCGAGGAACGCGTGGGCGCGCTCGGCCGACTCGGCCACGTCCGGCAGGAACGGGATCGGGCTGGCGTAGACCGGGACCGTGTCGCGGACCGGCCCGCCGAGCAGCCGGTGGACCGGCAGCCCGGCGGCCTTGCCGCGCAGGTCCCACAGCGCCAGGTCGACGCCGCTGATCGCCTCCAGGTAGAACCCGCCGGTCCGGCCGGCGCCGGACTGCGCGCCGAACATCAGCTCCCACAGCGCCTCCGACGCGCCCGCGTCGCGCCCGACCAGCATCGGGGCGAGCAGCGTGCCGACGATCGTCGCGGTCACCCGTGGCTCGGGCAGGCCGTAACACTCGCCGATCCCCTCGATGCCGTCGACCGTCCGGATCCGCACGAGGGTGGTGTACTGGCCGAGCCGCGGCAGGACCCGGTGGCTCGACGCGGGGGTTGTGAGCCAGTCCGGGACGGTGTCGTAGAGGTCGGCGAACGGCGCGGCGAGCGCGATGGCCTCGACGGAGGCGATGGTGAGACTCATTTGATGAGGGCGTTCATCCGGTCACGGGCAGCCATGAGCGCGTCCTTCGGGGTCTTCTTGCCGATGAGGATGGCCTGGACCTCTTCGGCCAGGACCTTCTCCATCTGGGAGAACTGCGGGTAGATCCAGAACGGGCTGGCGCTGGAGTTGACGCCGATCTGGCTGGTGAAGTCGGTGGCGAACTTGTCGTTCTTCACCTCGGTGGCGGCCTGCCCCGCGGTCGTGGTCGGCGGCAGGCCGGCCTTGGTGAACCACGGGATCGAGTAGCCGGTGTCGGTGGTGATGGTCTTCGCGAAGTTCGCGGCCGCGGCCGCGCCGGCGCCGTTGACCACCACGATGATCTGCCCCCAGGCGAGGTGCCGCGGCTTGTCGCCGGCGTTCTTCACCGGGCGTGCGACGGGGACCATCTTCGTGCCGAGGTCCTTGTCGGGTGAGGATTTCGTGACGGCGGCGCGGCCGCCGATGGCGTCCTCGTAGAAGGCGGTCTTGCCCTGGGACATCAGGGCGCGGGCGTCGACGCGGTTGACGTCGGGGGCGATGAGCTTCTGGTCGTAGAGCTTCTTGTACCAGGTGAGCGCCTCGATCGACGGGTCGTCGCCGATGATGATCCTGTCGTTCTCGACGATCGGCGACCCGAACTCCCACAGCCACGGGATGATGTCCTTGAGCTGGTCGACCTTCGTCATGCCCGCCCATGGCACGACCCCGCCGCCGAGGCCCTTGACGGCGGTGAGCGCCGCCTCGAACTCGGCGATCGTCTTCGGGGCGCTCGTGACGCCGGCCTTCGTCAGCAGCTCGGTGTTGCTGATGAGGCCGATGCCTGCGGTGGTCCACGGCAGGCCGTACTGCACGCCCTTGGACTGGCCGAGCGCGAGCGGGGCGGCCGCGTAGTCCTGGCCGGCGGCGACGCTCTTGAGGTCCAGGAGCTTGCCGGTGGCGGCGAGGGTGGCGAGCCAGGCGACGTCGAGCTGGACGGCGCCGGTCAGCTGGCCGCCCTGCACCTGCAGCAGGACCTGGTTGAGGTAGTCGTTGTACGGGTACGACGGCGTGCTGATCTTCGTCCCGGCGTTCGCGGCGGCGTACCTGTCGATCGCCGCCTGCAGGGGCTCCTTCGTCACGGCCTCGT